>NZ_UNRL01000006.1:0-174133 GCF_900537155.1 Photobacterium sp. Alg240-V54
TAGGTACCAAGCAACGCCTAGCTGATTTGGGTGTCACTGAAGATAAGCTAGCGTTCATGGCGCAAAACGCTCTAAACGATGCGTGTTCTCTAACGAACCCACGCAAAGCGAGCCTAGAAGAAATCGTAGCGATCTTCAAAGCACGCATGTAATTACCTTAACTATTGGTAATTAACCTCTCAAAAAGGCCGCTGCGGTGTCGATACCCATAGCTTTAGCGATATCAACAAAACGTTCTGGTACTTGTTTGGCGTTAAAGCGCGAAACTTCTGCCAATAGGATAGCGTTACATAGGCCGTGAGCCAGGTCGTAAACACCTCCTAATTGGTGCGCCATTGAGTGAACGTAACCTAAAGAAGCATTAGAGAATGCCATACCAGCAAGATACTCGCCGTATTGCATTGCATCACGTGCTGCGCGATTTTGACCGTCGTTCACAGCTGTTTCTAGGTTGTTTACAATCAGCTCAATGGCTTTAATCGCTGATGCATCAGTGATTGGTGTTGCAGCTGTTGAAACATAGGCTTCAACCGCGTGAGTTAATGCATCCATACCGGTTGCAGCAGTTAGGAACTTAGGCATTGCTACCATTAGCTCTGAATCGTTCACTGCAATAATTGGCGTAAAGTGCTTATCAACTACTGGGTATTTGGTTTCATCTTCTTGGTTAGTGATGATGGCAAATACTGTCATTTCTGAAGCAGTACCCGCTGTTGTGTTCACAGTTACCAATGGAAGTTGTGGTTTTTTCGATAAGTGAACACCTTTAGAGTAATCACGAATATGACCACCGTTCGCTGCCACTAATGCGATACCTTTTGCAGTATCGTGAGATGAACCACCACCAAATGAAATCACAAAATCAGCATGGCTTTGTGCAAGAAGCGCAAGGCCATCTTCAATGTTTTTCTCAGTTGGGTTTGGCTGTACACCATCGTAAATAGTGTACTCAAGGCCGTGAGCAGTTAACTCGTCAGTGAGCTTGCTAACTAAACCCACTTCAACTAATACACTGTCTGTGACGATTAGGGCTTTTTGCAGCTCTTTTGATGCCAATTCAGCACCTAGAGATTGAATAGCGTTAGGACCCATTAGTGTTACAGGTGGCATGTAGAATACATTGCTCATAATGAAGCTCCGTTAATATTTATTAATTTATGTTGGCTTACCGCATGTGCCATAAGCCGGAATTTTTATAGCGATTGAAATAAAAGTGAGTGTTACCGACACCACATCTTTATTGTTATTTGTTGTTATTGGTGGTGTTGATGTCGATGTGATCATCTTCTCATTTACAGAAAAACAAACAATAGACTTAAAAAGCAAATAACTATTACTCATACGTAATAATCATATTGAGTGCATTAGCTGCTGCTATCTGTGGTTATTTATCTGCCGCTGATAGCAATTTTTCAGCAAAGCTTAAGTGCGCTTTAGGTTGGGTAAATACCACACCAGAGTGTGAACGCTCTGCGGTACCTTGCTTTTGGTAGTGTCCAGCATTTAGGCTATTAACGGCTGCTTTTTCAAACTGTACATTACCTGTGAAGGCACCATCTTTTGCTGATGCGTTGTAAGACATAGCGATAATAGCGGTGGCGATGGCTGCTTTAATAACTGTTTTCATGAGTAATAAAACCTTGTGTATTGATATTTGTGAACGCCTTGTGCGTTTCGATGGGGTTATTATCAATAATTACGCCAAAAACAACAATACCACTAAAATACAAAAGATTATTGCCAGATGGGAATAATAGAAAAAGCAGGAGTGAGGTTTTGAGGGTCGAGGAATAGCAAGGTAGTTGTCGCGATGGTGAGTATATGAGTTATGAGGGGTTTTAGTTGATTGGGTGTAAATGGGGTGAGTAGCAGCAATTGCGGTGGGTCGTAACTTGGTTAACAACCTCATAACCCCACTTTTAAACTGATTTAGCTCGATAACAGTTATAAAAACATCGGCTTTGCTAACATTATTCCTCGAACACTGATCACGAAGTGCGGATTAGATGCATACTGTTAAATACAACGTATTGACAAAAAATACTTTTAAAGAGGCTGACGTCCTCTTTGATTAATTTAAATATGATATACATAACGATAATGTTATGCTTTTAAAGTTATTTGTTGATTATATTGGCTATTTTTATAATCATTTGATTATGAATACTATGGCGCATAAATCATCATGACTATAATAAAAAAAAGGTTAATTGAAAATTTTAAAGATAGATCATCTGGTCCATTTCTTTTTATTGGCTCTGGTTTTTCAAAACGATATCTAAATTTAGATGATTGGAAAGGGTTGCTATCTAGATTTTGCACCACAGGAAAACCGTTTACATACTACATAGCAAAAGGTCGGGGTGATATACCACTTGCAGCTAGATTAATAGCTGAGGATTTTAATGAGCATTGGTGGGTTGATGAAAAATATGAACAAAGTCGATTGCAACATTCACATGAAATTAAAGATGAAACTACTGCTTTAAGAATTGAAATATCTAAATATCTTGAGACATTAGATACTAATCATGAATTAAACGAATTATATAGAAAAGAAATAGAAACAATCTCAGAACTTAATGTTGATGGAATAATAACAACTAATTGGGATATGTATCTAGAATCTCTTTTTCCTGATTATTGTGTTTATACAGGACAATCAGAGCTTTTATTTTCTAATCCGCAAAATATTGGGGAAATATACAAAATACACGGAAGTCGAAAAATACCTGATTCGTTAGTTTTAACTGATTCTGATTATAAAGATTTTAATGACAGAAACCCCTATTTAGCCTCAAAATTGATTACTATTTTTGTTGAGCATCCAGTAATTTTTATTGGGTATTCATTATCAGATCCAAATATTAAATCGTTACTTAGCTCTATCGCTAAATGTATTGGTTCAAATAACATTCAAAAACTAAGAAATAATTTATTATTTCTACAGAGATTAGACCCAGAAGATAAAGCAGATAGTATTCAAGATACTGTCATGGCTATTGATGATGTTCAAATTCCGATAACATTGATTAAAACGGATGATTTTTCACAAGTATATGAATCTATTATTGCAACAAAAAGAAAAATTCCCGTCCGTTTTTTGCGTCATTTTAAAGAGCAATTTTACAATCTAGTTAAAACAAACACCCCTGAAAATGAGAAGAAAATTTGTGTTATAGGAATAGATCAGATTGATGATTTTTCAGATGTTGAATTTGTTGTTGGTGTTGGTGTCGCAGAGCAACATAGATTATCTCAAATTGGATATGAAGGTTTGACAATTTCTGATTTAATTAATGATGTTTTATATGAACAAGTAAAATTTGATGGAGAAAAGATTCTAGATATTGTTATACCAAAGAAAATTGGCCATTTATCACCATACATACCAACATGGAAATACTTGAATCAAGTAGGCATTAGAAACATCAATGATTATAAAAAATCCATATATAACAAAAATTTAGATAAGTGGGCATTGATAAATATAAAAGATAAGTTGACAGGAAATAAAAACAATAAAATTAAATATGAAAAGAATCATGAATTTAAAACAATAACTGATTTAATCAAAACAATGACATTTGAGCAATCTGTAGATTTCATTCCTTTTATTCAAGAAAAAAATATTGATTTGGATGTTTTACAAAAATATTTAGTTGATCATAAAAATGAAATTAATGGTAAGAAATCAACACAATATAGAAAGCTAGCCTGTCTATATGACCACCTTAAATATAAAAATAATTAGTACATATTTTATCGAAAATGAGATAAGACAAACTCTAGTACGTATAAATAGACATTTTGTTAAGTACCGCCCTTTTGAGGCGGTATTTTTATATGCGGCGTTGGAGAATTTTGATTGTTATTTAGCGGGCGGATTATATTACAACCATAATCAAACAAGGCCGTTAAACGGCCTTGTCTTAGAATCTGTTAACGTTATTACCAAGCTAGACCGCATGCGCTCGCTTTTGCTTTCGCGAGGCTGTAGTACTTACGCTTAACTAAGTAGTTACCGTCGTTTTTAAGCCCTTCAACACGTAGCCATTTATTTTTGCCAAAACGGGCTTTAACCGGAACACCAACCGCAAAGCGTTTACCTGATTGGTATTTAGCAACATAAAAAGAATCGCGTACTTTAAAGATGTAGCCATTGCTACCACAAATTCGAGCGCTCTCAACACGGCCTTTTTTAGTTTCGCCCCAACGACCCCAATCATTTGCGTGACTCGGTAAAGACGTTAGCGCAACCATACCAAGCAATAACCCTAAAATAGCTTTTTTCATTATCATTCTCGAAAAAGTAAACTTATGAGTTTATTTTAATCATAAAAAATATCAATGAAAGAAAAATAATCCCATAATGTGAACAATTGACAAATGTCAGCAAAACATATCGCTTTCAGTATGGATTTATATAGAAATATAACTAATTAGTATGGTTTTAAGTGCTAGCTGTTTTTGAGGATTCGCTATTTTGAGTCATAAACGGAAAAAAGGCTTTGAACGAATTCGTTCAAAGCCTTCTTAGGAAATATTTTTAATGGTTAAGGCTAAGCCCTAACGTTGACTTTACTTAGTCATGTTGCCGCTTTTGTACATAGAAGCGAATACAGGCGTGTAAAGTGCAACAATTTTATTAACGATAGCAGTCATTTCTTTTTCCTCAATAAACTCAGTTTTAAATAGTACAACCATCGCCTATCCATTGAATCTATAAGGCTTGCGGTCGTGTTTTGATGGGGCTCATTATAGATATTTTAGTTAACTTGAAAAATGATAAAAACAACCACTTCGCATTAGTTTTTTTAATGTATTTTTTAAGTAAATAACTACTCGTTTTCACCACGAATCCCCCACTTACAACCATAAAAAAAGGCCGCAATTTGCGACCTTCAACTATGGGGCTAAAGCGAATAACTAGCCTAGTAACTCATTGGCGTTATTAACGATATTTTCAACCGTAAAGCCAAACATAGTAAATAGTTCATCTGCTGGTGCTGACTCACCAAAGGTTGTCATACCAATAATGCGACCGTTAAGGCCAACATATTTGTACCAGTAATCAGCAATACCGGCTTCAATCGCAATTCGTGCGGTTACATTTGCAGGTAATACACTTTCACGGTAAGCCGCACTCTGCTTATCAAATAAATCAGTCGCAGGCATTGAAACCAAGCGGACTTGGCGACCAGCAGCGGTTAACTCAGCATATGCTTGCGCGGCGATACCCACTTCAGAACCGGTTGCGATCAGAATTAACTCTGGCTCAGCGGCACAATCTTTAAGAATGTAGCCACCTTTGGTGATATTCGCTACTTGGTCTGCATTACGATCTTGCTGATCAAGATTTTGACGTGAGAAAATCAACGCTGTAGGGCCATCTTTACGCTCAATCGCGTATTTCCAAGCCACGGCTGATTCAACCTGATCACAAGGACGCCAAGTGCTCATATTTGGAGTTAAACGCAATGATGCGACTTGCTCTACAGGTTGGTGCGTTGGACCATCTTCACCTAAACCAATTGAATCATGAGTGTAAACCTGAATGTTCTGCACTTTCATTAGCGCTGCCATGCGTAGCGCATTACGAGCATATTCCATAAACATTAGGAAGGTTGCACCATAAGGTACAAAACCACCATGTAACGCAATACCGTTAATGATAGCTGTCATACCAAACTCACGCACACCGTAGTGAATGTAGTTACCTGATGCATCTGTTGGTGTGAGTGATTTAGAACCAGACCACATGGTTAAGTTAGACGGTGCTAAGTCAGCCGATCCGCCCATGAACTCAGGTAATAATTGGCCATAAGCTTCAAGTGCATTTTGTGACGCTTTACGTGAGGCAATATTGGCTGGCTTTGCTTGTAGATCTGCAATGATCTTTGATGTTTCAGCTTCCCAGTTGGCTGGTAATTCACCATTGATGCGACGGCTAAATTCAGCCGCTAATTGAGGGTAAGCAGCACTATAAGCGGCAAACTTTTGATCCCACGCTGTTTCTTTAGCGTTACCCGCTTCAGTAGCATTCCAATTAGCCGCAATCTCTGTCGGAATTTCAAATGGACCATGGTTCCAACCGAGGAACTCACGGGCTGCAGCAATTTCTTCAGTACCCAGTGGTGCGCCGTGACAATCATGCGAACCGGCTTTATTAGGCGAACCAAAACCAATGATAGTTTGGCAACAAATAAGGGTTGGCTTAGTGGTTTCGGCTTTTGCAGCTTCAATCGCGGCATTAATTGCCTCAGCATCGTGGCCATCAACAGTGGCTATTACATGCCAACCATAAGCTTCAAAACGTTTCGCAGTATCGTCTGAGAACCAGCCTTCTACTTCACCATCAATAGAAATGCCGTTGTCATCCCAAAAAGCAATTAACTTACCTAAGCCCAAAGTACCAGCTAATGAACATGCTTCATGAGAAATACCTTCCATCATGCAGCCATCACCCATAAAGGCATAAGTGTAATGGTCAACAATGTCATGGCCGTGCTGGTTAAATTGCTCTGCCATTGATTTTTCAGCCAATGCCATACCAACTGCATTGGTAATACCCTGGCCTAATGGGCCGGTGGTCGTTTCAACACCCGGTGCATAACCATATTCTGGATGACCCGGTGTTTTTGAGTGTAATTGACGGAAGTTTTTCAGATCATCAATCGATAAATCATAACCTGTTAAATGAAGCAGCGAGTAAATCAGCATTGAACCGTGGCCGTTTGATAGTACAAAACGATCGCGATCAGCCCAATTTGGATTGTGAGGATTATGATTCAAATGATCACGCCACAATACTTCAGCAATATCTGCCATTCCCATCGGTGCACCAGGGTGACCTGAGTTCGCTTGTTGCACACCATCCATACTAAGTGCACGAATTGCATTGGCCAGTTCTTTACGAGACACCGCATTGCTAGAAGACATATCTGCTCCAAATAGTCATAAAATAATAATTGCCGTCAAAATAGTGGCTGCTTTTTATTGGCAGTCACTTAATTGCGTTTGAGTATTGTCTCAAATAGAGGCAGCCGACTGCAAACGTTTTCGTTTTTAAAAAAGCTATTTTATTCAATACTATGCAACTTACACCAATAACGCTTTTGACAACCAATGTCTGTAAAATTAATAGCTTAATATTGAATAAGTTAGCGTTTTGACTAAATCCTTACAGATTACATTGTTGATTTTATAACTGGTCGGGGTATTATAGACGTCTAGACGGAGGTAGCTCCATACATATAAACGTATGGAATGCAATGCAGTATCAGTATTACCGCTACCGTTCTAATAAATTTATGAATATAAGTGAGATCACTAATGGCTAAACACTTGTTTACTTCTGAGTCAGTATCGGAAGGACATCCAGATAAAATTGCAGACCAAATTTCAGATGCAGTCTTGGATGCAATTCTAGAGCAAGACCCGAAAGCGCGTGTTGCTTGTGAAACTTACGTAAAAACTGGCATGGTAATGGTCGGTGGTGAAGTAACGACTTCAGCATGGGTTGATATCGAAGAAATCACTCGTGAAACAGTACGTGAAATTGGCTACGTTCATTCTGATATGGGCTTTGACGCTAATTCTTGTGCAGTACTAAATACTATTGGTAAACAATCACCAGACATCAACCAAGGCGTTGATAAAGCAGACCCTAAAGAGCAGGGCGCTGGTGACCAAGGTATTATGTTTGGTTACGCAACTAACGAAACTAAAGAATTGATGCCTGCACCAATTACTTACTCTCACCGTCTTGTTCAACGTCAAGCGGAAGTACGTAAGAACGGTACGCTACCTTGGTTACGTCCTGATGCTAAATCTCAGGTAACGTTTGAATACGATCAAGGTAAGATTGTTGGTATTGATGCAGTTGTACTATCAACTCAACACAGTGATTCAATTTCAACAGCGGATCTACGTGAAGCTGTAATGGAAGAAATCATCAAACCAGTATTACCACAAGAGTGGCTACGTAAAGATACCAAATTCTTTATCAACCCAACCGGTCGTTTTGTTATCGGTGGCCCAATGGGTGACTGTGGCCTAACTGGTCGTAAAATTATTGTTGATACTTACGGCGGTGCAGCACGTCACGGTGGCGGTGCATTCTCTGGTAAAGATCCATCAAAAGTTGACCGTTCAGCAGCATACGCAGCACGTTATGTAGCGAAAAATATTGTTGCTGCTGGTATGGCTGAGCGTTGTGAAATTCAACTTTCATACGCTATCGGTGTTGCAGATCCAACATCTATCATGATTGAAACGTTTGGTACTGAAAAAGTACATCAAGATATTATTATTGAAGCTGTTCGTCAGCACTTCGACCTACGCCCATACGGCCTACAAGAAATGCTAAACCTGCTTCAACCTATCTACAAAAAGACCGCAGCATATGGTCACTTTGGTCGTGAAGAGTTCCCTTGGGAAAAAACTGACAAAGTAGACGTATTACGCGAGTTCGCTAAACTTAAATAATAATAAATTTAAGATTATCAAACACTAAGGGACGATTATTCGTCCCTTTTTTTATATCTAAAATAAAATAATCGTCAATGTTTATCCTGCGGTGTATAGTCTGCGGTAGTTATTCCCTACTCGGTGACCGATTAATCTAGGATATTTCACGCTATGACCCCGCTACAAAAGCAAGTACTTACTCACGTAGAACATTGCATCAAACATGCCAATCAACGCCTCAATAAACGACTGCAACTGCCCGCGGTTAATTTTACTCAACGTGGAAAAATTGCCGGTACTGCGCACTTACAAAAATGGGAACTACGCTTCAACCCAATTCTATTGGCTGAAAATCCAGAAGCGTTTTTAAATCAAGTGGTGGCCCATGAAGTTGCCCATTTAGTGGTATTTAAATTATTTGGCCGCGTGCGTCCTCATGGTCGAGAATGGCAACTGATCATGACTGAAGTGTTTAATGTTGCGCCTAAAACCACCCATAATTTTAATGTTAGCTCAGTCGCAGGAACAAGTTATATTTACCACTGCCCATGTAGTGAATACCCACTAACTATTCGTCGTCACAATAAAGTTAACCGTGGTCAAGCCAGTTATCATTGCCGTAAATGTCGCCAACCATTAGTGTTTAAAACTGTCGCTTAATGGTCACTCTCTTCTTCTAACGACCACAATTCGTTGTTACTGACTAGCAATTAACTTTTGCCCTCCCTCTGCTGCTAACCGTGGTAATATCTGGTATTACTCAACCATTACTACAGATGACCGCATCATGAGAATTCCACGAATTTACCATCCACAACCTTTACCAAGCCAAGGTACGGTTATGCTTAGCGACGATGCGGCTAACCATGTTGGTCGTGTTATGCGAATGCAAGTTGGGCAACAAGTGTTGCTGTTTGATGGCAGCAATGCTGAATTCCCCGCTGTTATTAGTAGCGCCAGCAAAAAAGCGGTTGCAGTTGAGATTCAAAGCCGTATTGAGCATAGTATTGAATCACCACTTGATATTCACTTAGGCCAAGTGATTTCACGTGGTGACAAAATGGAGTTCACCATTCAAAAATCGGTTGAGCTCGGTGTTAACACTATTACCCCTCTTATTTCAGAGCGTTGTGGCGTTAAACTCAATGCAGAGCGATTTGAAAAGAAACTTGAGCAATGGCAAAAAATCGCGATTGCAGCCTGTGAACAATGTGGCCGTAATGTTGTGCCAACCATTCGTCCGGTGATGAAACTAGAGCAATGGTGCGCTGAAGAATATGATGGTTTAAAACTAAACTTACACCCTCGTGCACATTATTCTATTAACACCCTTCCTACCCCTGTAACCAAAGTACGGTTATTAATTGGACCTGAGGGTGGCTTGTCTGCTGAAGAGATCAGCATGACTGAGCAATATAAATTTGATGAAATTTTATTAGGTCCACGTGTATTACGCACTGAGACTACCGCAATGACAGCCATTACCGCACTCCAAGTTCGTTTTGGTGATCTAGGCTAAGTTAAGCAGGAGAAAACAATGATCAAGCTAGGTATTGTGATGGACCCTATCGAGTCTATCAATATCAAAAAAGATTCGACCTTTGCCATGATGATGGAAGCACAACGTCGTGGTTGGGAATTACACTACATGGAAATGAGTGATCTTTCTTTAGAGCAAGGTGTTGCGATTGCACGTACTCGTACGGTAACAGTAAAAAAAGATCCTAACGATTGGTTTGAATTCCATAATGAGCAAGAGATTCCACTCGCGGATCTTGATGCAGTATTAATGCGTAAAGATCCTCCGTTTGATACTGAATACATTTATGCGACTTACATTCTTGAGCGTGCAGAAGATAACGGTGCGTTGATCGTAAACAAGCCACAAAGCCTACGCGATTGTAATGAAAAACTATTTACAGCATGGTTCCCAGAGCTAACCCCAACTACTATCGTGACCCGTCGTGCTGAGAAACTAAAAGCGTTCCACCAACAGCACGGTGATGTGATCTTAAAGCCACTTGATGGCATGGGCGGCTCGTCTATTTTCCGCGTAATGAAAAATGATCCTAACGTATCGGTGATCATTGAAACATTGACCGCAATGGGCGAAAACTACTGCATGGCACAAACTTTCGTGCCTGATATCAGTAATGGCGATAAGCGTATTCTCGTGGTTGATGGTGAGCCAATGCCATACTGCCTAGCGCGTATTCCGGCTAAAGGTGAAACCCGTGGTAACTTAGCAGCCGGTGGTCGTGGTGAAGCACGCCCTATTAGCGATACTGATCGTAAAATCGCTGAAACTGTGGCCCCAATTTTAAAACAAAAAGGCCTAATCTTTGTTGGCCTTGATGTGATTGGTGACAAGTTAACTGAAATTAACGTTACTAGCCCAACGTGTATCTGTGAAATTGAAGCTGCGTTTGATATTTCAATCACAGGTAAACTAATGGATGCGATTGAGCGCCGAATTAACGCTAACTAAGATCACCTAAGCGCTAAACATCAGCCATAATCAAACCAACAACGCAGCGATTGCATGTGATCGCTGCTTTTTACTATCAACACCATCAACGGTGCTGACATGTATTTAATGGTATTGTAAATGAACCTGACCAATCATTTTTTAGTGGCAATGCCCACTATGGAAGATCCAAACTTCAAACACAGTGTGATTTATGTGTGTGAGCATAATGATGAAGGTGCGATGGGTATCATCATCAATCAGCCAATTGAAATCTCAATTGCCGATATGCTTGAGCAAATTGATGTCGAACGCACACTGCCTTTAGTTGATCCATTAAGCCTTGAATACCCAGTTCTCAATGGCGGCCCAGTTGCTGAGGATCGCGGCTTTGTACTGCACACACTTCAAGCCGGTTATGACTCCAGCATTACAATTACACCGCAACTTGCCGTCACTACTTCACTGGATATTTTAGCGCAACTTGGCACTCAACAAGCACCGCAACAATTTATTGTAGCACTCGGTTACGCAGGCTGGGATGAAGGTCAGCTGGAGCAAGAATTAGCCGACAATAATTGGCTGACAATTGAGGCTAATAACACCATTATTTTTTCCACTCCGATAGATCAACGCTGGCACCAAGCCATCGCAATATTAGGGGTTAGCCCTGCGAATCTATCATCAGATATAGGTCATGCATGAGTCAATCTCGTAGCGTATTAAGCTTTGATTACGGCACCAAAAGTATTGGGGTTGCAATCGGCCAAGAACTCACAGGCACAGCGAGTCCATTAGCCGCTTTAAAAGCCAAAGATGGTATTCCTAATTGGGATGATATTGAAAAAATCCTTAAAGAGTGGCAGCCCGATTTAATCGTCGTTGGTCTGCCATTAGATCTCAATGGTAAAGAACTGGAAACCATTGCACCACGAGCGAAGAAATTTGCTAATCGCATTCATGGTCGTTTTGGTTATGCGGTCGAATTACACGATGAACGCTTAAGCACTGTTGAAGCGAAATCGGAGTTATTTGAACGCGGTGGTTACCGCTCATTGAGCAAAGGCAACATTGATTCACAATCAGCTGTGGTTATTTTAGAAAGCTGGTTTGAACGTCAATACGGCGCTTAATCTGCCGCTATTTATTGAATATGACTCCACTGTAAAAAGATAAAAAAAGACCCGTTCCATGTGGAGCTGGTCTTTTTTTTGGCTGGTACAGCTTTAGTTAATAAGATCATCACAAAGCTGACAGCGGTTTTCCTTGGCGCTTATATCGTTTTATCAAGCCACGTAATCTCTCACTTGATCAGCTTGTACAGCTTTTTGATCATTTAAACCCAAGAACTAAACAACGGTATTAGCGTTATCCATAAAAAATAAAATCAATTTAAAATCAACAATTTAATTAAAAACCATTAACTGATAGTAATTATTGTCAATTGTATCATGATGATCCTTTAGCAAAAGGATCATCATGAGCATTATTATTTATCAAGCGTAACGCCAGATAAACTATTTAACGGTTTGGAGCTAGGATCACCGACTTTGATCATCAACCGTAAATCGTTAGCTGAGTCGGCGTGGTGCAGCGCATCTTGCTCACTGATCTTACCTTCACTGAATAACTGATACAGCGATTGATCAAACGTAATCATTCCCGCTTCGGTTGATTTCGCCATCACATCTTTAATTTCATACAGATCGCCGCGTCGAATAAGATCCGCGACGCGTGGCGTATTGAGCAATAATTCATACACGCCATGACGACCGACACCGTTAGCATCAGCCACTAACTGTTGCGCTAAAATACATTTAAGATTGAGTGACAGATCAAATAAAAATTGCTCGCGGCGCTCTTTGGGCACTAAATGCAAAATACGTTCTAATGCCTGATTAGCATTATTGGCATGCAACGTTGCCATACATAAATGGCCTGTTTCAGCAAAATTCATCGCATATTCCATGGTTTCAGGAGTACGAATTTCACCGATTAAAATCATGTCTGGTGCTTGGCGTAAGGAGTTTTTTAATGCCACTTCATAACTGGCGGTATCAAGCCCAACTTCGCGCTGAGTGATAATGCATTTGTTATGTTGATGGACAAATTCAATCGGATCTTCAACCGTTAAAATATGACCACTGCGATGCTGATTACGATAGCCTGTCATTGCCGCCATCGAGGTCGATTTACCCGATCCGGTTGCGCCAACAATTAACACTAAGCCACGTTTTGATAATGCCAGTCGCTCCATATCAATCGGTAACTGTAAATCCTCCATTTGTGGTATTTGAGTTTCAATGCGACGGATCACCATTCCCGGTAATTCTCGTTGCCAAAACGCACTAACACGAAACCGGAATCCATTCCGCACTAACGCAAAATTGGCTTCTTTGGTGGTGATAAATTCTTGGCGCAAGCTGGCATCCATAGCTTGATCAAATAACCTATCTACCCTATCGCGATCGAGCACTTCGCCAACATCATGCAGATTGCCATCAATTTTTAATAAACACGCACAATCAACCGTGATGTATAAATCGGAAGCCTTTTTAGCCACCATTTGCTCAAGAATGTCGTCTAAGGTCATCAGTTATTCCTTTAATTAAAACCCACGTTTACTGCTATCAAGAATACGACGTCCTTCTTCTGATTCGACCATGCCTTGTGCCACCAGCATTTTGACGCTTTGTTCCATGGTCTGCATTCCAAGGGACGCGCCGGTTTGAATCATTGAATACATCTGGGCAATTTTATCTTCACGGATCAAATTTCGAATCGCAGGGGTTGCCATCATCACTTCATGACAGGCGACTCGGCCACCGGAGGTACACTTCAATAGATTTTGCGCTACTACTGCGCGTAATGATTCCGACAGCATTGAGCGTACCATCGATTTATCACTACCAGGAAAAACATCGATAATACGGTCAACCGTTTTCGCCGCCGAACTAGTGTGCAAGGTGCCAAGCACTAAGTGGCCAGTTTCGGCTGCGGTTAAGGCTAAGCTAATGGTTTCTTGATCGCGTAATTCCCCCACCACAATCACATCGGGATCTTCACGTAATGATGATCGCAACGCATTTTGAAAACTTAAGGTATCGCGATGCACTTCACGCTGGTTGATCAAACAACTTTTACTGGTATGAACAAATTCAATCGGATCTTCAATGGTCAGAATATGGCGTTGATAGTTACTATTGATGTAATCTACTAAGGCGGCAATAGTGGTTGATTTACCAGAACCTGTCGCACCCGTTACCAGCACCAGACCACGACTTAGCTGAGCAATATCATAAAAAACCTCAGGTACATTGAGTGAGGCTAAAGTTGGTATATGGATCGGAATGGTACGCAGCACAGCTGAACAGCCACGCGACTGATGAAAAGCGTTAACCCTAAAGCGACCAATGTCGGGTAATTCAAAAGAAAAATCGACTTCTAATTTTTCTTCATACTCTCGACGCTGAGCATCGTTCATAATATCAAATATTAACCGATGGACTTCGCTATGATCTAAAGCTGGTAAACTGAGCTTTCTCACATCACCATCAACTCTTATCATTGGTGGAACGCCCGCAGAAAGGTGCAGATCTGATGCGTTATGCTTTACACTAAAATCGAGTAATTCGGTGATATCCATACATTTTCCTCAAGAATCAATTATGAACAGTATTAAGCAAAATATTACACAGGTCATCAATGAGATGGCACTAGCAACTGAAAAATGCGGCAGAGCCGCCGATTCGGTGCAACTGTTGGCTGTAAGTAAAACCAAGCCCGTTGCTGCGATCGAACAAGCGATTGATGCAGGTCTGGTTGCCTTTGGTGAAAATTATGTTCAAGAAGGGGTCGATAAAGTCAATTATTTTGCGAGTCACCCTGCGGCAGAGCAATTAGTGTGGCATTTTATTGGCCCGATTCAATCCAATAAAACGCGCCCGATTGCCGAGCATTTTGATTGGGTACA
Source organism: Photobacterium sp. Alg240-V54 (assembly GCF_900537155.1). Classification (NCBI taxonomy): domain Bacteria; kingdom Pseudomonadati; phylum Pseudomonadota; class Gammaproteobacteria; order Vibrionales; family Vibrionaceae; genus Photobacterium; species Photobacterium sp. Alg240-V54. The sequence continues at coordinate 14,913 of NZ_UNRL01000006.1, forward strand.
CTCAATTGATCGTCTTAAAACGGCAACCCGTTTAAATGACCAACGCCCAACCACCATGGCACCATTAAATGTGCTATTACAAGTTAATACCAGTGGTGAAGCCAGCAAATCAGGGATTAGTGCTGATGAGGTAATGGAACTCGCCGCAGCGATTGCCACCATGCCACAATTAGTTTTACGTGGATTAATGTCGATTCCGCAACCCGAAACCGATTATGATAGTCAATTCGCAGCTTTTAAAGCATTAGCGGATGTATTTGAACAACTTAAACCACACCACCCGCAACTTGATACCCTATCAATGGGCATGAGTGGTGACATGGAAGCTGCAATTGCAGCAGGGAGTACCATGGTGCGTATTGGTACTGCTTTGTTTGGTGCGCGTGATTATGGCAACCAAGCCCAATAATAGTTTATAAATAACGGTTAACGACTCAGCCTAGCTCTTGAGTGTCGTACCAACAGCAAAGGATATTACATGGAACAGCGCTCTATCGCTTTTATCGGTGCCGGTAACATGGCACGTTCAATCATCGCTGGCTTAATTGCCAGTGGTTACGATGCTAAGAAAATCACGGCGACAGCGCCAAGTGAAACTCGCCTGGCACCGTTAAAGGATGATTTTGGTATTAATACCGACAGTGATAACCTGCGCGCAGCGCAACAAGCTGACGTAGTGGTACTGGCAGTAAAACCACAATTAATGGCCGATGTATGTTTGCCATTGCAAGCGGTCGACTTCAGTAATAAATTAGTGATCTCAATTGCTGCTGGTATCAATAGTGCTCGCTTAGCAACCATGCTTGATAGCCAACTGCATTTAGTGCGCGTAATGCCAAATACACCAGCATTAATCGGTAAAGGCATGAGTGGCTTATACGCAGAATCGACATTAGCACCGCAAGATCATCAATTTGCTAGCGAGCTCTTACAAGCTGTTGGTGAGATTTGCTGGGTTAAACACGAAGCAGATATCAATGGTATCATTGCCGCAGCAGGCAGTGCGCCGGCTTACTTCTTCTTGTTTATGGAAGCAATTCAACAACAAGCAATGGCACAAGGTTTTGATGAGCAAACAGCACGCTTGTTAGTTCAACAAACAGCATTAGGCGCGGCAGAAATGGTACAAGCCAATCCAGAAACGGATCTTGCCACATTACGCCAACAAGTAACGTCTAAAGGCGGTACCACCGCAGAAGCGATTAATACATTCAACCACCATCATTTAACAGAAATAGTGGCTAAAGCAATGCAAGCTGCGGTTGCTCGTGCTCAAGAAATGGAACAATTGTTTTAAGGTTTAATTATGAATTCAATGGCTTTTTTAATCTCCACAGTATTTGATTTATATATCATGATTGTGTTGTTACGGGTGTGGCTACAATGGTCACGTGCAGATTTTTATAACCCGTTTTCGCAGTTTATTGTCAAAGCAACCCAACCGGTTGTAGCGCCATTACGTCGTGTGATCCCATCTATTGGATCATTTGATATGGCGACCATTTTATTTGGTTACGTATTGTGTGTAGCCAAATTTATTTTGCTACAACTAGCATTAACTGGCGGTGCGTTTGCCTTTAGTCCTAGCTTTTTACTGTTAGGTTTATTAGCACTGGTTAAAGCTGCGGGCGGATTATTATTCTGGGTACTATTAATTCGTGCGATTTTAAGCTGGGTCAGCCAAGGCCGTAACCCAATTGAATATGTGATGCATCAGCTAACTGAACCTCTAATGGCACCGATTCGTCGTGTGCTACCGGCAATGGGCGGTTTAGACTTAAGTATTCTAGTGATCTTCTTAGGATTGCAGTTTGCTAACTATTTGATGGGTGATTTAATTGGGCCGATTTGGTTCCAGTTATGAGTGTTAATGCTGTCTGTCGCCAAGGGGATGATGTGGTTATTCGACTTTACATTCAACCCAAAGCCAGTCGCGATCAAATTGTTGGCTTACATGGCGATGAAATTAAAATCGCCATTACAGCGCCACCCGTTGATGGAAAAGCTAATGCCCATTTAGCCAAGTTTTTAGCTAAGCAATTCAAGGTTGCTAAAGGTTTAGTGCATGTGGAAAAAGGCTTTCAAGGCCGTCACAAGCAAATTCGCATTGAAGATCCTAAACAGATCCCCGAACCGATTGCGAGCCTGATGCAATAACATCAACCACTAGCCCACAGCTAAAAAGCGAATATTTCGATAATATTCGCTTTTTTTATCACTGAATCTCACTCCACGATAATAACCGCAATAAATTTCTATCTTGAAAGCCAGAGTTAATTACACTGCGCCAACAAATAATGGCACTTTATGGCTCTAAATATGAAATACCTGTTATGTGTAATATTATTACTGATTAGCCAACTCAGTTATGCTGATCACAGCCACCAATTTGAACAACTTGAAGTCCGTTATTCAGTTATTCCAACCACCTTTATCAGCGATAAAATTGCAGCCACTTACGGTATCAAACGTAAGCAATGTTATGCCTTAATGAAGGTAAGCGTATTTAATACAGAGCAAGCAGGTAAACCAAGCCTAAACACCAAGATCGATGGCAAAATATTCAGCGGTCTTGGTGAAAAAAAACGGCTGCGATTTCGACGTATTCAAGAAGGCTATAAAATTTATTATCTCGCTCAATTTAAGCATCCACCTCAGGCTGAGTTTAAGTTTGTGGTAAATATTCATCACCAAAATAAGCCTCATCAGTTCAAGTTTAACCAAACATTATTCAGTGATAACGAACCGTTTTCAGCCTCAGCGTTGTTATTATACCCACAACGGCTATCATAGCGGTTATTGGCGAATTATGGTTTTTAAAAGGCATCAATATGAGCAAACTAGTACTGGCAACAGGCAATCAAGGCAAAGTAAAAGAAATGGCTTCCCTACTTGCTGACTTTGGGTTTGATGTTGTCGCTCAAAGCGATTTCAATGTTTCAGAAGTGGCTGAAACCGGCACCACTTTTATTGAAAATGCGATCATCAAAGCGCGCCATGCTGCTAAAGAAACGGGCTGCGCAGCTATTGCTGATGATTCAGGGCTTGAGGTTGATTTTTTAAACGGTGCACCGGGTATTTACTCAGCCCGTTTTGCTGGTGAAGGTGCCACTGATGCGGAAAATATTGATAAGCTATTAGCGGCAATGGACGGTGTACCTGAAGCACAACGCAGTGCCCGTTTTCATTGTGTATTAGTGATGATGCGCCATGAAAATGATCCAACGCCGTTAGTGTGTCATGGCTCATGGGAAGGCAGCATTTTAACGCAGCGTCATGGCGATAATGGCTTTGGTTATGATCCTATTTTCTGGGTGCCAGAAGATCAATGTGCTTCAGCGCAATTAGATCCAAGTCGTAAAAAGCAGCTGTCACACCGTGGCAAAGCACTTCAACAACTTTTCAGTGCACTAAAAGGCTAACTCATGCTTGTTCCTCCACCACTCAGCTTATATGTTCACATTCCTTGGTGTGTTCAAAAGTGCCCCTATTGTGATTTTAATTCGCACGCGCTAAAAACTGAATTGCCAGAACTTGATTATATTGATGCGTTAATTGATGATCTTGAAACCGATCTAATGGCCTACCAATTAGTTAACAGTCAGCGACCACTGCATTCAATTTTTATTGGTGGTGGTACGCCTAGTTTGCTCTCGCCAGCTGAAATTGGTCGTCTACTGCGCGCCATTGAAGCTCGCATTCCTTTTAGTGACAATATTGAAATCACTATGGAAGCCAATCCAGGCACAGTGGAAGCAGGACGTTTTGAAGGCTACCGCCAAGCAGGTGTAAACCGAATTTCAATTGGCATTCAAAGTTTTCAAAACGACAAGCTCCAGCGTTTAGGCCGTATCCATGGCCGCGATGAAGCAATTAAAGCAATTGAACTGGCAAAGTCAGCGGGATTAAACAGTTTTAATACCGATCTGATGCATGGCTTACCTGATCAATCTATTGCTGATGCGATCAGTGATCTCAAGCAAGCGATCGCACTTGATCCACCGCACTTATCTTGGTATCAGCTAACGATTGAACCCAATACTCTGTATTACTCAAAACCACCAACATTGCCTGATGACGATGACTTATGGGATATTTTTGAGCAAGGACATGCGTTATTAACTGCGGCTGGTTATCAGCAATATGAAATCTCTGGCTACAGTAAGCCTAATAAGCAATGCCAACATAATCTTAATTATTGGCGCTTTGGCGATTACTTAGGCATAGGCTGTGGCGCCCATGGCAAGATCAGCTTTGATGATAGCCGTATTGTGCGTACGGTGAAAGTCAAACATCCACGTGGATATTTACAAGCGGATAAGCCTTATTTGAGTGAACAAGTGGCAGTGGCTGACAGTGAACGACCGTTTGAGTTTTTCATGAACCGGTTTCGATTATTAGAAGCCTGTCCAAAGCAAGACTTTATCGATCGTACTGGCTTACCGTTAACAACCATTGCTGCCAATATCGATTGGGCGCTTGAACAAAATTATTTACAAGATAATGGCGATCAATGGCAGATCACTGAACACGGTAAATTATTTTTAAATGATTTGCTGGCTGCATTTGTTGAAGATGATGGTTAGCATAATCTAAGTGCTAAATGATGCTACCAACAAAAAAGCGAGGGCTGGTCGTTAACGGTTATTTAACCATTTAACCTCTTGTCTCTCGCTTTTTTATGAGCGTTATTATCAAGTGTAACGTTATAATAAATTAACGCTTTCCCAGCTTTTCAGCGCGGGAATATGTTGTCTTATTTGGCGCTCTTGTTGCATGCGTAGATTGACAAACTGACACACTTTGGTATTTACATGCTGCCCATGCGACAGCAAATAAGGCAGATCATTATTAATGGTTTGGTAATATTGCACTAATAACTGCGTTTGGTCTGGGTCGAGTTTAACTTTGTGAATATCAAAATATAACTGACCATCATCTTTGATCACAAAGGTTTGCTTAGATTGTGATAGCGTCAGTTTATCATCGCTGATACTGACACTATTGTGCCATTGTGGCTCGCACTCGCCAGCGATAAGGGTTGAGCTAAATAGCAACATCAAACCACTACTACCAATTGTACTCATGATTATTTTTAATCTCATGCAACTTCCCTTCTTAAAGTGGGTAGCTGCACCTAGCCGCTGCATTTACCCATTAAAAAATAGAACGTCCAATCCGTTCTGAAAGCTTTTCTAATACCGCAGTGCCCACTAATGAGTTACCTGATGGATCTAGCTCTGGCGACCATACTGCAATAGTCATCTCTCCAGGCACAATGGCAACAATACCGCCACCAACACCTGATTTACCCGGCATTCCGACCCGATAAGCAAATTCTCCAGCACCATCATATAAACCACATGTCGCAAGCAATGCATTTATATGCTTACTTTGAGTTTGGCTAATAATTGGCGTTTTTGCACCTAAAGGCTGACCTTTATTTGCTAAATAAGAAAATGTTCGTGCTAAATCAACACAACTCATCTTTAAAGCACAATAACTAAAATAGTTATTTAGCACTGGCATTACTTCATTATTAAAGTTGCCAAATGAACGCATTAAATAAGCAATTGAAGCATTACGATCACTGTGTTGCATCTCTGAATTAGCTACAACTTTGTCGTATACAATGTGTGGATTGCAGGATAATTCACGCACTAATTCCAACATTCGATACTGCGGCGCACAGAGGCGGCTATAAAGCATGTCAGAGATAACAATCGCACCTGGGTTAATAAACGGATTACGCGGAATACCATTTTCTAACTCGAGCTGAATCATCGAATTAAACGCCTGACCTGAGGGCTCTTTACCAACTCGCGCCCATAATTCTTCTGGCTCATAGAGTGACATTGCCAGTGTTAACGCTAAAACTTTGGAGATCGATTGAATAGAAAAACTTTCTTGGCTATCACCTGCTTGAATAATTTCACCATCGTTATAACACACCGCGATGCCTAATTTACTCGCAGGAACTTCCGCTAACGCAGGAATATAGTCAGCCACTTTTCCTTGACCAATCAAAGGTCTAACTTCATCTAAAATGCCTTTTAGTAAGGTCTCTGTTGGCTTCATTTACTTCATCTCCAATAACAAAAAAGCCAACAAAAGTTGGCTTTCTAAATAAATAACGCAATAACAGCTGCTACCCTAATCGATAGTCACTGCAATGTCTGCAATTATTCAGTACGCATATACTTCATGTCCCATACGCCATGACCTAGGCGATGACCGCGTGCTTCAAACTTGGTTAAAGGACGATCTTCTGGACGTGCAATGTAAGCACCATCTGTAGCAGTATTTTTATAGCCTGGCGCTGCATCCATTACTTCTACCATGTGCTCTGCGTAGTTTTCCCAGTCTGTTGCCATATGGAAAATACCACCAATTTTAAGCTTTTTACGTAGCATCTCAGCAAATTCAGGCTGAACGATACGGCGCTTATGGTGACGCGCTTTATGCCATGGGTCAGGGAAGAACAACTGCACCATATCAAGGCTGCCATCAGGGATCATGTGTTCAAATACTTCAACACCGTCATGGCACATTACGCGCAAGTTGGTTAAGTTGGCCGCTTCAGCGCCCATTAAACAGTGACCAACACCTGGAGTGTGAACTTCGATACCAACGAAGTTTTTCTCTGGCGCCGCTTGTGCCATTTCAACCAATGATGCACCCATGCCAAAACCGATTTCTAATACAACTGGCGCTTCGCGGTTAAAGACTTGTGTCCAGTCCAGCATTTCAGTGGCGAAATCAATACCCATAGCTGGCCAGTTTTTTTCCATCGCATTTTCTTGGCCCTTGGTTAAACGGCCTTCACGACGAACAAAACTACGGATCTTACGAACCATTTTGCCTTCATCGGTAAATTCAGTCAGGGTTACGTCACCTGACTTTTTTGAAACTTCGCTCATGCTAACTATCCAAACAAAAAAAGAAACGGAACGGCATTATCCAAAGTTATAGACTCAATTCAAGTCTATCAATTGTGATAATCGCCAGTTTATGATGCAATCTTAGTCAATAACGTCATTATAGACGCCATTACATTAATGAGTTGCAGTATAAGGGATCGTCCCCACGGACTCCAACTTTCCGCAACTTCATTCGATAATAAAGCCCAACATGACATTTTTATTATGTCTATTTAGTAAAGTGAGCCCATTGTGAGTACTGCTTTTTCCGACGCTATTTTAGCTTGGTATGATAAATTCGGCCGTAAAACCCTACCGTGGCAACACCAAAAAACCCCTTATAAAGTATGGTTATCAGAGATCATGTTGCAGCAAACTCAAGTTGCCACAGTGATCCCTTACTTTGAACGTTTTATGGCGCGCTTCCCTAGCGTGGCAGATCTTGCCGCAGCCGAGCAAGATGAAGTGTTACATTTATGGACCGGGTTGGGCTATTACGCTCGCGCACGTAACCTTCACAAAGCGGCTCAATTAATTGTCACTGAGCATAATGGTGAATTTCCGACCACCATTGAGGAAGTTGAAGCCCTGCCGGGTATTGGCCGTTCAACCGCAGGCGCAGTGTTATCACTATCGTTAAAACAGCATCATCCTATTTTAGATGGCAATGTTAAGCGTACTTTAGCGCGTTGTTATGCCATCGAAGGTTGGCCGGGCAAAAAAACGGTTGAAAATGCGTTGTGGAAGATAGCGATTGAAAATACCCCTGCGATTGGTGTTGAGCGCTACAACCAAGCAATGATGGATATGGGCGCTATGATTTGTACTCGTAGCAAACCTAAATGCGATTTGTGCCCTATTGAAGCGCAATGCATTGCCAAAGCACAACAACGACAAAGTGAATTTCCGGGCAAGAAACCCAAAAAAGTGATGCCAGAAAAACAAACTTGGTTTGCCATTTTACGTTATGGCGACAAAGTATGGCTTGAGCAACGTCCTCAAGTGGGTATTTGGGGCGGCTTATGGTGCTTTCCACAGCATGATAGCGACGATCTCACTGATCTTTTGTTGCAACAACTAGGCCAGCCGCAAACCATGATTGCCAGTCAGCAACAGTTAATCGCATTTAGACACACATTCAGCCATTACCACCTTGATATTGTGCCAGTATTATTCACTTTAAACACTCTTCCTGATGTGATCCATCAGCGCCAAGGGCAATGGTATGATCTCTATGATCCTGCCAAAATTGGTTTAGCAGCACCGGTACAAAAGATCCTTGATGGATTGTTATACCTATAGTTGTAGTTATAAATACATTTATCACTAGTTACATTTTTATGCTCACAAAACCCGATTTGTGATGTCATTTTAAAATGTAACTAGTTACTATCGCGGCCTTATTAACCTACAAATAAACTCACTGATATTATGAAAAAATTCACTTATTTATTTGCTGCTGTACTCGCTAGTTGTTCTTTTTGCGCCTCTGCAAAGCAAACGATTGCCATTGTTGGCGCAATGGATGCTGAAATTACCAATTTACTGCCTCATATTAAAAACAAGCACACCGTTACGATTGGTCAACATCAGTATTATCAAGGCAAAATCGGTAACCACTCGGTTGTTGTTACTCGCTCGGGCGTCGGTAAAGTCAATGCCGCCGTTACCACCACAACCTTAATACGTGAATTTAAGGTCGATAAATTAATCTTTACCGGTATTGCAGGCGCGGCAGCAGCGGAACTATCACCTACTGATGTGGTGGTATCAACCGCATTGGTACAACATGATGTTGATTTAACTGTTTTTGGCAATAAACCAGGTCATATGGACGGATTTGATGATCGTTACTTTTATGCGGATCCGCAATTAACCGCGCAAGCTTTTGCCGCAGCGCAACAGGTTCTTGATAACAAAAAGGTTTTTCAAGGCGTTATTGCAACCGGCGATCAGTTCATTGCTGATAAACAAAAAGTGAACTTTATTCATAATGAATTCAATGCAATGGCAATTGAAATGGAAGGCGCAGCAGTAGCACAAGTTGCCTTTATGTTTAATAAACCATTTGTTGTTATTCGTACTATTTCAGACAAAGCCGATGGCTCAGCACACTTTGACTACCCTAAATTAAAGCAAATAACGGCTGATAATTCGGTGGCGATCACCCTAGCAATGCTAGCTAGCCACTAACCCAGCTCAGCATGTAACCCACATTAATGACACGGTTGTTATTCCAGCCTCGACCCTAGCCGCTACTGGTCGAGTCTGGTATAACTATTGCTATAATACTGCTGTTATAAACAACACTGCAGTTATAAAAATTACCGCAATTATAAATACAGCCCTTCTCGCTGTGATTTAATGATACATACATAAGGAATATTCCATGAGCCGTACTGTTTTTTGTGTCCATCTCCAACAAGATGCTGAAGGTCTAGATTTTCAATTGTACCCAGGTGAACTTGGCCAGCGTATTTTTGATAGTATTTCAAAACAAGCATGGGCACAGTGGCAAGCAAAACAAACCATGCTGATTAATGAAAAAAAACTCAATATGATGAATGTTGAACATCGCCAATTACTTGAGACAGAAATGGTTAATTTTTTGTTTGAAGGTAAAGATGTGGTGATTGATGGTTATACCCCACCAACAAAATAATATTGAGATCAAAGAGATATTCCGCCGAGACTCAAACGGCGGAAAACATTAAAAAAAGTAAAAAATCACGCCACAACGAACAAAAAGCCAACACTCAAACATAATAATCATTTTTTATTAAAAAAAGGGTTGACGAAAAGGCTCAAAACCCTTTTAATAGCGCCCCGTTGCCTCGATAGCTCAGTCGGTAGAGCAGAGGATTGAAAATCCTCGTGTCGGTGGTTCGATTCCGCCTCGAGGCACCATTTCTTCTCTTTTGAAGTTTGGTGCCAAGCAACGACAAAATCTGTTCCCTCTTAGTTCAGTTGGTAGAACGCCGGACTGTTAATCCGTATGTCACTGGTTCAAGTCCAGTAGAGGGAGCCACTATTTATTTCTTRGCTCAATAGAGCGRAGAGATTACAGAATTTATGTGCCGACTTAGCTCAGTAGGTAGAGCAACTGACTTGTAATCAGTAGGTCACCAGTTCGACTCCGGTAGTCGGCACCATTTATTCTCTTACTTCGGTAAGAAATGCAAAAATAGCAATTTAATTGCTGTGTTTGCCTCGATAGCTCAGTCGGTAGAGCAGAGGATTGAAAATCCTCGTGTCGGTGGTTCGATTCCGCCTCGAGGCACCATATTAAAATTTGATACGATTTATCGTGTTAAATAGTAAAAGTTAATTCCCTCTTAGTTCAGTTGGTAGAACGCCGGACTGTTAATCCGTATGTCACTGGTTCAAGTCCAGTAGAGGGAGCCAAACAAGAAAACCTTGTCGAAAGACAAGGTTTTTTTTCGTCTGTCGATTGGTGAAATCCCCTCTTAGTTCAGTTGGCGACACTTTATGAGAAGCTTGGCGGACTGCTAATTCGTATGTCACTGGTTCAAGTCCAGTAGAGGGAGCCAAACAAGAAAACCTTGTCGAAAGACAAGGTTTTTTTTCGTCTCGATTTTGGCAAAACAAAACTGCATTGATCAGGTTTTTATACCATCACGATAATTCTATCTTCGTTCAGTTGGCGACACTTTATGAGAAGCTTGGCGGACAGCTAATCCGTCTATCACTGCCTATTCTCCGTGATCTATTCACAGCGTTATTGAGCCTAAAAGACATCAGCTAAAATAATCAATCTACAACTCGCGAATAGTAGATTCCCTATCGCCCTCGCGGGCATTCACTGTCGGGAATGACGATAAATTAGACTTGTATGCCACCACTACTTTTTATCAAATACTTTTTCTTAACGCTTTTACCACATAATTAGCATCTTCCACTGTGACTGACAAACACCGAAAAACCCAACAATTAAGCGCAAAATAACAGCAATCAGAGTAAAAAAGATAATGTTGATAACTATTTGAAAAAAAACCATTGACGAAAAGCTCAAAAACCTTTTTAATGCGCTCCGTTGCCTCGATAGCTCAGTCGGTAGAGCAGAGGATTGAAAATCCTCGTGTCGGTGGTTCGATTCCGCCTCGAGGCACCATTTCTTCTCTTTTGAAGTTTGGTGCCAAGCAACGACAAAATCTGTTCCCTCTTAGTTCAGTTGGTAGAACGCCGGACTGTTAATCCGTATGTCACTGGTTCAAGTCCAGTAGAGGGAGCCACTATTTATTTCTTGGCTCAATAGAGCGGAGAGATTACAGAATTTATGTGCCGACTTAGCTCAGTAGGTAGAGCAACTGACTTGTAATCAGTAGGTCACCAGTTCGACTCCGGTAGTCGGCACCATTTATTCTCTTACTTCGGTAAGAAATGCAAAATAGCAATTTAATTGCTGTGTTTGCCTCGATAGCTCAGTCGGTAGAGCAGAGGATTGAAAATCCTCGTGTCGGTGGTTCGATTCCGCCTCGAGGCACCATATTAAAATTTGATACGATTTATCGTGTTAAATAGTAAAAGTTAATTCCCTCTTAGTTCAGTTGGTAGAACGCCGGACTGTTAATCCGTATGTCACTGGTTCAAGTCCAGTAGAGGGAGCCACTATTTATTTCTTAGCTCAATAGAGCGAAGAGATTACAGAATTTATGTGCCGACTTAGCTCAGTAGGTAGAGCAACTGACTTGTAATCAGTAGGTCACCAGTTCGACTCCGGTAGTCGGCACCATTTATTCTCTTACTTCGGTAAGAAATGCAAAAGTAGAGACTTAACCATCACTACTTCTGCCTCGATAGCTCAGTCGGTAGAGCAGAGGATTGAAAATCCTCGTGTCGGTGGTTCGATTCCGCCTCGAGGCACCATATTAAAGATAATGAGTCAGCTCATTATTTAAAAAGAATTTAGTGTGCCGACTTAGCTCAGTAGGTAGAGCAACTGACTTGTAATCAGTAGGTCACCAGTTCGACTCCGGTAGTCGGCACCATCTTTTGAAAGCCTCATCTTTGATGAGGCTTTTTTTTCGTCTGAAGAAAAGGGTTCGAGGGTTCGAGGGTTCGAGGGTTCGAGGGTTCGAGGGTTCGAAATTTTCAGCACCTGCAACATCATTGTCAATAATAATCTTGCTACAGCCCTTACTCGTCCCTGCCATTACCTAGCTTCTGCTCTTCCTCGCCCCGCGAATACTCGTCCCTGCTGTTACCTAGCTTCTACTAACCCGCAAACATATGCTTGATCCACGTTGCGGGCTGATTGTCCTGACACTTAGCCTTTAAATCCCCATTTTTATCCCACGCAGGTAAGGCAACGTTGCCGTTACAGTCAAACCGCAAACTGCCATTAGCTGTGCGTTGATACTTAACCGTGGTGATATAAGGCGGCCAGCCGATATTTAATGGTAATGGTTGGCGACGAGCAAGATAATCAGCATAAACCCGTAGCGCGCCGCTAGAGCCCGTCAAACGTACAGGCGTGTTATCGTCACGCCCAACCCACACCACGCCAACTTCGCGTCCATCAGCACCAGCAAACCAACTATCACGATTATTATCGGTAGTACCTGTTTTACCGGCTAATTTAGCTGAACTAAATTTCGTTTGTAGAAAACGCGCTGTTCCTTGGCTAACCACTCTTTTCATATCATAGGTCGTTAACCAAGCAGCTTGCTCTGGCACGACTTGTTCAATCTGAGCGTGATGTTGGTATAGCACCCGCCCCTGACTATCAACTACCGCATCAAGGCTATACAACGGCGCTTTACGGCCATGATTAGTAATACTCTGGAACATTTGCGCCACTTCAAACGGTGACAAGCTAAATGCGCCTAATAATATTGAAGGTAAGCGGGGAACTTGATCACGGTTAACCCCTAACTTAGCAATGGTGTTAATTACCGTATTAAGCCCAACCTTTAAGCCTAAGTTCACTGTTGGCACATTTAATGAATATGCCAATGCATAATAGAGTGGTACTTGACCACGAAACTTACGATCATAGTTTCTTGGTCGCCATGACGTTCCTTTACTGCCCTTTAATACAATCGCCTGATCATTAAGGGTAGTGGCTAAACTAAACTTTTGCGGCTGACTCAAAGCGGCCAAATACACTGCCGGCTTTGCCAATGAGCCAATTTGACGACGAGCATCAAGAGCGCGATTAAAACCAGCATAGCCGGGACGACTACCACCAATAAGCGCGCGCACTGCACCATCTTGTCGATCAACCACCACCATCGCTGTCTCGACTTTAACTCCGGCTTTTTTATTTAGCCGTGGCACCATGGTTGCAATGGTTTTTTCAGCTGCTTGCTGAGACAACGGATCAAGGGTACTGAAAATCCGCAGTCCTTTACCTGATTTATAGATATCACCAACGTCTAGTTGTAACTCACGCTGCAACTGCTGAAAATACGCGGGTTGACGACTGGCTATTTTAGCGGTTTTTTGTACCCCTAATGGTTCAGAAAATGCCTGTTCATATTGAGCTTCAGTTAGGTAATCATTTTTAGCTAATAGTGATAATACTAAGTCACGGCGTTTAAGGGTTCGCTCTGGATGACGCCAAGGGTTAAATTGCGATGGACCTTTCACCATTCCAACCAGCATTGCCAATTGATCTACCCGTAGCTCTTCTAATGGGCGTCCAAAATAGAATCGTGCCGCCAATGGAAAACCATGTATTTCTTTGGCGCCATTTTGACCAAGGTAAATTTCATTTAAATACGCTTCAAGTACGCGATCTTTACTGTAACGGTGATCAATAATCACCGCGATATAGGCTTCACGGACTTTACGCCACAAGCTACGTTCACGACTTAAGAATAAATTTTTCGCCAATTGTTGCGTAAGGGTACTACCACCTTGCACGGTATGACCCGCTTTAAGGTTGACCACCATCGCTCGCAGAATCGCTAATGGCGATACACCATCATGCTCATAAAAATCACGATCTTCGGTGGTTAACAGCGCATCAATCAGCAGCGGAGGAAATTGATCCCGCGCCATAAAAATGCGTTGTTCATTGCCCGATAGCCCTAGCATACCGAGTAATTTAGGTTCAATTCTAAGGGTTTTTAATGGTCGGTTTGTGGTGACATCAACGATCGAAGCCAGTTTAGCGCCGGTAAACGTTAGCATCACATGCTGTTGCGGTTGCGAACCATCAACAAACTTAAATGGACGTCGAATTAATTCAATTCGAGTTGAAGAAGCAGAATACTCCCCCATTTTTCGCGGACTACGCACTTTATGATATTGCAGTACATCTAACTCTCGTCGCACATCACTGATCGTCAGCGCTTGGCCTGGATGTAAGGTTAAGACTCGGCCATAGACGACGGAGGGTAAATCCCAAATTGGGCCATCCATTTTATTACGCACCACAGTATCTAAATAAATACCGATCACGAGTAAAATAGCCACACCTACTAAGGTCATTTTTAACCCTAAACTGCCAAGCTTGCGTAACCATGGATGCGATCCAGCGAATTTTTTAGAGGCTGTTTTTTTAGATGTGGCTTTTTTCGGTGCTGCTTTTTTTGCAGGCTGTTTTTTAGCAGTTGGTTTTACAGCGGCCTTTTTTCGTGCAGCGGCAGGTTTCTTCTGCTGTGGTTTAGGGGGCTGTGGTGACTTACTCATAATGCATCAACTACCGTTATTCCTGTATGTAAGCAGAGTCCATGATTGAGCTCTGCTGTTATGATTCAGTATTAAGATCTTAGCAACTATAACTGATTATATATACAGGTATCGAACTTGTTTAGCATCGCTAAAGGTATTTTTTGATTTTGCGGGTTGGACAATGATTCGCAGGATCGTCAGGCCAAGGATGCTTTGGATAACGGCCCTTCATCTCTTTCTGGACATCTTTATACGATCCTTGCCAAAAACCAGCTAAGTCTTGCGTGATCTGTAACGGTCGTTGCGCCGGTGATAATAGCTCTAATACCAAAGCAACTTTACCGTTAGCGATTGTCGGTGTGGTTGGCTCTCCAAACATTTCCTGTAACTTAACCGCTAATACCGGTTGTTGTTGGGCTTGATAACGAATGGTAATTTTTGAACCTGTTGGTACCTGATAATGGGTTGGCAACAATTGATCAAGCTGTTGTTTTTTATTCCAACCGAGATAAGCCTCTAATGCTGCAACCAGGTTAACTTTTTGCAGCCCTTTTAAGGTAGTAATTCCATTAAGATATGGCAATAACCATTGTTCAGCATTAGCTAATAAACTTGCCTCATCCAATGGCGGAAAATCAACCTCAGGTAGCCATTCACATCCACAGCGACCACGCGTCAGCAGCAGTGTCGCAGCTGGAGTCCAATTTAATACCGCCAAGCCTTTACGCTTAACTGCATTTAACAATGCTGCACTCGCTAAGGTCGCATCGGGAGTGGCTGCAAGACTGCGTGCAACAATTAACTTGCCGCAATAGGTACGATGCTCGGCACTTAAACGGCCCTTTTTATCGTCCCAATCAAGCCACTCACATTGATTAAATAACTTCGGCAATGCGTGTTGTAGCCCGTTTAAATCAGCACTGATCGCCGAGAAGATTCGACTATCACCTTGGCGAGTTTTAACCACATCAGCCACCACTAACAAAGACTGACTCGCTAATCCTTGGCTGCTCTCAAGCATTACCCCTTGGCCATTGGCTAATTGATAGCGGCCATCATCTGCACGAGATTGCGCGATTCGATCTGGAAAACCCACCGCTAATACTATCGCTGCCCAATCGTTATTGACCTTTAATTCACTATGTTTAGCAGCACCTAAAGTCGCCAGATGTTGTTGAGCACGCTGAATATAAGCATGACTTTTCGCCAGTTTTTTAGTTTCAAGTAAATGCAGCTGAAACGCTAAATCTGGATTATCCATACCACGAGGCGGATCTTCTAGTAATGCCACCAGCATCGCCGCGGTGGTCAAAATAGTGGTATCAGCTTGTTGGTGTGCTATTTGTTTTGCAAACGCGAGCATCGCGCCATGACGCGGATCAACACCTAAGGTTTGCATCACTTGACCACGTGGCGTTTGTTGACCACGTTCATCAATTGCACCGAGTTGCTGTAATAACTGCCGCGACTGCTGTAAAGCAAGTGCTGGCGGTAGATCTAACCACTGCAAATCTTGTGGATCATGACACCCCCACTGGATCAGATCCAGCGCCAGTGCGGTTAAATCACTGCGTAAGATTTCTGGTTGCGGCGTTGCAGGTTGGCGTTGAAGTGACTCTTCGCTGTACATTCGCAAACACATACCCGCTTCCAAACGGCCAGCACGCCCTGCGCGTTGTTCAGCTGAGGATTGCGCTATGCGTACTTGCTGCAAGCGGCTGATTCCGGTTTTAGGATCCCACTGTGCGATGCGCTCTAAGCCGCTATCCACCACCAGTCGAATCCCTTCAATGGTTAAGCTGGTTTCAGCAATATTGGTTGCCAGTACCACTTTGCGCTGCCCAGCAGGCGCTGGATTAATCGCTTGTTGCTGTTGCTCAATCGGTAATTGACCATACAAGGGACAAATATTGATCTTGCTATTGGCTGGCGTTAAACGCGTGGCTAATGTTTGTGCCAAGCGTTTAATTTCACCGACGCCGGGTAAAAAAACTAATACCGAACCTGATTCTGTGGTTAACAACTGATTAATCGCGACCGCCATTTGCTCAACCATATCGCGCGGATCATTCACTGCTTGATAGCGATACTCAACCGGAAAGCAACGCCCTTGAGATTCGACATAATAGGCCTCTGGCAACAGTTGTGCCAACGCGGTTTGATCTAGGGTGGCAGACATCACCAATAACTGCAGATCGTCTCGTAGTGCTTGTTGTACTTCAATCGCTAACGCCAGCGCGGTATCGGCATGAATACTGCGTTCATGAAATTCATCAAAAATAATCAGCCCAACGCCTGCGAGTTCAGGATCGTGCTGCAACATGCGCGTCATCACACCTTCGGTGACAATCTCTAGCCGTGTTTGCGCACTGACTTTAGTTTCACCTCGCACTCGTAAGCCAACGGTTTGTCCGACACGTTCACCCAATTGCTGCGCCAGATAGCCGGCAATATTCCTTGCCGCTAACCGTCGCGGTTCAAGCATGATGATCCGTCCTTGAATAACGGTTTTATCTAATAGCGCCAACGGCAACCGCGTTGATTTACCCGCTCCCGGTGGTGCTTTTAAAATCACTTGAGTATGGTGAGTTAACGCGCTAAATAAGGTTGCTAAAACCTCATCAATTGGGAGTTGTGACAATGGTGCCACCTTATGTCATGATCAAAACGAAATCACATTGTAACGAAAGCCACCCCGCAACTAAAAATAATAATCGATGCACGAGGCGATAATGAAGTTTGACCCACCACTACAAGCTGCCACTTTAATTCAACGCTACAAACGTTTTTTAGCTGATATCACTTTAGATGATGGTGAGATTAGAACGATTCACTGTGCTAACACTGGAGCAATGACTGGCTGTGCTGATCCCGGCACCACGGTATGGTATTCAACCTCTGATAATAAAAAGCGTAAATATCCTAATAGTTGGCAACTGGCACACACTGCAGCTAATGATTGGATTTGCGTTAATACCGTTCAAGCCAATCACCTTGTTAAAGAAGCGATTGAACAGCAACGCATACCAGAGCTCAGCGGTTATGATCAGCTACGAACCGAAGTGAAATATGGCACTGAAAATAGCCGTATCGATCTATTACTTGAATCACAAACCCGCCCAGCCTGCTATATTGAAGTAAAAAGCGTGACCTTATTAGCGAATAATGGCCAAGGTTACTTTCCTGATGCCGTTACAACTCGTGGTCAGAAACATCTACGCGAACTGACGCAAATGGCACAATTGGGCTCACGCGCTATACTGTTTTTTGCAGTGTTACATACTGGTATCAAAAAGGTTGATGTTGCACAGCATATTGATGCTGAATATGCCCAATTATTACAACAAGCTCTCACCGCTGGTGTCGAAATAATTTGCTATCGGGCCACCATTAACGCAACCGAAATAAATCTTACCGACTGTATACAATTTCAGCATTTGACATAAAAAATGCCGTTTTCTTCACATTGACGTAGAATTGAAGTTATACAGTAATTGCCACATCGTAACCTTTCTGGTATAGATACCGCCCAAAATTAACCAGTGACGGTTATTAGGTACATTAGGAGATGCTATATGCCAGAGACCAACGTTAAAAAATCACTAGGCATCCTGGCTATTGCTGGGGTTGAACCTTATCAGGAAAAAGCTGGCGAAGAATACATGGGCGAAGCTCAATTAGAGCATTTCCATAAAATTCTATCAGCATGGCGTAACCAGCTTCGCGTTGAAGTTGATCGCACTGTAAACCACATGCAAGATGAAGCCGCTAACTTCCCCGATCCAGTGGATCGCGCCGCACAAGAAGAAGAGTTCAGCCTTGAACTTCGTAACCGTGACCGCGAACGAAAACTGATCAAGAAAATTGACAAGACACTTAAGCGTATCGAAGAAGATGATTTCGGCTTCTGCGACTCTTGTGGTGTTGAGATTGGTATTCGCCGTCTTGAAGCTCGTCCAACCGCTGATCTTTGCATCGACTGTAAAACACTTGCAGAGATCAAAGAAAAGCAAATGGCTGGCTAATTTACGCCTTTATCAGGTTAAGCTAATTTTAGAGGGAGCGTAAGCTCCCTCTTTCGTTTACACTAGCGCTCAAAATAACACGCAGTAACTAACCCAATGGTTATTTACTTACCGATGTCGCACGAGCTCTGCCTGTTTAGTCATAATCTCGCGTTATAGATCAATAGGCACCAAACTGAATAGTGTTCTCATTTTAGAGAGCATTATTCAGTTTGGAGGGAATATATTTTGTTATATCTACCCCTGACTCTGGGCGACATTTACGCTGCCGTACCAAGTTCAATAATAAACAACTTGGATTTTATAACCGTTTATTAATGTATGACTAACACAAATCAATATGTCGGTCGCTTTGCACCATCGCCCTCAGGGCCATTGCATTTCGGATCGTTAATTGCTGCTCTTGGTAGCTACCTACAAGCAAAATCTCAGCAAGGAAAATGGATCGTTAGGATCGAAGATCTTGATCCACCTCGCGAAATGCTTGGGGCTGCTGATGATATTCTGCGTACACTAGAAGCGTTTGGCTTCATGTGGGATGGCGATATCATGTATCAGAGTTTACGCCATGATGCCTATCACGCTCAAATTGACGCTTGGTTAGCTCAGGGTAATGCTTACTATTGTCAGTGTAGTCGAAAAGACATTAAACAAGCGGGCGGCTTTTACCCTGGTACCTGTCGTACCCTCAATCAACGGCACAGTAATGGTGCGGTTCGATTACAAGTAGACACACCAATAACCCATTTCGATGACCTGTTACATGGTCGTATCGAGTTGCCATTAGCATTAGCGAATGAAGATTTTATTATTCATCGCCGCGATGGTTTATTTGCTTATAATCTTGCTGTAGTGCTAGATGATATCGAGCAAGGGATCACTGAAGTTGTTCGTGGTGCAGATCTCATTGAGCCTACTGGGCGTCAAATTGGTCTTTACCATCAACTCGGGCACCCTGAAGTTCGTTATTTGCACTTACCGCTTGCCATTACCGACAATGGTAATAAATTGTCGAAACAAAATCATGCGCCAGCGATTGATAAACTTAATCCTCGGCCTGCATTAATGGCAGCGCTATGCTTTTTAGGCTTTTCGCCACCGACAGAGCTTGTCACTGAAAGCGTAGAACAAATATTACAGTGGGGCATCACTCATTGGCAGCTCAAACAGCTACCAAAGACAACTGCTATCACACTAGCATTCTAAAATAGTCTGCCGTGATATATCATACACGGCTGTTTGTTGAACCAAGTGCACAATATGGGGTGTATTATCTTTAATCGAGTAGCCAGCTTTTGCCGTAAAGTATTGAATCGCGACAGTAGTACTCGCGTTCCAGAGGAACAAACTTTGCAAGTTTACCAACGCCCAGAGCACGGCATTTCACGAAAAGATATCAGCGAAAATGCGCTGAAAGTACTATATCGTCTAAACAAAGCCGGTTACGACGCTTACCTTGTTGGTGGCGGCGTCCGCGATTTATTGCTCCACAAACAGCCTAAAGACTTCGATATTGCGACCAATGCAACCCCCGAAGAAATCAAAAAACTGTTTCGTAACTGTCGTTTAATCGGCCGCCGTTTCCGTCTAGCGCACATTCTTTTTGGGCGTGACATTATCGAAGTTGCGACTTTCCGTGGCCACCATTCTGATGCCCCCGCACAAGTTGTAGCCCCGAAAGACAATAAGCAAAAACCGCAAATTTCTTCTCGCAGTGAAGAAGGGATGCTATTACGTGATAATGTTTACGGCACCATCGAAGAAGATGCAGAACGTCGTGACTTTACCATTAATGCTTTGTACTACAGTGTCAAAGATTTCACCGTTACCGACTATGCTCAAGGCATTGAAGATCTAAATAATCGCGTTGTGCGCTTAATGGGTGATCCAGAAACCCGTTACCGCGAAGATCCAGTACGTATGCTACGTGCAGTTCGCTTTGCGGTTAAACTTGATATGGATATTGAGCCAGTAACGGCAGCACCAATTCGCGAACTAGCGACATTGATGCAAGATATTCCAGCAGCACGTCTGTTTGAAGAAAGCCTTAAACTACTGCAATCAGGTCAAGGTTTAGAAACCTACCGTATGCTGCGTGAATACAATTTATTCCAGCAGTTATTCCCGATCCTATCGGATCACTTTACCGAGAATAACAGCAGCAAAACTGAAAAAATGATCGAGCACATTCTGGCCTCGACCGATAAACGTATTGCTGAAGATAAGCGAGTAAATCCAGCCTTTATCTATGCCGCAATGTTGTGGTATCCAATGATGATCCGCGCTGAAGAAGTCTCTTTTGCCAGTGGTTTATCATTCTATGATGCCTTTATGGTTGCTAGTAACGACATTCTTGATGAACAAGTACGTTCGATTGCGATTCCACGCCGCCATACCACTACGGTACGTGACATTTGGCAGCAACAACTACGCTTTAGTCGTCGCAGTGGCAAACGCGCATTTAAGACCATGGAACACCCTAAATTCCGTGCAGCTTATGATTTCCTTGAAATGCGTAGTTTGTTTGAAGGCAGTGACATCAAAGAGCTAGCGCAATGGTGGAGTGAGTTCCAAAACGCCGATTATAACCAACGCGGCCAAATGGTAACTCATATTAATGATGGTGGTAGTCGCCGCCCACGTCGTCGTCGCCCACAGCAACCACGTCGTAAAAAGCCACAAGTTAAATCATGATCCGTGCTTATATAGCTATTGGTAGTAACTTGGGCGATCCCGTCGCCCAAGCTAAAACAGCCATTGAAGCACTGCACCACTTACCACATAGTCAGGTGGTTAGTGTGTCCTCGTTGTACAGCAGTACTCCGATGGGACCACAAAACCAACCTGATTATATTAATGCGGTTGTCGCTATTGATACCGTATTAGCTCCGCTTGAGTTACTTAACCAGACTCAAGCGATAGAGCTTGAACAAGGACGTGTTCGCAAAGATGAACGCTGGGGTCCAAGGACGTTAGATCTCGATATTATTTTATATGGTGATCTGCAACACCAGTGCGAGCGCCTTACTGTGCCGCACTATGGAATGAAGGTACGGGAGTTCGTACTGTATCCACTGGCCGAAATTAACCCTGATTTAGTTTTACCTGATCACACTTCTTTACGCACGTTATTGACTCAGGTTAACCGTAATGGCTTAGCTATTTGGCAAGCATAAATTCATCAGGGCGAGGAACAAGCTATGAAAAAAATCACTATCAACGATCTCCTAAAATGGAAGCAAGAAGGTCGCAAGTTTGCATCAGTAACAGCATATGACGCCAGTTTTGCCCAATTATTTGAGCAACAGAATATGCCGGTTATGTTAGTAGGCGATTCATTAGGCATGGTTCTCCAAGGCCGCAATGACACCCTACCCGTAACCATTGATGACATCGCCTACCATACCCGTAGCGTTCGTGCAGGCAGCCCTAATTCGCTGCTAATGGCTGACATGCCATTCATGACCTTCGCAACCCCAGCACAAGCGTGTGAAAATGCCGCAAAACTAATGCGTGCCGGGGCTAACATGGTAAAAATCGAAGGTGGCGCTTGGGTTGCTGAAACTATTTCAACCCTGACACAACGTGCAGTACCTGTCTGTGCCCATCTTGGTTTAACCCCTCAATCTGTCAATATTTTTGGCGGTTATAAAGTTCAAGGCCGCAATTTGGATCAAGCTGAGACCATGGTAAATGACGCCATTACTCTCGCTCAAGCTGGTGCCCAAATCATCGTATTGGAATGTGTTCCAGCAAGCCTTGCTGAACGTATTACCAAGGCGGTGGATGTGCCTGTAATTGGTATCGGTGCGGGTAATGCGACTGATGGCCAAATACTGGTTATGCACGACATGTTTGGTATTTCTGCAAACTATATGCCGAAGTTCTCTAAGAACTTCCTTGCAGAAACAGGCGATATGCGTGCTGCGGTTACTAAATACATTGAAGATGTTGAGTCTGGTGCATTTCCAGGGTCTCAACATACCTTTGAATAAGGAATAAGAGATGCAAACATTCGCCGAGATTGCCCAACTAAGAGAGCAGATTACGACGTGGCGCCGCGCCGGTCGTCGAATTGCCTTTGTTCCAACGATGGGCAACTTGCATGAAGGTCATCTTACGTTAATGCGTAAAGCCCGTAAGCATGCCGATGTTGTTGTTGCGAGTATTTTTGTTAACCCAATGCAGTTTGAGAAAGCGGAAGATTTAACCAATTATCCTCGTACTCTTGAACAAGATATTGCTAAATTACAACAACAAAATATGGTGGATGTAGTCTTTACTCCAACCCCAGAAATCATGTATCCAGCTGGCCTTAACAATCAAACCTTCATCGACGTGCCAGGATTATCGACGATGTTAGAAGGTGAATTGCGTCCAGGTCACTTTCGTGGCGTAGCAACCATCGTCAATAAACTGTTTAATATCGTTCAACCTGATGTCGCCTGTTTTGGCGAAAAAGATTACCAACAATTGGCGCTTATTCGTCAAATGGTGATTGATTTAGCGATGGATATTAAGATTGTTGGTGTGCCAACGGTACGCGAAATGGATGGCTTAGCCATGAGTTCACGCAATGGTAATCTAACCGTTGATGAACGCCAACGTGCGCCAGTTTTAGCCCGTACAATGCGTTGGATCAGCAGCCAAATGCGTGGTGGTCGTAGTGACTATGACGAATTAATTGTTGATGCTAACGATCAATTACGTGCCGCCGGTCTGCAACCTGATAAAAGCTTTATTCGTGATGCAGTGACTTTGTTACCGATTACTGACACCACTCAACAAGCGGTTATTCTGATGTCAGCCCAATTAGGTAAAGCACGTTTAATTGACAACCAAGTGGTAGATTTATCTCCTGCTGTAACGGTTGAAGAAGATGTCGCTGAAGCTAATTAATTGCTAAACGTCGACTAAAAAAATACCGCTCGTTAGCCATTAACGCGCGGTATTTTTTTAACTGTTGTTATTGGAATAACGCTTATGAACGCAAACCAATACCTCGCGAAATCAAATAATAAGCCACGCTATAAAGCGCAATAACAAACACACTTAATACCGCAAATGATGTCCCAATACCGACATCAGACACCCCGAGAAAACCATAACGGAAGGCATTAACCATATACACAATCGGGTTAACCTTCGATACTATTTGCCACACTTCTGGCAGCAAATTAATCGAATAAAACACGCCCCCCAAGTAGGTTAAAGGGGTTAGAACAAAGGTTGGAATAATACTAATATCATCAAAAGTCCGCGCAAAAATTGCGTTAATCAGTCCACCCAGTGAGAACACAATCGAGGTCATTACTACCGTCGCAACAATTATCCCTAAATGAGCAATATTGAGCGATACAAACAGCAGTGATACTACCGACACGATAAAACCAACCCCTAAGCCACGTAATACACCACCGCCGACATAGCCCGCAATAATAATATAGTTCGGCACCGGCGCGACTAATAGCTCTTCGATATTATGTTGAAATTTGGCACTAAAAAAGGAGGAAGCAACATTGGAATAAGAGTTAGTGATCACCGACATCATGATCAATCCCGGCACAATGTATTCCATGTAACTAAAGCCTTCCATATCCCCAATACGCTTACCAATCAAATTACCAAAGATAATAAAATACAGCGTCATGGTGATCGCAGGTGGAACTAATGTTTGCACCCAGATCCGTGTAAAACGGTGGATTTCTTTCGTAATTAAGCTTTTGAATGCAACCCAATATTGTCTTTTCATTTATGATTATCCACCACGCCTATGCTTGATCTTTGTTGACTAAATTAACAAACAATTCTTCTAAACGATTACTTTTATTTCGCATTGAACGCACCATCACCCCTTGGGCTGTCAGCGCACTAAAGACACGGTTTAAGTCATCGCCTTTGTTAAGATCGACTTCTAAAGTCGTGCTATCAATTAAGCGACATGAACCAATATCCAGCGTCGGTGTTACTGCTGTGGCATCAATATCTAAAATAAACGTTTCTAATTCCAATTGACTCAATAACGCCTTCATCGACGTATGCTCAACCAACTCACCATGATTAATAATACCAATATTACGACATAGCATTTCAGCTTCTTCAAGGTAATGGGTGGTCAAAATAATGGTCACCCCTTCTTGATTTATACGCTGTAAAAATGTCCACATCGAACGCCGTAATTCAATATCAACTCCAGCGGTTGGCTCATCTAAGATCAATAACTTGGGTTCATGCATTAATGCGCGTGCAATCATTAGACGCCGTTTCATACCACCAGAAAGATTACGAGCACGATCATGACGTTTACCCCACAAATCTAATTGGGTTAAATATTTTTCAGCTCGCTGTTTTGCCAGTGGGCGTTCCACCCCATAAAATCCGGCTTGATTAACTACAATCTGTTCTACGGTTTCAAATGGATTAAAGTTAAATTCTTGCGGCACTAAACCAAGTTGATTTTTAGCATCCACTTTTTGCGTATCAAGGTCATAGCCAAAAATACTGACTGAGCCTGAGGTTTTATTGACTAACGAGCTGATAATGCCGATAGTGGTCGACTTACCCGCACCATTGGGGCCTAGCAACGCAAAAAAATCGCCTTGCTCGACATTAAGGCTCATATTTTTCAGCGCCTTGACGCCGCCTTTGTAAGTTTTACTTACATTTTTTATTTCTAAAGCATTCATTATATGCAATCTTTCTGTTAAATATTTATAGGCTAGTGACAAAACGCTAACAACTAATCCGATTTGCTATCAGCGCAGCTTGTGTATAGTAAGGAACATATTAATATAAGGTATTATCATGGCAGATATAAAGCAGCTCTTCGCAAACAACCTCTCGTGGTCAGAGAACATTAAGGATGAAGATCCAGAGTTTTTCTCTCACCTCGCAGAAGCACAACATCCTCAATACCTTTGGATCGGCTGTTCTGACAGTCGTGTGCCAGCAGAACGCCTTACCGGCTTAACCTCTGGTGAATTGTTTGTACACCGTAATGTGGCCAACCAAGTTATTCATACCGACTTAAACTGTTTATCAGTGGTTCAGTATGCTGTTGACGTACTGAAGGTTAAACATATCATCATTTGTGGCCACTATGGCTGTGGTGGTGTGACTGCGGCAATCGAAAATCCACCACTTGGTCTTATCAATAATTGGTTATTACACATTCGCGATCTGTATCTTAAACATCGCTCAGACCTTGGTAGCCTACCACGTGAAAAGTGGGATGATAAATTATGTGAGATTAACGTCGCATCACAAGTTTACCATCTTGGTAATTCAACTATCATGCAACAAGCATGGGAGCGTGGCCAAGAAGTTAAAATTCACGGGTGGATTTATGGTACCAGCAATGGCATTTTAAAAGATCTTGGCGTTACTGCTACCAGTCGTGAAGGACTTGAAATCGCTTATCAAGCAGCAATGTCATCATTATTGCCACCGCTTGAGCAACAATTACAGCAGCTAGAAAACAATAAATAGCAGCCATAAAAAAAGCGACCACCATTAGGGGTCGCTTTTTTGATTGTTATTCTGCGTCTGGAATAACTTTACCAATAAACGGTAAATGACGGTATTTTTGTGCGTAATCGATACCCACACCAACCACAAACTCATCCGGAATAATAAAGCCGTACCAATCAACCTTCACATCCACTTCACGACGTTCTGGCTTATCTAATAGCGTACAGATACTGATTGATTTAGGTTCACGTAGCGATAGAATTTCACACACTTTACTTAGCGTATTACCAGTATCGATAATGTCTTCAACCAACAACACATCTTTACCTTTAATGTCGTCATCCAAATCTTTTAGAATACGAACATCACGGCTACTGTGCATAGTATTGCCGTAGCTTGATGCTGTCATGAAATCAACTTCATGAGGGATCTCAATCGCACGTGCTAAATCTGCCATAAAGACAAACGAGCCACGCAGTAAGCCGACCATAACTAAATCTGTAGAGTCTTTATAATGCTCGGTGATCTGCTTTCCTAGCTCTTTGATGCGTTCCTGAACATCCTGCTCAGAAATCATTACTTCAATAGTGTGCTTCATTTTATTCTCCATCAACGCGGCTGCGTTACTCGACTACGGCGATATATTCCAAAGGTCATTATTGTAGCATTCATTCATCTTAAGCGTTATTTAATCAATAGTGTCCAAAATTCGAAACACTTATTGATAGTTCAGTTTGAATACACTTAGTTGCTGCTGTAGGGTTTATGTATAAAAAATAAACATCATTATTATAAATACGGCTAGGGAGTTAATAATTATGGATACGATTACTAAAAAACCACGCACGCGCTTATCACCAGAAAAGCGCAAACAACAGTTACTTGATTATTCAATTGAAGTTTTTTCTCGGCGTGGTATTGGCCGCGCAGGTCACGCTGATATTGCAGAAATGGCTAATGTCTCGGTTGCAACTGTGTTTAATTACTTTCCGACTCGAGAGGAATTAGTTGAACAAGTATTAATGGAAGTTGCGACTCAATTTAATGATTTACTAACAGAATGTATTGGTGCGCCAAATAAAACCTTACATGCGCGCTTAACCTGTATCAGCAATAATTTAATTGATGCGGTATTAGAACAACAAGATTGGATCAAAGTGTGGTTTGAATGGAGTACATCCGTTCGCGAAGATGTGTGGCCACAATTTATCGAAAGTAACCAAAAAAATCTTAAGCAAGTACAGCAAGTATTTACTCAAGCAATTGATAATGATGAAATTACTTCAAATCAAACCCCTGATAACTTAGCTAAAATGCTCCATGGCATGTGTTATGTGATTTACATGCAGGCTAACCAGCATCCTGATCAAGATATTTTACGTGAACAAGCACAAATTTATCTGCAAGT
The DNA here is from genome assembly GCF_900537155.1 of Photobacterium sp. Alg240-V54. Lineage (NCBI taxonomy): Bacteria > Pseudomonadati > Pseudomonadota > Gammaproteobacteria > Vibrionales > Vibrionaceae > Photobacterium > Photobacterium sp. Alg240-V54. The sequence goes on from NZ_UNRL01000006.1 coordinate 42,377, forward strand.
GTTAACCCAAAAAAACTAAGTTAATAGCAATTAAATCAGCAAGGCTTAGCGTTAATAAGCCTTGCTGGTTGTTAAGCCGTTGCGAAAATAACCGGCTGATGCGGCGTAACACTGACCGTTACTCGCTGACCGACATTCAATAATAAATTAGAATTAATCACTAATTTATGCCCTTCAAACTCAACAATATAGCGGCAACTATCACCCATAAACTGTTGCTCAATGATTACTGCTAAACCATCATCCTCAGGCATCACTGCTAAATGCTGTGGTCGTAGTAACCAATCCACATCGGTTGTCTGCGCCAGTTTTTGCTGAGCCGCTAATGCTAACTCTCCAAATGGCGTATTTAACTGCTGATTAGCCGTAACTGTAGCTGGTAAATAAGAGCCAACACCTAAAAACTCCGCCACAAAGCGACTACTTGGCTGGTAATAAAGCTCAGTTGCGGTACCAAATTGTTCAATCACCCCATGATTCATTACCGCCATTTTATCTGCAAAAGCAAACGCTTCTTCACGGCTATGAGTAACAAAAATCGCCGTCACACCTTGGTCTTTAAATATTTGGCGAATATCACGAATCAAACTATGCCGCACTTGAGTATCAATATTAGAAAACGGCTCATCCAATAAAATCAAATCCGGCTCGTTGGCTAACGCACGTGCAATTGCCACGCGCTGCTGTTGACCACCAGAAAGTTGATGCGGATAACGATCATCAAGTTCGGTTAAATGCACCAGTGCTAACATTTGCTGTATTTTAGCTGTTACACGGGCTTTATCCCAATGGCGCAAACCAAAAGCAATATTTTCAGCCACCGTTAAATGCGGAAATAACGCGTAATCTTGAAATATCATCCCAATATTACGTTGCTCAGGTGGCAAGCACAGTGACTGATCAACAATGCTACGATCATTGATCGCGATGCTACCTTGAGTCAGCGGTAATAATCCTGCAATCGCTTTCAATAATGTGGTTTTGCCACAACCACTGGCGCCAAGCAAACACACGATTTCACCACGCTCAACCGCTAACGATAAGTCTTGTAATATCGGCTGTCCATGGTAGCTACAGCTAAGATCGGTGACAGACAATGCATGTTTCATCAGTGTTTTTGCTCCAAAGAACGGTTAACCATCACTAACGGAATTAATCCGACAATAACCAATAAAATCGCCGGAAAAGCAGCAACTTCTAATTGCTCATCAGAGGCGAAATTAAATACATAAGTGGCTAAGGTTTCAAAATTAAACGGCCGTAATAATATCGCAGCGTTAAGCTCTTTCATTGATTCAATAAATACCAGTAAGCCTGCAATTAAGCATCCACGGCGAATCAATGGTAAATGCACTTTACGTAACATCGCTGTCGATGCATAGCCCATGGTTTTAGCAGCCATGTCTAATGACGGTGGAATTTTAACTAAACTAGTTTCAATACTGCCGATAGCGACCGCAGCAAAGCGCACCACAAAAGCAAAAATAATCGCAAACATAGTGCCAGAAAAAATAAGTCCCGGACGGCCCAGATCTAAACTTCGCGCGACATCATTAACCAAGTGATCGGCACTGGTTAGCGGGATCATCACTCCAATCGCCAATACTGTACCCGGTACAGCATAACCTAACGATGCTAATCGCATCGGTACAGTGCTAATACTGCTGCTGTCTAAGCGTTGATAAAAATTAACTATCAAGGCTAATAACACCGCAAATATCGCCGCAGCCAACGACACCATTAAGCTGTTTAAACTATAGTTCTTAAATTGTTCAGTCCAGCTTTGAGCAAAGTAATCGATCGCGTAAACAACCAATTGCAACATTGGTAATAGAAATGCACAACCGACTAATCCCCAACACCAACCAACAGCTAACCATTTTTTCCAACCTGTAAGTTGATATTTAGTATGGCTATCGTTACCACATTGCTGTTGAAACATTTTTTGTTTACGGCGGCTAAAACGCTCACTACTGATCAGTAAAAAAATCACCAGTAACATAATCGCGGAAATTTTAGCGGCCGCATTAAGATTAGAGTAGCCCAGCCAGGTATCATAAACCGCAGTCGTCAGCGTATTTAAGGCAAAGTAACTTACAGTACCAAAGTCACCTAATGCTTCCATCGCCACCAATGATACCCCAACCGCAATCGCTGGACGCGCTAAGGGTAATGAAATGCGACGAAAACTTTGCCACGGCGAACAACCAAGTAACCGTGCTGATTGAAGTAAGTTATTACTTTGCTCCATAAAAGCAGCGCGCACTAACAAATACACATAAGGATAAAGCACTAAAGCGAGAACGAAACATGCGCCCCATAATGAGCGTAAGTCAGGAAACCAATAATCGCTAACATGTTGCCAACCAAAAAGTTCACGTAGCCAAATTTGAATTGGACCAGCGTAATCAAACCAATGGGTATAAAGGTAGCCAACAATATAACCGGGCATCGCGAGGGGGAGAATAAGTGCCCATTGAAGTATCCTTTCACCGGGTAAACGGCACATTGCCATTAACCACGCGCAAGGAAGCCCAAACACTAACGTCAGTAATACTGTACCAACCACCAGCCCAAGGGTATTTAATGCGTAGGTAGACATCACTGTATTCATCAAGTGTGAGAACACTTGATCAGAGTTACCCATGGCGGTAATGAATATAGCGATAATCGGCAATACCAACAGCGAACCTAATAACCAGCTGCTAATCCGCCAAAATAAAAACTTTTCTTTCATTTACTACTACTTAGTACGTTTTTCAATATATTTAAGCCTGCATAATCAGGCCACTTTTTCAGTAAATACATTCACTGTAAGCAAGCATGAGAAGCTACCACAACTTATTGCAAAAGAGACTAAGTTAAACTGAAAAATGGGGCTTAAAGCCCCATTTATTTTGTAACTAATTACAGATCAAACTTCACTTCATCCAGTAGCTTGATTGCAGCTTGATGATATTGAGCAACCTGATCAAGTGATACATCATCAGCTTTAAATTCACCCCATGATGCAACTAACTCAGAGCGCTTAACACCTGCTTTAACTGGGTATTCATAGTTCACTTCTGCATACATTTGCTGCGCAGTCGTTGCCGTTAAGAATTCCATTAACTTCAGTGCGTTATCTTTGTTAGGTGCGTACTTCGCCATCGCCATACCGCTGACGTTTACGTGAGTACCGTTACCTTGTTGACCAGGGAAGTTAATCTCAACTGCTTCTGCCCATGCTTTTTGGTTTGGATCGTTAACCATTTTGCCCAGGTAGTAGCTGTTACCAATCGCGATATCACATAAACCTTCTTTAACCGCTTGAACTTGACCGCGATCGTTACCTTGAGGCTTACGGGCTAAGTTGGCTTTTACGCCTTCTAGCCATGTTTTGGTTTCAGCTTCGCCATTATGGGCAATCATTGCTGATACTAGAGACACGTTGTATGGGTGCTTACCAGAGCGAGTACAAAGTTTACCTTTCCACTCAGGTTTAGCTAAATCACTGTAATCAAAAGAAGCAGGTAATTTACCAACACGATCTTTTGATGAATATACATTGCGAGAGCGCAGTGTTAATGCAAACCACTCGTCTTCATTATCACGGAATTGTGCAGGAATGTTAGCATCAATAATTTTGCTATCGACTGGCTGAACCAGCTTCTTATCAGACAACTCAACCAAACGACTAATATCTGTCGTTAATACCACGTCTGCAGGGCTGTATTCACCTTCTTGCTGTAATTTTTCAGCAATACCCGCTTTAGCAAACTTAACGTTAACTTTAATACCGGTTTCTTTCGTAAACTCATTAAACATTGGTTCAACAAGGAAAGGCTGACGATATGAGTAAACGTTGACTTCTTCAGCAGCAGTAGCGACTTGAGGCGCAGCTAAACCAAATAGAACTGCTGTAGCTAAAAGTTTCTTCATTGCTAAATCCCTTAATGCAAAATGTAATGATAATGTTTCTCAATTAGATTAATGCAGATTATACGGCTTTCGGCTGTGAACACAATCAAGCTGTAACACTTCATTACAAAAAAGCGCCACCGCTAATGGTGACGCTTTTTTTGACTTTAATAACTGCTAAATAGCGCTATTATTACTACTTTAAACTGACAAATTCAGGATAAGCATCTACACCACAGTCATGTAGGTCCATGCCTTCAAGCTCTTCATCTTCACTAACACGAATACCAATGGTGAGTTTTAAAATACCCCAAACGGCTAAGCTAGCACCAAATACCCATCCAAAAATAACTGCGGCACCAAATAACTGCGTCATAAATGCAGCATCAGGATTACTCAATGGCACCACCATTAAGCCAAATAAACCACACACACCGTGGACTGAAATCGCACCGACAGGATCATCAATTTTTACCTTATCAAAGCCAATGATACTAAACACCACTAATGCACCAGCAACACCACCAATAGCAACCGCAGCCAGTGGTGACGGTGACAATGGATCAGCAGTTATTGCAACTAAGCCCGCCAATGCACCATTAAGAATCATGGTTAAATCTGCCTTACCCCACATGGTTTTACATACAGCCAGTGCAATAATCGCACCTGCAGCTGCGGCAGCATTGGTATTTAAGAATATTTGTCCAACCGCAGACGCATTTTCAAAGTCAGATAACATTAACTGTGAGCCACCGTTAAAACCAAACCAACCGAACCACAAAATAAAAGTACCTAGAGTGGCTAATGGCATATTTGAACCCGGAATCGGATTGATCTCACCGTTCTTACCATATTTACCTTTTCGAGCGCCCAACAATAAAACACCTGCTAATGCTGCAGCGGCACCAGCCATATGCACAATACCAGAACCGGCAAAGTCACTAAAACCCGCTTCAGCAAGGAAGCCACCACCCCATGTCCAATAACCTTCAATCGGATAAATTAATCCAGTAAGTACCACTGAGAACAGTAAAAATGACCATAGTTTCATACGCTCAGCAACCGCACCAGAGACAACAGACATTGCTGTAGCGACGAAGACAACCTGAAAAAAGAAATCGGATTCTAAAGAGTGGTCGGCGCCTTCGGCTTGCGTACCTATTAGTGCACCAAACGATGGTAGCCAACCACCAGCACTGTTGTCGACATACATAATGTTGTAGCCAACCAATAAAAACGTGGTACACGCAATGGCGTATAAACAAAAGTTCTTAGTTAATATTTCAGTGGTGTTCTTTGAACGTACTAGCCCGGCTTCTAACATTGCAAAACCAGCTGCCATCCACATTACTAATGCACCTGAAATCAAAAAGAAAAATGTATCGAGTGCATAACGTAGTTCAATTACTGTCGCTGATAATTCCATGGTTACCTTCCCCTAATAACTTGTCTTAATTATCTTGCTACTGACTGTGATTAAAGCGCTTCCCTATCGACCTCTCCGGTACGAATTCGCACAGCATGTTCAAGATCATAAACAAAAATTTTACCGTCACCGATTTTGCCAGTTTGCGCAGCCTTACTGATGGCATCGACAATGTCATCTAAGTTTTCTGCTTGGGTAGCAATTTCTAATTTTACTTTTGGTAGAAAATCGACTTGATATTCAGCGCCACGATAAAGTTCTGTGTGGCCCTTTTGGCGTCCAAAACCTTTAACTTCCGATACTGTCATACCTTCAACGCCAACATCAGCTAACGCTTCGCGGACATCGTCTAATTTAAATGGCTTAATAATCGCATTAATTATTTTCATGGTTTGCTCCTTAACTCTGGTATTCTTCCTCGTTATGGTTAAACAACAAACAATCATCATGCCAATTATTTAAGGTGTTGTTTAATATGTATATTTACTAAATTCTTGGTCCCAACAAAAAAAGGCTGCACCATATAGGTGCAGCCTTTTCACTGTAATGTGGCATTTAATTGTTACTGACAAATTACTCGATTAGAAACGGATCACAAATGCTCGCCACGCGGCTAATGCTTGGGCAAGATCTTCAAAACCACATACCGACATACTTTCTTCATCATAAAAATGAAAATCTTCTTCAAAATCTTCATCTTCTTCTGAAAACAAGCAGTTAGCTTGAACTAAGGCTTCATTATCTTGTAAACATAATGTCAGCTCTTCACCCGATAAGCGCCACTCTTTAGTACTATTTTTCAATGCACTAAGTTGATCCATTATCATATCTATTTTATCGACATCCTTGCCTAACTCATCAATGATCCAACGGCCTAATACTTCATGACCCATTGAAAAAATGGCATGATAACTACCGTCCAAGGTATTTTTTTTAAACTCGTAATCCATACCTTTAGTACCTCATCTATGATCATTTTTGTTGTTAACTGCTAAACTGCCAGCAGAATGCGCTTGGCGCCCATTGTCAGGATCTGTCACTAAAATGCAACTCAATACCACTATTGCTCGACAAATCGTCGCTCGTACCATGAAAATCATTAAGCATTCAGTCAATGTGATGGATAGCGATGGTCGTATTATTGGATCAGGCGATCCTCGCCGTTTGCATCAAAAACATGACGGTGCGATTTTGGCACTGAATAATCACCATATTATAGAAATAGATCACGCCACTGCGCAGCAATTACAAGGCGTTAAGCCCGGTATTAATCTGCCGATTATATTTCAGCAACAAGCCATTGGTGTGGTGGGCATCTCGGGTGATCCCGATAACGTACGTAACTATGGCGAATTAGTTAAAATGACGGCAGAGCTGATTGTTGAGCAAGCCGCTTTAATGACCCAAGTTGAATGGCATAAGCGCCACCGTGAAGAACTGGTAATGCAGTTAATCAATGACACCAATTTAGATGATGTGCAACTAACAACCATTGCCGAACGGCTTGAAATCGAATTACAACAACCTCGAATTGCAACCATCATCAAAGTATTACCTCAAGATGGCGCAGCTTTTTCTCTAGAGAACCTGCAGCATTTAGTCCATCTGCTTGAATACCCTGAGCGTGATAACTTAGTCGCTATCAGTTCCGTTTCTCGTAATGAAGTGGTAGTGCTAAAGCCAATTACTGTTACTGATGATGGTTGGTCACGTGATCTTGAACAAAAACGGGTTTATAAACTGCTTAAACGCATCGGCAAAGAGGCTAACTACAGTATTAAAATCGCGTTAGGTGATTACTTTCCAACAATTCATGGTCTAGCGCAGTCTTATTTAACAGCCTCAGCAACCATGGAGGCAGCCCTCAATAGTCATCAATATACTCAACAGCAGGTGTTTTTTTACCAAGATCATATTTTGCCAGTACTGCTTAATCAAATAAAAGCTGAACCTTGGCGTTATCAACAATTGCAAGCTCCACTTGAAAAACTCCACTGCCATGATCCCCGTGGTAGCCTAATAAAAACCCTGACTGCATTTTTTGATCAAAATTGTGATTTAGCTCAAACATGCCAAGTGCTACATATTCATCGCAATACTCTGCGCTACCGACTAGATAAAATAGAACAAATAACAAACTTAAAAATCAATAAGATAAGTGATATCACTCGTTTGTATTTAGCCGTCATCAGTCAGTCATAATTGGTTACTTTTGTGCATTTGCACAATTTACCAGCCAAGTAAGCGCGGTTTATTTGTTCGTTTGCCTAAAGCTTCCACCGTCAAAATTCACTACAGTGCAGCCCATCTTAACTTTTCACTGGAATGGAACATGGTTGAAGTATCCACCCTTGGTGCAGTTGCTGCACTGATCGTCGCAATCGGACTGATCTTAAAACGCGTCCCCCCGGCTTATGGCATGATCATTGGTGCTTTAGTTGGCGGCATTGTTGGTGGCATATCTTTAACTGATACCGTGACCATGATGATTGGTGGCGCACAAGGCATTGTCACCGCAGTATTACGTATTCTCGCAGCAGGTGTGTTAGCGGGAGTATTAATTGAATCTGGGGCTGCGACCTCCATTGCCGAAACCATTGTTAAAAAAGTCGGTGAAACGCGGGCATTATTAGCGCTAGCGATGGCGACGATGATCCTTACTGCGGTAGGGGTATTTGTGGATGTAGCGGTTATTACTGTGGCGCCGATTGCATTGGCGATTGCCCGTCGTGCTGATCTTTCCAAAATGGCGATTTTGCTGGCGATGGTCGGTGGCGGTAAAGCGGGTAACGTAATGTCACCCAATCCAAACTCAATTGCCGCAGCGGATGCGTTTCATGTTCCACTAACATCGGTGATGGCCTCGGGTGTTATTCCCGGTTTGTGTGGAATGTTATTTGCCTATTTTATTGCCAAGAAATTAGTTAATAAAGGCAGTAAAGTTCAAGCCCATGAAGTGATTAATGTCGATTTAAGCCGCTTACCCTCTTTTGCGACCGCTATTGTTGCGCCACTGGTTGCTATCGCATTATTAGCGCTACGCCCTATTGCAGGCATTAATGTTGATCCGCTAATTGCATTGCCTTTAGGTGGTTTGATGGGCGCTATTGCTATGAAGCGTTTTCGTGATAGCAACCACTTTGCGGTATCGGGCTTAAACCGTATGGCACCAGTGGCTGTGATGTTACTTGGTACCGGAACACTAGCAGGTATTATCGCCAACTCAGGCTTAAAAACCGGCTTGATTGATGTGTTAACAGCATCAGGGTTACCGTCTTATTTATTAGCACCAATTTCTGGTGCGATGATGTCGCTAGCAACCGCCTCAACAACCGCAGGTACGGCAGTAGCGTCAAGCGTATTTAGTCACACGATTTTAGAATTGGGTGTCCCTGCAATTGCTGGTGCGGCGATGATCCATGCTGGTGCGACAGTATTTGACCACATGCCTCACGGTAGCTTCTTCCATGCCACTGGCGGTTCAGTTCACATGGACATGCATGAACGCTTAAAACTGATCCCTTACGAAACAGCGGTCGGCTTAATGATAGCGACAGTATCGACTCTTATCTTTGGTGTATTTGGCTTCACAATTTAACAAGGCTGATTGATTATGAAAATTATTATTGCTCCTGACTCATACAAAGAAAGCCTAACCGCAATGGAAGTGGCAACCGCGATTGAAACCGGTTTTCGTCAACTGATGCCAACTGCCGAATACATTAAATTGCCGATGGCTGATGGCGGTGAAGGCACAGTACAGTCACTAATTGATGCCACTAACGGCACTATTATTCAGCACGCAGTCACCGGGCCTTTGGGCGAACCAGTAGCAGGCTTTTTTGGCATTATGGGTGATGGTAAAACCGCCGTGATTGAAATGGCAGCGGCATCAGGCTTGCATCTGGTTAGTCCACAGTTGCGCAATCCACTATTAACCACCAGCTATGGTACTGGTGAATTGATTTTAGCGGCACTCGATCATGGCGTTGAGCATATTATTGTCGGTATCGGTGGCAGTGCCACGAATGACGGCGGTATCGGTATGGCGCAAGCACTTGGTGTACAACTGCTAGACAGTAATGGTCAGCCTTTAGGATTTGGTGGCCAAGCACTGGCACAGTTGGCGACGATAGATATCAGCCACATCGATCCGCGTCTCGCGACCGTCAAACTAGAAGTTGCGTGTGATGTTGATAATCCACTTTGTGGTCAAAAAGGCGCGTCGCAAGTGTTTGGCCCTCAAAAAGGAGCCACCCCAGCGATGGTGGTCGAGCTTGATCAAAACCTTGCTCACTATGCCGCTATCATGAAACGTGACTTAGCCATTGATGTTAAGCATATGGCTGGTGCAGGTGCTGCTGGCGGTATGGGAGCAGCATTATTAGGTCTATTTAACGCCCAATTACGCTCAGGGATCGAGATCGTGATTGATGCGGTTAACTTAGAGGCAATAGTAAAAGATGCTGATCTGGTGATCACTGGCGAAGGTCGTATTGATAGCCAAACGATTCATGGTAAAACGCCAATTGGTGTTGCTCGCGCAGCCAAGAAATTTAACAAGCCAGTAATTGGTATTGCAGGCTGTTTAAGCCAAGATTGTGGGATTGTCCATCAACACGGTATCGATGCGGTATTTAGTATTGTGCCTGCGGCAATGAATCTTGAGCAAGCCTTTAAGGATGCGGCAATCAACGTTGAATTAACTGCACGTAATGTCGCGGCAATGTATTGTTTAGGTCGTTAAGCAACATCTTCGCTAATATAAACATTACCCCAATATCCATATTACTCTAATAACAACGCCGCGATGATTCGCGGCGTTGGTTTATCTAGTATTTTATTTACTAAACGTTACATCATCAACAGCAGCTATTAAGCTGGTTGCTGAATGATCACTTCATCGGCTTTATTGGTGTAATCAGCCATACGATCAAAGTTAAGGTAACGATAAGTATCTGCCGCGGTTGCATCAATTTGCTGAGCGTAAGTTAGGTATTCATCCATGGTTGGAATCCGTCCTAAAATTGCCCCAACAGCGGCTAATTCTGCAGAAGATAAGTACACGTTAGCGCCATTACCTAAACGGTTAGGGAAGTTACGGGTCGAGGTCGACATTACCGTTGCTTTGTCTTTCACTCGTGCTTGGTTACCCATACACAATGAACACCCAGGCGTTTCAACCCGCACCCCTGCGCGACCAAAGATACCGTAATATCCTTCTTCGATCAGTTGATCACGATCCATCTTGGTTGGCGGCGCAACCCATAATCGAGTATCTAATTGACCACCAAATTTCTCGAGTAATTTACCAGCGGCACGGAAATGACCAATGTTAGTCATACATGAACCAATGAATACTTCGTCAATTTGCGTACCTTGTACCTCTGATAACAAACGCGCATCATCAGGATCGTTAGGCGCACATAAAATTGGCTCTTTAATGTCTGCTAGATCAATCTCGATCACATGCGCATATTCAGCATCTTTATCTGCCGTCATCAGCTCAGGATTAGCTAACCATGCTTCCATCGCGGTAATTCGACGCTCAATGGTACGACGATCACCATAACCTTCAGCGATCATCCACTTCAACATCACGATGTTAGAATTTAAATATTCAGTGATCGACTCTGGCGATAACTTAACGGTACAACCCGCTGCACTTCGCTCTGCCGATGCATCAGAAAGCTCAAACGCTTGCTCTACTGATAAATGCTCAACCCCTTCAATCTCAAGTACACGCCCTGAGAATTCATTGATCTTACCCGATTTTTCAACCGTCAGTAGCCCTTGCTGAATCGCGAAATAAGGAATGGCATGGACTAAATCACGCAGGGTGATCCCCGCTTGCATCTCACCTTTAAAGCGCACTAGCACTGATTCCGGCATGTCCAACGGCATTACACCTGTTGCTGCAGCAAATGCCACTAAACCAGAACCTGCAGGGAATGAAATACCCAATGGGAAACGGGTATGTGAATCACCGCCGGTACCGACCGTATCTGGCAATAACATGCGGTTAAGCCATGAGTGAATTACACCATCTTTAGGACGTAAAGCGACACCACCACGATTCATAATAAAATCAGGCAATGTATGATGAGTATTAACATCGATCGGTTTTGGATAAGCTGAAGTATGACAGAATGACTGCATGGTTAGATCGGCTGAAAAGCCTAAACAAGCTAAGTCTTTCAGCTCATCACGGGTCATCGGACCGGTAGTATCTTGCGAGCCAACAGTAGTCATTTTAGGCTCACAGTAAGTGCCAGGGCGAACGCCTTCAACACCACATGCTTTACCGACCATTTTCTGCGCTAGGGTATAGCCTTTACCGCTATCTTCTACCGCCACCGGACGACGGAAGACATCAGAGGTAGGTAAGTTCAATGCTTGACGGGCACGATCTGTTAAACCACGACCAATGATCAATGGAATTCGACCACCAGCACGCACTTCATCAATCAGCACATCAGTTTTAAGTTTAAACGTTGATACTAATTCATCGCTATCATGACGGCGCACTTCACCTTTAAACGGATAGACATCAATCACATCACCCATCGCTAGCTTAGTAACATCGACCTCAATCGGCAATGCGCCTGCATCTTCCATGGTATTAAAGAAGATCGGGGCGATCTTACCACCGAGTACATAACCACCGGCGCGCTTATTGGGTACATAAGGAATATCATCGCCCATGAACCACAATACTGAGTTAGTCGCCGACTTACGCGAAGAACCAGTACCTACCACATCACCAACATAAACCAACTGATGACCAAGCTTTTTTAGCGCTTCAATTTGAGTAATTGGACCAATAGTGCCAGCTTGATCTGGAGTGATCCCTTCACGCTCAATTTTCAACATTGCTAATGCGTGCAATGGAATATCTGGTCGCGACCATGCATCAGGGGCTGGCGATAAGTCATCGGTATTAGTTTCACCTGTGACCTTAAAAACAGTTAAAGTAATTTTTTCAGCAAGCGCAGGTTTAGATAAGAACCACTCGGCATCAGCCCAAGACTGCAGCACTTGCTCGGCAAAAGCATTGCCTGATTTGGCTTTTTGCTCAACATCATAAAATGAATCAAACATCAGTAATGTATGTGATAACGCCGTCACTGCAATTGGCGCCAGTTCAGCATCATCAAGTAATGCAATCAACGGCTCAATATTATAACCACCTTGCATAGTGCCTAATAATTGCGCCGCTTTTGCTTTGCTAACCAATGGCGATTGGGTCTCGCCAGTCGTGATCGCAGCTAGAAAACCTGCCTTAACATAGGCGGCTTCATCTACACCCGGTGGAATTCGATTTTCTAATAAATCCAGTAATGCAGCTTCCTCACCTTGCGGTGGATTTTTTAATAGCTCAATTAGAGCGGCAACTTGTTCTGCATTTAGCGGCTGGGCAACAACCCCTTCAGCCGCACGTTCTTCGACGTGTTTACGGTAGGCTTCTAGCACGACATATTCCTCATATATTGGCTCGACGATGACGTCGAACATCCTTGGAAGTTGAATGATCTCTCACTGATCAATCATTGACGTTTATTATAAATTCGACGCCTTAGCTGTAAATCAGAGAGATAAGCTGTTAAATACCATATCACTTTTAACTTAAATTTAAAATAAATCGATGTTTTACAACATTCACAAAATTGTAAGTTGGTCGCACTTATTGGGGTTAATTTTCAATCGTTATCAAATTTCAGCCACAAAAAAAGCGCCAATCAGGCGCTTTTTAGTTAACAGAGCAAGTTAAGCGAGATTTACTTACGCTTTACTGCTTTTGCATTAGGAAGGTCAGTAATTGAACCTTCAAATACTTCTGCTGCAAGACCAATCGACTCGTGCAGTGTTGGGTGAGCGTGGATAGTTAATGCGATATCTTCTGCATCACAACCCATCTCGATCGCTAGACCGATTTCACCTAACAATTCACCACCGTTAGTACCAACGATAGCACCACCGATAACACGGTGAGTGTCTTTATCGAAGATCATCTTAGTCATACCATCTGCACAATCAGATGCGATAGCACGGCCAGATGCAGCCCATGGGAAAGTAGCAACTTCGTAGTTTAGACCTTCAGCTTTTGCTTCTTTCTCAGTCTTACCTACCCACGCAACTTCTGGCTCAGTGTAGGCAATTGAAGGAATAACTTTAGGATCGAAGTAGTGCTTCTTACCCGAAATAACTTCTGCTGCTACGTGGCCTTCATGCACACCTTTGTGCGCCAGCATTGGTTGACCAACAACGTCACCAATCGCATGAATGTGAGCAACGTTAGTACGTAGTTGCTTATCAACGTTAATAAAGCCACGCTCATCAACATTGATACCGGCTTTTTCAGCATCGATCAGTTTACCGTTTGGTACACGACCGATAGCCACTAGCACTGCATCGTAACGAACAGGCTCAGCTGGGGCTTTTTTGCCTTCCATTGATACGTAGATGCCGTCTTCTTTAGCTTCAACTGCTGTCACTTTCGTTTCTAGCATTAAGTTGAATTTCTTAGAAATACGCTTAGTGAAGACTTTAATAATATCTTTATCAGCTGCTGGAATAACTTGATCGAACATCTCAACAACGTCGACATCAGAACCTAGCGCGTGGTAAACCGTACCCATTTCAAGACCAATGATACCGCCGCCCATAACAAGTAACTTTTCAGGTACTTCTTTTAGCTCTAGCGCATCTGTTGAATCCCAAATACGTGGGTCTTCATGTGGAATGAAAGGTAGCTTAATTGGGCGTGAACCCGCAGCGATAATTGCATTGTCAAAAGTAACTGTGGTTTGACCATCAGCACCTTCAACAACGATTGAATTAGGACCAGTAAATTTACCGTAACCGTTAACAACGTTAACTTTACGCATCTTAGCCATACCGCCAAGACCGCCAGTAAGTTGGGTAATTACTTTATCTTTCCATAGACGGATTTTATTGATATCGGTTTGTGGCTCGCCGAAAATCACGCCATGTTCTGCCATCGCTTTTGCTTCTTCAATAACTTTCGCTACGTGAAGTAGAGCTTTTGATGGAATACAGCCGACGTTAAGACATACGCCGCCTAGAGTATTGTATTTTTCGATTAGAACCGTATCTAGACCTAAGTCTGCACAACGGAATGCCGCAGAATAACCTGCAGGGCCTGAACCCAACACCACTACTTGGGCTTTAATTTCTTTGCTCATCATGACCTCGTTGTAAGTCTTTTATCCCTAACAGGCTATCAGCAATGCTGTACTTTTTAATGCTAAATTTACCGTCAAACTGATTAACAACTTTATCAAGTTGTTAATGGAATGAAAAATAAATTACCGCAGCCTGTGAGCTAAACAACAATTCCATGCCTACTCAGCGTAGGCATGGCGTTGTGGATGTGAAACCTTATAGTACCAAACGGCGGATGTCTGATAGACAACCATTTAGGTAAGTAATGAAACGTGCACCTTCTGCACCATCAATCACACGGTGATCGTATGACAGTGATAATGGCAGTTGTAGACGCGGTTCAAACTCTTTACCGTTCCATACTGGCTTCATTTCAGACTTAGATACACCAAGGATACCTACTTCTGGAGCATTCACGATTGGTGTGAATGCAGTACCACCTAAGCCACCTAGGCTTGAGATAGTGAAACAGCCACCTTGCATATCAGATGCCGTTAGCTTACCAGCACGTGCTTTCTTAGAGATAGTCATTAGCTCTTCAGATAGCTCGTAAATACCTTTCTTGTTAACGTCTTTAAATACAGGAACAACCAAGCCATTCGGAGTATCTACCGCGATGCCGATGTTGATGTATTTCTTCAAAATCAAGCTCTCGCCATCATCAGATAGTGAAGAGTTGAATGAAGGGAACGCTTCAAGTGCTTTCGCAGCAGCTTTAAGAATGAACACAAGTGGCGTGATCTTCATGCCAGAGTCTTTCTTCGCTTCGATAGCATTTTGGTCTTTACGGAATGCTTCTAGCTCTGTGATATCTGCGTTATCCCACTGTGTAACGTGCGGGATCATTACCCAGTTACGGTGCAGGTTAGCGCCAGAGATCTTCTTAATGCGAGACAGCGGCTTAACTTCTGTGTCACCAAACTTGCTGAAGTCAATCTTCGGCCAAGGTAGTAGACCTAGAGCTGCGCCATCGCCTTTACCTGAAGCCGATGCTGCTGCACCAGATTCAAGACGCTTAAGTGCATCTTTAACGAAGCTTTGTACGTCTTCTTTAAGAACGCGGTTCTTACGGCCAGTACCTTTAACTTTCGCAAGGTTAACGCCAAACTCACGTGCTAGACGACGAACAACAGGTGATGCGTGTGCATAATCGTTGTTTTCTTCAAAGTCGCCCGTTGTTGCAGCAGCTGGAGCTGATGCAACAGGTGCCGCTGTAGATGCAGGTGCCGCTGCTTGAACAGGAGCAGCTGCAACCGCAACCGGTGCTGCGCCAGCAACTTCAAAGATCATGATCAATGAACCAGTAGAAACCTTGTCGCCAGCGGCGATTTTGATTTCTTTGATAGTACCAGCGAACGGTGCCGGTACTTCCATTGATGCTTTGTCGCCTTCAACAGTAATTAGCGATTGCTCTTCTTCTACTGTATCGCCAACAGCAACCATGATTTCAGTTACTTCAACTTCATCACCGCCGATATCAGGCACGTGAACATCTTTTGCTGCTGCAACAGCAGGTGCCGCCGCAACAGGTGCTGCTGCTTGAGCAGGAGCCGCTACTGGCGCAGAGCCAGCAACTTCAAAAATCATCACTAATGAGCCAGTTGATACTTTATCGCCAGCTGCAATTTTGATTTCTTTTAGCACACCAGCAAACGGTGCTGGTACTTCCATTGACGCTTTATCGCCTTCAACAGTAAGTAGTGACTGCTCTTCTTCGATGCTGTCGCCGATAGCAACCATGATTTCAGTTACTTCAACTTCATCACCGCCGATATCAGGCACGTGTACTTCTTTAAGCTCAGCAGCTGCTGCTGCCACAGGCGCGGCAATAGGTGCAGCTTCTGCTACAGGTGCAGCAACCGCTGCGCCTTCAGCTTCAAAGATCATGATCAATGAACCAGTAGAAACTGTGTCACCAACCGCGATTTTAATTTCTTTAACGATACCCGCTTGTGAAGCAGGCACTTCCATTGATGCTTTATCGCCTTCAACAGTGATCAGTGATTGCTCTTCTTCAACCTTGTCGCCAACGCTAACAAGAATCTCAGTTACTTCAACCTCATCCGCACCGATGTCAGGTACATTAATTTCGATTGCCATTATATTTGCCTCTTACGCGTATAGCGGGTTGATCTTGTCTGCGTCAATGTTGAATTTAGCAATTGCATCTACAACTACAGAATTCTCGATGTCACCACGTTTTGCCAATTCAGAAAGTGCTGCAACAACAACGTAGCCAGCATTAACTTCAAAGTGACGACGTAGGTTTGCACGGCTGTCTGAACGACCAAAGCCATCAGTACCCAGTACTTTAAATGACTCAGAAGGCATGAACGCGCGAACTTGTTCTGCGTAGTTCTTCATGTAGTCAGTCGCAGCGATTGCAGGCTCAGAACCCATAACCGTCGTGATGTAAGGTACTTTCTGCTCAGCTTGTGGGTGCAGCATGTTGTAACGCTCAGCATCTTGACCGTCACGAGTCAATTCGTTGAATGATGTTACCGAGTAAACATCAGACGCTACGCCGTAGTCATCACTTAGGATTTGAGCAGCAGCACGGACTTCGTTCATGATAGTACCAGAGCTCATTAACTGAACCTTAGACTTATCACCCGCGTAAGACTCAAGCTTGTAGATACCCTTACGAATACCGTCTTCTGCGCCTTCTGGCATAGCAGGCATCGCATAGTTTTCATTCATTACTGTTAGGTAGTAATAAATGTTCTCTTGCTGTTCACCGTACATGCGACGAATACCGTCTTGCATGATAACCGCTAGCTCGTAAGCAAACGTTGGATCGTAAGAGATACAGTTAGGTACAGTGTTAGCCATGATGTGTGAGTGGCCATCTTCGTGCTGTAGACCTTCACCGTTCAGGGTAGTACGACCTGCAGTAGCACCTAATAGGAAGCCACGTGCTTGTTGGTCACCTGCCATCCACGCCATGTCGCCAACACGTTGGAAGCCGAACATTGAGTAGTAGATGTAGAATGGAATCATTGGTAAATCGTTGGTGCTGTATGATGTTGCAGCAGCTACCCAAGATGCCATTGAACCTAATTCGTTGATACCTTCTTGCAGAACCTGACCTGAGTTTGCTTCTTTGTAGTAAGAAACAACGCCACGGTCTTCTGGAGTGTAAGTTTGACCCGCTGGGTTGTAGATACCCACTTGACGGAACAGACCTTCCATACCAAATGTACGTGCTTCATCACAGATGATAGGTACGATGTTCTTACCGATATTCTTATCTTTCAATAGAATATTTAGGGTACGAACGTAAGCCATAGTGGTAGAGATTTCACGCTTTTGCTCAACCAGCAATGGTGCAAACTCTTCTAGCTCAGGTACTTTAAATTCTTGAGTGAAGTTAGGGTTACGCTTAGGCGTATAACCTAGTAGTGCTTCACGACGAGCGTGCAGGTAGTTGTACTCTGCAGAACCTTGTTCAAGTTCTAGGTAAGGCAATGATTTAATTGCTTCATCAGAGATAAGATCTTGTAGACCTAAACGATCACGTAGGTATTGAACATGGGTCATGTCCATTTTCTTCACGCCGTGAGCGATGTTCTTACCTTCAGCTGCTTCACCCATGCCGTAACCTTTAACAGTTTTAGCAAGAATAACAGTTGGTTTACCTTGAGTGTCTTTCGCATTAGTAAATGCTGCAAATAGCTTAGATGAATCGTGACCGCCACGCTTCAGTTCAAAGATTTGCTCATCAGTCATGTCAGCAACCAGTGCTGCAGTCTCAGGGTACTTACCAAAGAAGTGTTCACGTACGTAAGCACCATCTTTAGATTTAAATGTCTGGTAGTCACCATCGATAGTTTCGTTCATTAACTGAAGTAACTTACCTGTAGTGTCTTTTGCTAGTAGTGAATCCCAGTTGTTACCCCAGATCACTTTAACCACATTCCAGCCAGCACCTTTAAATAGGCCTTCTAGCTCTTGAATGATCTTACCGTTACCCATAACCGGGCCATCTAGACGCTGGAGGTTACAGTTGATAAGGAAACATAGGTTATCTAGCTTCTCACGCGCAGCGAAAGAAATCGCACCACGTGATTCTGGCTCATCCATCTCACCGTCACCTAGGAACGCGTAAACACGTTGCGCTGAAGTGTCTTTAAGACCACGGCCATCTAAATATTTAAGGAAACGCGCTTGGTAGATCGCAGAGATAGGACCTAGACCCATAGATACCGTCGGGAACTGCCAGAATTCAGGCATTAACTTAGGGTGTGGGTATGAAGGGATACCTTTACCATCAACTTCTTGACGGAAGTTATCAAGTTGTTCAGCTGTTAAACGACCTTCAACGAATGCACGCGAGTAAATACCAGGAGAGATGTGACCTTGGTAATAAACCAAATCGCCGCCATCAACGTCATTAGGTGCGCGGAAGAAGTGGTTAAAACATACTTCGTAGAAAGCTGAAGCAGACTGGTAAGACGCCATGTGGCCGCCTAGGTCTAAATCTTTCTTCGATGCACGCAATACGATCATGATCGCGTTCCAACGGATGATAGAACGGATACGACGCTCTAGCGTAATATCACCTGGGTAAGCAGGTTGCTGCTCTGCAGGGATCGTATTAATGTAATTAGTGTTGATGCCTGTTGCCATATCAACACCATCTAAACGTGCTTTATCCAATACTTGCTCTAGTAAGTACTGGGCGCGTTCAACACCTTCTTCACGGACTACTGATTCAAGAGCTTCTAACCAATCTTGAGTTTCCAGTGCATCCACGTCACTCTTCATGACTTCAGACATGCGATCTATCCTTTCGTTATAATCTACTAAACTAACAATGTCGCGACTTGCAAAGGCCTTTGGCTAATAAAAAGAACCCTAGTCAAGCCCGTCCTTGCGTTGTTGAATTCGACGGAGAGAGCGTTCACGTCTGCTATCTTCTCGCGATAAATCCAACAAAGTCTCCTCAATGTAAGCCAAATGTGCATGGGATGCTTCACGTGCCTTTTCAGGCTGCCTAGAAACAATCGCCTGCACAATATTGGCTCGATGTTTACTCACCTTATCCACCACCTCTTGGCGACGATTAAGGTGTTCAAAATTCTGTAATACGTTTTGCTCTAACAATGGCGCTAAACTGCGAATAATGTGCAGTAACACCACATTATGCGCCGACTCTGTGACCGCAATAAGATATTGCATCACTGCCGTTGCTTCAGCAGCTAAATCGCCTTGCTGCTGAGCCTGTTGAATTTGCACATGACAATCTTTAATACGATTGAAATCATCATCATTACCACGCAGGGCCGCATAATATGCCGCTAATCCCTCTAGCGCATGGCGCGCTTCAACTAAATCTAATTGTGTTTCTGGGTGGGCTGCTAATAAATCCAGCAGTGGCTCAGAAAAACTTTTCCATAAATTATCAGTAACAAAGGTGCCGCCACCTTGACGACGCGTCAGTAAATGTTTGGCTTCTAAGCGTTGAATCGCCTCGCGTACCGACGGTCGAGAAACATCAAATTGTTTTGCCAATTCACGCTCTGGCGGCAATTGTTGCCCAGGCGATAATGTTCCCTCGACAATCAAACACTCCAGCTCTTGTTCGATAGCGTCACAAAGTTTAGGTTGGCGAATGCGTTTATACGTCATTATAATGAATGCTTCTTATAATCAATCTGCTTCATAACAAAACTAACAATACGGGTAATTGGTATTACCAATTTGCTGACGTGGAAAGTTTACAGAAATAATCTCAAAAGTCCACATTCAACTTGATTGAAATCATAGAACCAGAATCGCTTAACAAAAAATACACATTCAAACCAACTAACACCAACATTCACCACCAAATAAAGCTACAGTTAGCCGCAAAAAGCACCCTATATGCCACTATGACTAATGCGATATTTGCGCTTTTTATCAACAATATAGTTAGTAGTTAATAATAAATAACCGCTTAAAGCTGACTTTTATAGCATTGCCAATCAAACACCAATCCGGGATCGGTTTTACGTCCTGGCGCAATAAATTCATGCCCGGTTACTCGCTGGCGAGTGATCGCTGGATAGTGCTGCATGATTTTCTGGGTGAGTGTGGCTAGGGTTTCATACTGACAATCGGTGAAGGGTAAATAATCACAACCTTCAAGCTCAATTCCGATTGAATAGTCGTTACATTTATCCCGTCCTTCAAAGCAAGAAACACCCGCATGCCATGCGCGCGCATTAAACGGCACGAACTGAATAATACTGCCATCACGACGGATCAGGCAGTGAGCAGAGACTCGAAACTGATGAATTAATGCGAAATAAGCATGTTCGTTAGGATCAAGTTGCCCGGTAAATAGTTGTTCGATGTAAGGCCCACCAAATTCACCCGGTGGCAAGCTAATGTTATGCACCACCAGCAAAGAAACCTCATCATCAGGGCGCGCATCACAAAAGGGCGATGGCACACGTTTAACGTTATCAAGCCAATGGTCGCTGTTAATGGTTAAAGTCATATCAATCTCAAAGTAAATAATAAGTATTGAGTATCGTAGAAAAAACTAAAACTCCCCTCCTGTAAATAGTTACGGAAAAAAAGATCCCACACGCGTCCTGCTCTTCCTCGCCCCTCGAAAACTGAATCTATTCCCTGTATGCTTTAATTATCACTCGCGGTAATTTATTTACCGGCAAACTCATGCAATGGATACGACATGACAGCTATGGAAAACAGACACGACAGCACTGCCCGCCTCGCTTACCTTAAGCAACAATTACCGCTAGAAATCACCCGCGCTGTGGCTGATACCCTGCGTGAAGATTTAGGTGGCGAGATTGATGCTAGCCGCGATATTACTGCCAATTTAATTGCCGCGGATAGTTACAGCACTGCCACTATTATCACTCGTGAATATGGCGTTTTTTGTGGTCAACTGTGGGCTGATGAAGTGTTTGCTCAATTGGGCGGTGAAGTGGTGATTGAGTGGCATGTTAGCGATGGCGAGGTGGTCAAACCCAATCAAGTGTTATGTAGCCTAAGTGGCCCATCACGGGTTTTGCTGACCGGTGAGCGTAACGCAATGAATTTTATTCAAACCTTATCAGGCTGTGCGACCCTTACCGCCGAATATGTTAACCAATTGCAAGGCACTAACACTCGCCTATTAGACACTCGCAAAACCATTCCGGGGCTGCGCAGTGCACTTAAATATGCGGTCAGTTGTGGTGGTGGTTTTAACCATCGCATTGGGGTGTTTGATGCCTATTTGATCAAAGAAAATCACATTATGGCTTGTGGCGGCATTGAAAAAGCGATTGCCACCGCTAAGCAATTAAACCCTGGTAAACCAGTTGAAATAGAAACCGAATCGCTCGCAGAGTTAGAACAGGCGATTGCCGCCGGCGCCAATATTATTATGCTGGATAATTTCAGCCTCGAGATGATGCGTGAAGCGGTAAAGATTAACGCTGGCCGTGCGGCACTGGAAAACTCAGGTGATATTACCCTCGCTAATATTCGCCAGTGCGCGTTAACTGGGGTCGATTATATTTCCGTCGGCGCGCTAACTAAACATGTGCGAGCAATGGATTTGTCGATGAGGTTCATCTAGAACATAGGTTTCGAGGGGCGAGGTTACTAGTTTTCGAGGAAGAGCTGTTTTTATCTCGTAACTCTTGATCTCGTCACTTGCTACTCGCCCCTGCAGTCCCTCACCCCTCTAATCTCGCAACTATTTATCTCGCTACTCACCCCTAATACTTTTGCGCCTTAACTCCCGCGCTATTTTGCAATTTATGCAACAACTCAATAAAAAGTTCAAACCGCACCCAGCAATTTTTCAGCCCTTATTCAATCAATACCTTAAGCCACCTATGCTATAGCTATTGCACTATCCCTTTTGATTCGCACAGTGCGAATTACACTTTCAAGGAATGGAAAATGAAAAAGCAACAAGGCTTTACGCTCATTGAATTGATGATCGTAGTAGCAGTAATCGGTGTGTTATCAGCAATTGCTGTTCCTAAATATCAAGAATACGTAAAAAAAGCAGCCATTGGTACTGCACTAGCTTCAGTCTCAGCCTATAAAACAGATGTCGAAGATACAATTGCCAGTAGTGGTGATTTTACCTCTGCTGCGAATGCTACTTTTGGGATTGGAACAATTGAATTTAATCAAGAAGCTTCATCAGCAGGAAAGATAATTGCCACGATAAATGAAGGTTCAGCTAATGGAGCAAAAGTTACTTTAGCTAGAGACTCTGCTGGGAAATGGACATGTAGCCATTCCTTAAGTGCAAGTGTTAGTTTAACTGGATGTTAAGGAATAATAATGAAAAAGCAAAACGGATTTACACTTATTGAATTAATGATCGTTGTTGCAGTAATTGGCGTACTCTCAGCAATTGCAGTACCTCAATATCAACAATATGTAAAAAAAGCAGCTGTTGGTACAGCGCTCGCTTCTGTATCAGCTTATAAAACAAATATTGAAGACAATATCGCTAATGTCGGTAATTTCCCGGCTGTTTCAGCAGCTTTTGGTATAGGAAAAATAACCGCCACATCTGCAGCTATAAATACAGATGGAAACAAAATAACCGCAGAAATTTTAGAAGGATCGGCTAAAAACACCAAAGTACAGCTACTAAGAAAAAACGATGAATGGACATGCGTTCAAAATAGTGGCTTGAAGATTACAGGCTGCGATGAAAATAGCTCAATAACAAACTAATGCAAACCAACCTCGCCTCGATCCTGTTCCAAGCAGAGCTAATCAGCCGCGAACAGGAACAACAAATCGTCGAGTCGGTACAGGCGGAAGGGATCAATGTCCCGACCGCCATTACCCGTTTGGGGATAATGGAAGATGATGAACTGGCGCGTTCGTTGTCACACCTGTTCAATCTTGATCGGGTTGATGTCCACCACTATGACTTTCAAGGTTGCTGCCAAAGTGTCTACCAACGTGAGCTGGTATTACGCCATCGTATCCTGCCACTGGCACAAGACAACAGTACCCTTTTTGTTGGCCTGAGCGATCCTACCAATGTCGATGCTCAAGATGAGTTTCGCTTCGCCATTGGTAAGAACGTTGAACCGTTATTATTAGAAAACAAACAACTAGAATCCGCGATTCGACGGGTTTATGGCAGTGACATTGGTGATGTTGGCAGCAGCCGTCAAATCAGCGATGAAGATCTTGGTAACCTCATTGATATCAATGAACTTGAAGTTGATGAGGCCACCGATTTAAGCCAAGACAGCGCTCCAGTTACTCGCTATATCAACCAAGTGTTAATGGATGCTTTGCGTCGTAAAGCGTCAGATATTCACTTTGAACCCTATGAAACCAGCTATCGCATTCGATTTCGCTGTGACGGTATTTTACATCAGCATGCCACGCCACCTGCGACCCTTTCGCGGCGGTTATCAACCCGTTTAAAGGTGATGTCAAAGCTCAATATTGCCGAGCGTCGTCAACCGCAAGATGGACGGATCAAGCTTAAGTTATCTGACGCACTGGCAATTGATCTGCGGGTTTCAACCCTACCGACCTTGTGGGGTGAAAAAGTGGTGCTGCGAATTTTAGACAGCTCCAGCGCCAGCTTAAATATTGATATTTTAGGTTACAGCGATGCGCAAAAGCAGGCGTATTTAAACGCACTCCAGCGCCCGCAAGGGATGATTCTCATGACGGGCCCCACGGGAAGCGGTAAAACAGTATCGCTATATACCGGACTCAGTATTTTAAATACCGATGAGCGTAATATTTCCACCGCCGAAGATCCGGTTGAGATCAACTTGCAAGGCATCAACCAAGTTCAGATCAATAATCAAGCTGGACTCGGATTTGCCGAAGCACTGCGATCATTTCTGCGCCAAGATCCCGATGTAGTAATGGTCGGCGAGATTCGCGACCTTGAAACCGCTGAAATTGCAGTGAAAGCCGCCCAAACTGGCCACTTGGTGTTATCAACCCTGCACACCAACTCCGCCGCTGAAACCATTACCCGTTTAACCAATATGGGAGTCGAAGATTTTAACCTCGCCTCATCATTAAGTTTGATCATTGCTCAACGGCTAGCGCGGCGGTTATGTAGCCACTGTAAGCAACCACACCCATTAGATGATCTCACCTGTGAGCGGCTACAGCTGCCACTAAATACCAGCGTCTATCAGGCCCATAAAGAAGGCTGTGATGATTGCAACAAAGGCTATGTCGGGCGGGTCGGTATCTATGAAGTTATGCAATTTAGCCGTGAGATCGCCGAAGCATTAATGCAAAACGCCACCAGCTTACAACTTGAAGATATTGCCGCCAGCCAAGGCATGCAACGGCTACGAGAATCAGGCATCGATAAACTGGTTGCTGGCATTACTAGCCTGACCGAACTGCAACGGGTGCTACAACTTTAATCGCGTCAACAGAGCTCGCTATCATATTCAAGCCAGACGTATTTCGCTTTCCTTGCTAACTAAAGAGAATTTATTATGGTTGCAGCCACTAAAATTCGTTACTACCAATGGCGTGGCGTCAATCAAGCCGGACGTAAAGTATCTGGCGTCACCATGGGCTTTCAAGAACAAGAAATACGGCATCAACTTACCGAGCAGATGATCAATGTTAAAAAGATCAAACGCACCACCCCCGGCACGTTAAGCCGCCTGCGTAATCAAATGAAGCCTGAAGATGTCACCATGGTCACTCGGCAGTTATCAACCATGGTGGAATCTGGCGTGCCCGTGGTACAAGCATTAACTTTAATGGCTAACAGTCATCATAAAGCCGAAATGCGCGCCACGCTAAATCAAGTTACCACTCAAGTTGAAGCTGGATCGTCACTGTCAAAAGCAATGCGTTCAAGCTCACCGCTGTTTGATAAATTTTATTGCGACTTGGTCGATACTGGCGAGCAAACTGGTCATTTAGGCCAAGTGTTCGCGCGAATTGCGGTCTACCGTGAAAAAGCTGAAGCGATGCGTAAAAAGATCATTAAAGCGATGATCTACCCATCAATGGTATCGATCACCGCCATCTTGGTGACGGTGCTAATGCTGGTATTTGTGATCCCGCAATTTGCGGCTATTTTTAGTGGCTTTGGCGCTGAGCTGCCGTGGTTTACTCGCCAAGTAATGAAAGCCTCTGATTTTCTAGTCAACTACGGTACTTATCTGGGGATTGGGATTGTGGTTTTCATCTTGCTGTATCGCTATTGCTATAAGCATTACTATCGCTTTCATTATCGCGCCGATAAACTCAGCCTTAAATTACCCATCGTCGGCGATGTATTACTCAAAGCCACTATCTCGCGCTTTGCTCGTACTCTTGCGACCACTTTTAATGCTGGTATTCCATTATTAACCGGCATTCAATCGGCGGCTAAAACCAGTAATAACCTTTATATCGAACAAGCGATTGATGAAGTCTATAACAGCACCGCAGCGGGAATGCCATTGTACTTAGCCTTACGCCAAGCAGATGTTTTTCCAGAATTAATGTTACAAATGGTGATGATAGGTGAAGAATCTGGCTCACTTGATGATATGCTCAATAAAATGGCGCAATTGTATGAAGATGATGTCGATAATACCGTCGATAATCTCGGTCAAATTCTTGAGCCATTTATTATTATCATTCTTGGTACCATTATCGGTGGTTTATTAGTCGCGATGTACATGCCTATCTTTACGCTAATGAGCGTTATAGGGTGATCACAACTCAATCAATAACCATCACGCTAAGGTTAACCGACGACTTTTTTTAGAGAGCACTGCATGGCTGTATTGAGTTATTACCCGTGGCTATATCCGCTGTTTGCCACCATTTTGGGGTTATTGATTGGTAGTTTTCTGAATGTGGTCATTTATCGACTGCCGATTATGATGGAGCGACAATGGCGTCAAGAATGCCAAGATTGCTTTTCAGAACTGGATAATGCTCAAGCCGATGATGCTACTACGCCGTTTAATTTAAGTGTGCCACGTTCGCGTTGCCCGCATTGTAATCATGCTATTTCTGCACTGGAAAATATTCCGCTGCTTAGCTGGCTAGTATTAAAAGGCCAATGCCGCCAATGCCATGCGCCGATCAGTAAACGCTACCCTGCGATTGAATTACTGACCGCCATCATTAGCTTAACTGTCGCGTTAGTATTACCGCCAACATGGTGGGCTGTTGCTGTCCTTGGTTGCAGTTTTGCCCTGATCGCACTGACCTTTATTGATATCGACAAAATGCTGTTGCCGGATCAAATCACACTGCCATTAATGTGGGCAGGAATTTTATTGGCTGTCATCGGTATCAGTCCACTGACATTAACCGATGCCGTTATTGGTGCGATGGCGGGTTACTTATCACTGTGGTCGGTATTTTGGGCGTTTAAGCTGCTGACTAAAAAAGACGGCATGGGCTATGGTGATTTTAAACTGTTAGCCGCCATTGGCGCTTGGGTTGGCTGGTCGTTATTACCGTTTGTGGTATTGCTGTCTTCATTTGTCGGCGCAATCTGTGGCATTATCATGCTGCGAACCAAAGGCGAAGATCAACAAACGCCATTCTCTTTTGGACCATACCTTGCCGTCGCTGGCTGGATTGCTATTCTATGGGGCCAACCAATTTTACATTGGTATGTTAGCTCATATTTAGGATTTTAATTAATGGCGGTAGTGATCGGTTTAACGGGTGGTATTGGCAGTGGTAAAACCACAGTGGCGAATTTATTTGGCGAGTATGGCATTGATTTGATCGATGCCGATATCATTGCTCGTGAGGTCGTGGCGCTCGGCAGTGTCGGCTTAGCGCGCATCGTTGAAAAATTCGGCGCAAGTATACTGCTGGCAGACGGTAATCTCGATCGCAGCCAATTAAGAGCAGCAATATTTAGTGATCCGCAACTTAAAAACTGGCTCAATCAACTGTTACACCCACTGATTAGAGCCAAAATGTTAGCCGATATCGATCGCGCTACCTCGCCGTATTGCCTGCTGATCGTGCCGTTAATGGTAGAAAATAACCTTCAAACCCTCACTGATCGGTTACTGGTGGTTGACGTTGACCAACAAACACAGATAATGCGTACCCAACAACGTGATAATGTATCGCTAGAGCAAATAAAAAATATTCTCTCAGCGCAAGCAACACGTCAACAACGCCTCGATGCTGCCGATGATATCATTTGTAATAACGGTGATAATCAGGCACTGTTGATGCAAGTCGCTCAGCTACATCAGCGTTATCTCGCTCTGGCACAAGCCGCGAAATAACGCTCAGCGTGCATTCATTATTCTTTTTTGGCTTCCACTGGTTTCCGTTATGCAAATACACCGCTATGAACACCCACTGAATGAAAAGGTGCGCCTTTACCTGCGCCTTGAACACTTACTTAAACAATTACATCACAGCAGCGAACTTAGCGACCCATGGCAATATACGATTTTCTTTAATGCCTTATTTGATCTGCTTGAACTTATTGAGCAGATCCCAGTTAAGACCGATCTTGCTAAAGCGCTTGATAAGCAAAGTACTAAATTAAAAGCATGGTTAGATTATGACGGTGTTGATCCCACTGCGATCCAATCATTACTTGATAGCATGAGCCATGCTCAGAAAAATCTATTAGCTGCACCACGCCTAGGCCAAAGCCTGCGTGAAGACCGTTTTCTAAGCTCGATTCGCCAACGTTTTTCTATTCCTGGTGGCACCTGTAGTTTTGATCTACCGGCATTGCATTACTGGCGCCAATTACCGCTAGAAGAACGTCAGCAAACCTTGCAAGCATGGCTAGATCAATTAGCTGAAGTCGATCAAGCATTAACCCTGTGGCTGCATTTAGTGCGTCAATCGGCACAATACCAGCCGCAAGTAGCACATAATGGTTTTTTCCAAAATGATGCCAGCTTATCGTGTTTACTTCGTATTGAAATCGATGCAAGCTATGGCGTTTATCCTGTGGTATCAGGCCACCGTAGCCATTTCTCAATTCGCTTTTCGCCTTATGAAGACGGATCGACAGTGGCAACCAATATCGACTTTAAATTAGCTATTTGCTGAGGTGACTATGTCGCAATCTCAACCGACTGTGGTGAAATGCCCAACCTGTAAAACTGATGTGGTCTGGGGCGAACAAAGCCCTTACCGTCCTTTCTGCTGTAAGCGCTGCCAATTGATTGATCTTGGTGAGTGGGCGGATGAGGAAAAATCCATTGCAGGCGCACCCGATATGTCTGATGGCGATGGTTGGTCGGAAGATAACTATTAACTCTTCAGCATCGATTTAACACGCTATTACTGCTTAAGGGCGAGTCAATGTTCACATTAGCTCGCCCTTTTTTAATACCATTATTTTAGTCTTCGATTTATCTAAGGACGAGCTTATGACCCAACCAGCTATGCTCAAAAAACGGCTTTGGATCGCGGCCGGGATCATTTTAAACCCCGCCCAAGATCACATCTTTATTACTCGCCGTAATGCCAATGCCCATCAAGGTGGATTATGGGAATTTGCCGGCGGTAAAGTTGAAACCCATGAAACGGCACAGCAAGCTGTTATTCGAGAGCTACACGAAGAAGTGGGCATTGAAGTCACTGCGCTAACCCCGTTGATTAGCCTTAATCATGATTATTCAGATAAAGCGTTAAAGTTTGATTTCTTTGCGATCACCAAATTCAGTGGTGAAGCTCGCGGCAATGAAGGTCAAGCGGGACTGTGGGTTGCAATTAACGATCTTCACCAATACCCATTTCCTGAGGCAAATGCGGCGGTATTAGCCAAGATAATTGAGGTATATGGGGAATAAAAAAAGGTCGCTCAGAGCTAATGCTGTTCACTTAAGCCCGAAATCCTTATGGATAAAGGCTTTTGATAATTAAAGAACCTAGCTATAGCTGGATTCTTTGCTATCTGGGATATTCTGTTTTGTACATAAAACAAACAAAATATCCTTAAGTGAACGGCATTATCGCTCAGAGCGACCTTTTTTATTACAGCTTAACAGCGATCTTAGTCGATCTTACCGTGACACTGCTTGTATTTCTTACCTGAACCACATGGACAAGGCTCATTACGACCTACTTTGCGCTCTTCACGCTCATAAGTACCTTGATGGCTGTCGTCTTCTGTTTGAGGTGCTTCATCGACAATTTGATTGTCAGCATCCTGATGTTGGAACTGTTGACGTCGGGCTAGCATTTCTGCCATTTGACGACGTTCTTCTTCCATACGATCAACTTCTTCCTGCTGTTGTACGCGCACCTTACTTAGGATCGCAATAACATCACTCTTTAAGTTATCTAACATCTCTTCAAACAGTTCAAACGACTCGCGCTTGTACTCTTGCTTAGGGTTCTTCTGAGCATAACCACGCAGGTGAATACCTTGACGCAGGTGATCCATCGCCGCTAGGTGCTCTTTCCATAACGTATCAAGGTTTTGTAGCATGACCGTTTTTTCAAAGTTGCGCAGTACTTCAGCACCAACAACCGCTTCTTTTTCACGGTAAAGCTCAAATGCTTTTTCGATAATACGTTCACGTAACGCTTCTTCGTAAAGCTTATCTTCAGTATCTAACCAATGTTGAATTGGTAGTTCTAAGTCAAAGTCTTCTTTCAGACGCGTTTCTAGACCTTCGATATCCCACATTTCTTCTAGCGATTGCTGTGGAATATAGTTATCAATAATTGCGTTCAACACGTCTTCACGGTTGTGCTCAATCATTTCACTGATATCGTTAGCATTCATTAGCTCATCACGTAGTTCATACACTACCTGACGCTGGTCGTTGGCAACATCATCAAACTCAAGCAATTGCTTACGAATATCAAAGTTACGCCCTTCAACTTTACGTTGTGCGTTTTCGATAGCTTTTGATACCCATGGGTGTTCAATCGCTTCGCCTTCTTCCATTCCCAGCTTCTTCATCATGCCAGAAACACGATCAGAGGCGAAGATACGCATTAGGCCATCTTCCATTGAAAGATAGAAGCGTGAAGAACCAGCATCACCTTGACGACCAGCACGACCACGTAGCTGATTATCGATACGACGAGATTCATGACGCTCAGTACCAAGAATGTGCAAACCACCCGATGCAAGTACCGCATCGTGCTTAAGTTGCCAATCAGCACGGATCTTCGCGATTTGCTCTTCAGTTGGATTAGTCAATTTTTCAACATCGGTTTTCCATGAGCCGCCCAACATAATATCGGTACCACGACCGGCCATGTTGGTGGCGATAGTTACCGCACCTGGCGCACCCGCTTCAGCGATAATGTCAGCTTCTTTTTCGTGGAACTTCGCGTTTAGTACGTTGTGCTTGATACCGGCTTTTTTAAGTGCGTTTGATAGCATCTCTGATTTTTCAATCGACACTGTACCGACTAGACATGGCTGACCATTCTTAACACGCTCGGTAATATCTTCACTGATCGCTGCGAATTTCTCCGCTTCAGTCATGTAAACTAAATCACCGTTATCGATACGCGCCATTGGACGGTTAGTTGGAAGTACTACCGTATCAAGGTTGTAAATAGATTGGAATTCAAACGCTTCGGTATCAGCTGTACCTGTCATACCCGATAACTTCTCGTATAAACGGAAGTAGTTCTGGAAAGTAATTGAAGCCAAGGTTTGGTTTTCATTTTGAATCTTAACGCCTTCCTTCGCTTCGACAGCTTGGTGAAGACCTTCAGACCAACGACGACCTGGCATAGTACGACCAGTGTGCTCATCGACAATGATAACCTCATCATCTTGCACGATATAATCGACGTCTTTTTCAAACAACACGTGAGCACGTAAACCGGCATTAACGTGGTGTAATAAACTGATATTAGCCGGAGAATAAAGAGTATCGTTCTCAGCCATAATGTCATTTTTGATCAACAACTCTTCAATGAATTCTTGACCTGTTTCAGTAAAGTGCGCTTGCTTAGATTTTTCATCAACGGTGTAGTGACCTTCACCACGGTAATCGGCGCTATCTTCTTTATCTTGACGCACCAATAGCGGGATCAGCTTGTTCACTTTGATGTACATTTCTGAGCTATCTTCGGCCGGGCCAGAGATAATCAACGGTGTACGCGCTTCATCGATTAAAATCGAGTCAACTTCATCGACTACCGCAAAGAAACGCTCACGCTGAACGCGATCTTCTGGACGGAACGCCATGTTGTCACGCAGGTAGTCAAAACCAAATTCGTTATTGGTACCGTAAAGAATATCTGCCGCGTAAGCTTCTTTCTTGGCTGGCGGTGACATATTCGGTACGTTAACACCCACGGTCATACCGAGGAATTCAAATAACTCACGGTTTGTTTCGGCATCACGCGCTGCAAGGTAGTCGTTCACGGTAACAATGTGAACACCTTTACCGGTCAAAGCATTAAGGTATGAAGGCAATGTTGCTGTAAGAGTTTTACCCTCACCGGTACGCATCTCAGCAATTTTACAGTCGTTTAAAACCATACCGCCAAGTAGCTGCACGTCAAAGTGACGCATGCCATAAACACGTTTTGATGCTTCACGAACAGTCGCGAAGGCTTCTGGTAGTAGTTGATCTAGCGTTTCGCCTTGATCTAAACGCTCACGAAATTCAGCTGTTTTTGCTTGCAGCTCATGATCTTGTAGGCTTTCAAACTGAGGTTCTAGCTTATTGATTTGATCAACAATTTTGCGCATACGACGCAGAGTGCGGTCGTTACGGCTACCGATAACTTTAGTGAGTAGTTTTGATAACATGGTGATGCCGTTTTCTCTTTGTTATATCAGCGTTTCTATTGCTGAATCGCTTAATTCGGGTTTCATTCCTCGGGGGACCTAAGCCATCCTTATCCCACTGGAATCGTCACAACGGTGACTAAGAGGTTAATCCTGAAACATGTAATACTGATATTGTGTCGTGCTCATCGCTTTTCAAGGGCTAACATTACTATCCTAACAAAAAGCACCTTACTCAATGCTAAACTCATGGTCTTTATTGCTATTGCAGCACAAAAAAAACCATGGTCACTGTCGCTTGGCAGACATATCACTCAACATATATTAACCTATATGTCTGATATGATAAGTCATATTAATGTCATCGCCTATGATAAAAGCCACAGCAATGGCGTTTATCTATCAAAAATTAAGATCATATTCGCAAAAGTAACATTTTTATGCTGTTGAATATTCAGGAACTAAAATCATGAGAGATCATCGCCCACAAACCCCAGCTCATCTGCTCGACAGTGATGGTCTAACGTCAATTCAACAACGCGCAGCGGCATTAAGCCAACTTGATACTGCAGTCAAAACGCATTTAAATTGTGCTGAACACTGTCGTGTCAGTAATTATCGTCAAGGGGTACTGATCATTGAAACCGCCTCAGCGGCATGGTCGATGCGACTTAATTATGAACGCTACCAATTAATGATCAAATTACGCGAGAAGTTATTGCCTAAATTGCGTGATATTGAGGTCAAGGTAAACCCAGCACTGGCAGCAGTTGCGATTCGTAAGCAAGATAAAATTCCTGATATTATTCAAAAACCGATCAGCGATGTTGCTGCTCAGCACTTGTTAGCCACCGCAGCCAATGCACCTGATAAAGTCAAAGCTTGTTTAGAGCGCTTAGCAAAGTTGGCGAAAAAGAAAACCAGCTAATCACAACCAACAGATACAAAAACGCCGAACATAAATGCTCGGCGTTTTTTAATACAAGGCTATTGCGTGATTTACGCCAATACCATACCCGGTTGCGCAAAAGTGACTGGCACTTCACGCTCATCTTCAAAGGTTGACCACTCATAGGCTTCTTGGTCAGCCAATACTGCACGCAGTAGTTGGTTGTTAAGCGCATGACCTGATTTATAAGCACGCATCTCACCAATGATATTATGACCACACATGTAAAGGTCGCCAATGGCATCCAATACTTTGTGAGTAACAAGTTCATTGTCAAAACGCAAACCATCATCGTTCAGGATACGGTAGTCGTCCAATACAATCGCGTTATCAAAGCTACCACCAAGACACAAATTTTGTGACTGAAGGTATTCGATATCACGCATGAAACCGAAAGTACGCGCACGGCTAATCTTCTTAACAAAAGACTGGCTTGAAAAATCTAACACTAGACGCTGCTGATCTGAATCAATCGCAGGGTGGTTAAAGTCGATAGCAAAATCCAGACGGAAACCGTTAAAAGGCACGAGTTCCGCCCACTTGTCGCCATCTTCAATGCGAACAGGCTTTTTAATACGTAAAAAACGCTTCGGCGCATTTAGCGTATCAATACCTGCTGATTGAAGCAGGTAAATAAATGGGCTTGCGCTACCATCCATAATTGGAATTTCGGGCGCATCAACTTCGATAATTACGTTATCGATACCCATACCGGCTAGTGCAGCATTCAAGTGCTCAACAGTTGAAATGCGCACGCCTTGCTCATTAACAAGAGCAGTACATAACATGGTATCGCGCACTGAGTCTGCGTTCGCAGGAAAATCCACAGGTGGATTAAGGTCAGTACGGCGATAAATCACGCCAGTATTTGCGGCTGCAGGACGCAGAATAAGCGTCACTTTACGTCCAGAGTGGAGGCCCACACCAGTCGTCTGCACAATGCTTTTAAGTGTACGTTGTCTGATCATCTGCTTTATATCTCAACGGTTAAACAAACTTTTGTTTGCAAACTAATTAGGTGAATAGAAACTATTCGCAACGCCAAAGTGGCGAATCGAATACTTATCATACCATAACCCAAAAAATATCCAAAATAATTCACTGTGGTGAAACAATGCACCTTTTGCGGTGAAACAAAAGATGCATGGCTCACTTAACTAAAATTAGTACCACAATCAATATGATGGCTATTTTAGTCCGCTTGCTTACGCAAGAATGCTGGAATATCTAGGTAGTCATGATCAGCACCTTGAGATTTAGCTTGCTGAGTTTCAGCAGGCTTCTCTTCAGCAACTGCAGCAGGTTGTTCCTGTGCAACAACTGGCGCTGGCTTAGATGACGTTACTAGTGTGATATCAGGCTTGCACTCTTTACCAATACCTGTTGCTACTACGGTTACACGTAGTTCATCAGTCATATCAGGGTCAAGTGAAGTACCAATAACCACTGTTGCGTTATCAGACGCGAATGCTTTAACTGTGTTACCCACAGTTTCAAACTCGTCTAGACGCATATCCATACCGGCAGTGATGTTAACAAGTACACCACGTGCGCCCGCTAGATCAATATCTTCTAGTAGTGGGCTAGAAATTGCCATTTCAGCAGCTTCTTCTGCACGGTCGTCACCAGCAGCAACACCACTACCCATCATTGCATGACCCATTTCCGACATCACGGTACGTACGTCCGCAAAGTCGACGTTGATCATGCCTGGGCGAGTAATTAGCTCGGCAATACCTTGAACCGCATTCTTAAGTACGTCGTTTGCTTTCGCAAAGGCATCAAGTAATGTGATACCACGACCAAGTACTTTAAGTAGCTTTTCGTTAGGAATAGTGATTAATGAGTCAACATGCTTAGAAAGCTCATCAATACCTTGCTCTGCAAATGCCATACGCTTCTTACCTTCGAAGCTAAATGGTTTAGTCACAACAGCAACAGTAAGAATACCAAGCTCTTTAGCCACTTCAGCAATGATTGGCGCAGCACCAGTACCGGTACCACCACCCATGCCCGCTGCAATGAAGATCATGTCAGAGCCTTCAAGCTCTTTCTTGATTGCTTCACGATCTTCTAACGCTGAATCACGACCCACTTGTGGGTTAGCACCAGCACCCAAACCTTTAGTGATATCACCACCGATTTGAATAACAGTACTTACGCTTGTTTTACGAAGAGCTTGTGCATCAGTGTTAACACTAATGAACTGCACGCCTTCAATAGACTCACGTACCATGTGATCGACAGCATTACCGCCGCCGCCGCCAACGCCAATGACCTTAATTACAGCTTCATCAGACATTTCCATCATCGGTTCAAACATTTGTTCTCTCCGTTATCCTGTTCGCATCAGGTTTAAAAATTCTTTTCGAACCAACCACTGATTCGTGAAAATATTCCTGTTACCGAGCGTTTCGGCTCAAGAGCATTTTCATCAAATGATTGACTATCCTTTCCGTAGTGCAGTAATCCTACTGCGGTAGCATAAGGTGGAGCCTGAACATAGTCAGTCAATCCACTTAGCTCAAGAGGCTGTCCTATACGTACTTGATTGCGGAAAACGCGCTCAGCACATTCAGTTAAACCTTCCATTTGTGCAGCGCCCCCGGTAAGGACGATGCCCGCTGCTAGGTGGTGTTTAACACCAGCCTCTCGCAATTGATCTTGTACGGTTAGTAATTTTTGATTTACTAACCCTAGCAATTCACTATATCGAGGCTCGATCACTTCTGCGAGTGTTTGACTTTGCAAGCTCCGCGATGGACGGCCACCTACACTAGGTACGTCCACTTTAGCATCTTTGCTCACCAACTCACTCAGTGCACAACCGTATTTCACTTTAATTTCTTCAGCGTCACCCGGCGGTGTACCAAACGCATAAGCAATATCACTAGTAACTACATTACCCGCATAAGGAATCACTTCCGCATGACGTAATGCACCACCAGACCAAATAGCAAGATCCATTGTACCGCCGCCAATATCGACCACGCATACGCCGAGCTCTCGCTCATCTGGGGTCAGTACAGCTTGGCTTGCTGCTAATCCTGAGTAAATCAGATGATCAACGGTCAAACCACAACGCTCTACTGCTTTAACGATGTTGCGCGCCATGTCGTTATGGCAAGTGATCAAGTGAACACTTGCTTCCATACGAACACCAGATAAACCAACTGGGTTTTTAATCCCTTCTTGGTAATCAATCGCAAATTCTTGTGGAATCACATGCAACGTACGTTGCTCATCGCTTATTTTTACTGATTTCGCCGTATGAATAACATTATCGACGTCATCTTGAGTTACTTCTTTATCAGAAATAGGCACCATGCCTTTTTCTGTTTGGCAACTAATATGTTTACCTGATAGCGACAAACACACGGAACCAATTTGGCAGTCAGCCATAAGTTCAGCCTGATCAACAGCACGCTGAACTGACTTTACTACTGACTCAAGGTCATTAACCCCACCTTTATCCATTCCGCGTGACGGGCTGCTACCTACACCGATAACATTAACATTGCCATCGGGAAGGACTTCCCCTACCAAAGCACAAACTTTGGAAGTGCCGATATCAAGACCAACTATGAGTTTTTTATCTGCAGCCTTAGTCATCAGTGCACGCTCTTATTTTTTAGCCGGCGCATGGTTTTCATACTCCGGTTTTGTTTTCCAACCCACAGCAGCGCCAGTATCATAACGCAAATCTACATAATTAATCGGCTTATCCTGCTTCAATAACTCAGGATAAATCTCGATAAAACGCTTTATACGTTGCATTCGAGCTTCATGCCCTAACTCAAGTATAATTCCGTTTTTTAATACCACGCGCCAAGAACCACGTTCATTAAAGGCTAATGATGCAATTCCAAAACCCGCTTTTTTCAGCACTGGACGCATTTCACGCAATCCAGCTAAAACCTTTTGACTACTATCTTCAGGACCAATCAGATTGGTTAACCCTAATCCTGCCACTTGTAATGCCGGCGCCTTAAAAACGTTACCAGAACGATTAACTAAATAAGTACCATTCCACTCGGCGACAGGTTGGTTTTCAACCAAAAAGACTTTAATAGTATTCGGCCATTGTTTACGTACAGCAGCTTGAGCAACCCAAGGTAGAGTATCTACCGATGCTTGAATACTATTTACATCTTGGGTCATAAAAGTACCCAGATGATTTAAATGTAATATTGACTGTCTAACATCATCTTTAGTCAGATAATGCAACTGCCCCTGAATCACTAAATTTGACAAGGGTAATCGGTTTGCATCCGTCATCCAGTCTTTGGTAGCACTGACAAGCCAAACCGTAAAACCTATGACAAAGAGAAAAAATGCCAATCCTCCCCAGCGTTTTAAACCACGAGGAGAGGATGATATATGCTCTTTATTTACGACTTCTTCAGTCATCGCGTGTCTATTTACCTTACCATTTCAGCCAAACCATTCCATAAAAGTATTTTACGATGGTGCGCTCAGTCAGGTATAACGAGCAAAGTTAAACGATTATACCGAGCAACTCGACCCACTCCAACACTCATTAGGCGTTTTCCGAGCATAACCTGACAATAAATTTGTCTATTTATCGAGAAATCGCAAAAAATAGCAATCACTGGCGATGGAATATCCAATTTTCAGCCAGTGATCTGTATTTA
This sequence comes from Photobacterium sp. Alg240-V54, assembly GCF_900537155.1. NCBI lineage: Bacteria > Pseudomonadati > Pseudomonadota > Gammaproteobacteria > Vibrionales > Vibrionaceae > Photobacterium > Photobacterium sp. Alg240-V54. The sequence continues at coordinate 80,179 of NZ_UNRL01000006.1, forward strand.
CGATACCATTGGTAGCAATAAATGCCTTCTAAGTATCATTACGCATAGCGACGACATTTAACTGCAACTCTGCTAACTGGCGAGCTATTTTGCCAACATCACCTGCACCTTGTGTCAGAACTAAATCATCATTTTGGATAATATTGGCTAGAATTGCAGGCAAATTCTCTGCTTGTGGCACAAAGATAGGATCTATTTTGGCGCGAGAACGAATCGTGCGACATAGCGAACGGCCGTCAGCACCTGCAATCGGTGTTTCACCAGCAGCATAAACATCCAGCATCACCAATACATCGACTTGTTCAAGTACATTGGCAAAATCATCATATAAATCGCGAGTACGACTGTAACGGTGTGGTTGAAATACCATCACTAAGCGTTTATCAGGCCAGCCAGCACGTGCTGCCTGAATCGTTACATCAACTTCGCTTGGGTGGTGACCGTAATCATCAACCAGCATCACGTTACCGTTACCGGTTTCAAACTCACCCAAATGATCAAAACGACGACCAGTACCTTCAAACTCAACTAAAGCCCGCATAATGGCATCATCACTAACACCTTCTTCGGTCGCAACAGCAATCGCCGCGGTTGCATTTAATGCGTTGTGTTTGCCAGGAATATTAAGGGTAATGTTCAGCGCCGGCTTATCATTACGTAATACCGTAAAGTGACCTTGCTGACCGGTTTGAGTGTAATTGACTAGGCGTACATCAGCATCTTCAGCAAAACCGTAAGTCAGCATTGGACGACCGACGCGTGGCAACAATTCACGTACCACAGGATCATCAATACACATCACCGCTAAGCCATAAAATGGTAGGTTATGGATAAAATCAATGAAGGTCTGTTTTAGCACTTCAAAATCGCCACCATAAGTATCCATATGGTCAGCTTCAATGTTAGTGACTACACACACCATTGGCTGTAAGTGTAAAAACGAGGCATCGCTTTCATCTGCTTCAGCAATTAAATAACGGCTACAGCCTAAACGAGCATTGGTGCCTGCACTTTTAACTAAGCCACCATTAACAAATGTTGGATCAAGCCCTGCTTCAGAATAGATTTGCGTCGCAAGTGCTGTGGTGGTGGTTTTGCCATGGGTTCCTGCAATCGCAATACCATGACGGTAACGCATGAGCTCTGCCAACATTTCAGCACGACGTACCACTGGAATACGTAATTCTGTTGCCGCTAATAATTCAGGGTTTTGCTTGCTGATAGCCGTTGATGCCACGACCACACTTGCGCCTTCAACATTTTCAGCCGCATGACCAAAAAAGATCTCAGCCCCTTTGGCTGTCAAACGATTAGTAACCGCATTAGGTGCAATATCCGACCCACTAATACGATAACCTTCATTAACTAATACTTCTGCGATGCCGCTCATGCCAGCACCACCAATACCAACAAAGTGGATCCGTTCGACTCGGCGCATCTCGGGCACCATAGTTCGAATCTTTGCTAATTGCTGGTTATCCAGTTTACTCATCACTTTTGTTCCTGTTTAATTCTTTGCTAGTGATTTGATCACATCAGCAACCCGTTGGTCTGCGTCAATGATAGCGGCATTACGCGCAGCACAAGCCATGTGCTCAAGCGCAATACGATTTAATAGATTAATTTGTTGTGCTAAACCATCAACGGTTAATTGCGGTTGCTCAATCATTTTAGCGGCACCACACGCCACTAAATGTTCGGCATTTAAGGCTTGTTGACGATCTTTGTGCATAAAAGGAATAAAGATCGCGCCAACGCCAGCGGCTGATAGCTCAGATACCGTTAATGCGCCAGAGCGACAAACCACTAAATCAGCCCAACCATACGCGGCAGCAACATCATCAATGAACTCCGTCACTTTATGCGCTGTTTGAGTATCTTTAGCATAGGCTTGCTGCGTCGATTGCTGATTGCCCTTACCGGCTTGGTGCCAAATCGTAACGTTATCACCTAACAACGCTGCTACTTCAGGCATGGTCTGGTTTAAAATACGCGCACCTTGACTGCCGCCCATCACCAACACGCGAATCGGGCCACTACGCTCAGCAAAACGTTGCTTAGGTGATGACAATAGCGTTACATCTTGGCGAACAGGATTACCCACGACTGGCTTATTCTTAAATGCACCTGGGAATGCTTGCAATACTTTGGTGGCGATTTTAGCGAGCCATTGATTAGTAAGACCTGCGACAGCATTTTGTTCATGCAACACCACCGGAATACCAAGCGACCAAGCAGCTACACCGCCAGGACCACTGACATAACCGCCCATGCCAAGCACGACATCAGGCTGCCATGCTTTAATGTATTTGCGGGCTTGAAAAATAGCTTTGATAATTTTAAATGGCGCGCCAAGTAACGCTACAATGCCGCTACCGCGTAGGCCTTTTACTTTAATAAAATCAATATCAATACCATGCTTTGGTACTAATTCTGCTTCCATACGATCCGCGGTACCTAACCAGCGAATCTCCCAACCTTGTTGCTGTAATTGGCGTGCAACGGCAAGTCCAGGAAATACGTGACCGCCAGTACCACCAGCCATCACCAATAAACGTTTATTCTTTGTCATTAGAATGCTTTTTATCTTGTTCTCGTTGTGAATGTTCAGCAGTGGCTAGGCTCTGTAAACCTAAAGATCCTTGCTCAACCGCTATGTCCATATTATCTAATGCTTCATCATCAACATCAGCTGGTTGCTCTGATGAGAATTTAGCGGCAACCCGTTGTTCAAAATCAATACGAATCAAAATTGCCACCGCGGCAGCCATAATAAATAAGCTCGAACCACCATAACTGATCAACGGTAGTGTTAAGCCTTTAGTCGGTACGATTCCGATTGCTGCGCCAACGTTAACTAAGGTTTGGAATGCAAACCAAATACCAAATCCAGATGCCAGATAGCCACCAAAAAGCAAGCCATCTTCAAGACATTTACGGCCAATAATGATCGCTTTAAACACTAACGCAAATAACAGCGTCAATACCACGATAACCCCAATCAAACCTAATTCTTCGGCTAATACCGCAAACACAAAGTCAGTATGTGCTTCAGGAAGGTAAGCCAGTTTTTGAATCGAGTTACCTAAACCTTGACCAAACCAGTCTCCGCGACCAAATGCCATTAATGACTGAGTTAACTGATAGCCACTACCGTATGGATCTTGCCATGGATTTAAGAACGAGGTCACACGTAGCAGACGATAGGGTTCAAACGCGATCAGCATGCCGATACAAGCCAATGCCAAAGCCAGCATCATTAAGAACTGCCATAAACGCGCACCAGCAAGAAACAGCATGCCAATGGTACCAACGAACATTACCACGAACGAACCTAAGTCAGGCTGTTGCAGCAATAGAAAACCAATAATACCGAGTACGCAAAGCGGTTTAAAAAAACTTATAAAACTAACTTTAAGTTTATTAGACCTAATTTCATCCTTTTTACGAACTAAATAGCCCGCTAGAAACACAAATAATGACAGTTTAGCAACTTCGGCAGGCTGCAAGTTAAACACCCCAAGTGGAATCCAGCGTGCCGCACCATTAACCGAGCGACCAATGACTAATACCACGACCAACAATAAGATCGAGGTGAGTAACATTGGTACGCTATACTTTTCCCACCTTGCTAATGGAACCCGCATTACAATCGCTGCAATCACTAATGAACACACGAGAAAAAACGCATGTCGAAGTGCAAAGAAAAAAGGAATACCAGTAAGACGAGTAGCGATAGGTATGGATGCTGAGGTTACCATGACTAAACCGGTAATCATTAAGGCTATTGCTATCCACACTAATTGGCGATCATACAGAATCGGTTTAGCTGGCTTTAAAAACCAGCCAGATACTACCGATAATCCGTTACGGGCCATTTTTAACATTACATATTTCCTGAGACTGAATCTTGAAGCCGAATGGCTTGTTCAACAAAAGCATCACCGCGTGCCATAAAGTTGGCAAATTGATCCCAACTGGCACATGCCGGTGATAATAAAACCATATCGCCAGCGTGTACTGCTGCTGCTGCACGATCCATTGCTTCACTCATAGTGGCGACATTTATCGCATCCTCTACCAGTTCGCTAAATAAATGGCCATCACGCCCAAAACAATAAAGTTGTACATTTAAGTCAGCCAAAACAGGTTTAAGTTCACTGAAATCAGCACCTTTACCATCGCCGCCCATTAATAAATGCAGTTTGCCTGCCAATTGCAAGCCAGTTAATGCCGCCACCGTGCTGGCAAGGTTGGTTGCTTTAGAGTCATTAACCCATTTAACACCATGCTGATTAACCGCAAGTTGGCATCGATGAGCAAGTCCGGTGTAACGACGCATTGCTTGGCACGCCGCGTGGCGATCAATGCCGACCGCGTCAGCTAACGCTAATGCCGCTAAACAGTTAGCCACATTATGGCGTCCAACTAAAGCGATCTCACTCACCGCCATTAATGGCTCACCGGCTATAGCGAGCCATTCTGCACCATCAACGCTAACTAAACCATAATCGCCACTATCAAAACCAAAACTGGTCATGGCACCGTTAAATAACGGCTTAGTAGCAAGATCATCACGGTTATAAACGGCTAATTTGGCATGATCAAAAATGCGCATTTTGGCGTTACTGTAATCGGCTAAACCGCCAGGATAGCGATCCATATGATCTTCAGATAAATTTAAATATACCGCCGCTTCAAGCGCTAATGATGAAGTAGTTTCTAACTGAAAACTTGATAGTTCTAACACATAAAGATCATGATCTTGCGCCAACATATCCAGCGCTGCAAAACCAATATTGCCGCCAACACCAACATTGATGCCAGCTTCTTTAGCCATTTCACCAACTAAACTGGTGACGGTACTTTTACCGTTAGATCCAGTGATCGCAACCACGGGCTTATTAACTGCACGGGCAAATAACTCGATATCGCCGACAAGCTCAATTCCTGCTTGTGCGGCTAACAATAACTCAGGAGTTGCTAATGCAATACCTGGGCTAGCTACAATCAAATCAGCATCTAACAGCCATGTTAAATTCCACTGCCCAGCACACATCGCAACGCCTGCGGGCAATTGGTCTTGGCCTGGTGGATTATCGCGGGTATCAATCACTTTAATATCCAGCGATTGTGGTAATCGTACTAAATGGTTAACGACAGATAGACCTGTCATACCAAGTCCTATCACTACCACCTTATTAATACCAACCAAGCCATTCATATTAACGTACCTTCAATGTTGCTAATGCAATCAATACCAGCATCAACGTGATGATCCAAAAACGGACGATAACACGTGGTTCTGGCCAGCCTTTTAATTCGTAGTGATGGTGAATCGGTGCCATACGGAAAATACGTTGACCACGCAATTTAAACGAGCCAACTTGTAGAATTACCGATACGGTTTCCATCACGAATACACCACCCATGATCACCAATAAAAACTCTTGGCGAACTAATACTGCAATCGTACCCAGTGCGCCACCTAATGCTAATGAGCCTACATCGCCCATAAATACTTGCGCAGGGTAAGTGTTAAACCATAAGAAACCTAAACCGGCACCCACAATTGCGGTACACAAAATAACTAACTCACCGGCATTACTTAAATAAGGGATATGCAGGTATTCGGCATAGTTGTAGTTACCTGTTGCCCATGCAATAAAGGCAAAACCACCAGCAACCATCACTGTTGGCATAATCGCTAGGCCATCAAGACCATCGGTTAAGTTAACCGCATTACTGGTGCCAACAATGACAAAATAAGTCAGTACGATATAAGCCAGACCCAATTGCGGCATCACATCTTTAAAGAACGGCACTACGAGTTGGGTTGCTGCAGTATCTTTACCGTAAGCATAAAGCACAAAAGCCACCACAAGTGCGATGGCTGATTGCCAGAAATATTTCCAACGCGCAATTAAGCCGTCGGTGTTTTTATGGACAACTTTACGGTAATCATCAACAAAACCTACTGCGCCATAACCTAGCATGACAGCCAATACCGCCCACACATAAGGGTTGCTCAGATCACACCACAATAATACCGTTAAGGTAATTGCAGCTAAAATCATGATCCCGCCCATGGTTGGCGTACCACGCTTACTGAAGTGTGACTCAGGGCCGTCATGACGTACCACTTGGCCAATTTGCAACATTTGTAAACGCGCAATCATGCGCGGACCCAGCCACAATGAGAACAGTAACGCTGTTAAAATACTCATGATGGCGCGAAACGTCAGGTATTCAAACAGACGGAAAAAAGGGATTGAGGACTGAAAGTGGTCAGCTAACCAGTAAATCATTATTTATCTTCCTGCAAGGCAATAATAACATCTTCCATATGTGAGCTACGCGCACCTTTGGCAAGCACAGTCACTTGTGAAGTATGATGTTGGCTAAGTTGTTGATGTAATTTTTGTTTAAGTTCATCGATCAATGCAGTTTTATCGCTAAAATGCTGACCATTATTTAATTGACTAACAACAGCGCTGGCACGACCAAATGTCATCACACCATCAAACTGTTTTTCACGCGCATATTCGCCGACTTCACGGTGTAAACTGTCGCTTTCTGCGCCCAGTTCAGCCATATCACCAAGAATAAAGTAACGTTGACCGCTAAAGCTAGACAGCACATCAATCGCAGCTTTAACAGAAGCAACGCTAGCATTATAAGTATCATCAATTAACCGTAACCCTGACCGTGGTTCAGTGATCGCTAATCGACCTTTGACATTAGTGACGGTTTCTAAACCCAGTTTAACTTCGGTTAAGGTTGCCCCTAATGCCATGGTTAATGCTGCCGCAGCCAAAGCATTACTGACATTATGCATTCCAGCAAGCGTTAAGCTGATTTCAATAGCACCTTGTGGAGTTTGCATCATAAAACACGCTAAACCTTGCGGGTTAATCTTGATTGCAGTTGCAAAATAGTCGCTATTATCACTGGTAGCAGAAAAGCTTGCCACAGTATGCCCAGCCAGTAACGGTTGCCACATCTCAAGTCGATTAGAATCAAGATTAATCACCGCTTGCCCTGCTGCGGTTAACCCTTTAAAAATTTCACCTTTGGCTTTGGCAACGCCTGCTAACGAACCAAAACCTTCAAGGTGAGCTGCTGCCAGATTATTAATCAATGCCACATCAGGTTTTACCAATGCCGTGGTGTAGGCTATTTCACCTAAGTGATTAGCACCCAGTTCGATCACGGCAAAGTTATCGGCAGGTGTTAAGCGTAATAATGTTAGTGGTACACCAATATCATTATTAAAGTTGCCTGCGGTTGCGAGCACTTTACCTTTAGTAGCTAAAATAGCTGCCGCCATTTCTTTGACGGTAGTTTTGCCACAACTTCCCGTTAAAGCAAGAGTTTTTAAACCATGCTCAGCGGTCATTTTAGCTTTTAGCCATGCCCCTAGCTGACCCAAGGCTTGATGGGTATCAGCGACCACTAATTGCGGAATATCTAACGCTAAGCGCTTACTAACCAATAATGCTTTAGCACCGTTTTCAACCGCATTATGACAAAAGTCATGGGCATCAAAACGTTCACCAATAAGCGCAATAAAAAGAGTGTCGTCATCAATCGCACGGGTGTCGGTTGATACCACAGCAATCTCAGTATCATCTCCGATTAATTCAGCCGCTAATACTGCTTGTAACTGACTCAATTGAACCTTGATCATCGCTGTTCTCCAAAAAGTGCTGCCACGGTTTCGCGGTCTGAATAGTGGATCGTACGATCGGCAAGGATCTGGTAGTCTTCATGACCTTTACCAGCAACCAAAATAATATCGTTCGCGTTGGCTTGTGAAAGCGCATAAGCACAGGCTTGAGCACGATCATGAATCACGGTTGCAGCCGTGGCTATGGTTAACCCCGCTTGCATGTCTCGCATGATTTGCTGCGGATCTTCACTGCGGGGATTATCATCAACCAGCACAATATGATCGGCAAATTGCTCGGCAATGGCAGCCATCATTGGTCGTTTACCGCTATCGCGATCACCACCGCAGCCAAATAAACACCATAACTGACCATCACAATGCACTCGCAGTGCTTGCAATGCTTTTTCTAATGCATCAGGAGTATGCGCATAATCCACCACCATCATCGCTTTGGAGGCGGTCGAATCTTGAAACACTTCCATACGACCAATCACAGCTTGCAATTGTGGTGCTACCGCCAACAATGCTGCCATGTCATGACCAGTCGCTAATAGTGTTGCCAAGGCTAATAACAAATTAGTCGCATTAAATGAACCAACTAACGGCGCGGTGAATTTACCGTTACCCCAGCTTGATTCAAAGCAAATCGTCACCCCTTGAGTACTAAAATCGACAGCAGTCGCCCACAATTTTGGTCCTGAGTGCGCAACCACAGCCTCAGCATTCATCGCAACAGCAACCGCTTGAGGTAAATCAGCTAACCACTGCTGACCCACGCTATCATCGGCATTTATTACTGCAATTCCGCTGTCATGGCCTGTAAATAAGCTTTTTTTCGCTGCCGCGTAATGCGCCATATCACCATGATAATCAAGGTGATCACGACTAAGGTTGGTAAAAATACTCGCCACAAAATGCAGCGCGCTCACACGGCCTTGTACTAAACCATGCGAAGAAACTTCCATCGCTGCAAAATTGGCCCCTTGAGCGACTAATTCCGCCAAGGTTTGTTGAATTTCAATCGCACTACCGGTGGTATTTAGCGCAGGTTGCAGATCAGCTAATAAACCGTTACCTGTCGTCCCCATCACTCCAGCACGATAACCAATCAGATCTGCCCACTGTGCTAATAACTGGCTAATGGTGGTTTTACCATTGGTGCCCGTTACCGCATACAATTTAAGCTGACTATCAGGCTCAGCATAAAAGCGCCCTGCAATAGCAGATAACTTATGCCCTAAATCGTGCAGATAGATAATGATGATGCCATTCTGAAACTGAATCTCGCCATCAGTGGCGATAGATTCAGCTTCTGCCACAATTGCACTCGCACCAGCAGCAATGGCATTTGTTATAAAACGACGCCCATCAACGGTGTGGCCTTTCACCGCCGCAAATAAACAGCCCGCAGTGACTTGGCGACTATCCAATGTCATCGACGTTAACAACAATTGTGCATATTCAGCAGGCACATTATCCACTGTTAACCAAGGCGCAAGCAGCGCGCCTAATTGTACTTCCTGTTTAACCAATGCCATGATCACACTCATTTATCTATTTTTAGCGTATCAGCATCTGGCGGCACGTTTAAAATCTGTAATGCACCACCAAGTACTTTGGATAAAATTGGCGCAGCAACTGCACCGCCATAGAATTTATCGCCCTTCGGCTCGTTCACCATCACCACTATTGCTAAGCGGGGGTGACTAATTGGTGCTACACCAACGGTATATGAGAAGTAATCATTACCATAGCCACCTGCAACGGCTTTTTTAGCAGTACCGGTTTTAACACCAACACGGTAACCAGGAATAGCAGCACGCCAACCACCGCCACCACCGGCTTTATCGGTTACTGACTCAATCATTAACAGAATTTTCTTGGCTATTTTAGGATCGAGTACTTGCTCTCCCGGTACCACTTTTTCTGTTTTCAATATAGAAAGTGGACGTTTAATACCGTAAGCACCTAAGGTGGTGTAGGCATGCAATAATTGAATCGGTGTTAACGAAATACCGTAACCATAAGCTAATGTCGCGCGGCCAATGTCAGACCAACGATAACGATTAGGAAAATGACCGGTTGTCTCACCAATTAAGTTAATACCTGATGGCTCATCAAAGCCGACCTTACGGTAGGTATCAAGAATGTCTTCCACTGGCATTGCCAACGATAATTTACTCACGCCGATGTTACTCGATTTTTGTAAAATACGTTGTACCGTTGCTAGTGGCTCAATGCGTGATACGTCAGTGATCACCTTAGTGCCAACACGAAAATGCTTACTTTGAGGAATATTAATCAACGTATGTTCATTAACAACGCCATTTTTAAGCGCGGTATATACCACAAATGGCTTCACTGTTGAGCCGGGTTCAAAGGTATCGGTGATCACGCGGTTACGCATTTTATACGGCTGGCGATCATTGCGATCATTAGGGTTAAATGATGGCGCATTGACCATCGCCAGAATTTCACCAGTGCGTACATCTGAAATAGCAATACTGACCGATGTCGCTGGAATATCCATCACCCCTTCTTTCGCGGCACGATAAGCTATCGCTTGAATGCGCTGATCAATACTTAACTCTAACGGTTTACCCGGTTGACGGCTTTGTTGGGAAATATTTTCAACCACACGCCCATAACGATCTTTACGTACCGTTCGGCGGCCAGGTTCACCCGTTAACCAACCATCATAGGTTTTTTCGATACCATCAAGTCCATGACCATCAATACCAGTAAAACCAATTAATTGGGCGCTAACTTCACCTGAAGGATAAAAGCGACGCGACTCGGCACGTAAACCAATACCTTTTAATTTTAATTTTTCGACATAATTAGCCATCGGTGGGCTAACTTGACGCGCAAGATAAATGAATTTGCGGTTTTTATTTTTTTCGATGCGTTGCAATAACTTGGCACGATTTAAATTCAACACGTCAGCCAGCGCATTCCAACGGTTAGTATCACTAAGGCCACCGTGTTTAAATATATCAACCGGGTTAGCATACACCGCTTGTACTGGCACACTTACAGCCAGTTGCTCACCATTACGATCTGAGATAATGCCACGTGCAGAAGGCATTAACTGCACTCGTAGTGAACGGGCATCTCCCTCTTGAATAAGACGACCAGGTTCAAGTACCTGAATATAGGCAGCACGCGCAATTAGGCCAAAGAAACCTAATAAAATACAACCGCAGATGATGGCAAAACGCCATTTTAAAAATGGCGTGCTCTTAGAGGATTGAGTCTTTTTATTTGGACGATTAAATAATTTCATCTTTTAATGTATGACTATTTCATTATCGACAGATGGACGTTGCATTTTGAGTTCAGTTTCAGCTAATCGTTCAATACGACTGTGCTCGGCAAGCGAGTTTTCTTCAAGAATTTGATTTCGCCACTCAATATCATAGTTCTCACGTTGCATTAGCAATTTTTCTTGCTGAGCAATTAATTGGCGAGATTCATGAGTAACATAAACGACAGATAAGGCAGAAATAAGGATAGCGAAGGCTAGAATCAGCGGCACTAACCCGACCGTGACGAGGTCTCGTCCGATCAGGCTAGCCAGATTCATTGAAGATTCTGTTGGTTTCATAGACGCTCGGCCAAACGTAGCACAGAACTACGAGCACGAGTGTTATAACCAAGTTCATTTTGTGATGGTTTGATTGCTTTACCAACAGGCTTCATATCAGCACAACCTAGCGCTTTAATTTGATCTTCTGTTAGCGGTAAACCTGCAGGTACATCAGGTCCTTTACTCTGCTTACGAATAAAGCGTTTTACCATCCGATCTTCCAATGAATGGAAACTGATCACTGATAAACGGCCACCGCTAGCAAGGGTGTTCATTGCGCCGTGCAACGCAGTGTCGATCTCTTCTAATTCACTGTTAATGTAAATACGAATCGCTTGGAAACTACGCGTAGCAGGATGTTTATGTTTATCTCTAAACGGTGACACCTCAGCAATTAGACTCGCTAATTCACGCGTACGTGTTAACGGCTCTTTTTCAGGGTTTTCACGGTGGTCAACAATGCCACGCGCAATACGCTTAGCGAAACGTTCTTCACCAAACTCTTTTAATACCCATGCAATATCATCAGCATCCGCTTCTGCTAACCATTCAGCAGCAGACATACCTGATGTTGGATCCATACGCATATCTAGTGGGCCGTCACGCATGAAGCTAAAGCCACGCTCGGCATCATCAAGCTGCGGAGACGACACACCTAAATCAAGTAACACACCATCAACACGACCAATCAGATCACGTTCTTGCATGTATTTTTCCATGCCTGAAAACGGGCCATGGATAATTTCAAAACGTGGGTCATCAATTTTTTGCGCTTCAGCAATGGCTTGAGGATCGCGATCGATGCTGTAAAGGCGACCGTTGTCACCTAATTTTGATAAAATTAAACGGCTATGACCGCCGCGACCGAAAGTACCATCGATATAGATACCATCGGGTTTAATCGCTAACCCGTCTACTGATTCATTAAGTAAAACGGAAACGTGCTCAAATTGCTCAGACATAAATATAATTTCAGCTAAAGTGAAAGCTCACTAAGGCGCGGGGAAGGTTCCGGCGCATCCTCAGCCTGAAGGTCGATATCATGTTCAATTTGCTGTTGCCACAAAGGCGCAGACCAGATTTCAAATTTATTTAACTGGCCAACGACCATAATTTTATTCGCTAACTGAGCATATTGTCTTAACGTCGGTGGAATTAATATCCTTCCCTGCGCATCCAATTCACACTCACAAGCATGCCCAAGCAATAATCGTTGCAAGCGGCGCTCTGCGGGATGAAGGCTGGATAGACGTACTAATTTAGCTTCAATTCGTTCCCATTCATCGATGGGATATAGCAACAAGCAACAAAACTGGTGATCGATAGTACAAACAAAGTGTCCCTGACATTGTTCAATTAACGACGCTCGGTAACGCTTAGGCATTGCCCAGCGGCCTTTATCATCAATAACAACGCTCGTGGCACCTCTTAACATTGGGGGATCTCGGTCAGATTACACGATAAAAGAGTAGATTAATTACTCACTTTAGCAGAATAACAACAAAGATAATGAGACAACACCACTTTTCCCCACAAATTCCCACCACAAAGTGTACGTATGAGACAAAAACGATGTCAAGCAATAGGCAGTAATTCAGACACACTTCTAACAGTGGCTAAGAAAACCTGATTGCGAAATGTAATTTTGGCGGAAAATAAAACGCAAAAAAGGTGGTGCTTGTAATCAAACACCACCTTCTCTAAATGTAGGGAGTCGGTCGATAAGCCGGGTTTTGTTCCGCTTTCGCGGCGGCAATCATTCGTCTAGGTCTGCAATCGCTCACAGACTCAAGCAACCTACCCGTCCCCAACGCGGGCCGCGCCATTAGGGACCTATTTGGTCTTGCTCCGGGTGGAGTTTACCCTGCCACAAACTATTACTAGCCGTGCGGTGCGCTCTTACCGCACCCTTTCACCCTTACCTGTGCACCACTGCAAGCAATGGGCCATCGGCGGTTTGCTCTCTGCTGCACTTGTCGTAGGCTTGCGCCCCCCAGACGTTATCTGGCACCCTGCCCTGTGGAGCCCGGACTTTCCTCCCCTCCATTGACTTCCCGAAGGTTACCAACGAAGCAGCGATTACCTGACCAACTCCGGCGCGAATTGTATAAGACAACGCTCACAGTTACCAGTGAAAAAATCACCAAAATTACAGCTTGAACAAAAAATCAGCGTCTGATTTTAATTCGGTGATAAAAACCACGCTCTCAAGCTTAAATTGGCACAGTCACCGGCGCTGGATAGCGCTATTACTCTAGATTTTCAAGACCCCATTTATAAAGCGCATTTTTCTTACCACCGTGAATTTCAGCGGTTAACGCCGCCGCTTTTTTAAGCGGTAGTTCTTTCGCTAGTAATGTTAGCGTGCGTAGAATCTCTACCGATAACTCATCTTTTATAGCACGGTGTCCAGCCACTAAAATAACCATCTCACCACGAACACGATTACTGTCTTCTGCTAGCCAGTCAATGAGCTCACCAAGTGGTGCGCCGTGGATAGTTTCATAAGTTTTTGTTAACTCACGCGCTAATACTACTTGGCGTTCAGGGCCAAGCACGGCTAACATATCACTTAGGGAATCATTAATACGATGTGGCGATTCATAAAAAATCAATGTTCGTGCATCGTCTGCTAATGCTTGAAAACAATCGCGGCGACCTTTGCTTTTCGGAGGAAGAAATCCCTCAAAACTAAAACGGTCAGAAGGTAAACCAGAACCGCTCAAGGCTGTAATTACAGCACATGGACCCGGTAATGGCACAACTTTAACACCCGCATGACGACAGCGATTAACAAGATGATACCCTGGATCACTGATCAGCGGCGTACCAGCATCCGACACCAGCGCAATGCTAGTACCTGCCTGAAGTTTCTCAATCAAAAAGTCAGCTTTTTGCTGTTCATTATGATCGTGAAGCGCAAAGGTGCGGGTCGAGATAGAGAAATGGGACAACAATCGCGATGTATGACGTGTATCTTCAGCAGCAATTAGATCTACGTTTGCTAATACGTCTAATGCGCGCTGCGTTATATCAGCAAGATTACCGATAGGTGTTGGTACGATGTACAACGTTGCGACATCTACCATGCCTGAATTGCTCTCACTCATTTGTCTAAGATCTCATCTGCAGTTAATATCAAAAGTAATTTGTCACAGTTGAATAAATTCAATGCCCAATTTTACCCATAAGCGTAAAAGTGTATCACGACTGATGGCGCCTGTAGCCCTTGCTGTTGCTTTAGCAGGGTGTAGCACGCCAAACCTGTACAACCAACAGCAGGTACCATTAACGGATATCACTGCGGTAGCCGCTCAAAGCTCAGCCGCCTATTTAAGTAAAGCCAATACCAGTGATGGCGCTGAGCGCATTAACTGGGAGATCATGGCTGTTAAAGCGATGATCCTCGAAAATAAATGGCAACAAGCCGATCAATGGATTGCTAAGTTATCTCAACAGTCCATGAACCCGACTCAAATTGCTGAATGGCAACTTGCGCGCGCCATGGTACGTGAGCATCAAGGTCAACCACAAGCTGCACTCAATAGCTTAAATTTTCAGCCATCATGGCAGTTAACTAAAAGCCAGTATCAGCGTTATTACACCCTACGTGCTAACTTATTGGAACAGTTAAACCACCCGTTCCAAGCTGCACGTGAACGTACTAAGCTTGATTACTATTTAGATCAAAGTCAAAAAGCCGCTAACTGGCAACAAGTTTGGCATGATCTAAACGGTTATACCAATGCTCAATTAGGCAGTGTTAAGCTGACTGATAACGACAATGTGCTTAAAGGCTGGGTTGAACTTGCGATGCTGAAAAACAGCGCGACTTTACCACCAATGCAACTTAAGCAAGCGCTTGAGCAATGGCTTCATAGCCATCCTTATCACCCTGCGAATCAATATCTACCCGCAGATCTAAAAGCATTGATCGATATGAAGGCGGTTAAGCTCGATAATATCGCGTTATTATTACCACTTTCTGGTCGTTTTGCCGCACAAGGTAAAGCAGTTCGCGATGGTTTTATTAACTCAATGATGGATGATAAAGGTCGCGATACCAGTAATGAGCTCAATATTTATGATACTGAAGCTCAATCAATGCCAGATATCATGGCAAAGCTGCAACATAACGGTACCCAGTTTGTTGTTGGCCCACTACGTAAAAATATTATTACTGAGTTTCAGCAAGATAACACCACTCATATCAATATGCTGGCGTTAAACATGCCGTCACAAATCAGCAATAATAAACCTAATGCTTGCTATTTTGCTTTGTCTCCAGAGCAAGAAGCACAGCAAGCTGCAGAACGTATTTACGCCCAAGGCCACCGTAGCCCAGCCATCCTAGTGCCATCAAATGGCTTTGGACAGCGTGTTGCACAGGCATTTAATCAACAATGGTTACAGCTTGATAATCAACCAGCATTGATCGTAAATTTTGGTAATAAAGCTCAAATACCTCAGCAGATTAAGCAGGCTTTCAGTACTGGTGCTGGCAGTCATGTTGATGCGATTTATATGGTTGCTAGTCGTAACGAAGTGATGATGCTAAAGCCTTTCATTGAAGCATCAATGCCGCCAAGTGGTGATCCGGCTCAGATTTACGCTAGCTCACGCAGTAATCCAGATAAACATAATGGTAATCGTGAATTACGCGGTATTGAAGTCAGTGATATTCCACTACTGATTAACCCGCAACCAGGTTATATGGAGCGCTTTAATCAACTGTGGCCAAACCAAGGGAATACCAGTATTCGCCTGCATGCCTTTGGTATGGATGCTTACTTAATTGCCAAGAAGCTACCTGAAATGCGTGCTAATAGTCATTACAGCGTACAAGGGGAAACTGGCGATTTATCAGTTAATAATCAATGTGTTGTTCAGCGTGAAATCGATTGGGGCAAGTTTAGTAGTCACGGTATAACACCGCTGACTGCAACCCATATGCCAACAGCACCTATCTCTAATGCGCCGAGTGCAGCCGATAACATAAGCCTTATCAGCGGTGAGCCTTCTGCCCAATAATCGTCAGATTGGCCAAGCCTATGAACAGATGGCGGAACAGTATTTGTGCCGCCATCATCTGACGCCTATTGCACGAAATTTTAGCTGTCGTAGTGGTGAAATTGATTTAATCATGCGACAAGGTAAATGTTTGGTGTTTATTGAAGTAAAATACCGAGCTCAAGCTCACTACGGATCAGCAGCTGAAGCCGTAAATTGGCGCAAACAACAAAAACTCAAACGAGCCGCTTTTTTTTGGTTACACAAAAATGGCTACTCGATTGAGCATTGCCAATTTCGATTTGATGTCATTGCTATCCAGGGCCATCATCACCACATTGAGTGGTTTACTAACATATTAGTTGAAGGTTAGTCATGCTAGATAGCATTCGAGAAAGTTTCACCGAAAGTATTCAAACCCAAATCGCTGCTGCTGAAGCCCTGCCTGATGCGATTTCTAAAGCTGCTCAAGCAATGGTACAAAGCCTATTAAATGGTAATAAAATTTTAAGTTGTGGTAATGGTGGTTCTGCTGCTAACGCCCAACAACTGGCTTCATGCTTAATCAATCGGTTTGAAATTGAGCGCCCGAGCCTACCAGCATTAGCTTTAACTGCTGATACCACCGTATTAAGTGCTATCGCTAACGATTATCACCACGATGAAGTATTTTCAAAGCAAGTGCGTGCCCTTGGTCAAGCGGGTGATATTTTGTTGGTACTCTCGACCAGTGGTAACAGTAAAAACATCATTAAAGCAATGGAAGCTGCGCTGACTCGTGATATGACCATCATTGCTTTAACTGGTAAAGACGGCGGTGAAATGGCAGGCTTACTTGGTGTGCAAGATGTCGAAATTCGTATTCCATCACAACGCACAGCACGTATTCAAGAAGGCCATTTATTAACAGTTCATTGCTTATGTGATTTAATTGACCAAGTTTTATTTCCTCATCACGAAGGCTAATTAATGAAGTGGTTAGTGGCATTTGTCGTTATTTCAAGCTTATCTCTAACTGGGTGTTCTGTTTTTTCAACTCAAGATCCACGCAATAGTGGTCAGCACTGGCAAGATCAGAAAATAGAAATGGATATTGCAGGCGTTGCTCATACTCGTGAGTATACCAAGCAACTCAGTGTTGATAGTGTTGCCCTTGATGGCACGGTATTGTTAGTTGGCCAAGCGACATCGCAACAGCTTAAACAAACATTTGTTGACCAAATTCGTGGTATCACTGGCGTTGATCGTATTTACAATCAAATCCAAGTGCGACCATTGTTGACCATGACAAGTATTAGCCGTGATGCATGGTTAACCACTAAAGTGAAATCACAGTTAATTGCCAGTAAGCAACTGACTAATGTGGTAATCAAAGTGATCACTGAAAATAAGCGTGTATTTTTACTTGGTTATGTCGCTCCCGAACAAGCTGCAATCGCGACTAATATTGCACGCAATGTTTCTGGAGTTGAGCACGTGATTACGCTGTTTGAAAAACCACAACGCTATTAAGCAATAATGTTATTAAGCAATAATGTTATTAAACCGTAGCGTTATTACAATCATAAAAAAACGCAGCCAATGGCTGCGTTTTTATTTTCGGTTCGTTAACGGCTACGTTATTTAACCACACGTAAGCTTGGACGACCACGAGGACGTGGTGGCTCATCATCTGGCTCATCACCATCAACCGTTTCTGTTACAACGGCAAAGGGAGAAGCTGTAGGAGACACAACATCATCGGCGTTTTCTTCTGCTAACGCGTGTTCATCATCATAGATAGCGGTTTCAGTATCGTATGCAGCTTCAGGCTCAAACATCGTTCCAGCACCGTTTTCACGCGCATAGATAGCCAACACTGCATACATTGGTACGATAACTGAATGTGGACGACCACTAAAACGAGCACTGAAGCTGACCGCTTCATTACTTAATTCTAGATTGCCCACAGCCATAGGAGCAATATTGAGGATGATTTGACCATCACTCACAAACTCCATTGGTACTTTTACTCCAGGTAACATCGCATCAACGACGAGATGTGGAGTAAGATCATTATCAACCAACCAATCATAAAACGCGCGTAACAAATAAGGGCGACGCGGCGTCATATTTTCCATATCCATAATTACTGGCCAGCTAAACGCATTTCACGCTCAGCTTCAGTTAAAGAAGCAAGGAATGAATCGCGTTCAAATACGCGCGTCATATATGCCTTCACTTCTTTAGCGCCTGTACCACTTAGCTCAATACCCATTTCAGGTAAACGCCATAATAGTGGTGCAAGGTAGCAATCAACTAGGCTAAATTCGTCACTCATAAAGAATGGGTATTCAGCAAATACAGGTGCTAGTGCTAATAACTCTTCGCGTAATTGCTTACGTGCTTTATCAGCTTCATCAGCAGTGCCTGAGTTAATTTTGTCAGCCAGTGAGTACCAGTTACGCTCAACACGGTACATCATCAGACGACTATTACCACGAGCAACAGGATAAACAGGCATTAGAGGTGGGTGAGGGAAACGCTCATCCAAGTACTCCATGATAATGTTAGCTTGGTATAACGCTAATTCGCGATCAACCAATGTTGGAACTGAACTGTATGGGTTCAATTCTAACAGATCTTCCGGCAGGCTCATTGGATCAACCAGCTCAATTTCAACACTAACGCCTTTTTCGGCTAGTACGATACGCACCTGATGGCTGTAGATGTCTGAAGCATCAGAATACAGAGTCATCACAGAGCGTTTATTGGCAGCAACAGCCATCAACCCCTCCAGTATATTTAATACACAAAAAGCAATGGAGGCTCAAGCCCCCATTGCGAGATTCTTAACCCACTAGATTACCTTATCAGTGGACATCACGCCAATATTCTTTCTTCAACAGCACTGTTAATACTAAAAATAAGCTAATAAACCCCATTACCCACAGCCCTAACCGCTGCCGTTCAAGCTTCATTGGCTCGGCAGAATAATCTAAGAAGTTAACCAAATCACGTACGGCAACATCATATTGCTGCGGGGTTAACTCGCCACTGCCATCAGTTTCGATCCCCATTAATACTTGAGTCGGACTGCCGTCGATCATCTGAGTCTCATAGATCTTACGCGGTACCCCTTGAAGTTCTTCAAGTACATGTGGCATACCAACACTTGGAAAAAGGCTGTTATTAACCCCAAATGGACGGCTAGGATCAGCATAAAAAGAATGTAAGTAAGTGTATAACCAGTCGGTACCACGCACTCGCGCCACCATCGTAAGATCTGGTGTTGGTGCGCCAAACGAGGCTGCAGCATATTGTTCAGACATCGCATTCGTCATTAAATCACCAATTTTAGCTTGGGGATTAAACATTAAATGCTGCTGCATAAGTTCAACAGGAATGCCTAAATCAGTGGCTACACGCTCATAACGTTGATATTGGGTTGAATGACAACCTGCACAATAATTGGCAAACAATTGTGCTCCTCGCTGCAACGAGGCTTTATCTGTCAAATCATTATTCGCCGCTTGCAAACTGACATTGCCTCCACCCGCAATGGCCAATGTCGGCAGCCAAACCAGTAATGCTACAATCCATTGTTTCATTTGAATGTCACCCTCTTTGGTAGCGGTTGAGTCGCTTCATTTTTACTGTAGAAAAACAACACAATAAAGAACATGAAATAGGTAAAACTAAATATCTGCGCCAACAAGGTGAATATCGGTGTAACAGGTAAAGATCCCAGAATACCTAAGCCTATAAAACTGATGGTAAATTGAACTAAATTAGCCAAATGCAATTTGCTACGATAACGAAATGAGCGCACATTACAGCGATCAAACCACGGTAATAAGAACAAAAACACGATCGCAGCGCCCATTGCTGCAACCCCTAACAATTTATCGGGTACTGCACGCAAAATGGCATAAAAGGGAGTGAAATACCAAACCGGAGCGATATGTTCAGGGGTCTTCATTGGGTTAGCGGCTTCAAAGTTTGGCGCTTCTAAAAAATAGCCGCCCATTTCTGGAGCAAAAAAGATCACGTAGCTAAAGAACAACCCAAATATTGCAATTCCAATCAGATCTTTAACAGTGCCGTAAGGATGAAACGGAATCGAATCAATAATGTCGTATTTTTTAGTGTAGTCTTGATGAAAAGTAAACTGGGTTTGATGATCATCACCTTGGCTACCTTTGGGTAATTTAGTGTCGATACCATCGGGGTTATTTGAACCTACTTCATGCAGTGCTAATACATGTAACACCACCAACAGTAACAGTACTAACGGCAATGCAATCACGTGTAGAGCAAAAAAACGGTTTAAGGTTGCGCCAGAAATAACATAGTCACCACGGATCCATAAAGTAAGATCATCGCCAATCACAGGGATCGCACCAAACAGTGAGATAATCACCTGCGCCCCCCAATAAGACATTTGTCCCCATGGCAATAAATACCCCATAAAAGCTTCAGCCATCAACACTAAAAATATTAGCATGCCAAATAACCACAATAGTTCACGCGGTTTTTGATAAGAACCATAAATTAAGCCGCGAAACATGTGCAGGTATATCACCACAAAAAAAGCTGAGGCTCCGGTCGAATGCATATAACGCAGTAGCCATCCATACTCAACATCTCGCATTATGTATTCAATCGAGGCAAAGGCACCTTCAGCTGATGGCACATAATTCATGGTTAACCAAATACCGGTAATGATCTGATTAACTAGGACTAACATCGCCAAAGAGCCAAACACATACCAAAAATTAAAGTTCTTTGGCATTGGATATTGAGATAAGTGTTTACGATATGCATTTACGATAGGTAGACGTTGATCAATCCAATTAACTAAGCCAGCCATTACACCGTCTCCTTATCAAGTCCAACCAAAATAGTGTTGTCGTCTAGAAATTGATATGGCGGTACCACCAGATTAAGCGGTGCTGGCACTCCTGCAAACACTCGCCCAGCCATATCAAAGGTTGAACCATGGCAGGGGCAAAAAAAGCCAGCAGCAACACCGCTCACTTGATCACTAAAACTGGTGGGTAGATAGGTCGGCGAACAGCCTAAGTGGGTACAAATACCAACAGCTAAAAATATTTCAGGTTTTAATGAACGATGTGAATTCTGCGCATATTGTGGTTGTTGTGGCTCTTCAGAGGTAGGATCACGAAGCTGAGCATCATGAGTAGCTAATTGCTGTAATACTGCTTGGCTGCGACGTACTATCCATACAGGCTTGCCGCGCCATTCCACTCGAATCATTTGCCCATCAGCTAATTTGCTGATGTTTACTTCAACGGGGGCACCTGCCGCTTTGGCTTTCTCACTTGGGTTCCATGATTTAATAAAAGGCACAGCAATCGCTATTGCCCCTATACCGCCGACGATCGAGGTTGTTGCCGTTAGAAAGCGACGTCTTCCATTACTTATTCGCACATTGTTCATCCGTTTTCTCCAATAGCTCCTGCTTGGATTGTTATTTTTATATATCCCTAACGCTTAGATACAAATCTATCCAAACATACCGCAGTAACAATATTGCTATAGTTTCAATTTATCGCCAACATTTTAAGAATATGTAAAGCTCAATATATTCACAAGTTCACATCATTGTTTAGCGGTAAATATCGAACACAGGCAAGTTATCGTTATTATGCATCAAGCATTAGTTAAAAACGTGATGGAAGATATGGATATGAGGTGCGAGGTGCGAGGTGCGAGGTGCGAGGTGCGAGGTGCGAGGTGCGAGAAAATATATTATTAACAATAATGAACAATACTTTCTAAAAAATACTCAAAAAAAAAGCCCAACCCGAGGGCTGAGCTTTTTCTGTACACAGTAAACCAGATAAAAATCTGGAAGCGTAATATTAACGCTTAGAGAACTGTGGACGACGACGTGCTTTACGTAGACCAACTTTCTTACGCTCAACGCAACGAGCGTCGCGAGTAACGTAGCCAGCTGAACGTAGAGCAGGACGTAGAGTTTCATCGTATTCCATAAGAGCACGAGTGATACCGTGACGGATAGCACCAGATTGACCAGTGATACCACCACCTTTAACAGTGATGTATAGGTCAAAATTCTCAGTCATGCCAACAAGCTCAAGAGGCTGAAGAACTACCATGCGCGCTGTTGGGCGGCTGAAGTACTCTTCGATGCTACGCTTGTTGATTACGATGTTACCAGTACCCGGTTTGATGAAAACGCGAGCTGCTGAGCTTTTACGGCGACCAGTGCCGTAGTATTGATTCTCTGCCATTGTCATAATTCCCAATTAGATGTCTAGTACTTTAGGCTGTTGTGCAGCATGGTTGTGCTCAGTACCCGCGTAAACTTTAAGCTTACGGAACATAGCACGGCCTAGAGGACCTTTTGGAAGCATGCCTTTAACAGCAGTTTCAATAACCATTTCTGGTTTCTTAGCAATTAGCTTATCAAAGCTGATTGACTTAAGGCCGCCGATGAAGCCAGTGTGGTGGTGGTACATTTTATCTGTACGCTTTGCACCAGTTACTGCTACTTTCTCAGCATTGATAACTACAATGTAGTCACCAGTGTCAACGTGTGGAGTGTACTCCGGCTTGTGCTTGCCACGTAGACGAGAAGCGATTTCAGTTGAAAGACGACCTAGAGTTTTACCTTCAGCGTCAACAACATACCAGTCACGTTTTACAGTTTCTGGTTTAGCAACGAAAGTTTTCATGCTAATTAATACCCATTATTTAAATAGTTTCACTTACTAGAACCATCAAATGATGATCCCTCTGTTAAGAGCCCAGTCATCACCCCTTCGAGTGGGTGGCACTCCTGGCTTTCGCCATACAGGTACGGTGGGTCGCAAGATTATAGAGAAGGGTGCGGAAAAAATCACCTTTTTTCCCAAAAAAAATGGTTTTTTTTCATATTAACCGTCTGAAATTGATAATTAGGCCAACAAATCACAATCAAAACTGTGTTAATCGGCTCAAATTGCATGGCTAAGTCGTATTCGTCATTCATCAATTAAATGAGGTTTTGCTAAATATTGTTCACTTTGCATTTCAATTAAACGTGAACAACAACGTTTAAATTCAAATAATAACCGCCCTTCGGTATAAAGTTCAGTTAATGGCGCTGCTGCAGAGATAATTAATGTCACGTTACGCTCATAAAACTCATCAACCATGGCGATAAAACGCCGCGCGGCATCTTGCTCTGTTATTAGCGGTACATCGGCAAGCAATACCGTATGGTACAACTGTGCAATTTCAATATAGTCATTTTGACTGCGCGCTGTTTGGCATAGCTGCTGAAAGCTAAACTGTACCACCCCTGTTGCTTCACGTTGTGCAATCACCGAGCGCTGATTAATGATGATGCTTTTATTATGCTGGCGTGGCTCCGTTGTCAATTGCTCAAAATAATGTGCTAAATTAGCATTCGCTTGCTGCCCTAATGGCGAGTAATAAATTTCAGCCTGAACCAATGTCCGTAGTCGATAATCCACCCCAGCATCAACATTGACTACTTGGCAATATTGCTTAATAAGCTCAATCGCAGGTAAGAATCGTGCACGTTGCAAACCATTTCGATATAAACCATCGGGCTCGATATTGGATGTTGCCACCAGCGTAACGCCTCGTTTAAACAAAGCATCAAGTAATGTTGCTAAAATCATTGCATCAGTAATATCGCTGACAAAAAACTCATCAAAACAAATAATATCAGTGTGCTGTTTAAAATTATCCGCCACATGCTCTAATGGATTTTCAGTGCCATCAAGCTGTTGCAACTGCTGATGGACACGGTACATAAAACGATGAAAATGAATCCGCAATTTTCGTTCGGTCGGTAAACACTCATAAAAGGTATCAACCAGGTAAGTTTTACCCCGTCCAACACCGCCCCAAAAATACAGCCCCGTAACTGGCACGATTTCTGCTTGAGTTGTTGTGGTTTTAAACAATGATTTAGTCATTAACCATAACCGTTGCCATTCCGTCGTGGCTGGTGATGGAGCAGCAGGGGCAATTAATCGATGGTATAGATCATCTAAATGAGCAACCGCCTGGGCTTGAGCAGGATCGGCAAAAAAATCGACACGTTGTAGATCTGCATGGTATTTGTCGAGCGGCGTCAGCTGATTCATTTGATGTTATTCCTTTACATCTTAATTGCCATAAAACTGCAGCATAAATAGTCATAATATATGATTGAATCAGTATCATGCGCAACCTGCTCAAGGTATAGTAATAGCGTTATTACTTATAAATAAACAGTACTCTGACTAAGAAAACACGTATTAACACCCAAATTACAAGGAATTATCATGGCTATGAGTTGGATTATTGCAGTTGCTATTTTCATTGTTGGAATTTTTGTTGGCTCCCTAGTAAGTCGCGTTACCAACAAGAACCAAAATCAACAAATATCACTAAAAAAAGATCTTGATAAATCAAAATATGAACTTGAGCAATATCGCCAAGAATTGGTCGACCATTTTGCTCGTAGTGCGGAGTTATTAGATAACGTATCTAAGGATTACAGTAAGTTATATGAGCATATGGCGAAAACGTCCGCCGAACTTATGCCAAATTTACCGACCCAAGATAATCCATTTGCACAACGTATTACCAGTCTAGAGTCGGTTAAAAATACTCAACCGATTGAAGATGAAGTCATGGATCACCAACCCCGTGATTATGCTAACGGTGCAACAGGGCTATTTAACGATAAGCCAGCAACGGTTCGAAGTGATGAAATTCCCACAACAGAAGCTACTGCAAAAGTCAGTTAGCGCCTCATCTCAATACTAAGACTTCCCCCCCACAAACCATCATAGTGGGGGAACTTAATTCCAGCAAATAAGTCATACTTTAACTTATTAAGTTGGAGTTACATCATGCGTAAAAAAAACCTTTTTGTTATTAGCGCATTAGCATTAACGATTAGCGCTCTAATGCCGCCAGTCACTGCCAATGCTGCGTTACCTGTTGCTGTTAATAATCAACTGATGCCTAGCCTAGCGCCAATGCTTGAGCAAGTAACACCTGCTGTGGTGAGTATCGCAATTGAAGGCAAGCAAGTTTCAAAGCAACAACTACCTGAAGCTTATCGGTTTTTCTTTGGTCCCAATTTTCCTGCCGAACAAGTTCAAGAGCGCCCTTTTCGCGGCTTAGGTTCTGGAGTGATCATTGATGCCAACCAAGGCTATATTGTTACCAACCAGCATGTAATCAATAATGCCGATAAAATACTAGTACAACTCTATGACGGTCATGAAGTCACGGCTAAATTGATTGGCAGTGATAAAGCATCGGATATTGCCTTACTGCAAATACAAACCCCTCAAAAACTGACCGCGCTTAAATTAGCTAATTCAGATAAATTACGAGTAGGTGATTTTGCGATCGCGATTGGTAATCCTTTTGGGCTCGGACAAACGGTGACTTCAGGCATAGTATCAGCATTAGGTCGAAGTGGATTGAACCTTGAAAATATAGAAGATTTCATTCAGACCGATGCGGCAATCAATAGTGGTAACTCTGGTGGCGCATTGATAAACCTTAACGGTGAGCTGATCGGCATTAATACCGCAATACTGGCACCCAATAAAGGCAATGTCGGGATTGGATTTGCCATTCCATCAAATATGGTCAATAACCTTACCTCACAATTAATTAAATTTGGTCGTGTTCAGCGAGGAACCCTTGGCATTCAAGGTCGTGAACTGACACCAGAACTTGCCAAAACCTTTGGTTATAGCACTAATAAGGGTGCGTTTGTAAACCAAGTTATGCCTAATTCAGCAGCACAAAAAGCAGGCTTAAAAGCGGGTGATATTATTACTCAAGTCAATGGCAATCCTATTCGCTCATTCAGTGAGTTACGTGCCAAAGTTGCCACACTTGGAGCAGGAAAAACATTAACCTTACAAGTTATGCGTAATGGTAAGTTACAACAATTTACGGTGACTCTGAGTGCCAGTGAAAATAATATTGTTAAAGCTGATGATATTCACACTAACTTAACCGGCGCCCAACTCACTGATGTTACAGTTAACGGTAAGCCTCACGGCGTTGAAGTAAGTAAAGTCTCTCAAGGTTCACTCGCGGCGCGATCAGGGCTGCGCAAAGGTGACATTATTATTGGGCTCAATCGCACTCCAATTAGTAACCTTAACCAATTGCGTAAACTGTTGCAGCACCCACCGCAAGTGATCGCACTTGAAATTCAACGAGGCAATAATGTGTTATATATTATTATTCGTTAACCATCATTATATTCGCGATCACGACACGAATAATATTGCGTTAATTTAACCATCACAATCGTGCCAAAAGTTGGTCTCGCTCTAGAGGGGGTGCTATTCTGTTGGCACCTTTTTTATTTCTCATTTTATAAGGACAGTTAATGCTGGCATTTCTTGGTCGCTCTATTGCTCTTGGCCTTATTACTGCAATTATAGTGCTGATTGCCGTCCCTGATTTACGTCCAACGACGCCAGTGTCCTTATCATTACCCGATAACGGTTCAACCCCACTCTCTTTTAATTATGCCGTTCGCCGCGCTTCACCAGCCGTGGTTAATATTTATAATCGCCGCTATGACAACAGTAATAGCGAAGAACGTGAGTTACGGACCCAAGGGTTAGGATCTGGCGTTATCATGAGTGATAAAGGCTATATCGTCACTAATTACCATGTGGTTGCCCATGCAGATCAAATCATTGTTGCCCTACAAGATGGTCGTGTTCTCAATGCGCAATTGATCGGTTTAGATCAATTAACTGATCTAGCGGTATTAAAAATTAATGCCGATAATTTACCCGTCATTCCTGTTAACCCGCAATATAAAGCCGCTGTTGGTGATGTGGTTCTGGCAATTGGTAACCCTTACAATCTCGGTCAAACCACGACCTTTGGTATCATCTCAGCCACTGGCCGATCAGGTATGAGTTTCTATGGCCCGCAAGATTTTCTGCAAACGGATGCTGCGATTAATAAAGGCAATTCCGGCGGTGCATTAGTCAATACTCGCGGAGAATTAGTTGGTATTAATACCGCCTCTTTCCAACAGGCAACCAATATCGAAACCTATGGTATTTCATTCGCTATTCCGTATCAGCTAACGATTAAGATCATGCAAAAATTAATTGCTGATGGTCGCGTGATTCGCGGTTGGATCGGTATTCAAGGGCGTGAGATCAATCCATTAATGGCACGGCTTTATGATGTAGCCAAGGTCAATGGCATTATCGTTGATGGTATGGACCCAACCGGTCCGGCATCAAAAGCTGGATTTAAGAAAAATGATATTGTGATTGAAATTGCAGGTAAAGAAGTCACTAATGTTCAAAGTGTCCGTGATATCGTGACAGATATTCGCCCAGGCACGCATATTCAAGTGAAGATATTACGTGACGGTAAACCGATGATGATTCCAGTCACTGTTGCTAATCGGCCGCCAATGGCGAACCCACCCAAATAGCCAATCATTAGCATTAGTAATTGATATCAAATAAATAATAAAAGTAGCAATAAAAAAACCTCGCACAATATGCGAGGTTTTTTATTAACACTTTAGAGCTAAACCAAAATGGTTTATGCAGAAATACGTTCGATATTCATGCCAAGTGCACTAAACTTTTGTTCGATGAACTCATAACCACGGTCGATATGGTAAATACGATCAACAATGGTCTCGCCTTTAGCAATACTACCCGCAATCACAAGGCTTGCTGATGCACGTAAATCTGTTGCCATCACTTGCGCGCCACTTAAGCCATCAGTATCACCACAAATAACAGTGTTACCTTCGATTTCAGCGTGAGCACCCATGCGGATAAGCTCTGGAATATGCATAAAACGGTTTTCAAAAATCGTTTCAGTGATAATACCTGTGCCTTTCGCCATTAGGTTTAATAACGAAAATTGCGCTTGCATATCAGTTGGGAAACCTGGGTGCGGCGCGGTGCGAATATTCACAGCTTTAAGCT
This sequence comes from Photobacterium sp. Alg240-V54, assembly GCF_900537155.1. Lineage (NCBI taxonomy): Bacteria > Pseudomonadati > Pseudomonadota > Gammaproteobacteria > Vibrionales > Vibrionaceae > Photobacterium > Photobacterium sp. Alg240-V54. The sequence continues at coordinate 108,428 of NZ_UNRL01000006.1, forward strand.
CACGATCAGTCATATCAAGACTGATCCAATCAGCGCCAGTTTCAACCAGTGCGCCAGCTTCTTCTAGCTTAGCCAATACCGCTTCAAGCAGTTCAGGCTTAGTATTGCGGCACACAATCTTGCCACCAGAAACCGCAGCAGCAACTAAGAATGTACCGGTTTCAATGCGATCAGCAACCACTTCATGGTAACCACCAGCAAGACGATCAACACCTTCGATCGTAATCGTTGCCGTACCTGCACCGGTAATTTTAGCGCCAATGGCATTTAAGAATGCCGCTGTATCTTCAATCTCTGGTTCACGGGCTGCGTTTTCAATCACCGTCGTGCCTTCAGCAAGTGTCGCCGCAGACATGATAGTTACTGTTGCACCAACACTGACTTTATCCATCACGATATGTGCGCCTTTAAGACGGCCATCGACAGACGCTTTCACGTAGCCTTCATCAAGAGTGATGGTTGCGCCAAGCTGCTCAAGACCCACAATGTGTAAGTCGACTGGGCGGGCACCAATTGCACAACCACCCGGTAATGACACTTGACCTTGACCAAAGCGTGCCACTAAAGGACCTAATGCCCAAATCGATGCGCGCATGGTTTTCACAAGATCATACGGCGCACAAAACTCGTTAACATCGCTAGCATCAATATCAACTGATGAACCATTACGCGACACTTTCACGCCTAAACGTGACAGTAATTCCATGGTGGTATCAATATCGCGTAACTGAGGCACATTAGCAATTTCTACTGGACCTTCAGCAAGTAAAGCGGAAAATAGAATTGGCAATGCTGCATTTTTAGCGCCAGAAATAGCCACTTCACCGCTTAATGGGCCGCTGCCCTGAATACGAAACTTTTGCATCATTTAGCTCTCTATAACGACATTAATTTTTTATCACGCGCCCACTCTTCAGGCGTGTATGTTTTAATACTTAACGCGTGAATGTCGTTTGCAGCAATACGATCCATTAATGGACCGTAAATTGTTTGTTGTTTTTTAACGCGGCTCATGCCGTCAAATAATGTACCCACAGCAATCACTTGGTAGTGGCTACCTTCGCCTGTAACGATGACTTCATCGACATCTAAAGCGGCTTCTAGAATTTGTTTAATCTCAGAGATTTCCACGAGCTATCCTCTCTACAACTTACTCCATGCAAGCTGTTAACATTGGTTCGATATGGCTTAAGCGAAACAGCGTCTTAAGCTCTTGAGGGATATTATGTAACATCACGTTACTTCCCGTTTGCTTAAGTTGCTGGCATAAATGCAGCAACATTACCATGCCAGCCGAGTCTACTCGAGACAAGTCAGCAAGATCGAGTGTTAACTGCTTATTATGTGGCATCCATTGGTTTCTTTGGCGCCAAAAAGCAGGCACTGTGTCACGATCTAACGACCCTGACAAGCGGTATTGCCCATCAGCAATAACTTGCCAACTAATCTGATTAACAGCCATGATTAGTTTTTCTCAATCTGAATCGGTTTTGCAGCCAAATCACGTAAACTTTGTGTCACCGCATCAATACCTTTGGTGCGTAATTGACCACTCCATTCACTTTGCTTCGTTGAAAGCATACTGACACCTTCAGCTACCATGTCAAATCCCTGCCATTCTTTGGTTTTTTTATTCAAACGTAATTTGAAATCAAGACGAATAGGCGGACGTTGCGGATCAATAATATCCACTCGAACCGAAATAATACTTCGATCAGCAGGCACTGGCTTTGGTGATTCTAGCTCAATTTTTTGATCGGTATATTGAGTCAACACTTGCGCATACGACGCCACCAAGTAATCAGTGAAAGCTGCAGTAAAGGCATCACGTTGCTCAGCAGTCGTGTTACGTAAGTTAGCCCCTAACACTTTGTATGCGGCATAACGGGTATTAATATAAGGTAATAATTCTTGCTTAACGATCACTCGAAGTTCTTCAGGATTAGCTTGAATTTTTTTCTGTTCCGCTTTTAGCGTACCAAACAAATGTGCCGATACTTTATCCATCATTTGATAAGGATTAGTCTGATCAATGGTTGCCGCTTGTACCAACATCGGAACAGCAAGTAAACACAGCATTAAGCCACGTATAAATGTCATGGTGGTTCTCCTCATTATTTCTTATCACCGCCAAGGCTATACAGCACTTGACCAATCATATCTTCTAATACTAATGCAGATTTAGTGTCTTCAATTAAATCTCCGTTATGTAGCATTTCAGTATCGCTATCAATAAATCCAGGACGAATACCTAAGTACTGCTCACCCAATAAGCCAGAGGTTAAAATCGATGCTGAACTGGTTTCAGGGAAATAACCAAACTTTTTATTGATCGCTAAAGTCACAATCGGTACATAAGTCTGTTTATCTAACGTAATCGACGTCACTTCACCGACGTTAACCCCGCCAACCTTGACTGGAGAACGTACTTTTAAGCCTCCAATATTGTCAAAGTGGGCTTTTAGAGTATAGGTTTCTGTACTACCAAAACTTTGCACATTAGCGACTTTAAACGCCAATACTAATAAAGCACTGATGCCGGCCAGCATAAACACACCAACCCACAATTCTAATCGTCTATTTTGTTGCATTATCTTTATCCATCTAATTTATGCCGTCGTTATAGATGCGGCTAAGTGAATGTTTAGCTACCAAACATGAGTGCAGTTAACACAAAATCAAGTCCTAATACCGCTAATGATGAATTAACCACGGTACGGGTTGTCGCACGACTGATCCCCTCAGAGGTTGGTACAGCATCATAGCCATTAAAGACAGCAATCCATGTTATTACGATAGCAAATACCACCGATTTGATAATGCTATTACCAATATCAGTACTGAAATCAACCGATGATTGCATCACCGACCAAAAACTGCCGTAATCGATCCCTTTCCAATCAACACCAACTAATTGTGCGCCCCAAAGTCCAATTAAAGAGAACATCAGCGCTAACAATGGCATTGAAATAACCCCTGCCCAAAAACGTGGCGCAATTACACGGCGCAGCGGATCAACCGCCATCATTTCCATGCTGGATAATTGCTCGGTGGTTTTCATTAAGCCAATTTCAGCGGTTAATGCAGAGCCGGCACGGCCGGCAAACAACAGCGCCGTCACCACCGGACCCAATTCACGCAATAACGATAATGCCACCATTTGACCAAGGCTGGTTTCAGCACCGTAACCGGCTAATACCAAGTAACCTTGCAGGCTCAATACCATGCCGATAAATAATCCCGATACTAAAACAATTGCCATTGATAACACTCCAACTGAGTACAGTTGTTTGATCAATAATGGCAACATTTTTATCGGTTGCGGCTTACATACTAGCGCGCCGTATAACATCAAACTTGCACGGCCGCAGGCTTGACACTTTTCGATAGTCGCTCGTCCCAATCGGGAAATCGCATCAATTATCATTTTTTGCTCATATTCTCTGTTGTCATGCACCGCGACGCTAATGCCAATCAGTGCGCTACATTAATTAACCAAATAAATCATCACCTAACGGCTGCGCTGGAAATTGAAATGGCACCGGACCATCTGCATCACCATCTAAAAATTGACGTACTTGAGGGTTGGTATCTGCACGTAATTGATCGGGTGTACCACTACCAATGATCTTACCACCAGAGAGGATATAGACATGATCTGCAATACTCATCACTTCAGGCACATCATGCGATACGATCACAGAGGTAATATTTAACGCCTGATTAAGATCACGAATTAATTTTACCAGCACCCCCATTGTGATTGGATCTTGGCCAACAAAAGGTTCGTCGTACATCATTAAATCGGGATCAAGCGCAATCGCACGAGCCAATGCTGCTCGACGTGCCATACCACCCGATAACTCATTGGGCATCAATTGTGCAGCACCACGTAAGCCAACGGCTTCTAATTTTAGTAGCACTAAGGTTCGTAATAAATCTTCAGGTAACTGAGTGTGTTCTCGCAACGGAAATGCGACATTATCGAACACCGTCATATCAGTAAATAATGCCCCTGATTGAAATAGCATACTCATTCGCTTACGGGCTTGATAAAGTTCGCTGCGACGCAAGGTCGGAATATTCCATTGATCAAACCACACTTCACCATGGTCAGGTGCAATCTGGCCACCAATTAAGCGTAATAAGGTCGTTTTACCGATACCTGATGGTCCCATAATTGCGGTGACTTTCCCACGTGGAATATCAAGGCTAATATCATCAAAAATAGGCCGTTCACCACGAGTGAAGGTCATATTTTTAATCGAAATAAGTACATCATCATTGAGCATTAGATTTAGGTTACCTCTCGCTAACTAGCTTGCATGAGCGATGAATATTGGTGTTATTTGACACAATAGTGCTGTAAGCCACTTGATAATAAATAACTTAAAAATAATCAGTGTCTATCATAAAAAAGAGCGCTGATAATAGGAGGAATTAGCAACCAACTCAACCTAAGCGAGGTTTTATCGCACTTAAATAGCGAATTTTTATTAAAAATAATACATTTACGACAAAAGCGACATTAACTGGACAAATTCAACCGAAAACCAATTAAACCGATGCTAACCGCACACAATAAAACATCGTTTTAAAAGTATAAACAACCACGGCCTAATTTGCAGCCTTAATCCGCTTTAATTCAGTTGCTGTTAATCAAGTCAGTCATCATAAAACCGTTTCAAGATGATAATTAGTATTGGCTTATGCTTCCCTTTTGCATGAGTTAACGTCAAAATTAGCAACTCAAATTGGAAATATCTCATCAATTGATTGAAATTCGCTATTTTAGCGAGTCGTACTGAAAAGGAATTAACATGCTAGAAGCCATTGTATTGCTCTGTGTCGGGTTAGCTTTACTGGTGTGGAGTGCCGATAGATTAGTATATGGCGCGGCTGCATTAGCGAAAAATTTTGGGGTTGCACCACTGGTTATCGGTATGACGATTCTTGCCATGGGCTCCTCAGCACCAGAAATGATGGTGTCGGCGACCGCAGCACTTGCTGATAAAACCGATACCGCTGTTGGTAATGTGTTAGGGTCAAACATTGCCAATATTGCATTAATTCTTGGTATTACAGCCATCATCAAACCATTAAGCATTAGTTCAACCATTATTCGCCGTGAATTGCCGATCATGCTTGGAGTGACGGTTATTGCAGGGGCTATTTTATGGGATAACTATTTAAGCCGTAATGAAGGAATTATTCTCGCGGTTCTGTTTGGCATTTTCTTAATCGTGATGATGAAAATAAGCCGTGATAGCAAAAGTGATCCTTTAATTGAAGAACAACAAGCCGATATTCCAACAGGCGTGAGTAACACCAAAGCAATTATTTGGGTTTTGATTGGCTTAGGGATTTTATTATACTCATCAGACATGGTGGTAGGCTCTGCGGTTACTATCGCTAAGTACTTCGGTATGAGTGATTTAGTGATTGGTTTAACCATTATTGCCGTAGGCACCAGCCTGCCTGAACTGGCAGCATCAGTAGCGAGCGTCTTTAAAGGCGAAGATGACATGGCTGTGGGTAACATCATCGGCTCTAATATTTTTAATATTTTAGCAGTCATGGGTATTCCTGGACTACTCAATCCATCGGCATTAAGCCCATTAGCGATGGATCGTGACTTTTATGTTATGTTGGCCATTTCAATTCTATTGCTGGTAATGGCACTCGGTAAACGCCGCCAAATTAATCGTGTTGAAGGCGGTATCTTGGTCGTTTGTTTTGTCGCTTATCAAGCTTTCTTATTTCTAAATGTTGCCGCATAACAGGAGCGTCCACTGATGTCTGGTCAATTTGATTTTTGCAGCCATGGTAAAAAAGTACTCGATACTGAATTACAAGCCCTTGAAAAAATTCGTCATTACATCGATAACAGCTTTACTCTTGCGTGTGAGTTAATCCTCCATTGCCAAGGAAAAGTGATCGTTATGGGTATGGGGAAATCAGGTCATATTGGACGTAAAATAGCAGCAACATTGGCCAGCACTGGAACGCCTGCTTTCTTTGTTCACCCCGGTGAAGCTAGCCATGGCGACCTTGGTATGATCAAAAAAAGTGATGTGGTAATTGCGATTTCAAACTCCGGTGAAGCGACGGAAATTCTGGCGTTATTGCCGGTGATTAAACGCCTTGGTATTGCAATGATCAGCATGACAGGTCAACCTGAATCAAGTATGGCTAAAATGGCGCAAGTGAATCTTCAAGTAACCGTAGATAAAGAAGCTTGTCCACTCAATCTCGCGCCAACCTCAAGCACCACAGCGACCCTTGTAATGGGTGATGCGGTTGCGATTGCTGTGATGGAAGCACGCGGATTTACTGCTGATGATTTTGCGCTGTCTCATCCGGGTGGTGCGTTAGGTCGCAAATTATTACTTCGCATAGCTGATGTAATGCACAGTGGCGAGTTGCTGCCTATGATTGAAGAACATGCAAGTATTAAAGATGCGTTGTTAGAAATTTCGCACAAAGGCCTAGGAATGACGGCAATTGTTGATCATAGCCAACAATTACGTGGTATTTTTACTGATGGTGATTTACGACGCTTATTGGATAATCATGTTGATATTCACAACACCAGTATTGGCGAAGTCATGTCAAGCAACCCACAAACAATTTCACCACAACTATTAGCCGCAGAAGGGCTAAAATTAATGGAAGATAACAAAATTAATGGCTTATTGGTGACTGAAAACAACCAATTAGTCGGGGCGCTAAATATGCACGATTTGCTTAAAGCCGGTGTCATGTAACGCTATTATATACCTAACAATTATCGGCAACACCTAAAGACAATAAAGGCTTAAGTCTATGACTTTTAAAAAGCTATTCTATGTACTGTTAATGATTATATGTGCATGGCTCGGCTACTACCTACTTGAACAACATTGGCGACAAGACGTTCAAGTCAAACCTAATGACGAAAAACCAATGTTTATTGGTAATAAAGTCAGTAACACTAGCTTTGATTTAAAAGGCATTCGTCAATATCAAATTGACGCCGACCACCTTGAACATTTCAACGTCAGTGGTATCACGACGTTTACCAAACCCGTATTGTGGGTGTTTAAACAAGGCCAAAATGCAGAATGGCGAGTAAGCGCTAACACCGCCAAGCTAGAACAAGATAAAATCTTACATTTACAAGGTAATGTACGTATTTTTAACTTATTACCGGATTCTGATATTCAGGTTATCAAAACCGATAATCTACGCTTAAATTTAGTCAATAAAGACTTTGATACCAAAGATCATGTCACTATCAACGGCCCTGTTTTTCAAAATGAAGGCGATGGTATGAAAGGTAATATGAATCGTAATGTGGCTACTCTTCTAAAAAATGTAAAAGGTAGATATGAACCGACTAAAAATTAGTACTCTACTATGCTTGTTGTGTATCAGTGCACCAACATGGGCGATGAAAAGTGATACTAAGCAACCCATTTATATTGATTCAGACAGTCAACAAGTTGATATGCCGAACAATATTGTCACTTTTATCGGTAATGTTAAGTTACGCCAAGGTACGATTGATATTCGCGCTAATAAAGTCGTTGTCACGCGACCAAACGCGAAATCACAGCAACAAACCATTATGGCCTATGGAAAACCAGCCACATTCCATCAAATAATGGAAGACGGTAAACCACTTGACGGTGAAGCGCTTAAAATGCGTTATGAAACCTCGACTGAACGCCTAAAAATGACCGGTAAAGCTGAACTTAATCAAGATGGTAGCAATATTAAAGGTAATATTATTACTTACAATATTCGTGACCAACGTTTGGTAGCAGAAAGCGGTAACCAAGAGCGAGTCACCACCGTGATCTTACCAAGTCAATTAAACAATAATAAGAAATAAACACTATTTATGGCTATTCTAAAAGCTGAACACCTTGCAAAAAGTTACAACGGACGCAAAGTCGTTTCCGATGTCAGCCTTGAGGTAGAATCAGGGAAAATTGTTGGTTTACTTGGTCCAAATGGTGCTGGTAAAACCACGTCGTTTTATATGATCGTTGGCTTAGTCAGCCGTGATGAAGGCACAATCACCATTGATGATGAAGATATTAGCCTCCAGCCGATGCATAACCGTTCACGCATGGGTATTGGTTATCTACCTCAAGAGGCTTCAATTTTTCGTCGTTTAACCGTCTATGATAATTTAATGGCGGTATTAGAAACACGCAAAGAACTCACTAAAGAAGGCCGCCAAGACAAAGCGGAAGAATTATTAGATGAGTTTAATATTCAACACATTCGCGATAGTTTAGGGCAAGCACTATCAGGTGGTGAGCGCCGTCGAGTTGAAATTGCGCGCGCACTAGCGGCTAATCCTAAGTTTATTTTACTGGATGAACCGTTTGCAGGTGTTGACCCTATATCAGTGATTGATATCAAGAAAATCATTAAGCATTTGCGAGATCGTGGATTAGGAGTATTAATTACCGACCACAACGTTCGTGAAACACTGGATGTCTGTGAACATGCTTATATTGTAAGCCAAGGGCACCTTATTGCTAATGGTACACCAGATCATGTTCTTAACCATGAGCATGTAAAACGGGTTTATCTTGGTGATCAGTTCCGTCTCTAGCATTCACCATTGGCTATTGATTACAGATAATAACTACAATAACAATAAGGTGTATCAACGTTAATGAAAACTTCGCTCCAACTTAAGCTCGGTCAACAGTTAGCAATGACGCCTCAGCTACAACAAGCTATTCGCTTGTTGCAGTTATCTACGTTGGAACTTAAACAAGAAATCCAAGAAGCGCTTGATGGTAACCCTCTTCTAGAGCTCGATGAAACAGTTGATGCAGATGAAGTAAGTACTAACAATGAAACCTCAACTGTAGAACTCACTACTAACGACACCAGCGAAAATCTTGATGACATTGAGAGCTTTGATACCGCAGAAGCACTCGAAACCCGTGAACTGCCAACAGAGCTTCCTGTCGATAGCACCTGGGATGACGTTTACAGTGCAGGCACAGGCAGCGCTGGCATTGCCCTTGATGACGACATACCGGTTTATCAAGGGGAAACCACCGAGTCATTACAAGACTACTTAATGTGGCAAGTTCACCTCACTCCATTTAGTGAAACTGATTTAGCCATTGCGACCGCTATCATTGACGCAGTGAATGAAAAAGGTTATCTCAGCTGTAGCACCACTGAAATTTTAGAAAATTTCGAGAATGAAGATCTAGAAGTTGAACTTGATGAAGTCGAAGCCGTTCTAAAACGCGTACAGCAATTTGATCCTCTCGGAGTAGCATCTCGCAATTTACAAGAATGTTTATTGCTACAACTTGCCACTTATCCTGAGCAGACTCAATGGCTTGCTGAAGCTAAGCTGCTATTGCGCGACCACATTAATTTATTAGGTAATCGTGATTACCGTCAGCTAATGCGAGAAACTAAACTTAAAGAGCCTGAGCTTAAAGCAGTAATGGAACTGATTCATAGCTTAGATCCTCGCCCAGGTAACCGCGTCGTTTCAACTGAAACTGAATACGTTATTCCTGACGTATCAGTCTTTAAAGAGCACGGTAAATGGGTCGTTAGTATTAACCCTGATAGTATTCCACGCATCAAAGTTAATCAGCAATATGCTGCATTAAGTAATAACACTCGCAATAGTGCTGATGGCCAGTTTATTCGTACTCACCTCCAAGATGCCAAATGGCTAATTAAAAGTCTTGAAAGTCGTAATGAAACCTTATTGAAGGTTGCTCGTTGTATTGTTGAACAACAACAAGACTTTTTTGAGTTTGGTGAAGAAGCCATGAAGCCAATGGTGCTTAACGATATTGCTCTTGCGGTTGAAATGCACGAATCCACCATATCCCGAGTCACAACCCAAAAATATATGCATACGCCTCGGGGTATTTTTGAATTGAAATACTTCTTCTCAAGTCATGTCAGTACGGATAACGGCGGTGAATGTTCATCGACGGCTATTCGCGCACTGGTGAAGAAACTTGTTGCTGCTGAAAATCAGGCTAAACCCCTGAGTGACAGCAAAATTGCGACTTTATTGGCAGAACAAGGGATCATGGTAGCAAGGCGAACTATCGCTAAATACCGTGAATCGCTTGGAATTCCGCCATCAAATCAGCGAAAATGTCTGATCTAACTCAGATCAGCGCCAACAAAAGGAAGACGTCTATGCAAATCAATATTACCGGACACCATGTTGATGTAACCGATTCTTTGCGCGAATATGTCAGTACCAAGTTTGAAAAGTTAGAGCGTTTTTTCGACAAAATCAATAACGTTCAAGTGATCTTAAATGTCGAAAAAATGCAACAAATTGCAGAAGCAACATTACATATAAATTCAGGAGAAATCCACGCTAAGGCCGATTCTGAAAATATGTATGCCGCGATTGACGAATTGACTGATAAACTGGTCCGTCAATTAAACAAACACAAAGATAAACTCAATAGTCACTAATCATGCAACTGAGTAACGTATTGAGCTTGGACTGTACTAAAAGTGCAGTCCCTTGCTCCAGTAAAAAACGCGCGCTAGAGCTCATCAGTGAGATCGCGGCAACACATCTTGATCAAAATCCACAACCATTATTTGAATGTATGCTCAATCGTGAAAAATTGGGTACCACAGGTATTGGTAATGGCATTGCGATCCCTCATGGTCGAATCAGTAACAGCGATCACGCGATTGCGGTACTTATTCAATGCCAAGAACCCATAGACTTTGATGCCATTGATGGTCAACCAATTGATCTGTTATTTGCCCTTTTAGTTCCTGAAGAGCAATGTAAAGAACACTTATCGACCCTTGCAAGCATGGCTGAAAAATTGGGTAATAAGAAAATTTGCAAGCAATTACGCAATGCAACAACCGATCAAGAATTATATGACATACTGATTGATGAACAATAAATCAGCCCCTACAAACCCAAAGAAGGTAGCTAAACCATGCGGTTAATGGTTGTTAGTGGCCGTTCAGGTTCGGGAAAATCGGTCGCGCTACGCGTACTAGAAGATTTAGGATATTACTGTGTTGATAACCTTCCCGTACACCTACTGCCACAATTTGTAAATGATATTGCCAATAACGAACAAGACATTGCGGTTAGTATCGATATTCGTAATATGCCACCCCATCAAGGTGAGCTTGAAGCCATTTTTAAAAATTTAGCCAGTGATGTAGATATCAACGTTATTTTTCTTGATGCTGATGATAAAGAACTGGTCAAACGCTACAGTGAAACACGCCGCTTACATCCCCTATCTCGTCATAATATGAGCTTAGAACAAGCGATCCAATCTGAAAGCGTGTTACTGAGCGATCTTAAAGAACATGCCGATCTGGTTATTGATACCACCAACCGTTCGATTCACGATTTAAGTGAAACAGTCCGCGCACGAGTGCTTGGCCGTGAAGCGCGTGAATTGATTTTAGTTTTTGAATCTTTCGGCTTTAAACATGGTCTTCCTTCAGATGCTGACTACGTATTTGATGTCCGTTTCTTACCAAACCCACATTGGGTGCCTGAGCTCAAACCACAAACAGGGCTTGATCAAGGCGTAAAAGATTTCTTAGCCGCTCACGCTGAAGTCAATAAACTTAATTACCAATTGCGTAATTTCATTGAAACTTGGTTACCGATGCTAGAAAAGAATAACCGTAGTTATGTTACGGTTGCTATCGGCTGCACCGGTGGACAACATCGTTCAGTTTATATCGCCCAGCAACTTGCTGAGTATTTTACCCAGCAAGGCCAACAAGTGCAGGTACGTCATCGCACGCTGGAAAATTATAAATGACCATCAGTCGTGAATTATTTATACGCAATCGGCTCGGGCTTCATGCTCGAGCTGCAATTAAGTTAGTTGAGTTAGCCCAAAGCTTTGAAGCAGTTATTACTATCACCAATGGTGCTAACAGTGCCACTGCCGATAGTGTAATGGGACTATTGATGCTTGATTCTGCTCAAGGCCAAAAAATCATGGTTAGTGCTGAAGGTCAAGATGCTCAATCAGCCCTGATTGCGGTTGCAAACCTCATTGAAGCTGGATTTGACGAAGATAATTAATAGCCTATCTCACTAACAATCAATCATTGATGATAAATTGTGGTTTGTTTTTTAAGTTAATGACTTTTTTTTGCGTGTGGTACATTATCGTCAAATACGCCTTTTAGTGCGTTATTGGTAGAGAAAAAGCATGAAAAGTAGCTATCTCGCCATGATTATCATACGTATGAGCTATACTTTGCCATTTTATGGCGAATTAAATATCAATCAGCACAAGACAAAAGCTAACTGATTACGTTAAAATTCAGCTTATTGCGCCATCAAATATAAGTGGGCCTAATACCTATGGCGGATGTATTAGAACAAGATCAAACCCATCACACACTCCAAGAAGTCAACAAAGCGCTTGAAAATGGTATGTTTGTCCATGTTCGACGGTTACTCCAAGATATGGAGCCGGAGGATATTGCTCATCTGTTAGAAGCCTCACCACCGAAAGAACGTCAAGTCTTATGGCAATTGACGGATCCGGAAGAGCAAGGTGAAATTCTTGATGAACTTTCTGAAGATGTAAAAGATGGTATCGTCTCGCAAATGGAGCCAGAAAAGCTGGCTGCCGTTACCGAGGGGATGGAAAGCGATGATGTCGCATACGTACTTCGTAGCCTCTCTGATGAGCGTTACCAAGAAGTATTGGCACAAATGGATGCCACCGATCGTCATCGTATTGAAGCAGCACTCGCCTATCCGGAAGATACAGCCGGTGGCATGATGAGTACTGACTTTATCACGATTCGTGGTGATGTAACTGCCGATGTGGTATTACGTTACTTACGTATGCGTGGTGAACTTCCAGAAGCAACTGATTCACTATATGTTGTTGATGAAAAAGAAATTTTAATTGGTCACTTGTCACTATCAACCTTGATCACGACTCAACCTGACATCGAAATTAAAAATGTGATGGAAGATGCTGATGAAGCGATTGCAGTTGATATGGCAGACAGTGAAATCGCCAATATCTTTGAGCGTCGAAATTGGATATCAGCGCCTGTTGTTGATGCCAATAATCACCTTGTCGGTCGTATTACTATCGATGACGTGGTTGACTTGATCCGTGAAGAAGCAGAACACTCGATGATGTCCATGGCTGGTATGGATGACGACGAAGATACCTTTGCACCAGTATTAAAATCGGCTAAAAGTCGTAGTATTTGGTTAGGCGTGAATGTACTCACAGCCTTAGCAGCAGCCTCTGTTTCCAATATGTTTGAAAACACTTTACAACAGATGGCGACTGTAGCGGTATTGATGACAATCGTACCATCAATGGGTGGTGTGGCCGGTAACCAAACCGTAGCACTGGTTATTCGTGGCCTTGCTGTTGGTCATATCGGTGATACCAACACCCGCTGGCTACTAAGTAAAGAAGCACGCGTAGGATTAATTAATGGTTTTGTATGGGCATTAATTATCGGATTCGTGGTTTTTGTTTGGAAAGGCAGCTTGATACTGGGTGCGATCATGGCTGGAGCAATGCTAGCAAACTTATTTGTTGCTGGTGTGGCAGGGGTATTAATTCCTATTGGGCTTAAAAAACTCAAAATTGACCCCGCTCTTGCAGGCGGTATGGCACTGACAACTTGTACTGATATTGTTGGTTTAATGGTGTTTTTAGGTTTAGCAACCGTCTTTATTACGCCTTAATCCGTGATCATTCATGAATAAAAAAAAGTCCAAATCAAGTGCTTGATTTGGACTTTTTTATTGGCTATAAATCACGTCATTTACAACGATTATTCACCAGCAATTTTCATTGAGTCTAATAACATTGATCCGGTCAGGATCTGGCTGCGCATTTCAGTATCACTGCCAATAGCAACAATATTTTGCATCATGTCTTTAAGATTACCAGCAATGGTAATTTCAGAAACCGGATATTGAATCTGACCATTCTCAACCCAGAAGCCAGCAGCACCACGCGAGTAATCGCCAGTGATAATGTTAACCCCTTGGCCCATCAATTCTGTCACCAACAAACCACGATCCATCTTCTTTAGCATTTGCTCAAAGCTTTCACCAGTTGATGATACTAACCAGTTATGGATACCACCCGCATGGCCTGTTGGCTGCATCTTCATTTTACGCGCCGCATAGCTGGTCAATAAATATGTCTGCAGTGCACCATCGGTGATGATTTCACGATCATAAGTTGCCAAGCCTTCACTATCAAACGGGGTACTTGCCATGCCACGTAGAATATGAGGACGCTCACTGATATTTAACCACTCAGGGAAAATCTGCTCGCCAAGTTTATCAAGTAAAAATGATGATTTACGGTATAAATTCGCGCCGCTAATCCCCATCACTAAATGACCAAATAATCCTGTCGCAATATCAGCGGCAAACATCACTGGTGCTTCACGGGTGGTCAGTTTTTGTGGATCAATTCGGCTTACAGTGCGCTCTGCTGCATGACGACCAACACGTTCAGGCGTCCACATATCAGAAGCTAAACGTGAGGTGGTGTAACTGTAATCACGTTCCATATTGCCGTTTTTACCTTCACCGATCACACAGCAACTAATGCTATGACGACTCGAAGCATAACTGGCTAGCATGCCGTGGCTATTGCCGTAAACACGCACACCATAGTGACTGTCATAGCTTGCACCATCACTTTGTTTTACGCGTGGATCAAATGCCAATGCCGCTTCTTCGGCAGCAATTGCAACCGCGGCGGCATGATCAGGTTCAGGCTCGTCAGGGTGAAACAAGTCTAAATCAGGAATATTACGCGCCATTAATTCCGCAGGGCCAGGGCCTGCAAATGGATCTTCAGAAGTATAATTTGCAATATCTAATGCAGCCGCTACAGTTTGAGCAATAGCCGCTTCACTTAAATCAGATGTTGAGGCGCTGCCTTTACGGTTACCGCGATAAACGGTAATGCCTAGCGCACCATCGCTATTAAATTCAACATTTTCAACTTCACACATGCGAGTTGAAACACTGATACCTGTTGTTTTGTTAATGGCTACTTCGGCTGCATCAGCCTGTTTACCAGCAACTTCAAGCGCTTTTGCTACCGCAGCTTCAAGTTCAACACGCTGATGAGCAACCTGTTCTCTTACGTCCATACAATCACTTAAGGTTAGGGTTTAGCTTATTAGTTATAGAATAATGTAATTTACGCCCAAAATCGTTATTAAACTGATAAAATAGAACTATTGATACAATGAGTGAGCCCATTTATGAGCCGTAAAAACAAAAAAGCCCCTTGGGATGAAGAAGAAGAAATCATCTGGGTAAGTAAGTCTGAGATGAAACGCGACATGGAAGAGTTGCAAAAAATTGGTGAAGCATTAGTTGAGCTAACACCTAACGCGTTAGCAAAAGTGCCATTAGATGACGAAATGATGGCCGCAATTAAAGATGCCCAACGCTTTAGTAAAGAAGCGCGTCGTCGTCAATTGCAATTTATTGGTAAGCAGATGCGCCACATGGATCTCGAACCAATTCAAGCTGCACTTGATAAACTAAACAATAAACACTCACAACACACTGTTGCCCTTAAAAAGCTTGAAATCAAACGTGATAAGTTGGTTGAGAATGGTGACAGCATGTTGAATGCGATTATGGTTGATCATCCCGATGCTGATCGCCAACACCTACGCCAATTGATGCGTCAAGCAGCCAAAGAAAAGGCACAGGAAAAACCTGGCAAAGCATATCGTGAGATATTTCAATGCCTAAAAGCACTTTACCTTGCTGACTAATTAGCACGATTAGCAGTAATGAATAACAAAAATGCCAGCATTACTGTTGGCATTTTTATTAACACAATATTGTTGTTGCGACGATCAAATCACCGCAAGCCGTTATTCAGTGCCACCGACTGTCATTGAGTCAATCTTCAAGGTTGGCTGACCAACCCCCACAGGCACGCTCTGGCCAGCTTTACCACACACACCGACACCACGGTCAATATCAAGATCGTTACCGACCATAGACACCTGCTGCATCGCCTCAATACCACTACCAATTAAGGTCGCACCTTTAATTGGACGAGTAACCTTACCGTTTTCAATTAAGTAAGCTTCTGATGCCGAGAAGACAAATTTACCCGAAGTAATATCTACCTGACCACCACCAAAGTTGGGTGCGTAGATGCCATGTTTTACACTGGCAATGATTTCTTCTGGTGTATGTTCGCCAGGTAACATGTAAGTATTGGTCATGCGTGGCATTGGTAAATGGGCATAGGATTCACGACGACCATTACCAGTAGGTGCAACCCCCATTAAACGCGCGTTTAACTTATCTTGCATATAGCCTTTAAGTTTACCGCCTTCGATCAGTACATTATGTTGGGCAGGTGTACCTTCATCATCAATATTGATTGAGCCACGACGATCGACTAACGTACCATCATCGACAATCGTACATAATGGCGAAGTCACTTGCTGCCCCATTTGACCGGCAAACATTGACGAACCTTTACGGTTAAAATCACCTTCTAAACCGTGTCCAACCGCTTCATGTAATAACACCCCCGGCCAACCTGCACCAAGTACAATCGGCATGGTTCCAGCAGGCGCAGCATCAGCCTCAAGGTTAACCAATGCTTGACGAATTGCCTCATCAGCAAAAAAGATCGCTTGGCTTTTACCACTCGCATCTTCTGTTAAAAATGTCTCATAGCCATAACGACCACCACCACCAGCGCTACCACGTTCACGCTTATCGCCTTTTTCAACCAGAACACTGATCGATAACCGCACTAATGGACGAATGTCTGCTGCATAAGTGCCATCTAATGCTGCCACCAGCACTTCTTCATAAACACCGTTAATACTGGCAGAGACTTCAGTCACTAGCGGCTCTTTAGTACGAATATAACGATCAATTTCTTCAAGCAAGGCAATCTTTTGGTATTTATCAAAGCTACCTAGTGGATTAATCGGTGAGTAAATGCCCGACGATGCCATTGGTGCAAATGTCTGAACTTTACCATTACCACCTTGGCGTACAATACCACGCGCAGCTTTAGCACTTTGCGTTAAGGCTAATAAGTTAATTTGATCTGAGTAAGCAAAACCGGTTTTCTCACCCGCAACAGCACGTACACCAACACCACGATCAATGTTAAACGAGCCGTCTTTAATAATACTGTCTTCTAAAACTAACGATTCATGCCAGCATGACTGAAAATAAATATCAGCATAATCAACATCACGAGTAGCAATTAAGCCAAGAATGTTATGCAATTCATCACGACCAAGACCTGACTGGTCAAGCATGGTAGTTTCTACTGTGTTAAGGGTCATTAATTTGCTCTTAATTATTGAATATGACTGAACACCAAGCGAGCATGATCAGCCACTGGCATATTGGTACGGATCTTATTTGCTAATTGTAAATCAACATTTGCTGTCAGGACACCCGTTCCTTGTTGTTGACAAGCAACCACTTGTCCCCATGGATCAACAATCATTGAATGACCCCACGTTTCTCGAGTTTCATTGTGCTCACCCCACTGCGCTGCGGCAACCACCCAACACTGCGTTTCAATCGCTCGCGCTCGTACTAACACTTCCCAATGAGCACGCCCGGTTAACTTGGTAAATGCCGCTGGAATAACAATAATATCAGCACCTTGCTGACGTAATTCACTATAAAGTTGCGGAAAACGAATGTCATAACAAATCGATAGTCCCAGCTTACCAAACGGAGTATCGATAACTTTTATATCATCGCCGGCTTTAAAGGTATCAGATTCTCGATAACTCTGATGTTTATCAGCAACATTAACATCAAACATATGCATTTTATTATAATGCGCCTGAATTTTACCTTGATCATCAAACAGCACCGCGGTGGTGGTGATGCTACCATCAGGCTGTAAAATTGGCATTGAACCGATCAATAACCAAATTCCTAACTGATGCGCAAACTGAGATAATTGCTGTTGCAGCGGGCCATCACCAAGGGGTTCAGCCCAACGCTGATAATCTGCTTTGCTGCCAAAAACGACGGTATTTTCAGGGGTAACAACTAACTTAGCCCCTTGTAGTTGTAACCCTTGCATAAATTTCTTTAATTGGCTCAGGTTACCTTCAGGATCAGTGCCTGAGTTCATTTGTACTACACCAATCTTTGTCATGGCTATCTCCCTGAACGATAAATAAAATCAATCATATTCATTGCTACCATAGCCAAAGTAACAGCTTAAAACTTACTGTTCTCTGGTATTTTATATTCGCCTTCTAAGCGTGAGCGCTCAACCACTTTCGGCGCAGCTATCGGCCCGGTAACTTGGTAATTCACTTGCGTAATAACATCTAACACCGGTGATAATACGGTTGAGATCGCAAACACATATAATGCCACTTGGGGTGCGACAGCAAAGGCAGTCATTACCGGTAATCCTGAGGTGAAATCAGGAATAAATTTAACGTTAGCATTTACCTTTTCATCAATTAAGTTCACTTTACCATTGATATACATATCACCGGCTAACGCTTGCATCTTGATATTATTACTATCAAAAATACCATCTTTGATGGTGCCATTACCGCGAATATAGTTAAATGCTAAGCCGTTATCAAATACCCCTGAAAAATCGAGTTTCATTTTTCGAATAATTGAATCTAGACTAAATAACCCCAATAATCGCCCGGCACCACCGACACCGCTAACAATACCTTTACCAATATCAGTACTCACTTTGCCATTTAATGTACGTCGATCAATGCTCCACGGTGTACCTTGCCAGTTAACCATGACATGAGTATTAAATGGCGCATTCTGCACGCTGCCTGAAATACCAAACCTATCTAATAAGTCCGTACTATTACTGCCACTGATGACCACATCAAGTTTAGTGTGATTATGTTGCCTCGCAATACTCCAATCACCACTAGCCTTTAAACTCACATTACCGGATTTAATTTTAAGCTGTTGTAATTGCAACTGGTTATGCCGCTTAGTTAACGTCGCCGTCACCGCACCTAAGCGATAGCCTTGTAACCACGCATCAGCAATCGATAAGTCTATTTTTGGTATTGCTGCCATAATGCTACGGTCATTGGCTGTCACTACAGTTGAAGGTTGCTTAGTCGCTAATAGTGGCGTTAACAAGCCCGCTGGCGGCTGCTGATTTAATTGTGGCAAATTAAGATGTAACGATTTCAAAATCACGTTTAACGGCTGATTGTGAACCCACGAGATATAACCATCAGCTTCTCGTGACGCCAACTTTATCGACCACCCTTGACCACGTGTTGCTACGCTATTAACTTGATGCCAATCCAATCCGCCTAAGGTTAATTTAGCCACTTTTGCTGTTATTCGCGTTGGCAAAGGTAATGAAAATTCATTGCTGTGACTGATTGCTGAAGATTGAACCTTATTCGCGGGCGTGGTTTTTATTAAACTCAGCCATTGATCTGCATTAAATTGACGACTATTAAGCTGCACTAATTGCCCCTGCAATGGCTGGGTTAATAGGCTTCTTTTACCGACCGTTAGATTACTGGCAGTGATGTGAGGCACTGGGGTTAATAACGACATTTGAGCTTGATACGCCACATCGGGCAATAAGGCTTGCGCGTACAAATGAGATGCATCGCCATTAACGTGTACCGTCAGTGCTGCTGTAGCTTGAGGTTGCTGTAACGGATACGGTAATTGACTACGCACCTGCTTTAAAGGCAGGGTAGCCGCAACATTATAGCTAACATGTTTAGCGTTAATATTAACCCCAACTTGCGCTTGCCAATCACTACTACCTGTCACATTATCGGTCACAATTGACGGTAAATAGTCTTTTAATTTAGCAAGTTGCCATTGACCACCGACACTAACATTAACCTTATACTCAGGCGTATTGTTTACATGATCACCATGAAAACCAAACTGAATTGGTTGGTGATATAGCATTCCCGTCAGCCCTTGGGCTTTAATCGCGCTATTCTTAAAGCTCAAACTGCCATTGACATCGTCTATCGCTAAATGAGGCGTCGTTAGTGTGATTGGGTTATTTTTAAAATACACCTTACCGCTAGCATCTACGTCGGTACTATTAAACGGTATATTTAAATTCAATTTAGCGGTCACAGGCCCTGCAACCTCAATGGTTGTTAACGCACTCCCCACCGAGTCTGCTAACGGACTTTTGAGCATATATTGCTGAACTTGCGGTCCTGTTGCAGCCAGATCTATGGCTAACTTCAGCGCACCGTTTGGAGTGAGATCAGCCTCACCTACAACCTTAGGACTATAAGCAGCCAATGTTTTGACCTGATGAGAGTCAATGTACATTTTGTCATTTTCAAATAACAAATTAAGCTGCATATCGCGCAACAATGGCCATTGTGGATCAAAACTAAATTTGGCCTGCGTTAATGGTACAAATGCTTGAAACACACCATCATGATGCTGGTAAGGGAAATCATTCAAAGCGCCATACCACAGAATACGGGCTGATTTCACTTGTCCGCCTTTAATTGCCTTTGATAAATAATCAGTAAGATCATTACCAAGCGCGGGGCGTGGTAAATAACGCCACGTTTGACCCGCATCGACCACATTAGCCTCGCCATATAACGACAACCAGGTTGGCGCATTGGCAGGCATATCAACACGAACTTGACCTGCAAAGGTTAAATCAGGCGTCGCTATAGCCAGATGATCACTCCAAAAAGTGGTTACTTGCGCACTTCGATGCCAATAAGCTTCAATTTGCGCTTGATTGACTTTGAGTGGTTTGGCAAACACGCGCTCATAAGCAAAACTATCTGCGGTAGTATTGATGATCACTTTACCTTGCTGGCCATCGCCAGCAATAGTGGCATTTAAGTGATTAATACCAGGGATCCATTGCCACGGTTTAACACTTAATTGCTGCACCTTAAATGAGAATCGCGGCACGTTATTAGCTTGCCCTGCCACACGAATTTGGGTTAATAATCCACTCGGTTGCAGTTGCTGCAGCGTCTTAACCATCGAATTAGTCGAAGGCAGAAAATTGATTAAAGGTAATAATCGCTGTAAGGCAATATTACTTAACGCCAACTTCCACTGCTGGAGTTGGTTTTGATCACCAAACCGTAGTTGGCCTGCAATATCAAACGTTGGCCATGCAACATCATCGGTATAAATAGCAAATTTTTCAGTATCAATTCGCCAACTTCTTGAGCCATCAGCTAAGCGAATCGGCCTTAATGCTACCAACCCGCGCTTAATATTAATTTGATGTTGTTGGTCACCCGCTTGCCAATCAATAGTACTGTTATTGATCTTGGCTTGGCTGCTTTCAATCTGGCCGTCCTTTAACGCTAACCACGCCTCAACCCCAATTTCACTGTGAGTAATATTTGCCACTCCAGCTAACTGTTTATTAAGCCATGGCGTCACCGAAACATGCTCACCTTTGATATATAAACGGCCAGATAAGCTATTCAGCCCCCCCTGTTCTGAGAGGTTGGCTTTAATCGCTAACTGACCAAGATTGGTATTAGTAAAATTAATACTGCCTTGCGCTAAATGACGTCCACCAACATTAGCCCAATCAAGCTGCTTAATATTAAGTTGCTGCGAAGCGCCAGAAGGTGCCACAAATGATACTGATGAATCGAGCAGTTGAAACTCACCTAAGCGGGTAAAAAACAGTTGCTCTACCCGTTGCGCTAAACTGGTGCTAGCAACGCTAGGTGCAGCTGAAGACGGCTTTATTTTAGTTAGATCAACATTCACCTGACTGATGGTGACTTGTTTAAAAATAGGTCGTAAATGCAGGGCTGAATGCCAAATATCGAAATAAAACCCAACCTTGCCAATGGTTGCTAACGGCTGGGTATCATTTGGCGAAGATATCGAAATACCACTTACCGTTAAAGCTGGGCCAGCAGTTTGCCAGCGGCCTTTGATATGAGTTAATTTTAACGAAATATCCGCCTGCTGAGATACCCATTGGGCGATCGGCTGGCGGTAATCATTGAGGTGAGGAAGCAGTAACCTTAAACCGGTGATGAACGACGCTAATAGTAATGATGTGATCACTATTAACCATAAACCACCCCGTACAAGGCGTACGAGAATCTTGGGCACTGTTACTTCCTCATTGAGTACATTACATCATCACAACATCAAACTGCTCTTGAGTATAAAGAGGCTCTGGTTTGATTTTTACTTGCTTACCGATAAACACTTCTAACTCTGCTAGCGCATGATATTCATCACCCGCTAATGCATCACCGACGGCTGAGGATACATAAACCACAAATCGATCGGCATCATAAGCACGGTTTACGCGAGTAATTTCTCGTAAAAGTTCATAACACACGCTTTCAACCGTTTTAACCGTACCGCGACCTTCGCAAGACGGACAAGTATTACACAACACATGCTCAATACTTTCACGCGTACGTTTACGGGTCATTTCAACCAAACCTAGCTGAGTAAAACCATTGATATTGGTTTTTACGCGATCAAACGATAAGGCTTGCTCTAATGCCTGTAATACTCGCCGTTGATGCTCTTCCAATGCCATATCAATAAAGTCGATAATAATAATACCGCCAAGGTTACGTAAGCGTAATTGACGAGCAATAGCTTTAGTGGCTTCAATATTAGTATTAAAAATAGTTTCATCGAGATTACGACGGCCAACAAAGGCACCAGTATTAATATCAATGGTGGTCATGGCTTCGGTTTGATCAATAATTAAATAGCCACCAGATTTCATCTCTACTTTACGATCAAGCGAGCGTTGAATTTCAGCTTCAGTATCATAAAGATCAAAAATAGGCTGATCACCAGAATAATATTCAATATTTTCGGTAACTTCAGGCACGAATTCATCAGTAAACTCTTTAAGCTTATCAAACGCAACTCGTGAATCGACCTGAATGTGGTTAATTTCAGTACCGACAAAATCACGTAAAATACGCTGTGCCAATCCTAGCTCACCATAAAGCATTGAGCGCGGTTTGTATTTTGCACGACGCTCGATGACCTTACGCCATAAATGCTTTAAAAATGCTGCATCTTGAGCAACTTCATCAGGATCGGCGCCTTCAGCAGCAGTACGAATAATAAAACCACCAAGATGATCACAATGCTGCGCCACCGCTTTTTTCAAACGATCGCGTTCTTTTTCACAAGCAATTCGCTGGGAAACACCAACATGACTTGCACCTGGCATAAACACTAAATAGCGTGATGGCAATGTAATGTCGGTAGTTAAACGTGCGCCTTTAGTGCCAAGAGGATCTTTAACCACTTGCACCACAATGTCTTGTCCCTGACGAACGAGCTCTGAAATATCACGAACTTTAAATTGTTTTTTTTCGTTTTCAGCCACACATTCAGTGTGTGGAACGATATCTGACGCATGTAAAAATGCGGCTTTATCTAAGCCAATATCCACAAATGCAGCCTGCATTCCGGGTAACACGCGGCTTACACGTCCTTTGTAAATATTGCCGACGATGCCTCGCTTTGATTCACGTTCAATGTGAATCTCTTGCAAAACACCCCCCTCTATCATTGCGACACGCGTTTCACTCGGCGTCACATTTATTAGCAGCTCAGTGCCCATGGTTGCCTCTATTTATAACTTTAAAAAATCTTGCACCATGATGTCGGTTTCCACTAAGGGTAACCCCATCACAGCATAAAAACTGCCGTCAATACGGGTAATAAATTTGCCACCAATGCCTTGAATACCATAACTTCCGGCTTTATCTTGCGGTTCACCACTTTGCCAGTATTTTTTAATATCGTTATCGGACAAAGTTTTAAACCACACTTGAGTGGTCACTAAACAGGTTTGACTGTGTGATGATGTTGCTAAAGTGACGGCGGTCATCACTTGGTGCTGCCGTCCTGATAATAACTTCAGCATACGCGCTGAATCGTCAAAATCGACAGGTTTTTCTAGAATTTGTTGATCTACTACAACAATAGTATCAGCACCAAGGACTGGAATGTCGTTAACTGCTGCTTTTACGCCCGCAAATGCTTTATCGCGTGATAAGCGTTGCACATATTGTGCAGCAGTTTCTTGAGCTTGATGACACTCTTCAACATCAACCACTATGCGCTCAAAGTGATAACCAAGTTGCGTCAAAAGCTCCATTCGACGCGGCGAACCAGAGGCCAGGTAAAGTTGAATAGCTGCCATAATTATCCTGTGTTAAATAATAGGTAATTTAAAAATAGTTTATAAAATGATGTGGCAATAATTGCGCTAAAAGAACAAGGGGGAACACCGACTGGCTTCCCCCTATAATATTCATCGTCACTAGCGAATCGCTAATTTACGTCGAATGCGGCGTAATAACAAAAATAGCCATGGCCATAATATAAAGTTTAATAATGCAGCCCACAGCTGTTGCGGATAAAAACTAATATTTGAAACTAAATATTCAGCCCAAAATTCAATTAATTTAGCAGCCACTGATAATAATGCTATCACGATAGCTTGTTGCCAGAGTGATAAATTACGTAATACTCTAAAATTGAGCGCAATAATATACGCAATCACTGACAACATTAAGCCACGCACACCCAATGTTGAGCCTAAGGTTAAATCCCACAATAAGCCCACAACCAGCGCAGTACCAACATTGACTCGATGCGGCAATGCTAACACCCAATAACAAGTCACTAATACGACCCATGATGGTCGAAAAGGTTCAAGCTCTCCTGGCCACGGTACGGCTTGCAGCACTAACGCAAATAAAAATGATAACCAAATCCAGATTCGACCATGTGCTTTATTGGTTGGCATGATTTACCTTTTCTGGTACTGGCGGCACCACAGGAGCCGCTGTAGTTACTGCTGCTGGCACGACAGCTTCAATAGCCGCTGCTGGAACAGTCTTGTTAACCGTTGGCTGAGCATTGGTTTTAACGCGATCTGTTGGCCACACTAATAATAGATACCGCAAACGATCAAATTGCACCGTTGCTTTGGCAGTAATTTTTGCAAATGGACGTTTATTATCAAATGAGAACGAGGTTACTCGTGCTACTGGATAACCTTCCGGATAACGACCACCTAAGCCTGAACTGACCAGTAAATCGCCTTTCTTTATATCGGTGCTGCTTGGTACATGTTCTAACAATATTTGCTGATCACGTCCGCCACCTGTCGCAATAACACGAATATCATTACGAACAACCTGCACTGGAATAGCATTAGTAGGATCGATTAATAATAATACGCGACTATTATGTGCTCCGACATAAGAAACCTGTCCGACAATACCTTTATCATTAATGACTGGCTGACCTTCATAAACGCCATCAATACGGCCTTTATTAATCATCACTTGATAACGATAAGGATCAGAATCAACCGCCATTACTTCTGCTACCATTTTACGCTCGTCGCGAACAAATGGAGAACCGAGTAAACTTCTTAAACGCTGATTTTCTTGCTGTAATTGATCAAGTAATAACACATTACTTTTCATGACTAATAAATCACGTTTTAATGCTTTATTCTCTGTCAATAATCGTTGGTGAGAACTGAATTGCCCCCGCAGGACATCTAACATTTCACGCGGTAAATTAGCAGCATATTGCAGTGGCGCAACCGCCGAATTCAATAAATAACGAATATTGGCAAAAGCACCAAGACGACTATCGGCTAGCATTAAGCTAGCCGATAATAATATCGCAAGAAACAGGCGTAATTGCAGAGATGGACCTCTGCCAAATATAGGTTTCATATAACGCTATAACCTGTTTAGTTGAACACCTATGATAGTATTATTCTTCGCTGAAGAGATCGCCACCATGCATATCAATCATTTCAAGCGCTTTACCGCCGCCACGTGCCACACACGTTAGTGGATCTTCAGCCACAACAACAGGAATACCCGTTTCTTCAGTCAGCAAACGATCAAGATCACGCAACAATGCGCCACCACCAGTTAACACCATACCGCGTTCTGAAATATCAGAGGCGAGTTCAGGTGGACACTGCTCAAGTGCAACCATTACTGCAGACACGATCCCAGTTAACGGCTCTTGTAATGCTTCTAAAATCTCATTTGAGTTTAGCGTAAAGCTGCGTGGAACACCTTCTGCAAGGTTACGACCGCGAACTTCAATTTCACGCACTTCATCACCCGGATATGCCGAGCCAATTTCGTGCTTAATACGTTCAGCGGTTGCTTCACCAATCAAACTACCGTAATTACGGCGTACATAGTTAATAATCGCTTCATCAAAGCGATCACCACCGATACGTACTGATGATGAGTACACCACACCATTTAATGAAATAACCGCAACTTCAGTTGTACCACCACCGATATCGATCACCATTGAGCCTGTCGCTTCTGATACTGGCATTCCAGCACCGATTGCAGCCGCCATTGGCTCATCAATCAAATACACTTCACGCGCACCAGCACCTTGTGCTGATTCACGAATAGCACGGCGCTCAACTTGAGTCGAACCACAAGGTACTGCCACTAATACACGTGGGCTTGGGCGTAAAAAGCTATTGTCATGCACTTGTTTAATAAAGTGCTGGAGCATTTTTTCAGTTACGTAAAAATCGGCAATAACGCCATCTTTCATTGGACGAATGGCGGCAATGTTACCTGGCGTACGGCCAAGCATTAATTTGGCATCATGGCCTACTGCAGCAACACTTTTAGTTGCCCCCGCGCGATCTTGACGAATAGCCACAACAGAGGGTTCATCAAGAACAATTCCTTGTCCTTTGACATAAATAAGGGTGTTGGCTGTGCCCAAGTCAATAGACAAGTCATTGGAAAACATGCCACGAAGCTTCTTAAACATAGTCTTCAGCTATTCCTGCAAGCGTTAAAAAATCGTAAATTGCGCTCAATGTATCAAGTGCAACCAAGTGAAACAAGATATGGATCGCGAAACCGCGTCTAGACACGCAATTTATTTGTGCTATGGGTTGATTACGGCCGTTTCCGAGCGATAAATGATACGATCATTACCTCGATAACTGCCAAAGGTGACCAGCCCTGATGGGTCCTCATCACCAACCCCACGCCAATTAAATGTCAGCCATGGTTGATATTGTTTATTGTTTTCAGAACAACCAATATCAGCAGGTGCTTTATCGGCAATACGCATCCAAAATCGCCATTGCTGCTTTAGATATTCATTATTAATTAAATTTGGTAATGCTTGTAAGGCATTGTTTTTACCTTTAAGAACATTATCATTCAATGGCTTTAATTCAGCAAAACTTGTTGGTGGTATTAAAGGGTAAATAATTTGCTTACATGAATACTGACTATCAAAGTAGGAGCGACTGTCATCGGCATTAATTATAAACTGATCACCATTCCAATATTCAACCTTTAATGGCATCGTCAGCGGTTGATCAAACACACCATTGACATCATCGAGCACCATGCGTCCATAACGACTATCCACTTCACCATTTAGAGGCGCAGTTAACATTAGGGGCTGATTATAGCGCTGTAATGGCTGGGTCTTGTTGGCAAAATCTGTACAACCTAACGCTGAGCAGTCAATTCGCGGTATCACAGACAAACCTAAGCCAGTCTTAAATGGACCATCAGCGGTGGTTGTCGTTGTGGCTAATTTATTATTTGGTTGTAGTCGTCGTGTAAATGCCAGTTCGCCATCCTTGATAGTAAGCTGCGCTTGCTGCCATTGATGCTGCCATCCAGTGCTTAAATTAGATTGATCGAGCCGCATACTGATATCATTTAATTGTCTATTTTGATTAAGATCGACCGCAGTCAATTGCAAATTTTCTTTCAATGTCGAACCAAATGCGCCGTAATTACGTGTCGGATCACCAGCCGCATTTTGCGCTTCTACGGTAAAATCAACCTCAAAAGACTGATCCATATAAGTAAATGGTGTTGATTCCGTATGGGCATTGATGATGGCACTGTTTTTAATCACAAACTGCTTTGGATAAAAACGCCCAATCGCGCGCTGGCTAGGATTTATCGTCATACCAAGATAACTATCAGCTGTCATTGCTAACTTGACACTACCAACCTCACTCCAACGCAAATCATTAAAAATTATGGCAGAGTTATCATGTAACTCTGTATTTGATTGAGCCACTTTTCCAGTTAACTTACCTTGGTGACCTTTTGGAGGTGTATCAATACTCACAATAGAGGCCGTTACTGTTGCAACTGGCGCTGTTTGAGCAAAGAAGTTAGGCGTAATCGGTCGCTGACAATATTTATCATTACTAACATCAATAGCCTTATTTACCTTATCGCCTGGCTGCCATTGCAGCGGCTTAGCCCGCATAACAAAAGCATCACCAGCAGCAACTAAACCATTGCCACTGCTTGCCGTGCCAATAAAGCTGTCGCCTGCTTGAGGGCAAATCGCAAAAGTCCACGGACGCGAGTGCACACTCGCTTCGCCCACTAATCCTTGCGGAAGATCGGTAACTTTAAGTTGATTGGCTTTGGTCGTTATCAGCTCACAATAGTCACTGCTACAGGTTTTATCTTTAACGACTAAATTGACACTACCAGCGTCACGATAGCGCATTGATATCGACTCTGAAACACCATCAATAAAGTTAACTTTCACTGACGATAACTCATTGTCATCCCTCACCGCACCAACATGATATTGACCTTGAGATGGCGCTAGATAACGAGTATCAAACTCAAGTTGTTTAACACCACTATATTGAGTAATAACAGCATCATTAAGATTGGGTTGATTAGCACAAGCCACCGCTTTAACCGTTACCGAAAATGGCTGACCAGCAATAATATTATTGGTGTTCGGTGTAACGCTAAATCCACCCGGAATGAAACTATATATCCCTACCGGCTTATCACCCGCCATATCAGCAATCGATGCCGTAACAGTCACCGTTTCAGCGCCATTGGGTTGTAACCAAATAGCACTTCTTGAGTCACTATTTGTCAGTACAAAATCTGAAGAACCAACACCAAATGTTTGGGGATTATTAAGCTCGACATTACGCGCCCATTTACCGCCCGTCGCAGAGCTAATACTAAATGAGATATCACCTTTAAAATCAGAGTTACTAGCGCCAACTTTTGAGACTAAAAACTCTATTTTCTGAGGTTCACACAAAGTTGAGGTTGCAACGCTAGGAGTCATTGCTAATTGATATTCAGGTTGGGCTTCAAAGCACGTACTTTGACCAATAATTTCAGTCCGTAATTTATTTCTATTGCCCGTCATTAAAATCGCGGGCGCAGTCACTGCACCTGTAATAATTGTTACTTCGTGCTCCTCAACGCCATTCGACATTGATATATGGCGCTCAGAATAAATTAAAGCATATAACCGACTCCCCTTAGTTAAAGTAATAGAAGGTCGATTTATTGGCCCCTTTTCTCCATGAATAAAAATTTTTAAATCATCTGCAATCATTGAATTAGCGGCTAATATAACACTTGCATTCAAATCAAGATCTTGAAGATGTAATGTAGTGCCAACTGGAAATTTAACGGTCATATTGTTATATAAATAAAACTTTTTAAACCAGTATTCTTTTTGATCAGGTTTTATTTTCTCTACCGAAAAATCACCATCATCCATTGATGGCCATGTCGGTAATAGTTTTTTTTGTGCATAAAGCTTAGAGTACCCATCGGCGGGAAAACATTGCTTACCGTCACAATAATCATTAGGGTTATCATTACTGGTTACAGCGCTAAAACCTAATCGATGATGACCATCAACAAACGCAGCCCCTTTAATATTTACTTTATGAGAGCCAATAAAAATACCAGCTGAATCTTGCCAAGTTTGTGCTGGCCCCGGAAAAACGTCACACACTTCTTCAGCAACACGGCGCTGAAAGGCCATAAAGCCCACTTCTTCATTAGCATGTTTACGCTCAGGATAGTTATTTTCATTAAGATCTTCATCATTAACAAAACTGACTTTCAACCGCTGAGCT
The DNA here is from genome assembly GCF_900537155.1 of Photobacterium sp. Alg240-V54. Lineage (NCBI taxonomy): Bacteria > Pseudomonadati > Pseudomonadota > Gammaproteobacteria > Vibrionales > Vibrionaceae > Photobacterium > Photobacterium sp. Alg240-V54. The sequence goes on from NZ_UNRL01000006.1 coordinate 138,409, forward strand.
ACCGCATCCGTTTCTACCTGACACAAACGCACCCAACCGCCATTGGAGCCAAAACGCGAATTTTTAGACGCCATAAATAAAATTGGATTCTGACTCTGATCAGAAAAATCGAAATTGGTATTATTTAGCGTAGTAAATCCCTTACATTGTTCTAATACAGGCTGAGTAACTAGCGCATTGCCACTATAATCATCTTTTAATGTATTTGGTGTCGCCGCCGTACCTAAAGCAAATTGTAATCCGCGATGAAAACCACTGCCCTCAACCAACAGATAACCAACAGTTAATGTTTTATTTAATACTGCACCAGTTTCTGAACTATCAACCCCTAAATAAAAATCGCCAAAATTATTATTGTTACTATCGTTATTACGTAGCATTAATGGTGTAAACCAATTTTTTTCAATATGACTGTTATCATCATGAACAGAAGAAGACGGTTGAACCTCAACAATCGCTCCTGGATTATTAAATTTATCAGGCACCGGGATCGAAATAAGTTTGCCATTTTTCACTAACTGATCGGCACTGCCTTTTTTTAGTGTTTGATTTTTATAAAGACTTTTAATACTGCCATCAAGGTTATGACGGATCTCTTTTTTAGCAGCTAAAATACGACCTGCATTACCTAATGCTATTTCGCCTTCTTCCATTGCGAAATAAGCGATTTTCATCATTGGTATTTTATATAGTTCAAGCTCTTCATTTAACTCAACATCTTTATTGGGTTCAAATTCATCACCATCTTCCAGCTCTATTTTATCGCTAATCAGCGGATACACCTGCCGCACTTTAAAGGCATATTTACCCGTTTGTTTTTTATATATTGCAGTTACTTTTAGTGTTGATGGCGCATCTAAACCATTGTTAGTAATCGTTGGCATTAAATAAACCAACGGTTTACTGGTAAAGTTTTTTTCTAAAACGATTTCACAATCGTTTTCAATACAACCACTTTCTTTAGTTACCTGATACTGACCAAAATCAAATACAGGCTCAGCAATAGCACTAAAACTCACTAACAATAAAAACAGATAGCTACCTATAATAGTTACAAATTTCATTGCGCCAATCCCTTAACCCACACTTGTTGCTGGCGAGCCACTTGATATTGACCACTACCACAACGTCCTGTACTACGCAGTTGAATTCTTCGTTCTGCACCAACCTCAGCATTGTCGTTAGCTGCAAACTCATCACATTTCACGCTAACCACACAGCCATCAAAATCCACCAGCGGGATCTGCTTAGAAATCACAGCACAAGTTAACATTTGCTTAGGATCACCAATCGGAAATAATTTATTGAGACTAATTTCAATCCCGCTGTGAGCGGCAAACCACGCTCGAGTGCCCAGTATTTCTTGGGTGGTGGTTACAGCTTGTGAGGCATTAATTTTGATCATCGCAGCGGCCATCATCGCCATCACGGTAATAATAAAAATAACCACCACTAAAGCGCTGCCAGTTTGTTTGATTGCTAATGGAGAACAATTACGGCGCATTCATCACCTGTACGGTATGGTTATAACGGCTTGATTCACCATTACGAGTAAAAGTAAATTGCCACGCGACTAATGCACTACGTGCAAGGGCGGCATTATCAATGCTAAACATCGACAAACGGCTATCGAGATATTGAGCAACTAATACCGGTTGTGATTGCGTGCCCGCATTATCGATTGTGGTACGGGTCAGGCTATTATCCTCAATGCAAAACTTAACACTGTGGGTATAGGTGTAAAAACGCTGTGCCAATGAACCACTATCAAAGCTATGCTGGCCATCAAGCTCAAACTGCCATTGATTAGCGGCTGCTCCTTTATTTATGGCTGTGACTGTCGCAACTTGATCACTAGCAACATAAAAATCTTGAGGTTTATGAGGGTTGATCACTAACTGCATCTGAGGTTGAAAAACAGGTACGGTAGCCTGCGTCACATAGCCGATGATCGCCGTAATATCCGTTAAGCTTTGATTACTATAATCGCCACTGAACTGAATCGGCTTAAACGATAAACATTGACCATTATTAATAATTTCAAGGCTATTGGGCACTGCATTTCGTAGCTCACGCGCGACCCGTTCAACCGCAAATCGCGCTTGAGATTGTAGTTGTTCGCGATCGCGAGTTTGTAAATAGCCCTCAGTTCCCAAACTAACAAAACGACCAATACCAATAGTAATAATCGCCATCACTACCATCACCATGATCAATTCGATCAAGGTAAATCCTTGCGCGCGCCGTAACTGCATTAATAGTTACCTCGGTATGCACTGAACGAGTAACGACCATAGCGGCCACTATCAACCACCATATTAATCCGCTTATAGTTATGTGGGGTTACAGCTATAGTCGAGTTAGGATTATTGGTGAGATTGTTATCGTAAAAAATAGCCACAGTTACCGTAAAATGGCTGTAGTCAGCAGCAATTGAATTTCCCAGCGCATTACTTAAAGGGCGACCATTGCCATCTTGACAACTCGCACTCTTGCCCTGCCAACAGCCAATATAATCATCAACCGTAGTAAGTTGCTGCTGCTCGGTATTGGCAACGAGAGTTATTGCACAAGGATTATCAATTTCAACACCTTGCAAATCTTGAGTGTCATCACAGCGAATTTGCTCACCATTATCATCACTGTTAGCATCAAATTTACGCGCCAAAATTTCATTCATCATCGCATTGGCTAACGCCGCGGCACGAGCTTGATAATGCGGCTCAGCTGATAGCGTAATTTGTGGAAATAAAAATCGGCTTAACACCACCATTGCCATCGCAAAAATAACCAAGCTAATGATCATTTCAATCAGCGTAAATCCTGCTTGCGTTGGATAACTTCGGCGGTTCATAAACAAACTCCGCTATGAATATAACCTTGCTGATTAATGCACATTTGCACCTGGTTATTATTAGTGGCAGTAAAGCTGATCTCGCACCCGGTCATACACTGGCGCTCACCTTGGGCATTGAGGGGCTGCCCAAGTAAATTAAAAGCAATAAAATAGTGGGGGGTGATCGTGACCAGATCGTTGGTGGTTATAAGATAATTGGCAGCAGTTTGCTGAGTAGCGCAACCAAATAACGATTCAGTGATGGTCAAAGAGGCACAGGCTAACTGTTGCTGTTGCATGGCACTAATTTGAATTTGACGAGCGATTGAGATCGCTTGATCGCGAATTAGCTCAGCGCTAAAACTTGATTGAGACGCATAACGACTGGCAGCCGTAACGGAAATAATGGCTAATACAATGATCACCATCACCAGTTCAATTAAGGTGAACCCTTGTTGTCGCGCCACAGCGTTAGCCTTTGCTAAATAGTATTTAATGATGCTATTTCAAATAAAAATAACATCATTAAATAGCGCTCCGCAGAGCGCTAAATATTAGTTAGTTGCTGCTGTTGAAGGCGTACAACCATCTCCAGGAACAACAACCGTTGTCGCAGCTTGAGATACACTCTTTGCTTGAGTGTAAGTTACCAAACATTCAGTCACGCTATCATTACTGTTATAAGTGTATTTAATTTCACTATCAGTTGGTATACCAACTACTTTCCAATCTTGCTCAAGACCGGTCACAGCGGCATTTAATGCTGCAGATGTAGCTGCAGGGTAACCATAAACAACAGCAATACCATCAACTTCTGTATCCTCAGAAGCTTCTTTGCCCTGAATCGCAGCCTTACCATAAGTGATCCCTGCTGCACCATCAATTGCACCTTTTAGGCCTTGCAGTGATGACGCACGCGCATCGTCTTGTAAGTTCAAAAACTTTGGTGCGGCAGTAACGGCTAAAATGCCCAGAATCACAATCACCACTACCAATTCAATTAATGTAAAACCGTTTTGACGTTTCATAACTAGTCCTTTGTTTGATGTAAATTTACTTCAACTCGACCTTGAGTCGGTATGTAAGTAAATGAATGCCCGGCAATAACATTGATTGCATCGAAGCGATAATTGCTAGCGGTTGCTAACTGATAATAACGACACCGTTGATCGCCATATTGGCGTTCAACGGTGGCGAAAAAAGTATATTTCCCCATTGCCGCATCAGCACTAATCGCTGTTGCTAACGGTGCGGGCTGTAATAAATGGCTGATTAAATCAACACAATCTTGAGCTGTTATGTGATTGACGTTAACAGTGTTACTGGTTAACAATGCAAACGGATAACCAATCAATGCTGACTGCTTGGCTGTCATTGGCGTTAATTTAAAAACGCTACCATCATAATTTACAATATTATTATCCTTAGCCATTTGAGGACGACCATCTGTTTCCCACTGCATTCGCGCAGAAAGAACCGCCGTCGAAAAATTACCACTAATAGTTACAATAGCGGCTTGTTTAGCTTGCTGAATAATATTAATTAGTCGTGGTAACGCGAAGGCGATTAATAAACTAATCATGGCCATCACAATAATTAATTCAATAAATGACCAGCTTTTATGTTGGGTTGACAATAGTTATTCCTAATAACATAAACTGTCAAAAATCTATTCGAATATTTTCTCACCTTGTCAAAATATTGCCAGCAATTTTTTGTAACTATTTAATTTAAATAGAAAATCAACAGGAAAAAATACCTATTAATGTTATTGGTATTCCATTTTAGAATGACAGGGGTGTTATATTTAACATTAACCATCAATTAAATAGTTAATATAATTATTAGTAGTAAATTAATATTTTAATCAATTACAAAAAATAACATTAGCGCACTACATTTTATAAATATCAGCCACTATTAGCGACGTCCAGCATTCCCCACATCGGTAAGAAAATACCCAGCGCCAGTAATAACACCATTGCCGATACCACTAATAATAATAGTGGCTCAATACGCGCAGTGAGCGTGGTGAGATCATAATCAACTTCGCGCTCGTAAAAATCAGCCGCTTCTAATAACAAATCATCAATTTGACCCGTTTCTTCACCGACGGCGATCATCTGTAACACTAACGGTGTAAAAATTTCAGTCTTTGCCGCAGTGGTGGCAATACTTGAACCACTTTCAATCCCCAATTTCATGTCCAATAACCGCTGCTCTAAAAAACGATTATCTAATGCTTCAGCGGCCATTTTTAAGGCTTGATTGAGTGGTAATCCCGCTCGTACCATTAATGCAAAGGTACGTGAAAAACGTGCCATCAAGGCGCGATTAACAATACTACCAACAATCGGTATTCGTAGTCGCCACAGATCCCACCGCTGTTGACCTGTAACTGTATTGCGCCACAAACGAAGACCTCCCCATGTTACGCCCCCAAAAATAATCATTAGCGGCCAATAATTAACAAATACATTGGAGGTGGCAATCAACACTTTGGTTGGCCACGGTAAATCGACCCCAAAACGCGCAAACATTCCAGCAAACTGCGGAATGACTTGCGTATTTAACACCACCAGCGCCAATCCAATCGCCACCATCACAAACATTGGATAGCGCATGGCTGATTTTATTTGACGCCGAGTATCCATTTCTTGCTGATAATAATTCGCTAGCTGCAATAGGGTCTGATCTAAACGACCTGTATTTTCACCAACATGGATCATCGATACAAACAAATCAGAAAACACCCGTGGATGTTGCTTCATAGCGGTCGATAACGAATGACCATTGGTTAATTCTGTTGCAACCTCGGCCAAAGTTGAGCGTAACAATGGATGACTGGCACTTTGTTCTAAGCCTTTAAAAGCCCGTAACAGCGGTACACCAGCCTTAGTTAAACTGTATAACTGCCGACAAAAGATCACCAACATTTCAAGCGGTAGTTGGCGCTGCCATAAATCACTGATGGCAAACGAAGAGTGATGATTGGGCGCCGGTTTGATCTCTAGCGGAATAATGCCTTGGCGTAGCAACTGATCCGCCGCCACCGATTGGGTAACAGCATCGAGTTGACCTCGAAAAATCTTACCTTGCGCATTACGACCACGATAACTAAATCGTTTCATCTACAGACTACCCAATTCGATAATCATCAAAATCACCTTCAGCTAACAACATCACTTCATCTAAGCTGGTTACTCCCGCTAATGCCAGTGCTAATGCCGACTCAACCAGTGGCTTGTAACCATCACTTTCACGGGCTATTTGGCTAAACAGTACCGCATTATTATTGCGCAAGGCATCCATCATCAGTTGATCTATTTCTAATAATTCAAACACTCCAATTCGACCTTTATAGCCAGTAAAGTTACAACTTTGACAACCTTGCCCAAGCTTAAATACATGCTGTTCATTGTCGAGTTGACGTGCTTGTAACCAGATCTTTTGCTCAGTTTCTAAGGCTGCGGTTTGCGCACAGTCTTGGCATACTCGGCGCACTAATCGCTGTGCTAATACCGCTCTAACTGCACTAGCAACCAAATAGCCAGGTGCCTGCATATCGATCATACGTAAGGCGCTATCTATCGCATTATTGGTATGTAATGTTGAGAGTACTAAATGGCCAGTCAATGCCGCCCGCAATCCAATTTCAACCGTTTCTTGATCACGCATTTCACCGACTAAAATCACATCAGGATCTTGCCGTAAAAAAGTCCGTAAAATCGATGAAAACGTCAGCCCGATTTTATTATTTACCTGCACCTGATTCACTCGCGGTAAGCGGTATTCCACCGGATCTTCTGCAGTAATTAATTTTTTACCCGCTATATTCAGTTCGTTAAGCGCGCCATATAAGGTAGTGGTTTTACCCGAGCCTGTAGGTCCGGTAACTAAAATCATGCCATGAGGGCGCTTTAATTGACGTCGAATACGTACTAAAAGATCGGCTGGCATACCAACATGATCGAGATCGAGAATTCCGGCCGATTGATCCAAGAGTCGCATCACCACCGATTCACCATATTGGACAGGCATCGTCGATAATCGAATATCAACTGAATGATCGCGCACCTTGACATTAAAACGCCCATCTTGAGGTAAACGTTTTTCTGAAATATCAAGCCCACTCATAAGTTTAAGCCGTAGAACCAAGGCCGATGCAACACTGCTTTCATTCAATAAGGTTTCATGTAAAACACCATCAATACGCTGCCGTATACGCAGCAAATTTTCATCAGGTTCAATATGAATATCTGAGGCACCGACTTGCAACGCATCTTCAAACAATGAATTGATCAGCTTTACCACTGTCATTTCATCATTATCTTGTTCATCAAATCCAAACCCGTAATGCTGTTGGGTTTGATGCTCTGCGTTAAGTTGTTCAGCAAACGAAGCAATTTCTTTGGTGCGACGATAGTAACGATCAAAAGCGGTGATCAACTGCCGTTCTGGTGCGATCACAAATTCTACTTGATAGTTATGTAATTGGTTAAGCAGCGCTTCTTGCATCGCCAGATCGGCGGGATCACTCATCGCAACCCGTACAACCTCACCGCGGCGACTGATCACTAAAGCACGTAACCGCCGTGCATGAACCTCTGACAGCAAGTTCACCACCTCGCTAGCCACCACTATTCGAGTCAGATCGACCAACGGAATATCTAATTGCTGGGCTAAAAATTGCAGCAGTTGTTGTTCACTCAGAAATCCCATTCCAATTAAGGTATCACCGAGCTTACGCCCAGTGATTTGTTGTTGATTCAGAGCTTGATCCAGTTGCTGCTGCGCAATAATGTGCTCATCCACCAACAGATCACCTAAACGCTTACGTAATCGAATTTGCATCTGTTAGCTCCTTTTGGTCTGTAGCGCCATTATGCGTTGCTGAATAAATTGTTGTGACGCTGACGACAGCCCACCATGGGTTAATCCGTTACGATAAGCAGCCAATGCTAACGCTGGTTGCTGATTGCGCTCTTGAGCGATGGCTAATCCCAACCACCAACGACCGTCCGTTGGATCATGACGTAACAATTGTTGATAACTCGCAAGGGCGACCTCGGTATGATTTAATTGCTGTGCCAATCCTGCTCGCATTGCTAAAAAAGCCACTGAATCAACATTCTTTGGTTGCTGTAAGACCACAAGTGCAGCTTGCTGTTGTTGTTCATTAACCAGTAATTTAGCCAATGTTAACCGTAACTCGGTATTGTTAGGTTGCAGCTGTAATCCTTGCTGTAATATCGTCACCGCTTGGCGATCATTCCCACGGCCATAATATAATGCTGCCAGTTTTTGCCTTGCCGTCACCCATTGCGGACGATACTTTAATACCGCTTCAAGATGGATGATCCCTTGGCGGCTATTTGCCTGACGCAACGCTTTTTGTGCTTTACGGTATTCAACATCTGCCAATTGTGATGCTGTTAACGCTACCGTTTGAATTGATAATCGACTCGGTAATGGTTTTGGCTCTGGCTTCACCGCTGGCGGCGACGCAACAGCGATATTTTGCTGTTGCTCTGCTAATGCATGTTGATAACCACTGTCGTAACCTTGCTCATATGAACTGGCAAGCTCTTGTTCAATCTCTACTGTTTCAACCGCCGGCTCAGCCACGGGCAACTCAGCTAAAGATGATTTCACATCCACTACGGCGACATTGGGTGTCACAGATGTAATTGCTGCCGCCACAACGGCTGGTTGTACCGACCTTGTTGCTGGTATTGGTGCGACCTCCGGCTGTGATATAACCGCTATTTTTTTAGTCGTCACTGGCGTAGATTGATACCAACTTTTACTAAGCACGATAATTATCGCGATCACTAACAATCCGATAATGATCGCCACAATAGTGCGATGACGATGAGTCGGTATTGGTTTTATCGTTGCTGGCTCTAATGCTATATCTGCAGCATGGGACTGTTGTTGTGCTAAAGCACTCAGGCGACGATTTAGCTCACTCATAAATATTTCCATCTCAGCCATTGCCACCACAGCCGACTTGATTGTCGAGCAGCCACAGTATCAGCAATCGCAATATTAATATCTTGTCGACAAATAGATTGCCGTTGGTGGCTATAAGCCGCTAATAGGGCTTTATGTGCCAATTGGTTAATCAACCTTGGAATACCGCCACTGGCAAACCAAATCGCTCGCGATTGAGCGATGGAAAATAACGGAGAATGGCAACCCGCAACCGATAATCGATGTGCAATATAAGCCACAACTTCAGCCTCATTTAAGGCTAATAACGTCGCTCGAAAAGTGATCCGTTGTTGCAATTGACGTAACTGATGCGCTGCTAAGCGTTGATCGAGTTCAGGCTGTCCAATTAACACGATATGAAGTAATTTTTCTGATTCCGTTTCAAGATTACCCAATAAACGGATCATTTCGAGCGCATCATCAGTCAATGCTTGTGCTTCATCGATCACCACTACCACCGCGCGACCTTTGGCTTTGCGATGCAATAATTGGTCATGAATATCAACCGTTAGTCGATGCTGTTTGGTGTCGATATTAATCCCTAATTCATCGGCTAATGCCACCTGCAAACTGAGTCCACACTGAGCTGGTGTCGGTAAATAAACCAGATCATACTGAGGAGGTAAGCGATTGATCAACATACGACAAACGAGAGTTTTTCCGGTTCCCACCTCACCAGATAACTGCATAATTCCTTCGCCCATCGCCAACCCAGCTAGCACAGTCTCGATAGCGGTTAAATGGGTTGGCAAAGCATGAAATAAAGCGGTATTAGGAGTTAATGAAAACGGTGCTTGTTTAAATTCAAAATGCGATAAATACATCAGTTATTTAGGTTCCGGAAACCATTCATTAACCAATGTTCGCGAACGCTCGATCTGTTGTTGCCAGGTTTGATCACTGATCACGGTTGGCTTTAATAAAATCACCAATTCGGTTTTTTGCTTCACTTTATTAATATTTCGAAATAGGTTACCCACTACAGGGATATCACCCAGTAAAGGGACTTTTGCGACTTGAACTGTCATCGCGGTTTTCATCAAACCACCAATGACCACCACATCACCACTGCGAGCGTGAATGATAGAGTCAGATTCTCGAATGGTACTTTTGGCTAATGGCAATTGATAAACACCAAACTTTTCCCCTAAATCAACCGCTTTGATTTCATTTTTAATATCAACCACTGCAGGATGCACATGCAATAGCACTCCACCTTGATCATCAATTTGCGGAGTCACATCCAGTGAAATACCAGAGAAAAAGGGGGTTAATTCAATATCTGGCGCAGCAGTACTGTTATCACCAGAAACATTACTGCTTGAAACATTGGTGACAAAATATTCATCACCACCGACTTTGATCACCGCTTTTTGATTATTAGCCGCCGTCACCCGTGGGCTTGATAACACATTAAGATCACCTTGAGTTTCAAGAAAACTCAGTACCGAGGTGAAATTACCGTCACTAATGGTGATATTTGTTTGACCGCCTAATAGATTTGAAATCGCGTTACCACCAGGCAATGCAGCAATGGCACTGGCATCCACAATCGGCGTTGTTCCCACCACAATATCGGTGCCACCAATACTACGAGTGATATTTTGCCAATTAATCCCCTGCTGATAGCTATCATTGAGCGTCACTTCCATGATCTTGGCTTCTAATACCACCTGACGTACTAGCCGCTGCTGTGAAATTCCCAGAAATTGTTTTACTTCACGTAATTCATTTGGAAATGCACGCACCGAAATTAAGCCAGCTTGCGGTGATACCATCACATTGCGGCCATCACCATGTCCAATCATGCCACGAACGACTTTTTCTAATTGTTGCCAAAAATCACTCTCAGAACTGGTCTTAATGGTGGTGCCACCGGTAGTGGTACTCACGCCTTCTATCGCAGTATCACCACTATCATCTGAGTTTGAGTTTGAGTTTTCAGTGCTACTATTAGCGATAGAACCGGTAGTAATCGAGGTTAACGACACCCCTTGACGTTGCAACTGCAAATAATCGACAGTAATAATCTCGGTCCGTAATGTTGCAGGAAACACCTGAATAATATTACCTTTACGTGCAATGCTATAACCATAAACATCATCGACAACATCCAATACCTCATCAAGAGTGACATCGGTTAATTGCAGACTGATCAGACCGCTTACACCTGGATGAATCACAATATTAAACGGCGTGCCTTGGACCAAACTTGAAAAAAATGCATTGGCATCAACGTTACGTGCATTAACACGAAAGCGTTTTTCAAGCGCTTGCTGTGATTGCAAGTCATGGCTATCTAATGCTGGCATCAGATCACTATTAACCGCTGCGGGCAACTCAAACGCAGGTTGACTAACCGCATCATTAGCTGCTTGATTAAGTGCTTGTTTAATCGCAACTGGCGACTGATGTCCCATTTGAGTTGAACACCCGACTAAGGAAGCGATAACTGCACCAAGTATGATACGTTGCATTGTTTTATGGCCCTTCACTGCTTAATGTTTGTGCTAAACAATGACAATTGCCACTGCTTTTGATTGCGGGTTAATACCACTGAACTGTCACTGATACGACTGACGCTGTAGCCTCTAATAACACTGCCAACGGTGACAGTTTTACCGCTTAACGTGGCTCGACAAGCTTGAGGGTCACAAATAACACTCTGTAATTGTGGCAATGAGGGAGTAGACACGGTGACTGATGATGATTTTTTTTGCCACCCTAATGGCGCTGTGGGATCTTGCTGAGCGTGTATATTTGCCGCAAACAATAACCCACTAACGCCAACACCAGTAACGATATATTTAACCACCAATAAAGTCCTTAGTTTCGCCTAATGTATACAGTTCCAGCTCTATATTCGCCCATGGATACTGAGTCACTTGGTAGTTTAAATTGCGCCAATAATACTGCACTGGTAACGCTTCAAGTTGAGTTAAATAGCCAACAACATCAAAGTACTTACCTTTAAATGTCATTCGTAATGGATGAATATAATATCCCTGATCATCACCATCCATTAACTGAGCGGCAGGTAATGACACCATAGTTTGTAACTGCAAGTCTTGGCTATGACCCAAGACTTGCTCAAGTACATTGGTCATTTCAGTTGCAGAAACCAAGCGCCCAACTTTATGTTGTAGCTCTGCCACCAATGCCCTATTTTTCTGTTCCAATTGCGCGATTTGAGCTTCAACCTTTTGATTAGGATTCTGAGCTAATTGCCGTTGTAATTGGGTAATTTTATTACGAGTTGCGATCACATTATTGGCAGTCGTCTGAACACTATTGGTTTGGCTTTTTAACTGTAACCATTGCGGCTCGAGCACCGTAAAAACACCAATAAAGCCAATCGCTACCCAGCCTGATATCGCAATCAGCCATTGCTCTCGTAATGATAAATTATTGAATTTTTGCTGGTATTCACTCCACGTCAGCGTCATTAATTTGTCCCTTGTAGGCGTTGAGCTTGCAAACTAAATCGCACCTGATTGCTCTCATCTCGGTTAATAGTCAATAACTGGAATCGGCGTTCAGCCAAGGTTGAATAACGATTAAATGTGCTTAACCAACGAGGGACGGCATCAGCGACACGAGCGCTGCCATTGATATTCATGCCAGCAGCTGAAATTGAAATAGCTTCAATCGCGATATCAGTTGATGCCGCAGCAGCGAGTTGGGTTAACACTTCACCATAGCCAACCAATAAACTGGCATCGTGATTGGCAACAGCTTTCAATGTTGCTTGCTTAGCGTTAATTTCTTGCTCTAATACACTAACGCGCTGCTGCTTTATTGGACTGACAATATGCAGTAATAGTTGCTTTTGAGTTTGGGCTAATTCAGCTTGTACTGTGGTTAACTGAGCATTATTGGCCACAATTTTAGGTGCTAATTGATGCGTTTTGAAACTATAAAAACCACTGACCGTGGCGATTAACACCACCAAAGCTAACCAATTTAGTAGCATATTATTAAGTGTTAACCATTGCCGTTGAGGTTGCAGATGTTGAGCGTAAAGATTAATTGAACTGTCAAAGCCTTGCTTAAGACCAGCCCAAGTTACACGTGCCGCAGTTGAGGTTAATGATGGTTGAGGTGGATCCAGAGCTTTAACCGTGACATTTAAACGGTCATTTAATGCGAGAGCTAATTGATGGTTATCATCATTATCACAACTGATTAATAGCTGACTGATTGGATTGTCACGTAGCTGAGCGCTAACAAAGTCCAACGAACGTTGCAGCTCTAACGCCAAACTATCAAGTTGTAAAGATTGATTATCACTGTTCGGTGTCGCCACCAGCGAGACGTCAAAGCCTCGCAATTGGCGTTGAAAAAATAATTTATGCTGGCTAAATGCGGTTAATTGCAGGTTACCATTACCATAACGATGTACCACTAATTGGCTGCGATTGTCTGCCGTGAACTCACTCCAAACCACACTTTCAACCGTTACGCAGCTGACATTACATCCAGCTGATTTACAGGCTGTAATAATTTTATTCAGTTGTTGGCGAGTACTAACAAACACCTGTAGCCGATCGTTTTGTAGGCAGCTAAAACCATCAGCGACGATATCTTCAGGCGCTTCATTGACTAAATCTTTAACCAAATAAGGCAGCGCTAATGCTAGCTCATCACTGTTCAACTCAGGTTTATCTATCAATAAGCTCTGGTATAAACCTTGGCCTAAAATAATCGCAACTTGAGCCCCAGTTAATTGATGCTTGGCGATCAATATTTCAATTGCAGTTGGCCACTCAGTGGTCGAGGCAATTGAGACTGAATCAACAACAATATCGGCTTCGCTACCAACAACTATAACAACGGCATCAGAAAATAGAGTAATTGCGGCATTTAGTGAGGGCTTTTTATGGGTAAGAAACGAAGCAAATAAGCGTTGAATCATGATTAAAACAAGCCAAAAATGAGAGCCAAATAACAGCTCTGCACTTTAGGTAAAGAGTCTTTACTTCACAATATTTATGTATCAAATGTCAGATCTACATCACTTTAAATGATAACTATCATGTTAACATGTTCAGCATCATCCCTTTTAGGCATTGGGCTCACGCGCCATTGGTTGCTCAGCGGCAAATAATCGACCTTGAGCTGCGACAATACCTAACTGTTGTAACACTCGCCATTCCTTCTTAGACTCAACCCCAACCGCAATAACTTGAGCATCACTGTTGGCGCATGCACCAAGCATACTTCTAACAAATAATTGATTTTCTTGGCGCTGATGAATATCACGCACTAGGCCTCGATGTAATTTAATATAATCAGCTTTAATATCTTTAATATAGTACGTGCTAACAATCGTTCGACCCGCTTTTGAAACCACTAGCTTACAACCAAGGCCTGTTAACATCCGTAATACTGGCCGTATTGCATCTAGATGTTTCACTAACATATTTTCTGAGACTTCCAGTAATAATCGATTCAATACTGGGCGCGGTAATTGCAATAGCTCATCCCGTAGCCATTTAACAAATTTTTTGTCACGTAAACTAATGGTAGTCACATTAACCGCGTAACTATTAGTCGCTGATTGCAGCTTAAGTAACTGCAAGGTTTGGCTGATCACCGCGCGATCAAAACGCACCGAATAACCAACTTGTTCTACCGCTGTCATAAAATTCGATGCTTTAATAATATCGCCATTATCATCTTGTATTCGCGCAAGTAAGGCGTAACTCATGACTTGATCATTAGCCGCCATAATAATTGGCTGTTGATATAATAATGGTCCACCTTGAAGCAGCGTTTTATCAATCAGAGTACGCCAACGAACATTGCCACGCGACTTATCCCATTGATGATCTTTAGTGAAACTATTCCAATTATTTGCCCCTTGTAACTGCGAGCTACGTAAAGCCATATCAACTTCATCCATGATTCGACCGCGACGATCACCACTATGAAAATAAGTGACTCCAATATGGCACCAGTTATCTTTTTCCATCGGTGCAGGAGGCGATAACCGCTCGACCGCATTCAATAGTTGATTGGTAAAAAGTTTAATTTCTTTGGCTGGTTGTTGAGGAATAAGAATCGCAAATTCAGCATCAAAATAGCGGGCTAATACCGTATCAGGAAAACGCTGAATAAAATTAGATAAAATAACACTGATATCCTGTAATAACTCTTCAGCAACAGTTCTTCCTTGCTGAGAACACAGTTCATCCCAATCACTTAAGCGTAATAAGATCACCGCACCGTGATTATCTTGATCTTGTACCATCGATTGCAAACGACTATCAAACAACACTCGATTAGCTGTACCGGTTAATTGATCTAAAAAGGTATGGGTACGAATAAAAGTATCAAATCGACTCCGCTCTTGACGGGCATCTTTTAGCTCACAAATTAATTGATCCAGTGCCAAACTAGCCGTTGCTGGCCATTCATAATCATTGCCTTCAGCATATTGTTCAACTCTACCAGCCAAAATCATTCGCCCACGCTCTTCTAATAATTCAGAGCCATATAGCTGAGTTCGAAGCCAATGTACTCCTCGCATCAAACCAAGAATAACAATTAACATCGCTAAAGAAATCGAAGACATTGCTCCAAGTGAATAGGTAAATTCACTGTAAAGCGGAATCGCGGTAATGGTGACTTGATAGTCAGGATGTGAAGGCAGTTTATATTGATGGCGATAAAGGACATTAGGATCAGGAATGACATGATCACTTTTAAAATCAAAAACGGGGTGATTGTTATCAGTAACGGTTAATGTCACCACATTACTTGCGTTAAGCAATGTTGGTAGCCAGCGAGACAACGCTTGTGGTCCTTGAGGCTCAAAGATCTCTTGTTCGATAACACTCACGACACCATCCAGGTAGTGCACTAATGCGTTTTGGCCGAGCTTACGAAAACTCAATGCACCACCGATAAAAATAACTAAAATCGCGCAAATCACGATCATGGTAACAAAGGCAACTAAGCGATTTGTTAATTTCATCCTTGAGGCTTTTCTCATAGCATCCTTATTCACATATGCCATTAGTATCAATATGTAAGAGATCTAAACGATCTTAATCATTTTCTCATCGCTAAGCATACGCTACATTAGACCCGTAAATCGATTAATAATATTGTAATAAGGAAATAACACGTTTATGGATTGGATCACCTGTGCCAATAGTTTTATTACCGTCGTAGAGCATGGCTCATTAGCGCAAGCTGCAAATAAACTCAACACCTCAAGTTCTGCATTATCAAAACGCTTATCTTGGTTAGAAAAACAACTTGGGGTTCAACTTTTAAAACGCACTACTCGCCACTTAACCGTGACCGATGCTGGCCAACTTTTTTACCAACGCAGTGCTTTATTGGTTAATGATTGGCAACAAATGCTCGCAGAAACAACGGCAACCTATGGTGAAGTTGGCGGTATATTACGTCTTGGTGCACCACTCGCTACCGGTAGCCGTTTAATCGTTAATTACTTAACGGAATTCAGCCAATGTTACCCAAAAATAAAAATTGAGCTCCATACTGTCACAGCAGGCCAACTTCCCGATCTTAACCTCGATGTATTTATCAGCCGTGAAATCACGGAATTTAATTCTTGTAGTTATATCGCGACCAAATTACTGAGTTACCAAAATGGCTTTTACGCCGCACCAGCTTACCTTGAGAATAATCTCCCCATCACCACGCCAGAACAATTATGCCAACATAATTACCTGTTATTTGGTGAGCAAAACCACCAGCAAGATCATACCTTTGAAAATAATCAACGGTTACGATTACAAGGCAATTTTATTACCACTAATCCGGAAGTACTGGTTGCAGGTGCTGTCGCTGGTATGGGGCTCATTTTAACCAGTAGCCAAACTATCAAGCGTGAATTGGATAATGGCTTACTGGTACCAGTATTGCCAACCTTAAAGCAACCAACAAATGCCATTTACGCCTATTATCCAAAATTAAATTACCACCATGTAAAAACAAAATTATTTATTGATTTTATTAAACAAAAATCATCACAACGCCTAGCAGCAATAACTACATTTGGTACTTAAGACTAATCTCAGATAATGGCCATTAATGGTGTTTAATAATTTCATCAGGATCATTTTTTAAGTGACTAAAGGGCACCATTTGATTACCACTTAATACTTGCAGACTCTTCTCTTGAGGCGCTTGATAAATACTAAACGCAGGTAGTTGCGCTGTTTTAACGCCAATCCAATGTGAGAAAATAGACATAAAATCAAATGCACTGATTTGTTTATTTACTTTAATATGCTGCTTGATATCACTGGCTATTTCAATCAGTGGCACTTCGTAATTTTGCTTATATAAATCACCATGCACTAATTGAGTCTGCCCTTTGACGGTACTGACATTATTCAAACCATGATCAGAAAAATAGAATAATGAATAGCTTTCTTGAGTGGCTTTTAAATCATTAACTATGGTTTTTATAATGCTATCTGTTTGATTATAAGTAGATAAATAACAAGATAGATCTTTATCTTTTAATCCATAAATGTCTTTTTTAATTCGATCGCAAAAATTCTCATGTGATCCCATAATATGGACCACAATTAATTTTGAGCCCTTATAAGGCTGCGCTAATGCCTGCTTAAATAACGGTAATAAGGCATAATCACTGGTATTATTGCTAAGAAAATTACCTTTTTTTAAAAATTGTTTTTCGGTTGCATGCACTGCAATTGCTGACACTGCAGTATCATACTTACCAATAAACCCTTGATTTGATAACCATATTGTTTTCATCTTGGCAGCATTAGCCAAAGTAATAATATTATTAACTGGGTGTAAATCTAACCCATGGCTGATAGCAAGTGTTCGTGGTAATGACACCGCAGTATGAGAAGCTGTCGACAAATAACCATCAACTAAAATTGCAGGTGTTTGAGCTAAAAATGGCGTGGTATTAATTGGGTAGCCGTAAGCAGACATATAATCTTTACGCATGCTTTCACCAACAATTAATACATAATTTTTATACTTTGGTTTAGCGCTTAATATCGTCCAATTAGCACTCTGGTGAATACTTTTTTGAATTGCCTTCATTTGAACAATGTAGTGCACACTACTAATATAAATATGATCAATAAACACACTTAAAGATGAAAAATAAAAACACCCAATACCTAATAAAATAGCTGACTTCTGCCATGGAAAAGCAAACTTGACCTGTGCTAAATAGTAAATAAACAACAACAATAAAATGGCATTAAGTCCCCATACCTTTGCTGGTACGGCTAATAAAAACTCAATACTTTCACGTTTATTCGTTTCAACTAATGATGCAATGATTCCTATATTAGGGTGACCATAAATATAACCCGATTGGAAGTATAATGTCGCCAGCAAACCAATGGGAAATATAATTCCCCATTTAAGCCAACGTTTAGATGACAATAATATTAATGCTAAAAATAAACAACTAGTTACTACAAGTATTTGATTACCACTATAACCAACCCCCTTAGTAAGTAATAAAGATAATAAAAAAGTAATAACGATATCTAAACGTTTCATAAATATAACAAGATAAACCATGAGGATAATATTAATAGTTTAGCTTAGCCCTACTATTTTTTACACAAAAAACCCAGCACTCGTGCTGGGTTAGTATTAATATTTAAAAGTAATTATTATACTTTTAATCTATATAAGTCCTAGAATGGAATATCGTCGTCAAAATCCATTGGTGGCTCATTATATTGCTGCTGCGGTTGCTGTGGAGCAGACTGCTGCGGTGCTGGCTGATGTTGCTGTTGTGGTGCATAATTTTGCTGTGGTGCAGCAGCCGGTTGTTGAGGCTGACCCCAGTTACCTTGATTCTGCTGTTGTTGTTGACCACCCATCGGTGCGCCACCATTACGACCACCTAACATCTGCATAACGCCATTAAAGCCTTGAACAACGACTTCAGTCGTGTATTGATCTTGGCCTTGTTGGTTTTGCCATTTACGTGTTTGTAATTGGCCTTCAATGTAGACTTGTGAACCTTTACGTAAGTATTCACCAGCAACTTCTGCTAATTTGCCAAACAATGCTACACGGTGCCACTCTGTTTTTTCACGTTGCTCACCGGTAGATTTATCACGCCAAGACTCAGAGGTTGCAATAGTAATGTTAGCTACTGCACCACCGCTAGGCATGTAACGAATTTCAGGATCATTTCCTAAGTTACCGATTAGAATAACTTTATTTACGCCACGACTGGCCATAGTTCACTCCAAAGCTGATAGCGACGGTATTGGGTGTTAATAGCCGCTTAGTCAAAGTTTATACTCAATCACGCAGTTTATCATGTCAGCAAGGTCAAGGCATAGCGCCAAAGTAGGTTATAGGGCGCAATTATCCATACAAAATACAACTAAATAACCATAACGATATAACCAAGGTTTATATAAGACCGCAATGACAATAGTAGCAGCATCAAAACTGTCATTTTTATGACACTTCAATGCTTTTAATATATATAATATGTAAGGTATAACTATATTATCAATGTGAAATGCTTAATTTAATCGAAGAATTATTGATAAAAATATTGAAGATAATAGTAACTATATTAAAAATAAATAACACCTAATATAAAGTAAATAGTATGGTTGTTATAATATAAACCATACTTTAAGCATGAATATAAGGATTGTCATTAGGGTTAATAATTAAAGATTATACATATTTGATTTATTGTTATATTTTGCGATAACAACGATGATATTAAGTTGATTTATTGTTTAAAATCTCTAACATTACGATGCGATTAGGAATTAACAAAACAATAATAACTATTGTTTTGTTAATTCTCACTAACGAAATTAGCGGTAAGATTTCAATCTACGCTCATAATTAATTACATAAAATCTAGGAAACACTATGATCAAGAAATGTCTATTTCCAGCAGCGGGCTACGGTACACGATTTCTTCCAGCAACGAAGTCAATGCCAAAAGAGATGATGCCAATCGTAAACAAGCCTTTGATTGAGTACGGTGTTGAGGAAGCGATTGAAGCTGGCATGAACGGTATGTGTATCGTTACTGGTCGTGGTAAAAACACCTTAATGGATCACTTTGATAAAAATTACGAGCTAGAGCACCAAATCAGCGGTACGAATAAAGAAGAACTATTATTTGATATCCGTCGCGTAATTGATTCAGCTCACTTCACTTACATTCGTCAAGGTGAAATGAAAGGTTTAGGTCATGCAATCCTTATGGGTCGTGAGCTAGTAGGTAACGAACCTTTCGCTGTAGTACTTGCCGATGACCTTTGTGTAAACGAAGAGCAAGGCGTATTGGCTCAAATGGCTGCACTTTACAAGCAATTCCGTTGTTCTATCGTTGCTGTTGAAGAAGTACCAGAAGAAGATACCCATAAATACGGTGTGATCGCAGGCCAAATGATCCGTGATGATCTATTCCGTGTTGATAACATGGTAGAGAAGCCAGAACCAGGTACAGCGCCAAGCAACCTAGCTATTATCGGTCGTTACATTCTAACTCCTGATATTTTTGATATCATCGAAGAAACAGAACCAGGTAAAGGCGGCGAAATCCAAATTACTGACGCCCTACTAAAACAAGCACAATCTGGTTGTGTACTTGCATTTAAATTTAAAGGTAAGCGTTTTGACTGTGGTAGCGTTGATGGTTACATTGAAGCGACAAACTACTGCTACGAAAACATTTATAAGAAAGACGAATCTTCAAAGCTAGCCAAACAACAAACTAGCAAGAAGTAAGTAAACCAAACATATAAACAATCCCGCTTTTTAGAGCGGGATTTTTTTTATCAGCGCCACTGTGTTTTTATTCAGTATCTTTTGCTCATTAAAAGCGGCTATGAAATACTAGTCACTTACAATCTAGCAAAAGAATAGTGATTGGTATGGATTACATCGAAGTACAGGGTGCGCGCACTCATAATCTTAAAAACATCAATATTTCCATTCCTCGCGACAAGCTCGTTGTTATCACGGGCTTATCAGGTTCGGGAAAGTCATCATTAGCATTTGATACTTTATATGCTGAAGGTCAACGCCGCTATGTCGAATCACTATCGGCTTATGCTCGCCAATTTCTATCGTTAATGGAAAAGCCTGATGTTGATCATATTGAAGGCTTATCACCTGCAATTTCTATTGAGCAAAAATCAACTTCGCATAACCCGCGCTCAACCGTTGGCACCATTACTGAAATTTATGACTATTTACGCTTGCTCTATGCGCGCGTAGGTGAACCTCGCTGCCCCATTCATAACGCCCCTCTGGCTGCCCAAACTGTCAGTCAAATGGTTGATCAAGTTATAGCTATGGATGAAGGTAGCAAGCTTATGCTGCTGGCTCCGATCGTCAAAGATCGCAAAGGCGAGCATCTAAAAACCCTCGCTAATCTTGCTGCTCAAGGCTATATTCGTGCCCGTATCGATGGTGAAGTGTGTGATCTTTCTGATCCACCAACATTAGAACTTCATAAAAAACACACCATTGAAGTAGTGGTCGATCGGTTTAAAGTCCGTGACGATCTACAATTACGTTTAGCTGAATCATTTGAAACCGCACTTGAGCTTTCAGGTGGCACAGTTATCATTGCACCAATGACTGTCGGTGACGCAACTGAGCAAGTTTTTTCAGCTAACTTTGCTTGCCCACATTGTGGTTATAGTATGCAAGAGCTAGAGCCGCGATTGTTCTCATTCAATAACCCAGCTGGCGCATGCGGCACTTGTGATGGCTTAGGAGTACAACAATACTTTGATCCTGAGCGAGTGGTACAAAATGGAGAACTTAGTTTAGCTGGCGGCGCTATTCGCGGCTGGGATAAGCGAAATTTTTACTATTTCCAAATGCTCAAATCATTAGCTGAACATTTTAAATTTGATGTTGAAGCACCTTTCGATACTCTGCCAAAAAAAATAAAAACCTTGATCCTTTCAGGCTCTGGCACGACAGATATTGAATTTAAATACATTAATGATCGCGGTGACATTACCGTTCGTCGTCACCCTTTTGAAGGTATTTTAAATAATATGGAACGCCGTTATCACGAAACAGAATCTAATTCTGTCCGTGAAGAACTGGCTAAATTTGTTTCGACCAAACCTTGCGCTAGCTGCCATGGCTCACGCTTACGCCAAGAAGCACGCCACGTATTTATTGGTGAAACTAACCTGCCCCACATCTGTGAAATGAGTATCAACGATGCCTTTAGTTTCTTTGAACAATTGGCACTAACCGGTCAACGAGCGCAAATTGCCGCTAAAATTTTAAAAGAAATTAATGAACGTTTAAGTTTCTTGATCAATGTTGGACTTAATTACCTCAGCCTATCACGCAGTGCTGACACCCTTTCAGGTGGCGAAGCACAGCGGATCCGTTTAGCAAGCCAAATTGGTGCCGGTTTAATGGGGGTGATGTATGTGCTTGATGAGCCATCAATTGGCCTCCACCAGCGAGATAATGAACGTCTACTCAAAACCCTGATCCACCTACGTGATCTTGGTAATACAGTGATCGTGGTAGAACATGATGAAGATGCTATTCGCGCTGCCGACTATGTGATTGATATTGGTCCTGGGGCTGGTGTTCATGGCGGAGAAATTATTGCTGAAGGTACACTTAAAGATATTCTAAAATCAAAAAAATCACTAACAGGCCAATACCTTAGCGGTAAAAAATCGATTGCTATTCCTGAGCAGCGAGTGCCATTTGACGCCACAAAAACCGTCAAGCTTATTGGTGCCAGTGGCAACAACCTTAAAGATGTTAACCTCGAAATCCCTGTCGGATTACTGACTTGCGTCACCGGGGTTTCTGGATCAGGTAAATCGACCTTGATCAATGACACCTTCTTTAAGATTGCTCACCAACGACTTAATGGTGCGACTACCGGCACGCCTGCGCCTTATCAAGACATTCAGAATTTAGAACATTTTGATAAAGTGATCGATATTGATCAAAGCCCAATCGGGCGCACGCCACGCTCTAATCCTGCTACCTACACGGGTATTTTCACCCCTATTCGTGAATTATTTGCAGGGACTCAAGAGTCTCGTTCACGCGGTTATAAAGCGGGCCGATTTAGCTTCAATGTCCGTGGCGGTCGTTGTGAAGCCTGCCAAGGTGATGGCGTTATCAAAGTAGAAATGCACTTTTTACCTGATGTCTATGTGCCTTGTGATGCTTGTAAAGGCAAACGCTATAACCGTGAAACGCTGGAAGTGCGTTACAAAGGCAAGAGTATTGATGAAGTATTACAACTGACAGTTGAAGATGCCCATCAATTTTTTGAACCTGTTCCAGCAATTGCACGAAAATTAAAGACATTAATCGATGTCGGCTTATCGTATATTCGTCTTGGCCAAGCAGCGACAACCTTATCCGGTGGTGAAGCACAACGGGTTAAACTGGCTAAAGAGTTATCTAAGCGCGATACCGGAAAAACGTTATATATTTTAGATGAGCCTACCACTGGCTTGCATTTCCACGATATTCAACAATTACTTACCGTATTACATCAGCTACGTGATCGTGGTAATACCATTGTAGTTATCGAGCATAATCTGGATGTAGTAAAAACCGCGGATTGGGTCATCGATCTTGGACCAGAAGGTGGTAATGGTGGCGGTGAAATTATCGCGACAGGTACTCCAGAGCAAGTGGCGCTGGTAACAGGTTCTCATACAGCAAGGTTTCTTAAGCCATTACTTAATTGCTAATTGTAAAACGTAATTAGGCCCTATAAGCAGGTTGACTTTGGTCAGCCTGTTTGCTTTTTCACTCAGGACTCACCATGACAGTGTTACAACTTCAAGGTACGAAATTAGAACAGAAACGGATTTCTAAGCCATTACCTTTAGTACGTTTTTTCTTAGCCAGTATTGGCTTATTGTTTATTATTGCGATGCATTACTTTCAGCATAATCCTGGTGGCTCCGGACTTGAGTTATCGTTTAATGCTGCTGCCTGGATCCCATTTAGCTTTGCCATTAGCTGCGGCTTATTAGAGATCTGTCGTCAAAAAGTTTGGCGCTATTCTCGTATGACGCTAATTTTATTTAGTTGTTGCGTATTACTGTCATTACCGGTGTTTTACGCTAACGCTGATGGCTTTGCTGTATTAAACCGTTTACTCGCTCTTTGGAGCGGATTTTTATTTTTTATCAGCCTTCAGCAATTTGTTTTTACTCATAGTCAGCGTCAACGCTTACTGTGGTTTATTACTATTGCGGTGCTAATTGAAGCAGCATTTGGCTGGTACCAATTTTTATGGCTGGATGCCAATAATAGCTTTGGTTATGACATCATCGCTAATCGACCTTATGGTATTTTTCAACAACCCAATGTAATGGCGAGTTTCTTGGCCACTGGGTTGGTTATCGCAGCCTATTTATTGGCACGTTTACCGCGTTATCGTGGCAAATGGGCTTGGCAACATCTGATTTTATTAGCAGTACCGGTATTAACTATTCCACTGTTAGTGGTGCTTAACTCACGTACAGGCTGGTTAGGTGCGATTATCGGTTCATTATTGATGTTGCCTTATTTACACCGTTTTGCCGCAAGATATCAACAACGCATGTGGGGCTTAGTGCTGCTATTATCGCTCGCATTGGCATGGCAAATAAGTAGCACAACAGACAGCTCTTTTTCGCAACAGGCACGCGTCACATTAGAAAGCCAACGTTCGATAATGATGCCCCAAGCTTATGAAATGTTTACCACTAAACCGTTAACAGGTTATGGCTATGGTAAGTTTGAAGCCACATACATTACTCAAACTGCATTATGGCATCAACGTGATCCGTCACAGCAACACGCAGGGGTTCCAAGTTTAGATCACCCTCATAATGAATTACTTTATTGGGCAGCAGAAGGCGGTATCATACCGTTACTGGGGCTCATTGTAGCGGCAGTTGCTGTACTTATTAGCATTAAAAAAGCCCCTAATGGTACCCAATTAGCGTTAGTCGGGTTATTTTTTCCCATCGTATTGCACACGCAATTAGAATATCCGTTTTATCATTCTCTTGCCCATTGGATCATTTTTATTATTTTGATCTTTTGGATTGATAACCTCACTACCAAATACCATCGCTATCAAACTCAATACATACTGGCACTGAAAGTGAGCGCCATCGCATTACCAATTATGATCACTAGCTTTATGATCACTACCTTATATTCAGGTTGGCTGCTGACAAAGTTTGAAACAACCCGTCCAGTTGATATCAACTATTTAGTCAAAGTGAATAACCCATGGGCATGGCAACATCGGTTTGAATGGGATTTACACCTCACCCAATTACAATTAGGGATCGCAACAGATAAACCCCAACTGGTTGCCGATTATGTGCGATGGGCAACCCAAAAAGCTCAAACATGGCCACGGCCGGCTTTATATCAGAACCTCGTGCTAGCCTATTATAATCAGGGCCAAACAGCGCAAGCTGAGCAAGTGACGACTGAGGCACAACAATTATTTCCAGGACTCACACTGCCTAGCGCTGCCACAGCCACAGTTCCATCAAAAAAATAATCTAGCGGCCATCAATGGTAACCCAAATTACCATTGATGGTTCATTTGCTGCGTTATTTCAAAGTGCTTTCAAGTGCTTTAAGACACAAGGCGACATTCTCGCTGCGTGCGGTGTAGCCCATCAATCCAATCCGCCATGCCTTACCGGCTAATGTGCCTAACCCGGCACCGATTTCAAGATTATAACGCTCCAATAAGGTTGATCTAACCGCGCCATCATCAACCCCTTCAGGAATATAAACCGCATTAAGCTGTGGCAATCGATATGCCTCTTCAACCACAAATCGAATCCCTAAGGCTTGCAATCCCGTCTTTAACTCAATATGGGCTCGTTGATGACGCTGCCACGCTTGCTCTAAACCTTCATTGTGTAACAGCACTAGCGCTTCATGTAGTGCATATAAACTGTTCACTGGCGCGGTATGGTGATAACTACGCTTACCTTCACCACTCCAATAACCCAAGACTAAACTTTGATCCAAAAACCAACTTTGCACTGCTGTTTTGCGCTGTTGTATTTTAGCGATCGCTTTTTCAGAAAAGGTTAATGGCGATAGCCCCGGCACACATGATAAACATTTTTGACTGCCTGAATAAACCGCATCAAGTTGCCACTCATCCACCAGCAAAGGTACACCACCTAATGATGTCACCGCATCAACAATGGTTAAGCACTGATGTTTACGAGCAATTTCTGCGATTGTTTTGGCATCACTCAACGCACCGGTTGAGGTTTCGGCATGTACAAAAGCAACGACTTTAATCTCAGGATCAGCCTGTAATGCTTGCTCAACTAAGGCAGGAGATACCGGCTCACCCCAAGCATTATCAACCATGATCGCGACACCGCCACAGCGTTCAACGTTCTCCCGCATACGATCGCCAAACACGCCATTGCGACAAACTAATACCTTATCACCAGCTTCAACCAAATTAACAAAACACGCTTCCATACCCGCACTACCTGGGGCTGAGACGGCAATGGTAAAGCTATTGTTAGTTTGAAAGGCGTATTGTAATAACTGCTTAAGCTCATCCATCATTTTAATAAATAACGGATCGAGGTGACCAATTGTCGGTCGGCTCAATGCTTGTAAAACTTGCGGATAAATATCGGAAGGTCCCGGCCCCATAAGAATTCGTTGTGGGGGCATAAAACTGGTGATAGACATAGATTCAACTCCATTAAATCATGATTATTATCAATAAGGTGATGGCTCGATTGTGGTTATTACAGAGTATTAGAGCAATACCAAAGCCGCAAGTAACAACCCAAAATCCTGTTAGCTACGCATACTTTTTGTTAACCATCGAGAAATCATCATTTAACAATTGACAACTACGACGCATTTCCTATTCAATAACAACAGTGTTTATTCACTACAGAAGAGGTGCGTTACCCAGGTATTAATAGTGTAGGGCCCAACCCTAATACATTATTAAGAGGGGGAGTAACGCCGAGATACAAGGTGTTTGGGGCGCAATGTATCGGCTATGAAAGTTGAATCTTTCAGGCTGTCATCTAAGTCAGGTTGACTATGATGGGGAGCTTCTGGGTAGCCGCAACCCGCGTTACTGCCTATTACCTCCTCGACAATGGACGTCGGGAATTCTTCCGAAGTAAAGAACCTATCTTGCAGCATTTACGATCAAGGGAGAACACCGTAATGAGCATTACTCCAGCACCAACTACAGATCCACTCATTGTGGCTAAGTTTGGTGGCACCAGTGTCGCCGATTATGCCGCAATGTGCCGTAGCGCCAATATCGTTATCGCCAATCCAAACACTAAAATTGTCTTAATTAGTGCTTGCTCTGGCGTGACTAATTTACTGGTTGAATTAGCCACTGGCATCAGTGATAGCGTCTTACGCCAACAGCATTTGCAACAACTGGCTACTATTCATCAGCAAATCATTAATCAGTTACAGCAGCCACAGACAGTTAGCGCTGCCATTGATACGTTATTAGATGATGTTGCTTCTGCTGCTGCACAAGCGGCGATTAAACCGTCATCACAACTTACCGATCAATTAGTTAGTCATGGTGAGCTATTATCAACCCACTTATTTAATCAAATATTAATTGAACTGGGTGCTACTGCGGTTCGGTTTGATATTCGCAATGTAATGCGTACTGATGCTCAATTTGGCAAAGCGGTTCCACAGCCTGAATGTATTCGTCAATTAGCTCAACAGCATCTGTTACCACTGTTAGCAACTCAAGTGGTGGTTTCACAAGGTTTTATAGGCAGTGATGACCAAGGTAATACCACCACTCTTGGTCGAGGAGGCAGTGATTACAGCGCCGCCTTAATCGCAGAAGCCGTTGATGCTAGCACTCTAGAAATCTGGACCGATGTACCAGGCATGTATACCACCGATCCACGCATTACTGCTGCAGCCAAGCCGATTAAAGAAATCAGCTTTAGTGAAGCCTCTGAAATGGCTAACTTTGGCGCCAAAATTCTCCACCCATCGACACTAGTTCCTGCAGTAAGACAGCAGATCCCGGTTTTTGTCGGCTCATCAAAAGCCCCTCAGCAAGGGGGAACATGGATTCGAAAAACCGTCGATCAAGCACCGCTCTTTCGCGCATTAGCACTGCGGGGTAATCAAACCATGGTGACGTTAACCAGTCTTAATATGTTTCATGCTTACGGCTTTCTCGCTGAAGTGTTTCGTATTTTGGCT
The DNA here is from genome assembly GCF_900537155.1 of Photobacterium sp. Alg240-V54. NCBI lineage: Bacteria > Pseudomonadati > Pseudomonadota > Gammaproteobacteria > Vibrionales > Vibrionaceae > Photobacterium > Photobacterium sp. Alg240-V54. Next base: position 166,487 of record NZ_UNRL01000006.1, read on the forward strand.
GAGCATAAAATCTCGGTCGATTTAATTACCACTTCCGAAGTTAGCGTTTCATTAACGCTCGATCAAACAGATACAGGCGGCGGAGCACCGACATTACCAATAGCTGTCGTTGAACAACTCAACCAATTGTGTCGAGTAGAGATTGAACAAGGGTTATCGTTAGTGGCCTTAATTGGTAATCGTATGAGTGACAGCAAAGGCTCAGCTAAACACATTTTTGGCGCGCTTGATGCTTATAACTTACGCCTCATTTGTTATGGTGCCAGCCCGCATAATCTGTGTTTCTTAGTTAATGAAATCGATGCAAAATCTGTGGTGAACACGCTTCATCAGCAATTGTTAGAATAATCACTTCAACGCACACAACAAAAAGGCGCAATGGTTGCGCCTTTTCTTATTTTAGCCTAGTGATTATGTTACAGGTTCGGCCCTAACCACTTTTCAGCTTCAATCAAATCCCAGCCTTTACGATCGGCATAACTTGCCAACTGATCGTGTTGGATCTGCGCAACCGCAAAATAGCGCGCATCAGGGTGAGAGAAATACCACCCCGATACCGCAGCCCCTGGCCACATCGCATAACTTTCAGTCAGCACCATACCGGTATTAGCCTCAGCATCCAATAACTGCCAAATAGCGCCTTTTTCAGTATGTTCAGGACAAGCAGCATAGCCCGGTGCCGGACGAATTCCCTGATACTTCTCACGGATCAAATCATCATTATTAAGATCTTCATCAGCAGCATAACCCCAGATCTGTTTACGCACCATTTGATGCATACATTCAGCAAAGGCTTCTGCTAATCGATCTGCCACCGCTTGTATCATGATCGCATTGTAATCATCTCCCTGCGCCTTAAACTGATCGGCAATATCATATTCACCAATCCCACCAGTCACAGCAAACGCACCAATCCAATCGGCTTTACCGCTTCCTTTAGGCGCAATGTAATCGGATAAACAATAATTAGGTCCTTTGGGCTTTTTGGTCTGTTGACGTAAGCCATGCAATACCGTTAATACTTCTGTGCGAGTTTCATCAGTGTAAACCTCAATATCATCACCAATATTATTCGCTGGGAATAAGCCACAGACGCCATTAGCTTTGATCATCCCTGTCCGTTCAATATCATCAAGGATCTTATTGGCATCTTCAAATAGCTTGGTTGCTTCAACCCCCACCACTTCATGGCGTAAAATGGTTGGATATTTACCGCTTAATGACCATGTCATAAAAAAGGGCGTCCAATCAATATACTGACGTAATTTAGCCACCGGAAAATCGGTAAAGGTGTGTATACCCGCTTGTTTTGGTGCTGGCGGCGTATAATTACCCCAATCAAGATCGACAGCATTTGCTCGAGCCTGATCAAGAGTGACAGGTGGCGTACGAGGCTTTTTACGCGCATGTTGTTCACGCACCACATCATATTCCGCGGCTAAGCGCTCAACAAAGGCTGGCTTTTGTTGTTCAGATAATAATGCCGAACATACACCAACGGCACGTGAGGCATTCGATACATACACCACTGGTTGTTGATAGTTTTGTTCAATTTTAACCGCAGTATGTGCTTTTGAGGTGGTGGCACCACCAATCAATAACGGCACCTCAAAACCACGGCGCTGCATTTCTTTAGCGACATGGACCATTTCATCCAATGATGGCGTGATCAAACCACTTAAACCGATAATATCAACGTTTTGTTCTTGCGCGACCTGCAAAATTTTATCGCATGATACCATTACACCTAAATCAATGATCTCATAGTTATTACACTGTAATACGACCCCCACAATATTCTTACCAATATCGTGGACATCGCCTTTTACCGTGGCTAATAAAATTTTACCATTGGTATATCCCGCTTGTTTTTCCGCATTGATATAAGGTTCTAAATACGCCACAGCTTGTTTCATAACCCGCGCTGATTTAACCACTTGGGGTAAGAACATCTTACCTTCACCAAATAAATCTCCGACCACATTCATGCCCGCCATTAATGGACCTTCAATCACTTCTAATGGCTTGGTTGCATTGGCTCGAGCAAGTTCAGTGTCTTCAACAATAAACTCAGTAATGCCTTTAACCAGTGCATGTTCTAAGCGTTTTTCAACCGGCCAACTACGCCATTCTTGCTGAGTACGATCTTCTTCAACTGCGCCGCTATCACGGTAATTAGCAGCAATATCAAGCAACCTATCGGTACTATCATCACGTCGATTAAGCACTACATCTTCAACGGCATCACGCAATTCATCAGACAGATCATCATAAATTGCTAATTGACCCGCATTAACAATCCCCATATCCATGCCATTTTTAAAACAGTAATATAAAAACACCGCATGGATCGCTTCTCGAACTGGATTATTACCACGAAATGAAAACGACACATTTGACACCCCACCCGAAACCATCGCATGAGGTAACGTACGTTTGATATCAGCAACTGCCTCAATAAAATCGACCGCATAGTTATTATGTTCTTCAATACCTGTCGCGACGGCAAAGATATTAGGATCGAAAATAATATCTTCAGGCGGAAAACCGACCTCATCAACCAGGATATGATAAGCATTAGTACAAATTTCAATTTTACGCTCACGTGTATCAGCCTGACCCACTTCGTCAAATGCCATCACAATCACCGCGGCACCATAACGGCGCAGCAACTTAGCTTGAGCGATAAAATTATCTTTACCTTCTTTGAGTGAAATAGAGTTAACGATCGGTTTACCCTGCACACATTTCAGTCCAGCCTCAATAATATCCCACTTTGAAGAATCGACCATGATCGGCACTTTAGCGATCTCAGGCTCTGTGGCACACAAATTAAGAAAGCGTACCATTGCCGCTTTTGCATCCAACATGCCTTCATCCATGTTGATATCAATAATTTGCGCACCGGCTTCAACTTGCTGCCGAGCAACCTCTAATGCTTCATCATAAAGCTCATCTTTAATTAAGCGCTTAAAGCGAGCCGAGCCGGTGACATTAGTACGTTCACCTACGTTAACAAATAAACTTTCAGCTTCAATGGTGAGTGGCTCTAAGCCTGATAGACGACACGCAATATTAATCTCAGGCAACACTCTGGGCTGAATATTTTTGGTTACTTGATACATCTGTCGAATATGTTCCGGCGTTGTACCACAACAGCCGCCGACTAAATTTAAAAAGCCTTGTTGCGCCCACTCTTTAATATGTTCGGCCATTTCATCAGCTTCAAGATCATACTCACCAAATGCATTAGGTAAGCCGGCATTGGGATGAGCAGAGACAGCACATTCAGATATACGTGATAGTTCCGCCACATATTGACGTAACTCATCAGGACCAAGCGCACAATTTAAACCAAAAGAAATCGGCTTAACGTGACGTAAAGAATTATAAAAAGCTTCGGTAGTTTGACCAGAAAGGGTACGTCCAGATGCATCAGTGATAGTGCCTGAAATCATGATTGGTAATTCATAACCAAGTTCTTCAAAAACACCCGTTACCGCAAAAGCACATGCCTTAGCATTCAAAGTATCAAAAATGGTTTCGATCAAAATAATATCGACCCCACCTCTAATTAAGGCATGGGTCGATTCACTATATGCCGTCACTAACTGATCAAAAGTAACATTACGAAAACCAGGATCGTTAACATCAGGAGAGATAGAACAAGTACGGTTTGTTGGTCCGAGAACACCAGCAACGAAGCGCGGTTTTTCTGGTGTTTTAGCGGTCCATTCATCGGCAGCAATGCGAGCGAGACGCGCCGCTTCATAATTAATTTCCGCACTCAACGATTCCATGTCGTAATCTGCCATAGCGATCGTTGTAGCATTAAAAGTGTTGGTTTCTAAAATATCCGCACCAGCTTCTAGGTATTCAAGGTGGATATCTTTAATTAATTGCGGCTGAGTTAAAACTAATAGATCGTTATTACCTTTAAGATCAGCATGCCAATCACTAAAACGTTGGCCTCGATAATCTTGTTCATCAAGTTTATAGCCCTGAATCATGGTGCCCATGCCACCATCAATGATCAAAATTTGTTGTTCGAGTCGTTTATGCAGTACATCCTTGTTTTTTAACACTACATTATATCCTTATAATCCATTACAGCCTGATAACATCCTATCACAATTCAAATAGGAATCTAGACGTCTAAACAGATAGCATGGCAAAATAAGTTAATTAACGGTAGCCATTACTAACTGATGGTTTTACTATCACAACCAATTAAATCTAATCAATAATTTAATCTAGAGGTTTCGCATGTCGGTTTACAACACCCTCTGCTTCCTAGCTGCAGCAGCAATGCTTATAGCTTTTATTAACAGTAAGATAGGTAAGATGCAAACCACCATTGCTATTACAGCTGGTTCATTGATCCTATCACTACTGATTATTTTTGCTGGTCATAACGGCTGGTTCCATCTCGAAGATATTGCTTCAACCCAAATGGGCAAAATCAACTTTGAAGACTTTTTGTTAAAAGGGATTTTAGGATTTTTGCTCTTTGCAGGTGGCTTAGGTATTAAATTACCGCACCTCAAAGAGCAAAAATGGGAAATCACAACACTGGCATTAGGCTCAACTCTGTTTTCAACCTTTTTCATTGGCTTTAGCTTATGGGGTATTTGTCAATTACTGGGGATCCAACTCGATCTTATTTACTGCTTACTGTTTGGTTCTTTGATCTCACCAACCGATCCAATTGCTGTACTTGCTATCGTTAAAAAAATGAATGCTCCTCGTCGAATCTCAACCCAAATCGAAGGTGAATCGTTATTTAATGATGGTTTTGGTTTAGTTATCTTTGTAACGTTATTTACCATTGCTTTTGGTAATCAAAGCCCGACAGTCATGAGTGTTAGCCAACTCTTTTTACAAGAAGCCATCGGCGGTATTGTCTATGGCTTCATTCTTGGCCTAATTTTTCATTACCTCATTAGTTCAACCAATGATCACTCAATGGAATTACTACTGACCATTGGTATTCCAACTGCAGGTTATGCTTTTGCTGAAATTATTCATGTTTCAGGTCCATTAGCCATGGTTGTTTCAGGGATCATGATTGGTAACTGGACCCGTTATATTGGCTTCTCAAAAGAAAGTGAAGAACACCTAGACCACTTCTGGGAACTTGTAGATGAATTCCTTAACGGCCTACTGTTCTTGCTAATTGGTATGACGATGCTGGAATTTAGTTTTCACCAAGAAGATTGGATTCTAATGGCAATCGCTATTCCATTAGTATTATTAAGCCGCTACCTAAGCATCAAATTGCCTTACCTTGGTTTTAGCCGCTACCGTCAATATAATCCAATGTCAGTTAAAATTCTTACTTGGGGTGGTTTACGTGGTGGCCTAGCGCTAGCGATGGCGATGGCTGTACCTGCTGGAGTCATGGTTATTCCAGAAAAAGACATTGATGTGAGAGAAATAATTCTCGTAATGACTTATTCAGTGGTGGTGTTTTCAATCTTGATTCAAGGCTCTACAATCACCTCATTAATTGAAAAAGCCAAATTATGGGAAAATCAGAATAAACATTAATTTCTAAATCAACCGATAAATAATAACAAGGCCTGCTTACAAGCAGGCCTTTTTATTAATCGTCTTTAGTAAAACTGGCTTCTGAGAAATGAGCCAAATCATAAGGTGTCTGTTGATAAACACAGTAATTAAGCCAATTACTAAATAATAAATGACCATGACTACGCCAACTGGCAACAGGATCCCGATGAATATCATCATTAGGATAATAATTAACAGGTATTGTTGGCTCCATACCTTGTTCACGATCACGCATAAACTCATTATGTAATGTATCGACATCATACTCAGGATGACCGGTGACAAACACATTACGTTTATCTTTTGTCGCCGCTAAATAAACCCCAGCCTTGTCAGAGGTAGCCAAAATATCCAAGTCAGTATGCTTGCTAAGATAGTCAGCAGAGAAGTCAGCATAACGCGAATGCGGTGCAAAGAAAGTATCGTCAAAGCCTCGTAAAACAGGGTGATGGCAATCATGAATACGATGATAGTAAACCCCAGAAAGCTTTTCTTTACGAGTACGCTTTGGTAAATCATATAACAACTTTAATCCCGCTTGTGCCGCCCAGCAGACAAACAGTGTTGAAGTTACATGATCTTTCGCCCAATTCATGATTAACTGAATTTCTTCCCAATACAGTACATCTTCAAATTGCACCAATCCCAGTGGCGCTCCAGTCACAATCAAACCATCAAAATTACGATCTTTAACCATTTCAAATTGACGATAAAAAGTATCTAAATGTTCTTGAGGCGTATTTTTTGTCGGCCGATTATCAATCCGTAATAACTCGACATCAACTTGTAATGGGCTATTTGATAACAACCGTAAAAATTGCGTTTCAGTTTCAATTTTCTTTGGCATTAAATTGAGTAATAACACTTTAAGTGGTCGAATTCCCTGACTGGCAGCACGTGCCTCTGTCATTACGAAGATATTCTCACTTCTTAAAATATCTGTAGCAGGTAAACGATCCGGTATTTTAATTGGCACTTTGGTTTTCTCCTTACCCCAAAATAGTTTTAGCCGTCTAGATACCCAGTTAAAACTATAGAAAAAACAATAATGGTGCAAGTAAAATAAACCTGTCTCAGCCAACACTATATTGTGATTGAAATAAAGAAATGCAGAATAATGAGGAATATTGATATGCTAGAAATGAAAAAACCCAGCCAAAGGCTGGGTTTTAAAGAGGTATTTAGCAATGTCCTACTCTCACATGGGGAGACCCCACACTACCATCGGCGCTACAACGTTTCACTTCTGAGTTCGGCATGGGATCAGGTGGTACCGCTGTGCTATGGTTGCTAAAAAAATAAATGGTGCTAGTACCCAGATTCGAACTGGGGACCTCACCCTTACCAAGGGTGCGCTCTACCAACTGAGCCATACCAGCACACAAAGCTGTTATGAATCTGCAAGTGCAAATTCTAAAATTTGAAGCCTGGCGATGTCCTACTCTCACATGGGGAGACCCCACACTACCATCGGCGCTATTACGTTTCACTACTGAGTTCGGCATGGGATCAGGTGGGTCCATAAYGCTATGGTCGCCAAGCAAATTTGACGTGAAAGGATTCACTAATATCGCGATGCCATGGATGGCAAGGAGCGATGTGACCTAACACTAAATCTGGAAATTATCTAACTAGTTGTTCTCAACACDTCATTCAAGTGTTTRTAGAGTCCGTCTCTTCTCTTTTGAGAAGAAAAACCCCTTGGGTGTTGTATGGTTAAGCCTCACGGGCAATTAGTATCAGTTAGCTCAATGCCTCRCAGCACTTACACACCTGACCTATCAACGTTGTAGTCTTCAACAACCCTTTAGAGACCTTAAAGGTCTAGGGATGACTCATCTTGAGGCTCGCTTCCCGCTTAGATGCTTTCAGCGGTTATCGATTCCGAACTTAGCTACCGGGCAATGCATCTGGCGATACAACCCGAACACCAGCGGTTCGTCCACTCCGGTCCTCTCGTACTAGGAGCAGCCCCTCTCAATCATCCAACGCCCACGGCAGATAGGGACCGAACTGTCTCACGACGTTCTAAACCCAGCTCGCGTACCACTTTAAATGGCGAACAGCCATACCCCT
>NZ_UNRL01000007.1:0-157823 GCF_900537155.1 Photobacterium sp. Alg240-V54
CCTTTAAGGTCTCTAAAGGGTTGTTGAAGACTACAACGTTGATAGGTCAGGTGTGTAAGTGCTGCGAGGCATTGAGCTAACTGATACTAATTGCCCGTGAGGCTTAACCATACAACACCCAAGGGGTTTTTCTTCTCAAAAGAGAAGAGACGGACTCTACAAACACTTGAATGATGTGTTGAGAACAAACTAGTTAGATAATTTCCAGATTTAGTGTTAGGTCACATCGCTCCTTGCCATCCATGGCATCGCGATATTAGTGAATCCTTTCACGTCGAATTTGCTTGGCGACCATAGCGTTATGGACCCACCTGATCCCTTGCCGAACTCAGTAGTGAAACGTAATAGCGCCGATGGTAGTGTGGGGCCTCCCCATGTGAGAGTAGGACATCGCCAGGCTTCAAATTTATATTATTGTTATTAATTAACGGTAATAGATACAGAATTTACTTAGCGACCATAGCATAACGGTACCACCTGATCCCTTGCCGAACTCAGAAGTGAAACGTTATAGCGCCGATGGTAGTGTGGGGTCTCCCCATGTGAGAGTAGGACATTGCTAAGTTTCAAATTGCTTAAATGCTGAATAGACACTGCGGAGTGGTAGTTCAGTTGGTTAGAATACCGGCCTGTCACGCCGGGGGTCGCGGGTTCGAGTCCCGTCCACTCCGCCATTATTGAAGAAACCTGAATCGAAAGATTCAGGTTTTTTTTCATCTGCATAAAAGCAATATGATGCTGAATAGATATTGCGGAGTGGTCGTTCAGTTGGCCAATAATGTTCCCGACATTATTTGGCATTCTCTCCATCCATGGCGATCGTTTTCTGTTAGGAAGCTAGCGGCCTGACACATTGGGGGCGCGCTGATGTTAGGTATGGCAAGTCCCGTCCACTTCACATTATTGAAGAAACCTGAATCGAAAGATTCAGGTTTTTTTTCATCTGTATAAAAGCAATATGATGCTGAATAGATATTGCGGAGTGGTAGTTCAGTTGACCAATAATGTTCCTGACATTATTTGGCATTTTCTCCATCCATGGAGATCGCTTTTTATTGGGAAGCTTAGCGGCCTGACACGCTGGGGGTTGCGCTGATGTTAGGTATGGCAAGTCCCGTCCACTTCACATTATTGAAGAAACCTGAATCGAAAGATTCAGGTTTTTTTTCGTCTGTAGAAATCTATTTCAATTCCTCATAGAGACCAGTGTGAAAAATTTCACGTTGTTGTTGGTCACTAATATCACGACGATGGGCGCGGTAGCGGGAAACAGCATAAGTAATAATGATAGAGAACAAGGTGTACGCGATAAGAAAGGTGAGTGGTGAATGAATAATATCGGCTGTAAATACCCAAATTACACCAATAACAGTGATCGCGAGTTTAACTAATGCTGCTGTAACTAAAAAACTCATCGCATATTGTGGTCGTAGGATCGCTTGATAGGCGATTAGGTAGCCACAACTGACGGCGACAATCGCTAAGCTAAAACCGACTGAGAATGAATGAAAATGTTCGCTAAACAATACTGCGAGCGCGATCATAGTGATAGCAATGATGGCTTTTTTCATAACAACCCCTTATTACATGACGTAGAAAGTTTTGGTTATGGAATAAGCATGGACCTAAAGCGAGAAGTTGTATGTGAGATCATCCGTTTTTTAGTGGTTTGGAAACGAAAAAAACGCAGTTTGTGAGTAAGGTTGGATTATTATTAATTATATAAACACTCATTAAATAATAAAGAAAAGGGTAGTCAATCGACTACCCAGTGGCAAAGATCAAAGTAACTGATCTGCACAATGTAACAGCTATAGGGCGTGTTACTAGGACTTAGCAATGAAAATATCTAACGGTTTATACTGCAAGAAATTGTTTAAACTGCAGTAAGACGGCTTCAGCTTGGGTTTGATCTTCCATTTCTACAAACAGACGTAGTAATGGTTCTGTACCTGAGAAACGTGCAATCGCCCAACCACCATTTTTAAAGTAAACTTTCGCACCATCGGCATAGCTAACTTTTTCGATTTCGTAATCAAATGCAGGTAATGATTTTTCGATATAAATTTTATTATAAAGACGATCACGTTCAGCTGCTTTAAAAGTGCAATCGCCTTCAGCGGTATAGGCATAGCCAAAGCGAGTATAAATTTCATCTAATAATTCAGATAATTTTTTACCCGTTGAACTGATCATTTCAACTAATAAACTTGATGCGAAAATACCATCTTTACCTTTAATATGACCACGAATAGTCAGGCCACCTGAGCTTTCACCACCCAGTAATGAGTCATCGGCTTCCATTTGTGAGCTGATGTGCTTAAAGCCAACCGGTACTTCAAATGACTTTTCACCATAGGCTGCAGCGACTTTATCAAGTAAATGGGTAGTGGCGATATTACGCACAACAGAGCCTTTCCAGCCTTTGTATTCTAATAGGTAGTAATACAGCAGCAATAACACTTCATTAGGATGAATAAAGTTACCTTTTTCATCAATGATGCCCAAACGATCAGCATCGCCATCGGTACCAATACCAATGTCATAGCCTTCTTGAGCGACTAAATGTTTAAGACGATAAAGAGTTGCAGCACTTGGTGATGGCATTAAGCCGCCAAAACCTGGGTTTTCACCATCGTTGATAACATCAACATCACAACGACCGGTGATCAATACTGTTTGTAATGCATTTTTAGCAACGCCAAACATTGGGTCGATAAGAACGCGTAGGTTAGCTTGTTTGATCGCTTCTAAATCAAGTAAATCAATCACAGAATCAACGAACTCGTTCATTGGATTGATAATTTCAATTAACTTATCACGTTGTGCTTGTTCAAAATCAACCAGCTTAATATCAGCATCCGTCAGTACTGCAATTTGTTGTTCAATCTTTTGGGTAATGATTTCATCAGCATCACGACCGCCTTCGATGAATACTTTGATACCGTTGTAATCTGCTGGGTTATGCGATGCAGTAATACACGCTGAGTAAATTGCACCGGTTTGTTTCGCTTTAAACATCACGATCGGTGTTGGTACAAAGCGATTGATAAAACTACATTTGATGTTATTTCCTGCTAATACTTCAGCAAACCAAGTTGCGGCTTTATCTGATAAAAAGCGGCGGTCATAACCAATAATAAATCCTTTATCAGTGACTGATTCCGTGATCATAATGTTAGCAATTGCTTGTGCAACTAAACGTACATTTGCTTGGGTAAACTCTTCACCAATAAAGGCACGCCAACCACCGGTTCCAAATTGAATCATGGAGGAACTCCTATTTCTCTCGCAAAATAAAATGGGGAGTAGAGCTACTCCCCTAAAAGTGATTAGCCCATTACAACGGTAACGGTATTTACAGAGCCTTCAGCTTGAGGTGCAATTGCACCATCAACAGGCTGACCATTAAGGGTAATAGATTTAATGCCTTTGCTAACATGATTTGGATTGGTTACGTTAATATTGTACGTTGCACCACGCCATTCACGTGTTACGTCAAATCCAGGCCATTCAGTTGGAATACATGGATTAATAGTTAGGCCATCAAAACCTGTCTGAACACCAAGAATAAAGTTAGTGACAGCAAAGTAAGCCCAACCAGACGTACCTGTTAACCATGGGTGGTTAGCACGGCCATGATCTTGGTGATCGCGGCCCATGATAAATTGCACGTAAGAGTAAGGTTCAGCCATACGCGTTTCAATCATGTCGTTTTGGTTGTATGGGTTCAGTGCATCATAGAATTTCATTGCACGATCGCCACGACCTAGTTTTGCTTCTGCTACCCATGCCCATGGGTTTGGATGCGAGAAGATCGCGCCATTTTCTTTAACGCCTTGATATACACGGGTTACGAAACCAATGTCATCGTTAGGGGTTGAGAATGATGGTGCATTAAGATGTAAGCCATAGTCTGAGTAAAGATTTTCATCTACCGCATCCATTGCTTGCTCACCACGATCTTGTGATGCCATGCCTGATAGAACAGCAAGGGTATTTGACTCTAGGTGAATACGGCCCTCTGTTTGCTGTGCTGTACCAATCTTGTCGCCATTTTTGGTTAAACCACGAATGTACCAGCCGCCTTCGTCATCCCATAAATGGGTTTCACATGCTTCACGTACATTGGCTGCCATTTCAGTGTATTTTTCAACATCTGCTGTTTTACCTTGGTATTTAGCGAGTTGAATAAATTCTTGTAGTGCCCAGAAGTGAAGGAACGAGACCATTGCTGATTCACCGCCGCCTAAGTTTAGGCAGTCATTCCAATCGGCACGTAGACCTTTACAGATACCAGTTTGACCTACATATTCGGCAGAGAAATCAAGTGCTGCTTTCATGTGATCATAAACCGTTGCATCACCACCGTCAGCGTATGGGATCACTTCGTCAAGGAAGCTTTCTTCGCCCGTTTCTGTGATGTACTTACAGATAGTAGGGACTAACCATAGATGGTCATCTGAACAAGTATCATCAATGCCGTGGATCTTATCTGCATCACTTGGTGTCGGTACTACTGTTGGTGATTTTGATGGCTCCACATCAGCCATGTCTGGATCGAACCAATCAGGATCAAACAGGTGTAAACCATAACCCGCTTGCACTTGGCCACGAAGTAAATCGACCAAACGCTTACGTGTCATTGTTGGATTAGAGTGTGGTACAGAGATAGCATCTTGGGCGGTATCACGGTAACCAAGACCAGTACGACCACCGACTTCGATGAATGAAGCAAAGCGAGACCATACAACACACGTTTCTGCTTGGTATAGTGTCCAAGCGTTGATCATGGTATCAAGGCCTTCATTTGGCGATGTTACTTTAAACTTGTTGCAGCGGCTTTCCCAGTGGTGCTTAATTTCAGCAAATGCAGCATCAACAACAGCGTTGTCTTGGTACTTTTGACGTAGACGTTGGCCTTCGTTTTTACCAATACCTAGAATGTAGTTAAAGCGAATTTCTTCACCAGGTTGCAGCGTAAATTGCTTGTGTAGTGAACCGCAATGGTTGTAACAAGTTTGCACGTGGTTAGAACAACGACCTTTCTCAACTGCAATTGGATTAGACTCATCACGGTATGCACCAATGAAAGTATCACGTTGGCCATCATAGCTATCAGGAGTAAAGCTTGATGCTAGGTAGTAGTAACCTTCTTTCTCTTTGGTGTTGTAATACAAATCGTATTCAATCACGCCATCTTCATAAGATGTACCTGCAGAGTAAAGACTCATCTGATGGTTTTGGTTATCAGATTGAATGTGGCTAAATGAGAATTCAACAAATGAGAACGCACTAATAGTTCGTACTTCATCAGTGGTGTTTTTCAGGACTACATCCCAAATTTCAGCATCTTCACCAATCGGCACGAATAAGGTTTTTTGTGCTGAAATACCATTGTATTCACAAGCAAATTTTGAGTATGACAAGCCGTGACGTACTTCATATTTAGCTTCATCAAGACTTTTCGCCACTGGCTGCCATGAGATTGACCAGTAATCACCTGTCGCATCATCGCGCAGGTAAACATAATGCCCTGGACGATCAAATGTCGCATTGGGACGGAATTTAGTAACGCGATTGTATTCTGGTGACTTATAGAAAGAGTAACCACCGGCATTTTGTGAAATCACTGTACAGAACTTTTCAGTACCAAGGTAGTTGGTCCATGGTGCAGGGACATCAGGTCGAGTGATAACATACTCTTTATTGCCGTTGTCAAAATAACCGTATTTCATTATTTCTAATCCTTAAAATATTTACTGTTCTGTGTGCGTGGTTATTCACAGTGGCGGTAATTAATGCCCGCCTTATCTAGATAGTTAAGTTGACCTTTTAAGCGTGCTTTAAAGTCATCCCAGTTACGATGTTGTGGTTTACTCCAGCAGATCTCCGATACCGCCAGTAAGCGCGGATAAATCATATATTCAAATCGGCTTTGGTTATTAATTAATTCTGACCAAAGTGCAGTTTGAATGCCTAAAATGTGCTGCCGCGCAGAATTTTGCTCTGGTAGCATGCTAAGTGGATGATAATTGTAAACATTATCCAGTGTTAATTTACCAGCCCAATCGACGCCAGCCTCGTCAGCAGAGTAACCTTGAGCTAAATCGAGATAGGTGGCTTGTGCGGGTTGCATTACCACATCAACGCCATTTTTTACGCATTCAAGGCCGGCTTCTTCACTAAGCCATGAATAAATAACGGTGTTTTTACTGACTTTATTACCATGGGTTGCTTCTTCCCAGCCCATCATACGTTTGCCTTGGGCTTGTAATACTTGTTCGGCAAAACGCAATAGATGACCTTGTAATTCCATCGGGTCGTGGTAGTTGTTATCAGCCATTAATTGTTGGCACGCAGTACTGTCGGTCCATACGCCTTTAGGCACTTCATCAGCACCAATATGTACAAAAGGAGCAGGGAATAGTTCACATACTTCTTCAAGTACGGTTTGAATAAAGGTGTAGGTTCCTGCTAATGCTGGCGATAAAATATTGTCAGGGTAGTTCTGAATACTGCGATATACCGAATGATCGTTTGGATCTTGTAACAGCTCAGGGAGCGATAAAATCGCCGCACGGCAATGACCAGGAATATCAATTTCAGGAATGATACTAATGCCACGATCGCTGGCATAAGCAATCACATCACGAATATCTTGTTTGGTATAAAAACCGCCATAGCGTTGATCAATATGACTAAATTGTGGCGCAATAATCTCATTTGGACCGCGCCATGCACCAATCTCAGTTAATAGAGGGTAGGCGTCAATTTCAATTCGCCAGCCTTCATCATCGGTTAGATGCCAGTGGAATGTATTGAACTTATAACGCGCTAACTGATCCAGTAGGTGCTTAATACGATCTACAGGGTGAAAATGACGCCCGCAATCAAGCATCATGCCACGGTAGCTGTAATGAGGTTGATCGCTAATTTCTACCATTGGTAAGCAATAAGCAGCATCGACAACATGGCTTGGACGTGTAGGCAGCAATTGTAATAAGGTTGATGTTGCATGGACAAAGCCGCTAGCCGAACTAGCATGGATCCAAATATTGTCGGTTTCGATCAGTAATTGGTAGCCATGTTCAATAATGTCATTATTAACGTGATAATGGATATTGCCCTGAGAGCTAATTGGCATTACTTCGTTAAAATGCTTTTTATATTCAGCGCTTAACCAGTTTGTCGCCCCTTGTGCTAAGGGTGGTGGAGTTTCAAGAGCGGTAAATTGGTTAACAATAAACTCACCTTGAAGTCGAGTTAAGTGATTGGGTTGGGGAATTAACGCAATATCACAACCAACACTTGGCAATGGCGTACAGTAACGCTCGATCGGATCTTGATCTAAATTAATGGTAGTGGTGTGGACTTTTAACGGTTGGATCAGAGCATTTTCGTTATCTAATGCGATAAATGCTTCATTGATGCCATCATCATGTAAGTTGAATGGCATTGTTCTCATGGTAAATTCAGTATAAAAGTGTCCATTAGCCATTAACGGTGGTAATTGGGATAATTGGCTGTAGCTGCCAATTTGGCTAATACTACCAACAGAAACACTGGCTGGATCAATGCAACGGCTAATGAAGAAATACAGTGACCATCCATGCAACGCTTGATCGGTTAAGTTATGCAAACTTAACGCATAGCGGCAATAGCCTTCAGCTTTCTCTATTACTGTAAAATCAAGACGGTAAGTCATTTTTACTTCCTTAACGTACAAATAAGTTGTGATTGCCACGCGCCATAGCGATAGCGCCGTCCATTGCATCACCTTGCGGCGTTGCTAGTCGCTGCTGCATCGGTGGGGTTAGCCATGTTTGAATGCGTTCACCAATACCGCCCATGAGGCAAATACGGGTTGCACCACGCACAATCAACGCTTGCATCCACATTTCAATGTCTGCAGCCGTTTGTTGTAATAGCGATACCGCGAGTGAATCGTTTTGGGCTGCAAAGCGAAAGATTACCGGAGAGAATTGACCATAATCACAAGGACGTGCTGTTTTTGACCAACTAACAATTGCATCAATATCATGCTCAAAATGACTTAATACATGCTGGGTTAATTCGGTTGTTGGCACGATACCGTCAACACTGAGTAAGACTTGTTGAATCAGGCGCAGTCCCATAATGGCGCCGCTGCCTTGATCTGAGATCGGAAACTCACGCCCACCAACCACATGTTGCTCACCATCTAGCAATAAAATGCCACAAGATCCGGTGCCTGCAATGAGGATCGCACCATCTTTACCGTCCCAAGCACCTAAACAAGCGCCATAAGCATCCGTATTTAGCGTAATGGCACCGTATGGGTGAGGTTGTTGCATGAAGGCATGCCACGCTTGTTGTTGTTCAGCGCCTGCAAGCGCCAATCCGATCGCCATCTTAGGGTAATCAGCTGGTGTTAATTGTGCTTGTTGAGCGGCAAGGGCAATGGCTTGTTGAATTGATGCCATTGCAATCTCACCACCAAGTAAAATATTGGCGCTGCCCGTTTTCGCTTCACCTAAAATATTACCGGCTAAATCACAGATGCGGGCGCGACATGAGGTGCCACCGCCATCAACACCTACAAGATAAGCAAATGGAAAATCAACCATGGTGACGCTCCTTAAATTGCAGGGTAGTGGCTAATAAATACCAACCGCCATGAGGGATCCATTGCTCACCCCAACGCCAGTTTTGCAGCATATCGTCCTTTTGACCTTCAGGGTTAAAGGCGATGTCTTGTTCGTTATCAAAGCCAGAAGTGATGCCGTTACAAACACCGCCTTTAGCGTTACTGAAACCTAGGTGAGGTAAGTAATCTGGGTTGTTGTTACCATGACCGTCTAACATGCACATATCAAAAGGATTTAACCCTAAAATCCAATTTATAAGTTGTTGACCATATTGCATTAATTGTTGCTTTAATACGTCATCAGTGAGGTGGGATTGTGCCATAAATGCCATGCTTGCAAGGGAAGCGATACGGGCATTTTCACCTTGCCACCAATAACCAGATTCATTGTTATGGGCAACAAAGAAGGCGGTTTGTTTATCACCATCAACGGCTTTGGTGTACTGACGTGGATAGCCAAACGGATTATTAACTTCGGTTGTTAACGTCAATTCAAAATTTAGTGCATTTACCAGTACAGGCTGCAATTGTTGCTGGTGTTTGGTTTCAGGCTCAGCGGCTAAATATTGCATCAATGCAATCGCAGGTAAGCCTGCTTCTGCTGCATGATAATAAGGGCGACTGCCATCTGTGGTGGCTGACCAGTAATGGCTAACGTTTTCATCTGACATTTGACGTTGACTTAGGCGCAGGGCCCAATCACGCATTTCAGTTAAATAACGCTGTTGATGGGTGGCACGATAAAGCTCTACTGCAGCTAATAAGGCGCAGTATTCATCAATAATATTTTCAGCGTTATCGTTAAGATAATTGGTATTGTGTTGTTTTAAATGCCAATAGCCACGCTCTGCAGCATGCAAGTAGCGCTCGCTTTGATAGGAATCACAATGAGGAATACGCGCGCAAGAAGGTAAGGTTGTGATCCGTGACGCTGCCGCAAGTGCTGCTATTGAGACACCACCACCTTGGCGGAAACCTGCTTGATAATCATCAGTTTTAATGCCGTCTTGGGTCGCATAAGCACAGATATCACGTTGTGCTGGTGACTTGCTCCATTTATCAAATACGGTCATGTAAAAGAAACCGTCATCACTTTGCATTCGCACTAAAAAATCGGCGCCAAATAACGCTTCTTCTAACAAACGTACACGGGTGAAATCAGCTATATCAGTTTGCTCTTCAGCGATTTCATATGCTTTGAGCATGTTCCAAACAATCATTGGAGTTTGCTGAGGGTTGAGATAATTAGCATAAGAAAGGTGGCTTAAATATTTGCTGACATCGCCTGATGCATCGTACCAACCACCGCGAACATCAACGCTGATATCGCTGTTGAGTAATTGTGCTTGGCTATCAGCTTGATCATAAATACCACTGCAACGTTGTGATTTGAAATAGTGTAAAACATCACTGAAAGTACGTTGCATTAGTATGCCTTCAGCAATGCTGAAAACAGAAGATTCGATGTTGGCATAGCGAATGCGATAGTCGCCTGCTTTTTGACAAGCCGAAAAATCGACTTGGTAAATATTGCCCGTATGCCATTGTGCGGTGGTGCCACACGCAACTAATGGCAGCTGCATAATAGTTTGGTTAGTTTGATTACACACTAATTCGGCGTGGCCTGACAGTGTTTGGGATGTTGTTTGTAATAAAGCCTGCTTTGTATTAAAGCGCTCATAACCAAGGTGATTAATTAACAGCTGCATAGGGCCTCCAATGTCGCTAATAAGTGATGGCTCCTTATGGGAACCATCACTGAATTGCTTGAGCGACAAATAACATGGAAATAAAAGTAAACGTGTTATTGATGCTAAATTTTTATAACGGTGGCTTTATTACTTAGTTTTCATATAAGTAACAACGCACAAAGTGGTTGTCTGATAACTGAGTAACTTCTGGTAATTTCTCACGACATTTATCTGTCGCTTGCATACAACGGCCAGCAAATGGACAACCAAAACTTTCAGGCGTCCATAATGGAATTTCGCCTTTATTGCCTTTCAGTTTGGTATGGATCGATTTACTTGGATCCGGTACCGCTGATACTAAGAGTTGGGTGTAAGGGTGTTGTGGGTTATGAATGATCTCTTCAGTATCGCCCCACTCAACCATATGGCCGACATACATAACCGCAAGATCTTCAGCAATATAACGTGCTGTTGCAATATCGTGAGTAATGTAAAGCAATGCCATTTCACGCTCAAATTTCATCTCTTCCATTAGGTTAAGAACACCGGCACGAATAGAAACATCAAGCATTGACGTTGGTTCATCAGCCAGTACCACTTCAGCGCCAACTGCAATGTTACGGGCTAAGTTAACACGCTGACGTTGGCCACCAGAAAGCTGGTGCGGGAATTTTGCCGCAGTGGCTTTTGGTGGAATCAAACCCACTTGCTCAAGTAGGTTGTAAACCGTGTCTTCAAGCTCTTTTTTATTACCAGATGGCACTTTGTTGTGGATCAGTAATGGGCGTGCAATATGGTGAAAAATAGTATGAGTAGGGTTTAATGATCCAAACGGATCTTGCCATACCATTTGTACCCCTTGACGGTATTTCATTACGTCATCACGGCTGCTAATAGTTTGAATGTCACGTCCGTAATATTCAATATGGCCGCCACTTGGTGCGTACATTTTGGCGATCATTTTAGCGGTGGTTGATTTACCAGAGCCTGATTCGCCAACCACAGCTAAGCCGCGGCTTTTGTACATTTTGAAAGACACATCGTTAATCGCACGCATCTTTGATTTTTTAAGTGAGTTACTGTTTACCGAGAAATCTTTAATGAGATTTTTACCTTCGATAATCGGTGTTCCAACAGGCTTGCTCATAGTGTCTCCTAAATACTGCCTATAGAATGCGGTGTGTTGCTACTAGTTACCGGTATTGGTAAATAGGTGGCAGTTTGATAAACGTCCTGGTTCAATTTGGCTTAACTGAGTTGGAGTGCTAAAGCACGCTGGATGGGTTTTTCCACAGCGAGCTTGGAAGCGACAACCTTGTGGTATTTCAAGTAAGTTCAATGGGTTACCTGGAATGCCGGTTAAGCGTGTTTTAGGGCCTGTTAGCGGCGGGAATGAACTTCCCAAACCTTCTGTATATGGGTGGTACGGTGTTTCAAGAATTTGCTTTGATGGTGCAACTTCAATTAGCTCACCTGAATACATGATGCCGATACGATCTGAGAACTCGACCATCAGTGATAAATCATGAGTGATAAATAAAATTGAGAAGCCAAACTCTTCTTTTAGTGCATAAATCTTTTGCAGAATTTCACGTTGAACCACTACATCAAGTGCAGTTGTTGGTTCATCCATGATGATCATCTTTGGATTTAGCGCTAACGCAATTGCGATAACTAAACGCTGACGCATACCACCAGAGAACTGGTGTGGGTAATCACGTAAACGGCTTGGGTGAATATCAACAATTTCCAATAAACCTTCAGCACGACGAATCGCTTGCTTACGGGTCATATTAGTGTGGCGCATGATCACATCACAAAATTGCTCTTCCATGGTTAACACTGGGTTCAAAGCGTTCATCGCACTTTGGAATACCATTGACATTTCACTCCAACGGAAAGCTGACATCGCCATATCCGTTTTCTTTAAAATGTCACCGTGACCATCAAAGAACACTTCACCACCGGTAATGAATGCTGGCGGCTTGTGTAGGCGCATTAATGAGAAAGCAACCGTTGATTTACCACAACCAGATTCACCAGCTAGACCAAAGATTTCACCTTTACCAATATCAAAGCTGACATTATTAACGGCACGGACATCGCCAGAATCAGTAATATAATCAACACATAAATTACGAATTGAGATTTGTGGATCAGTCATTATTTAGTCCCGCCTTCTAGTGCTGGTTGAGGCATTGCTTCAACCGGTTGTGCTTGTTTAGCGTTTTCTTTTGCAAGGTTTTTCCAACGGCGCATGCCTTTATGAGAACGTAACTGAGGGTTAGCAATCTCATCGACAGCGAAGTTAAGCATAGCAAGGCCAATAGCGATAAATATCAATGCAAAACATGGAGCTAGTACTTCCCACCATGCGCCAATTAACATTGAAGATGAGGTTTGTACGTTGTAGAGCATCACGCCCCAGCTAATGCCGTTTGGATCGCCTAGACCTAAGAAAGATAATGTCGCTTCAACGTTAATCGCATACATTACTGAACCAATGAAGCTCGCACCTACGATAGAGATAAGGTTAGGAAGGATCTCTACGAAAATGATACGAGGAGATGATTCACCTAATACTTCAGCCGCTTTAACAAACTCTTTCTCTCGAATCGATAAAGTTTGTGCACGAACAACACGTGCGCCCCATGCCCAGGAGGTGACCGCAATAACGATGGCTATTGTGAGAGGGCCTGCTTGACCTACAAAGGCTGCGATAACAAACAATATTGGGAGTTGTGGCATTACCAGCATGATGTTCATACATGCGGTGAGAATTTCATCGACTTTACCGCCAAAGTAACCCGCTGAGATACCAATGATGGTTGCTAAGAAACACACCAATAGACCGGCACCAAAACCAACAGCTAATGAAGTACGAGCGCCGTAAACAAGTTGTGACCAGATATCACGTCCCATACGCGATGTACCTAAAACGTGATCAGCATCTTTTGACATTAATAACGTACGCTTATTAGTCGCTAGGTTCTTCGCAATCCAACCATCAGGATTATCTTGTGCTGCTTTTACAACAAAAGCAGGGTATTCATGTGGATTACCGGTTCTTTTATCCGGTGAATATTGGGTAATTAATGGTGCAAACACGGCCGCCAGAATAAAAACAACAATAATGCTGAGACCAAACATTGCTTTAGGGTTGCCAGATAGTAATTTAAATAAGGCTTTCATAATTACTTGCCTCCTTTACGTAGACGAGGGTCTAGCGCAACGATTAGGATGTCGGCCATAAAGTTAAAGAACAACATAAACATAGTCATAATTAATAACTGACCTTGTAGTACTTGGTAATCACGCGCATGGATTGCGTTTAGCATTACCGTTCCCAGACCTGGATAGTTGAAAATCATTTCGATAATAAGCTGACCACCGATAGCCATACCGAGCGCCATTGATAATGCGGTTACACTTGGTAGCATTGCATTACGTGCTGCATAGTTGAATACTACTCGGTTTTCACTTAGGCCTTTTCCTTTTGCCATGGTGATGTAGTCTTCATTTAGCAGGTTAATCATGTTGTTACGCATGCCAATAAGGAAGCCGCCAATTTGAATAATAGTGGCACAGAAGAGAGGTAGGGCGGCGTGGTAAAGCACATCTTTATAGAATGCTAAGCTGCTCCAATCAGGGACAACACCTGCAGTGTAGGCATTACCTGTCGGGAACCACTTTAAGCCGATAGCAAAGGTAAACATTACTAGCATCGCGATTACAACCGGTGGAACCGCTTGAATAACTAACATTCCTGGAGAGATGAAAGTGTCGTAGCTACTGCCACGTTTCCATGCTGCGAAAATACCAAATACTGAACCGACACAGAATGAAAGAATTACAGCAGAACCTGCTAGGAATAGTGACCAGCCAATTGCGCCTGCTAATAAATCATTCACCGATAATGGGTAAAATTTAATTGAAGTACCGAGGTTCCACGTAAATACGTTGGCTAAATACGAAAAGTATTGCTCGTAAAGTGGACCATCAACAAAGCCAAGTAGCTTTTTCATAGCTTCAATACGCTCAGGGGTTACCTGGGCAGTTGCGTTTGCGAACATCATGGTAACGGGGTCACCAGGCATCGCACGCGGAAGAATAAAGTTTAGCGTTGCCGCGAAAATTAGCGCGATAAAATAAAACGATAAACGACGTAAAAAGAATCCCATAACTCACACCTTACACATCCAGCTTGCCTTCCTGAGCTGAATTCAGGACGTAAAACCCCCTGACGCAAGCGTCATACCTTTGATTGCAAAAAGGATTAGAGGGAAGAGGCGGTGCACAAGGCGTGCACCGCAAATTTAAGCAGAAATTACGCTTTTGGTTTTAGATCCAGTACCTGAAGTAGACGCTCTTGAACACCAGCCCATACCATTGGACGGCCTTTAGGGTTCTTCTCGTTCCACCAACCAGTGAAGCGACCTTCATTGTATTGGAAGTTGTTAGCACCAGAAATTACTGGAATTGTAATTTGGTTCTCAGCAATGATTTTCTGAATGCTATGAGCAATCTTCATTTGCTCACCCTTATCAGCAGTCTTGTAGAAGCTGTCTAGCAACGAATCTAACTGTGCATTTTTAAAGTAATGCATAGCGAAACGTGGCATACCATCACCTTGCTGTAGACGTGAGTTGTACGCACTGTCCCAGTATAGGTGTGGATCTGCACCGTGGAAGTAGTTAGTAAACGCTACATCGTAAGTGCCTTCTAGCATTGCTTGGTTGTAAACAGCGAAGTCAGGAGTACGTGCTTTCGCATTGATACCTGCTTCTTGAAGCTGCTCAACACCTAGCTGTACTGTGTTGTTAAAGTCAGTCCAACCGTTTGGAGATTGAACTTCAAGCTCGATCTTCTCACCTTTTGGAGATTCAACAAATCCGTCACCATCTAGGTCTTTAAAGCCAGCTTTAGCAAGAAGGTCTTTAGCGCCTTTGATGTTGTAAGTGTTGTAAGTTTTGTATTTGTTATGAACAGCTTCGTCAGACCATGACTTGAAGCTATCACCTAGGCCAGATGCGTAATCGTTCGGAGTACCCGCACCGTAGAACGCGATGTCGATGATAGTTTGACGGTCAATTGCCATAGAGAATGCACGACGGAAATCAACATTGTTGATTGCTTCGTTGTTACCCGCTTTTGGCGACTTATAGTTCAGCATGAATGCCATCGTACCAGCAGCAGGGTACCAGTATTTGTGATTAGGATTTGCTGCAGCATAAGTACTGTCGATGTCAGGAATGAACGATGACGTCCAATCTAACTCAGAGTTGATGATCTTAGTTAGTAGTTGGTCATTGTTAGCGATTTGAGGAACACGTAAACAATCAACTTCTAGGTTGGCGTTATCCCAGTAATTAGGGTTACGACATTGAACGTAAAGTTGCGGAGTAAATGTCTCGATTTCTGTAAATGGACCAGTACCTACTGGGTTTTCGTTAGTGAAGGTTGTTGGGTTCTTCACTTTGCTCCAAATGTGCTTAGGAATAACTGGCACTTTAGAGATTTCAAACGGTACGTTTGAGTTAGCAGCTGTTAGTGCAAAGATAACCTTGTTACCGTCTTGCTTAACAGATTTAACCCACTTGTTGATACCGATTTGGTCAAGTTCTGGCTTGTCTTTTACGAGCTCAAAAGAGTAAACAACATCTTCAGCTGTAAAAGGTTTACCGTCAGACCATTTTACGCCATCACGAATTTCAAACGTAACGTTCATTAGGTCGTCAGACATGTAGTAGTCTTTCGCCAAACGCATAACTGGCTCATTACCGTGCATTTGGTTAAAGATAACCAATGGCTCATAAACGAATTCAGTTGTAGTACGAAGGTTTGTTGCTAAAAACGGGTTAAAGTTACGTACCATTGTAGGGTAAAAATCGGGTACGATTGTTAGCTGGCTTTTTTCTGATGCAGTTGCAACGGGTGCTGTAAAAGCGGTTGCTGCAGCAACAACTGCAAGTGCTAACTTAGTTTTGTTAATATTGGCAAGCATAGCTGTTCCTTACTCTTAGCTCTGTTTCACTAATGGAAATAAAAGTTGGCTCCGTCATTGGAGCGCCTCAAACCTACTTCATTGGAACCTGAGTAACGCTGAACCGTTGAATGGCCTTGTAGGTTCTCAGTGGCTTCAATATTGGCTGGATTGGCTCAATCGTCAATGTGGTCGCCCGTTAAAAACGTCAAAATAATTAATGTTGCCGTTAAAAACGTTAATATCGGTGTTTTACTTGATTGAGTATTCAGTAAATAGCGTGGTTAACGTCACAAATAGGTCGTGCTGTTACATTGGTTACGTTAGTGGTTACTTCGCTTTTACCTCTTTTTTAATAGGTGTTTTTTTGTAATTTTTGCTTGTGTGATGTAACGCATGCTGTTTTTTGCGGTTATTTTTATACGGAAAATTTACCGTGTCAGTTTGTTGTGATTCGGTTCTCATAAACTAAAAGAAATTATTTTGACGCTGTTTGAACGCTATTTTTTGATAGATATGGTTTAATTTTAACCATAATGATAGTGTGATCTTGATCAGTGATACGGATTTAAAGGTGATTATTTCGAGCATTAAAAAAGTGCTTGAGTGTGATTGTCGTAGCCTCTAATCGTGTCGATGAGAGGTCATTATCAAGTGCTGCTACCATTGATTAGTGCGATGGTTATGGTGGATAAGATAAATTTAGGCTATAAAAAAAGGCCCGAGAAGGACCTTTTTTGTATCACTATCTAATATGTCTGGTTAACCATGGCTGATGATGTGGTGTAATTTGTCACGCATCACCACCAGTTCTTGACGGGCTGTATTTGATTGTGGGCAGCGCTCTAACACATAATCAATGGTATTTATAACAGTGCGCCAGCGCGGCGTTTTAGGCAAGGTTTCAAGCTGGAGGTATTTATCTAATGTCCGCGTTTGAAGAGTGCTACGATCTAAATAAACGCGCCATAAACCACTTTCTTCAGCTAATTCAAACTTACTTTTATGAGATTCTGCTTCCCAAAATAGCAGCGTTGCTTTCATTGAATCGACTAATAGCTGGCGAATTATTTCGGTTTTATTGTGCTCTCCATCACCTAATTTATCGGCTAAGCGAGTAAACTCCCCACCCAGCTCGCGCAACTGCTGAAGATTGTTTTTGTCGCCATTAAAGGCAAATTCAGACAGTACATCAATTGCATTTTCAAGCAAATTAATACGATGATCGGCTGAAGGGCCCTGACTATCAAAGACAAACATTTGCTTGAGTCCAGACTCAATGGGTAAATTAATAACGGCGGTCATTAATTGTTGCTGCTGATCGCCAATATAATAATTCAACTGGCCATTAAAATGATGATTGTCAGTAGCCGTAATCGGCAGTGGTGTTACCAGTATATCGTCAATGGTATAACGCTCAAGTAGCTCTGGCGCACGTTTAAATAGTTTGCCAGCAGCACCATTGGCATATCTAATACGGCCTTCATTTTGAACACATATAATTGCTTCGCTGGTTGAGTCTAGTAACCCTAGTAAGCGACTTTGGGTTTCAATTAAGCCAATCTCAACTTGTTCACGTCGATGAATTTCTTGCTCTAATGCGTGGTTTTTCTGGCGTTCAATTTCTGTTTTACCCGCTTGAAGGTAAGCGCGAATACGAGCAATCAGTTCTTCTTTATTAAACGGTTTGGTTAAATAGTCATTGGCACCACATTCAAAGCCTTTTAAGCGATCTTGTACTTGTCCAAGTGCTGATAACATAATGATAGGTAAAGCCAATAGTGAGTGATCCTTACGCAGTGTTGTACACACCTCATAACCACTCATTTCAGGCATCATAATATCAAGCAAGACCAGATCGGGTTGTTGTTCAGCAATCAAAGCCAAGGCTTGAGCACCACTTTCTGCAGTTTGAACTCGATAGCCAGCAAGGCGTAAGAAGTTGGTCAATATTTGTAAGTTGACTGGCTCATCATCAACCACTAATAACAGCTCACCATCTGGATTTTCTGGTAAATCAGATGGATCATAATTGGCCGCATTTAATAATGGTGCTTTAAAATGATTATTATTAGGATTTGCCGCCATTGCTGCAATTTGATTAGCATTGGCTAAGTTAAGCGTGAAACTAAAGGTGGTTCCGACCATTGTTTGGCTACTGACATACAAGCGCCCACCCATTAATTCGATCAACTGGCGACTAATAGAGAGTCCAAGTCCTGCTCCTTGACGGTAATTTGCTGTTCCGGTATTAGCTTGAATTAATGGTTCAAAAATATGCTCTAGTTGTTCGCTTGGAATACCTTGTCCAGTATCAACCACTTGAATACGTAATTGATGCTCTAATACTGTTGCCGATAAAATAATTTTACCTTCAGAAGTGTATTTGATCGCATTGCCAACCAGGTTATATAACACTTGTTCTAAGCGTTGTTCATCGGCATCAACTAAGGGCAGATCTGCTGGAATTTGATTAATAATGCGAATTGGTTTATTACCCAATAAATGGCTTGATAATTCCAGCACTAATCTAATCGCAACCGACATATCAACCGCTTGATGATTAATATCCAGATCGCCATAACGCATTTTATGGTAATCAAGCAGGTCATCGACCAAGGTTGTTAAGCGCTGGCCACTGTTAATGATCATCTCTAATTGACGTCGTTGAGGTTCATGTAAGGCGCCATTAGCCCCGGCTAATAAAGACTCAGCAATACCGACCATACCATGCAGTGGTGTACGTAATTCATGTGATGTTGTGGCTAGAAACTCATCTTTCATTTTATCTGCGGTTTGAAGCTCATTATTTTGCTGGCGAATAACCATCAGATTTTGTTCTAATTCTTTATTTTGTTGACGAATAAGGCCTATTTTTTCACGAATAGAGCGCTGCATACGTGCAAAACTGATCGCTAAGCGTCCGATTTCATCTTGGCGTTCGGTGCCATCAATTTTTTGTTCTAAATCACCACCCGATGCTTTTTCAGCTGCCCAGGTTAAACGTAACAATGGTGCAGTGATGGAGTTTGATAGCCAATGCGAAGTAATGATCACCAAAATGATCGCGGTTACCATTGCAGCAACAAAGATTTTCTCAAGTTCAAAGATACGTGCAAATGCTTCTTTTTCCGGTAATTCAACCACTAATGCCCAGTGATTACCGAGAATATTGAGTGGTGAAAAAGCACCTAATACTGGAATATTATCGTAGTTGATAAAACTGCCAATGCCAGATTGTCCTGCTAAGGCTTGATCAATACTTTGGCTTTGAAGTTGAGACGGTAATTTGGCATTAGACTCAAACCGAAGTTGGTGATCACTACCTACCAATAGCGTTTGAATATGCTTAGTATTATCTTTAATTAATTCAGTGACTTTTTTATTACTGAGCTCCATAAACACATAGCTGTGTAAGTAGCCTTGCTGAATGATCGGGGCAGCAAACCAAGCGGTGGTATCGTTATTATGGCTATTGCTTCTGAAGTCAGTAAACACTACTGGCACTTGTTCAGGGCTATGTTGCGTTTGCTCTGTTTTCGCTTTGATGGCTTTAAATGTTTGCTGTAATGCTAGGTGAGTCTTGCCTTGGGCTAATAAATTGATCCCAAAAAGCTGGTGGTTTTTGACGGAATAAACCACATCACCAGAGATATCGACTAACATAATATCTTTGAAATCAGAACGTTTAAGGTATTCATTATAAACCGCATTATAACGTTTAAACATTAACCGATAACGTTCATGGCCAATATAGCCACTGTCAGCAGTTTGATCACCTTTAGTGGTTAAAGTTAAATTAAAATAATTAGCCCGACCTTGTGCGTCGAGCTGGGCATCTATATTACCGAGTTGATTGAAGGCACCGACTAAGCCATAAAAACGACCACCACTATTATTGGATAGTTCTGAGCGGGCAAAACTTTTAACTTCGGACTCTTTGGCGGCAAAAAAGCTTTGAAGTTGTTTTTGCTTATTGTCACGTAATGAGGCGAGATGATTGATACTTTGTTCGGCTAAATCTTTGGTGTGTGAATTAAGAAAATAGAGTGCCGACAATATCAACGGGGTGATACTGAGAACTAAAAAAGCCAGCATAAGCGTGTGCTGAAGACGTTTGAAGCGTTGAGTATTCTGCATTCCGGTGCCTGAATAAAAAAGGTGTATTTACGGTTTTAACGACAATAAATGCCACGTTAAAATAACCATTAAGATTTTAACGATGGTCCTTTATCGTCTTAACTCAATGTGATGAATTACAGCGTTTATACTATATTTTTATTATGAATCAAGTTACTAGAAATAGAATCGTGTCAAAAGGCACACAATTAACAAATTTAACGTCATAAAAAAGGGCAGTATTGACTGCCCTTTATAAAATTCAAATACTGATTATAAGTTGTTGTTTATTATTTTTTAGCGTTATAAACATTGAATTTGTTAGTGTGAGAACTAATATCGCACTGGCCAAGACTGGCTTCAATCAAAGGTGGGTATTGCAGAAAACAGTTCGCCACAATCACTAACTCACCACCCTGATTTAAATAATTAGGCGCTTGATTAATAAACGTTTCAGTAGCGGTATAAAATGTTTTTAAACCAGCATGAAAAGGTGGATTACTGATTAAATATTGGTAAGGGCCATTAATGTTTTTATAGACATCAGTCGCGATAAAGTTAGCTTTGAGTTGATTAACTTTAAAGGTTTCTTTGGCTGATTCAATCGCAAGTGCGCTGATATCACACACATCAAGTTCGATCTGTGGGTATTTGGCTTTCATTACTGCACCAATAACACCTGCACCGCAACCAAAATCAAGTACACGGCCATTAAGTGTTGGTAGGTTATTTAGCAGTAGCTCAGAGCCTTTATCAAACTCACCATGGCTAAATACACCGGGCAGTGAACGTACAGTAAGGTTGACGCCTGCAATACTGATCGGGTAGCTACGGAACCATTTATTGATATCAAATGCAGCAGCAGGTGTATCGCAACGTCCCCAGTAAAAACTACAACGACGAGCTGAGTCATATTTGGTTAATGGGCCGTATTGAGCAAACATTTTTTCTGCGCTGCGAACACCACTGCGGTTTTCACCCACAATACAGACTTCGACGCCAGCCGCAAATTTGCTCAATAACATCGATAATAAATAATCAGCTTCTGCTTTTGCTTTGGGCCAAAAAAGCAAAATCATATCAATATCTAATTCTGCATTAAGTTCAGCGCCAAAATGACAGTCAATGGCTTGGTGGTGTTCAATATCACCCACGTAACCGTAATTGGTGGTAAACACCGTTACCGATTGTGCTATTGGAAGTAATTCTGAGGCAAAAGTATCGTTTAGTTCACCAGCAATAAGGACTTTACGGTTTTCAAAAAACGCAGATTGACGAGCAACCACTTGGCTCGCAGGGGAATAAGACATGTAACTGGCCTCAAAATAGACATCATGGTTCAGGAACGCGGATTGTTCCATAAATAGTGACAGATGGAAAGTCACTGGCTGTAGAACAGTAAGAATGCTCATTGGCCGTTATTATTATCGCTAATAATAACGGCATGTTAGGCAGTGATTACTGAGGATTAGTTATTATCTTGTTGTTCAAGGAAGGATTGAAATTCAACCTCATACATTTTAAACAGCACTAAAGTAACTCCGAAAATGATAGGGCCATAGATCATGCCAATTAAGCCAAATAACTGAATACCACCGATGATTGAAAAGAAGATCAATAGGGTGTTCATACTTGAACTGCCTTGCATCAGTAATGGACGGACGATGTTATCGATAGAGCCGACAACAATCACTCCCCAACAAGCAAGGAATAGCGCCCATTGCCAATCACCAATTAGCAGTAAATACAGCGAGGCCGGTAGCCAAATTAAGGCGGTACCGACGACGGGAATTAATGATGCGAAAGCCATCATTGAGCCCCAGAATAGGCCAGGAAAACCACAAAGCCACATTGCAAATCCGCCAGCAACGCCTTGAGCGACAGCCGTTAAAAATGAACCAAGGACCGCTGACTTTGCGACTTGTTCTACTTCGTTCATTATTTCATCTTCTTGGCTGCGTGATAGTGGGATCACATGACGAATGGCCGCGATCATTTTATCGTTATCACGTAATAAGAAGAATAAGACAAATAGCATCATCATAAAATTAACTAGGATACTGGTCGCATCACCTAATATTTTAGCGCTGATATTGAATGCTTGAGAGCCTACTTGTGATGCTGTTGTTGCTATTTTTTGAATAATGACTTGTGGATCGAAATCATGGAATGGTGAGTACTTATCAATAAACGCCAACGCCCTTTGAGCATCAGGATGCGCAAAGAGTGCTTTGGGACCGCCACTGGTTAACCACTCATAACTTTCTTTAGATACTGTTGTACCTTGATGCACAATTGACGAAAACACCACTAAAAGAGGAATAACAATAATAACGGTCATAATCAGACATGACAGCATCGCAGCAGTGTTTTCACGGCTTGGCATTGTGGCTAATAAGCGTTTGTGTAATGGGGTAAACAATAGGGAAATAATAAACGCTAATACAATCGGGCCAAGATAAGGTTCGATTAATTTATAACTGGCATAAGCTGCGACAATGAGTGCCGCAATCAGCATCCAATGACGTGGTTCTACCTTAAAGGGTTTAGACACTGTATTTATCCTTATTAAAATCGACCGCTAACAGTCACTCTCACTTTAATTGATAAGGATTATCATTATAATCACCATGGTTGGTTTGATGATTATAGCCCTTATCGAGGAGATAACTTATGGGATGTTGTAATTGTGGTTGTGATGACAAAAAAAAACCTAAGCCGTCGTTAGTGCTCATTGTATTAGTACTGGTTGCTGGACTTGCGGTCTATTTTTGGCAGTAAATTTTCACTATATAGCGTGCATTATTTATTGGTTCTATGATTAACCTAATAATAAACGGCTGTCATAAAAAAAGGCCACAATCAGTGACCTTTTTGCATCATAGCATTAATAAAATAATGTTTTTAACTACATTGTATTATTTATTCTAAATGGTGCTATTTGGCTTCAGCTGCAAGGGTTGCAAAGGCAAAATCAGCTGCTTCTAGAGTCGCATTAATTTCTTTATCGTTATGCGCAAGTGAGGTAAAGCAAGCCTCATAAGCTGAAGGTGCAAGATAAACACCTTTGTCTAACATCAAATTAAAGAAACGCTTGAAGCGTTCAATGTCGCACTTGGTCACATCTTCATAGCAAGTCACACTATCTTGATCAATAAAGAAGAAGCCAAACATTGCTCCAACTTGGTTGACTGCTAATGGAATACCATGTTTTTCAGCTAATGCTTTAAAGCCGTCAGCTAAACGTTTAGTGGTATTTGCAAGGCGTTTTTCATTACCTTCTTCAGTTAATACGGTTAAGCATGCATGTCCAGCAGCCATAGCGACAGGGTTACCAGATAATGTACCAGCTTGGTATACTGGGCCAGTAGGGGCAACAAATTCCATCACCTCACGGCGACCACCAAATGCACCGACAGGCATGCCACCACCAATAATTTTACCTAAGGTTGTGATATCAGGTTTGATATTGTAATAACCTTGAGCGCCGCCTTGTGATACACGGAAACCTGTCATTACTTCATCTAAAATTAATAGCGCACCAAATTCATCACAAATGTCACGTAAGCCTTCAAGGAAGCCCGCAACAGGTGGAATACAGTTCATGTTACCCGCAACAGGTTCAACGATAATACATGCGATTTGGTCCGGTTGCGCCATGAATGCTTCGCGAACAGAATTCAAATCGTTGTAGGTCGCAGTCAGAGTATGTTTGGCAAAATCAGCAGGAACACCTGGAGAGCTTGGTTGACCTAGAGTTAATGCACCAGAGCCTGCTTTTACTAATAGGCAATCAGCGTGACCATGATAACAACCTTCAAATTTAAGAATTTTGTCACGACCAGTAAAACCTCGTGCAAGACGGATCGCACTCATGGTCGCTTCAGTACCTGAACTTACCATGCGCACCATTTCCATTGAAGGCACCAATGTTGATACTAATTCAGCCATGGTAATTTCCATCGCTGTTGGCGCACCAAAACTTAAACCTTGCTGGGCTGCGTTAATAACAGCATCACGAATAGCAGCATGGTTGTGTCCCAAAATCATTGGGCCCCATGAGCCGACGTAATCAATATAGGCATTGCCATCAGCATCAAAGATATAAGCACCATCGGCACGTTCAATAAATAATGGTGTACCACCAACGCCTGCAAAGGCACGAACAGGTGAATTGACACCACCTGGAATTTTTTGTTGTGCTTTAGCAAATAAATCAGCTGACTTGCTCGTTTTGCTCATATGACATCCTATAAAAAAGTAAGGCGTTGATCCAATCCACAGAATTCTCTGTCCTTATCAAGCATAGGCGAGAGAAGTGTGGGGAGTGAAACTGTCTTATTGTACCTAAAGTAACGCTGAAGAGAGAATCATTTTGCGGTTTAAAATGAAGCAGAATCTAAACTGGTATGACTACAAATTGAGGAACAAGTCACAGTTGCAAAGCTATTTTTCAACATTAGCAGTGTAAATCATAACCACATTGGATTAGGCTATAATACTCATCCATCCTTATCTTCTGCGCTGTAATAGCGTCATCTTTATATAATACGGCTCTCTAATGACTGAAAAATCGCGCGGTCTTCATATGCCTTTCCATCTTCAACCGAGTGGGTTAGTGAGGCGTTTTTTGACCCAAGATAAAACACCTGTTTCTGTTCTGTTTCTTTCTGCTCTCGTCGGTATTCTTGCCGGTTTAGTAGGTACACTATTTGAAATTGGTGTGCGATGGGTTAGTGAGCAACGGACTGTATGGCTACGCGATGAAATCACTAGTGTGCTGCCATTATGGTTAGCTGCCTTCCTTGTGAGTGGTATTTTAGCATTTATCGGTTATTTTTTAGTGTGTCGTTTTGCTCCTGAAGCGGGGGGCTCTGGTATTCCTGAGATTGAAGGTGCGATGGATGAAATGCGCCCTGTTCGCTGGTGGCGGGTTATTCCAGTGAAGTTCTTTGGTGGTTTAGGCGCGTTAGGTTCAGGTATGGTGTTGGGCCGTGAAGGTCCGACAGTACAGATGGGCGGTAATATTGGGCGTATGATTTCCGATATTTTCCGTTTAAAAGATAAAGAAGGTCGCCATTCATTACTTGCTGCTGGTGCTGCTGGTGGCTTGGCTGCTGCGTTTAATGCCCCGATGGCGGGGATTATGTTTGTTATCGAAGAGATGCGGCCGCAATTTCGTTACAGTTTAATTTCGGTTAAATGTGTCATGATTTCGGCAATGATGTCGACGATTGTGTTTCGGTTTATTTCCGGCCAAAGTGCGGTTATTACCATGCCGCAATATGATGCTCCGGCACTAACCTCGTTGTGGTTATTCTTGCTATTAGGGCTGCTATTTGGTGGTTTTGGGGTCGTTTTTAACCGCTTAATTATTTTCACCCTCGATTGGTTTGTTAACATTCACCATAATAATCGTACCCGTTATTTAATTACTGGTGGATTGTTAGGTGGCTGTTTTGGTCTATTATTACTGTATTTTCCAGAGCTAACTGGCGGCGGTGTCTTCCTTATTCCACCGGCCACCAATGGTGATTACAGCTTAAATATGCTGTTGCTGTTGTTTTTTGCGCGGATTGTGACAACATTATTGTGTTTTGGCTCGGGTGCTCCAGGTGGTATCTTTGCGCCAATGTTGGCATTAGGCACCCTGTTTGGTACGTTTTTTGGCACCGTGGCACTTGAAATGTACCCTCATTTAGGGATTGCACCGGGCTTATTTGCTATTGCTGGTATGGGAGCATTATTTGCAGCTACCGTGCGTGCTCCTATTACGGGTATTTTATTGGTTATCGAGATGACCAATAACTATCACCTCATTTTGCCATTAGTGGTAACAACATTAGGCGCAACCATGATGGCCCAAATGCTTGGTGGTCAGCCGATTTACTCCCAATTGCTTCACCGTACCATTAAAAAAGAAAAATTAGGCCACGATTCACCACATGATGCACCTGTTGAGACGGCTAATACTTGAACACAATAGTCAGGTATTAGATAATCAACTTTAATTAATGGAAGTGTTTGAGAGGTTTTGTAATGAGCGATGTTAATTTGCCGCTGACTTTTTCTGATGTGGCTGCGAATAAAGTAAAAACGCTTATCGCTGAAGAAGAGAACCCAGAATTAAAACTACGAGTGTATATTACAGGTGGTGGTTGTAGTGGGTTTCAATATGGCTTTACCTTTGACGAGAAAGTCAATGACGGTGATATGACCATTGAAAACAGTGGTGTAACGTTAGTGGTTGATCCAATGAGCTTACAGTATTTAATCGGCGGTGTTGTTGACTATACTGAAGGCTTAGAAGGCTCACGCTTCTTTGTTAATAATCCGAATGCAACAACAACTTGTGGTTGTGGAGCATCATTTAGCGTCTAACGCGATGAGTTATCACTGCCATTAAAAAAGCCGTCAATTTGACGGCTTTTTTTGGTTGTAACATCAGTAAAAATTAGTGTTGCGGCAGTAAAATTGCATTTTTCGCTAATAAACTACTGTAGCTTGCGACTTGTCCAAGTTGTTGCTGTGCTTGTTGCTTAAACACCGTTTGCGCCGCTCCTGATAGCGAATGCGCTTGAGGTAAATCGACAGTGCGCGGATTTTGATGCTTGCCATTAACTAAGAATTCATAATGTAAATGCGGGCCCGTTACGCGACCTGTGCCACCGAGAGTACCAATGGTTTGTCCTTGCTTTACTCGTTGGCTGCTTTTTACCATGCGCTTGGTCATGTGCAAATACTTGGTAACGTAATTACCATTATGGCGAATAAAGACGTAGTTACCGTTAAATTGGTTATAACCCGATTGCATCACCACTCCATCACCTGCCGCCCAAATTGGGGTGCCGACTGGAGCTACATAATCGGTGCCACGGTGTGCTTTTACTTGTTTCGTTACAGGGTGTAGACGGCGCGGGTTAAAGTTTGAACTCACATAGCGAAAATTAATCGGTGAACGTAAAAATGCCTTACGCATCGCTTGGCCATTTTTATCATAATACTTACCGTCTTGATGACGTACGGCAGTAAAAGTTTGTCCCATATTGGTAAATGTCGCAGCAAGAATATCGCCATGATCAATCGCATTTCCGTTGAGGTAATGTTGCTCAAACAGCACTTCAAATTTATCGCCGGCTCGAATATCAAGCGCAAAATCAATATCCCAGCCAAACAGGGCTGCGATTTCCATGATTTGATTAGCGGTTAAGCCTGCTTTATCGGCGGCATTCCAAAAACTAGAATCAATTGTTGCTTGAGCGTAGTTGGTTTGAGTTTCGATTTGTTGCTTATCAATCGAGGCCGTAAAATCATCACCATCAGACGTGCGTTTTACCACCAAGGTTTCAATGTTGTTTAATGGTTGGTGTAATTCAATAAGCTTACCGGCATCATCAAAACCAAAATTGAGATTATCCCCTGGGCGTAACGAAACCAGCTTTTTAGTGTTATCACAGGTTGCAACAACTTGATGTAATAACACCGTGTCTAAGCCAACATTATCAAATGCTACAGCTAAGCTTTCACCATTTTTGATGGTGTGAGTTTTCCATGCTAATGCTGAATAGGGTGTTGGCTTTGTTGTTACTGCTGCTGTGGATGTTGAGGGTAAAACTAATGGATAATGTTGGCCTAGTTGATATGTAGGCTCATTTTTTGTTGGCGGCTCTGCATAAATATCAGGTGCCATAATTAAGGCAATAACGGCACTACTGATGACTCCGATCAGTATTTTATTTATTCTTGGCATACGAGGTAAGGAGCTTCCATTCATAACAGTATTAAAAAAAAATAAATAAATAATATTAAGTGTAACGGGTTTTAATATAAGCGGCTATTGAAGCCAAAAAAATCGAGATTGTTTTTTATAAATTTGTCGAACTAATCAAAAATGGTCATTTTTACAACAAAATTTATGTAATGTTATCGTCCTGAAATCATCATTCTTATCTACTGAGAGCCTGCTTTTTTTAATAAGTTCATTTTAGTAAGCTTAATTTTTAGCTTTGATCGTTAGGGTCTCTGCTAAATTCAGTCTATCATCACAAATTAATGTTCATTTTTCTGACATAGACTGGCCATGGAATCGATTCAACATATTATTACTGAACTCACGCCATTGCTGCAGCAGTATGGCTATTATATTTTAGCGCTGGCGATTGCCGTTGAAGGTATGGGGATTCCTGCACCTGGACAGTCATTATTAGTGGTTGCGAGCTTATTAGCTGCATCCGGTAAAATGTCATTGCCTGCAGTGCTTATGGTTGGTTGGAGCGCAAGTTTTATTGGTAATAGCATTGGCTACTTTATTGGACGTCAATTTGGGCATGTGTTAACCCGAAAGCAATGGATTAAACCTAAAACATTGACCAAGTTGCATGGCTTTATTGATCGCTATGGCATGTTAGGGCTGATCATTAGTCGTTTTGTTGAAGGGATTAAACAATTTATGTGTATTGGCTGTGGTATTGCCGCTATGCCAGCAAAATTGTTTTTTACCGGTAACTTTTTAGCGGTGACAGTATGGTTACTTGTTTTTGGTGTTGCCCCGGCTTATTTACGTGACGAAGTTGCACCTATACTCGCGTTTTACCATAAGTATCAAACTCAATGTTGGATGGTAGTTGCGGTGATAGTTGTTGCAATTACATGGCTGGTTTACCGTCGTTTTCAGCGTAGTCGAGTTGCGATTGAAAAGTAACTTTGGAATCGGCTGCAACAAAAAATCGCCATGCTTGCACGTGAAAGTGCAAGCATGGCGGTTTTTTATTAGGTTATCTATTTAATTTCGCAGTGCAAAAGTTGGCAGTGAAAGATTCCAACGAATAGCGGCTAAACGAATCGATAAGGTGGTGATAATACCCATAATGGCTGCCATTGAGGGTAATACACCGAGTGTTAAGCTTAGCGTGTGGACAATACCGCCTATAATACATGCTGTTGCATACACCTCGGTACGAAAAATCATCGGTACTTCGCGACCTAATACATCACGAATAACGCCGCCACCACAACCAGTAATCACGCCCATAATCACCGCAACTAATGGTGATGCACCATAACGTAATGATTTTTCGACCCCGATAGCAACGAATACGGCAAGTCCAATCGCATCAGCAACGGGTAGAAAATACCATGGCATTCGTCGTGGACGTTGAGTGGCAAGCATGGTGATAATACAGGTAATAAAAATCACCCATAAATAGTTAGTATCGTGAATCCAAAATACCGGTGTTGCCCCTAATGCCATATCTCGAATAGTACCGCCACCAATGGCTGTCACACTTGCAAGTACGACGACGCCAAACGGATCCATACGTAACCGTCCAGCCATGAGTACACCCGATGCGGCAAAAATTGCAGTGCCGAACATATCGAGAAAATAAATGAGCATCTCTGTACCTACAAGAATAAAAGAAGTTGAGTAAAGCGGCTGAGATTGTACGAATTAATTCGCAACGCACAACAGCAATTAAATGCTTTGTGAAGTTATTCACAGGGTTTATCACAATAGTGTGATTAGTGATCGTCTCGTACTTGATTGAGTAACGTGCAGACTTGTTTAATCGCTAATAATGTTCGTGGTGTGGGTCGGTTTAACCAATTAGCGTTTAATTGATAAATATGATGTTGCTTAACTGCGGCTAATTGCTGTTGCCATGGTGCCCATAATTGCAGCGTTGTTGTTATTGACTGCGGACTAAATATTACTTGCGGTTGGCGAACGATGACCTGTTCTTGATTAACCTGAGGGTAGGCGACACGGCTATTAGCAAAAATGTTTTCGCCACCACAAAAACGAAAGATTTGACTTGGCCAGCCACTATCGGCCACCGTCATTAATGGGGTTGAGCTTAATTGATAAAAATAACGCACTTTAGATTTATTATGATTGGCTATTTTTAGTTGCTGTAATTGTTGGTTAAATGCTGCCGCCGCTTGAAGTGCGACTTGTGGCGAAGCTGCATAATGGCTTAGTTGTGTTAATGTTTTCGGTATATCTGCCAATGTTTTTGGGTTTGAGTAAATGATCTTGATCCCCAATTGTTGTAAACGAGCAAGTTCACGGCTGGGGTTGCCACCTTGCCAGGCTAAAATTAAATCGGGCTTTAAGGCTAAGATCCGTTCCATTTTAAGGCCACGATAATTGGCAACCCGCTCCAGTTTTTTTGCCGCCGGTGGGTAATCGCTATAGGCACTTGCTGCAATAAGTTTATTACCTAAACCGGCTGCATAAGCCATTTCAGTCGTATGGGGTGATAAGCTGATAATACGTTGCGTTTGTTGCGCGAGAGTGGCTGCAGTGCTTGAAAAACTGGCGCAGATTGCCAGCATAAATAAAACCAATAACCGCACTATAAAACTCCACCGAAAAAGTATAACAATAAGCTTTCAACGATAATCCACGCATACAGTCGTTGTGTGATAAGTTGCTGGATTTGTGAAAGATGTAACGCAGCAGGAGCGATTCTCCCCCCCAGACGTGGCCGTTGCATTTTTATATTATTATAAATTGCAGGGCCTCCCAGTGATAACGCTAGTTTGTGTCCTATGGCAACTAAAAGCCAACCAGGACCGGGTAAATGCCAATGCTCACCTTGCTGACGTAAGCCTTGTATTGCAGCGCGGCTATTATGACCGACACTGATCAATAACGCCAATAACCGTAATGGAACGATATCAACGATGGCAGCAATGCGAATCGCGGGGTATCCAAACACGGCATATTGAGCCCGTGTTGGTGACCATGCACGCGCAAGACTGATGGCTAATCGATATAAAATCGCGCTAATGCCGCCGCCAATAGCATACCAAAATAGCACTCCAACCACATGCCGACCGTAACTTAAAATAATGGTTTCAGCGCCCGCTTTCCCTAAACCAAGCAGTGAAAGTACAGTAGTA
The DNA here is from genome assembly GCF_900537155.1 of Photobacterium sp. Alg240-V54. NCBI lineage: Bacteria > Pseudomonadati > Pseudomonadota > Gammaproteobacteria > Vibrionales > Vibrionaceae > Photobacterium > Photobacterium sp. Alg240-V54. The sequence goes on from NZ_UNRL01000007.1 coordinate 31,328, forward strand.
TTACGATTAATATGTGGCGCGAGCAATTGGCGACAGTGGTCTTTATCGTGGCGATTATAGGCATGATTAAATTGACGGCTAAGATCGGCGGTATGATGCCAATCAAGGGCAAGCCATAACAGTGTCAATTGAAAGAGGGTTGAATACCAAACTAATTCATTGATAGCAATTAACAATACCAAGGCTGTTAACCACATTAATGCCCATGCTAAATAGCCTGCTAATAGACGTTGTGAGTAGCTTTCATGAGGATGGTTGACGCGAGTGGCAATCAATAATGCTAACCGCTGCCAAATACGTAATGGATGTAGCTGGTGTGGAATAGGTAAGAACCAATGTAATAATAACGCTCCCCACAAAGCTAGCAGGGAGCTATTGGTTGTCAATGAGGCGATAAATGCCGAAGTTGTCATCAGTAGTTATCATCTCATTGATGTTATTAGTTTAACAATTCAACCATTTTAGCAACCATTACAGAAGAGCTTTGTGCTGCAAGTGGTAGGAACTCATCAAAGCTCATTGGTGATTCTTTGTCGGCAACATCAGAAATTGCGCGTACAACCACAAATGGCACTTTAAATTGGTGACAAGCTTGAGCAATCGCCGCAGCTTCCATTTCAACTGCAACCACGGTTGGGAAATGAGTACGAATAAAGTTTTGTTTTTCTGTTGAACATACAAATGCATCGCCAGTACAAATCAAACCACGTACCGCATGTGGTGGTTGTGGCAATGCTGCAAGTGCTTGCTCGGCAACAGACATTAATTTTTCGTCAGAAAGGAATGCTGCTGGTTGCTGTGCCATTTGACCAATTTCGTAACCAAATGCCGTTACGTCAGCATCGTGGTAACGTACTTCGGTAGAAATAACCACATCACCAACGTTTAGACTTGACTCAAAACCGCCGGCAGAGCCGGTGTTAATCACTACATCAGGCTGAAAAGTTTCAAGCAAAACCGCAGTACCTACCGCTGCTGATACTTTACCAATACCTGATTGTAGTAAAGCAACGTCTGCGCCGTTTAGTTTACCAGTATAGATAGTACAACCTGCTTTATTATGTGTTTCGCAGTCAGTCAGTTGATCTTTAAGGATGGCAACTTCTTGTTCCATCGCGCCAATAATGCCGATTTTCATGAATGGTATCTCTTGTTGATGAGGGCACGAACAGTGCTGATATAACCAAGATTGTAGCATGAGCGATAATCATTATTCCAAAACTCTCGTGTCAACGGCTTTAATCGTTGTAAATACACAGCAAATGCAAACTGCAACTGCTGTGTTGATTGTGACAGGTAATGACTAAAGTGTTTTATAGGTCTAAATAATCAAGGATACCATCAGCGGCTTTGCGGCCTTCATCAATAGCTGTAACGACGAGATCAGAACCGCGCACTGCGTCACCGCCAGCAAAGATTTTAGGGTTGGTGGTTTGAAAAGCAAACTCAGTGTCTGTGGCTTTAATACGCCCCCATTGATCGAGTTCAACATCATAAGGTGCTAGCCAAGGCATTGCATGAGGCTGAAAACCAAACGCCATGATCACCGCATCTGCTGCGAGTCGATGTTCACTACCTGCAACGGGTTCTGGACGACGACGACCAGCAGTATCTGCTGCGCCTAATGCGGTCTTCACCACATCAACGCCAATCACATTACCGTTATCATCAACCGCAATTGCTAATGGTTGTAGATTAAAAGCAAAGTTAACCCCTTCTTCACGGGCATTTTTCACTTCGCGTTTTGAACCGGGCATATTGGCTTCATCGCGGCGGTAAGCACAAGTAACGGTTGTTGCCCCTTGACGAATTGAGGTACGGACACAGTCCATGGCGGTATCACCACCACCAAGCACAACCACATGCTTATTCTTCATATCAATAAACGGTTGTTGCTGCTCCAACTCCATCACTCGGTAAGTGTTAGAAATTAAAAATGGCAGCGCATCATACACACCAGTAGCATTTTCATTTTCCAGCCCTGCTCGCATGTTTTTATAGGTGCCTACCCCTAAGAAAACCGCATCATAATCAGCCAGTAGCGTTTCAATACTGATATCTTTACCCACTTCAGTATTGAGTTGGAATTCAACCCCCATTTCAGTAAAGACACGGCGGCGATTGACCATAATGTCTTTTTCTAATTTAAATGACGGAATACCAAATGTGAGTAGACCACCAATTTCAGGGTAGCGGTCAAACACTACCGGTTTTACGCCATTACGAACCAGAACATCAGCACAAGAAAGTCCAGCAGGGCCAGCGCCAATGATGGCGACTTTTTTATCGGTTAATTCGACATTGGACATGTCTGGCTTCCAGCCCATTTCAAATGCTTTATCGGTAATGTATTTTTCAACATTACCTATGGTGACAGCACCAAAATCGTCATTAAGAGTACAGGCTCCTTCACATAAACGATCTTGCGGACATACACGACCACACACTTCTGGCAGGGTGTTGGTTTGGTGTGATAACTCAACCGCTTCAATAATGCGGCCTTCATTGGCAAGTTTTAGCCATTGTGGAATGTAGTTATGTACTGGACATTTCCATTCACAATAAGGGTTACCACAATCTAGGCAGCGATCAGCTTGTGCGCCCGCTTGTTGCTCGGTAAACGGCTCATAAATTTCAACAAATTCAATCTTACGAATTTGGATTGCTTTTTTAGGAGGGTCGATACGCTCGACATCAATAAATTGGTAAACATTCTGGCTCATTGGCTATCCCTTCCTTATTGTGCCTGAAGACGCAGTTCAGATTCTGAACGACTTTGATGACCTAGCAGGGTGTTGATATCTGCTGATTTTGGTTTGGCAAGATAGAACTTTGGAATCCATTGCTCAAAGTGGGTCAGAATATCATTTGCATGTGCTGACGCTGTTTCTTGCCAGTGGCGGTCAATCAAACCACGTAAGTGTTCTTGGTGGATCTTTAATTTATCGAGAGAGATGGCTTCAATCAATTCTGGGTTTACACGACCAGCAAAATCACCATCTTGATCAAGAATATAAGCAAAACCACCTGTCATGCCGGCACCAAAGTTAACGCCAGTTTTACCTAAGATCGCCACGATACCACCAGTCATATACTCACAGGCGTTGTCGCCAGCACCTTCTACGACAGCAATTGTACCTGAGTTACGGACCGCAAAACGTTCACCAGCTTTACCCGCAGCAAACAGTTTGCCGCCTGTCGCACCGTATAAACAGGTGTTACCGATGATCGTTGCATCACTAGATTTAAATGCTGAACCTTGCGGTGGGCGAATTGAAATAACACCGCCAGTCATGCCTTTACCAACGTAGTCGTTAGCATCACCGGTTAAGTTTAGGTTAAGTCCGCCAGCATTCCAGACCCCAAATGATTGTCCAGCAGTACCGATAAAGTGCAGTGTGATCGGTGCTGATGCCATGCCTTGGTTACCGTAACGGTTAGCTATTTCACCTGATAAACGGGCACCAATTGAACGGTCGGTATTGCAAATAGGGAAGTGATACTCTCCACCACTGCGATTTTCGATGGCACTTAACGTTTGCTCTAACAATTGTTGGCTTAATTGCGCGTCATCAAAGGGGGTGTTGGCTTCGCTACAATATAAAGTTTTACCTGCTTGCGGTGTTGGTGCCACCAGTAATGGGCTTAAATCAAGTTTTGACTGTTTGGCGGTAAAGCCATCAAGTTGTTGTAATAGATCTGTGCGACCAATTAAATCGGTTAACTGCTTAACCCCAAGTTGGGCTAATAATTGCCGTACTTCTTCACCGACACCAATAAAGTAGTTCATTACTTGTTCTGGTAATCCTTTAAAGAAATCACGACGCAGTTTTTCATCTTGAGTCGCAACACCAGTTGCACAGTTGTTGAGGTGACAAATACGCAGATACTTACACCCAAGCGCGACCATAGGTGCGGTACCAAAACCAAAGCTTTCGGCACCTAAAATGGTTGCCTTAACCACATCAAGCCCCGTTTTTAAGCCGCCATCCACTTGCAGACGGATCTTGTGGCGCAGACCATTGGTAACCAATGCTTGTTGAGTTTCGGCTAATCCAAGCTCCCACGGGCTACCGGCATATTTGACCGATGTTAGCGGGCTTGCACCAGTACCACCGTCATAACCTGAAATGGTGATTAAATCGGCATAAGCTTTGGCAACACCGGTCGCGATAGTGCCGACCCCAGGTTCAGACACCAGTTTGACTGACACTAACGCTTTGGGATTGACTTGTTTGAGATCGAAGATCAGCTGCGCCAGATCTTCAATCGAATAAATATCGTGATGCGGTGGCGGTGAAATTAATGTCACCCCTGGTACGGCAAAACGTAACTTGGCAATTTCAGTGGTGACTTTATGGCCGGGAAGCTGACCACCTTCACCTGGTTTTGCACCTTGAGCGACTTTAATTTGAATCACATCGGCATTGACTAAGTAATGCGGTGTGACCCCAAAGCGGCCTGAGGCAACTTGCTTAATGCGAGAATTACGCTCATTACCAAAACGGCGTGGATCTTCGCCTCCTTCACCAGAGTTAGAACAACCACCTAAACGGTTCATCGCAATCGCTAATGCTTCGTGGGCTTCTGGGCTCAGGGCACCAATTGACATTGCTGCTGAGTCAAAACGCTTATACAACTCAGTCGCCGCTTCAACCTCCTCAAGCGCAATCGAACTGTCGGTATGTGTTAAGGCTAATAAATCACGAATAGCCGCTACAGGGCGATGGTTTACTTGATCGGCAAAGGCGAGATAATCTTGATAGTCGCCAGATTTAACCGCTTTTTGTAACGTCGAAACCACATCTGGGTTATAGGCGTGGAATTCGCCGCCGTGAACATATTTTAGTAAACCACCGTGATCAATCGGTTTGCGCTTTAGCCACGCCTTTCGAGCAAGGTTATGTAAGTCTTGTTGAATGTCACTAAAGTCGGCGCCTGCAATGCGACTAGCGACACCTTTAAAGCACAATTCAATAATGTCATCGCCCAAACCAACCGCTTCAAATAACATTGAACAGCGATAAGAAGAGATGGTTGAGATGCCCATTTTTGACATGATCTTAAACAGGCCTTTATCGATACCATTACGATAATTGGTCATTACATCGCGGTACGACTTATCAATTACCTTAGTATCAATCATTTTTGCCAGTGATTCATAAGCAAGGTAAGGGTAAACCGCGGTCGCACCAAAGCCAAATAACACCGCAAATTGATGTGGATCGCGTGCTGTGGCTGTCTCTACCACAATATTGGTATCACAACGCAAATTGTTATCAACCAAGCGACGCTGCACTGCACCAACTGCCATTGCTGCTGGAATCGGTAACGTGTCGGGGCTAATTGCGCGATCAGATAACACGATCAGTACCGCGCCTTGCTCAACGAGTTGTTGGGCTTTATCACACAGACTCACAATCGCTTGCTCAAGATCGGTATGTTGAGGATCAAAATTAATATCAAGCTGGTTGCTGGCGTAGTATTGCTGATCAAGATCGAGTAATTGTTTAAAGTCGGAATGGAGTAATACTGGCGACTTAAATGTCACTCGCTGAGCATGACTATCGGTTTCGCAGAACACATTAATTTCACGACCAATACAGCTGGCAAGTGACATTACATGCTTTTCACGTAAAGGATCGATCGGTGGATTGGTAACTTGCGCAAACATTTGACGGAAGTAATCAGTGATTGGTCGCTGTTGTGATGATAATACTGCCATTGGCGCGTCATCACCCATAGAACCGGTCGCTTCTTGGCCATTTTCACCCACCACTCGTAGCACTTGATCGAGTTCTTCGCGGCTAACGTTAAATTGTTTGTGATGGGTATTTAGCTGATTATCATCCAAGCTGCGTTGGCCGATGTGGTCATCACCTAACTCTTCAAACGGGGTTAAATGTTGGACATGGGTGTCCATCCATTGCTTATAGGGATGGCGACTCATGAGTTCGTTATCGATATCTTGAGAGTGCCAGATTTTAGCAAATTTAGTGTCAATAACTAACAGCTCACCGGGGCCAACCCGGCCTTTTTCTGCGACTTCATCGGGAGTGTAATCCCAAATGCCGACTTCAGAGGCGATAGTGATCAGTTTATCTTTAGTGATCACATAACGTGCTGGACGTAAGCCATTACGATCAAGGTTACATGCCGCATAGCGACCATCTGACATTACAATGCCAGCGGGGCCATCCCAAGGTTCCATATGCTTGGAGTTAAAATCATAGAAAGCCCGTAGTGCTGGATCCATATCGGGGTGATTTTGCCATGCAGGTGGCACTAACATTCTCATGGCGCGGAACAAATCCATGCCGCCAGCTAAGAATAGCTCCAGCATATTATCAAGGCTAGATGAATCGGAACCGGTTTCATTAACAAACGGCGCGGCTGTTTTTAAATCAGGTAACAGTGGCGAGCTAAATTTATAGGCTCGTGCTCGCGCCCATTGACGGTTACCAGTAATGGTATTAATTTCACCATTGTGGGCTAAATAACGGAAAGGTTGTGCTAATGGCCATCGTGGCTGAGTATTAGTTGAAAAACGTTGATGAAATAAACAGATCGATGACTCTAAACGAATATCACCTAAATCTTGATAAAATTTAGGTAGATCGGCGGGCATAAATAACCCTTTGTAGACCGTAACTTGAGTTGAAAGGCTACAAATATAGAAATCTTTATCAGCAGTAATGCGTTTTTCAATGCGACGTCGAGCAATATAAAGTCGACGTTCAATATCACGTGGCTTCCAGCCTGCGGGCGCATTAATAAATACTTGCTCAATGGTTGGCAGAGATTGTTGCGCGATAGGGCCAAGCACACTTGGGTTAATCGGCACTTCACGCCAACCTGCAATCGATAAGGTTTCAGTGATTAACTCTTGATTGATAATTTCGCGCGCTTGTTGTGCTAGTACCGGATCTTGGCTAAGAAAAATCATCCCTACCGCAAATTCGCGAGATAAATTCCACTGTTTTTCTGCGGCAATAATACGATAAAAATTATCGGGTTTTTTGATTAATAAGCCACAGCCATCGCCAGTTTTGCCATCGGCGGCGATACCTCCTCGGTGGGTCATGCGATCGAGGGCTGATATCGCAGTTCGAACAAGTTTATGGCTGGTTTCACCTTCAATATGGGCGATAAGACCGAAACCACAGTTATCTTTCTCTAGTGATGGGTTATACAGTGACATTGCAATTCTCCGTTGCGCCTGCTTGTTACAAACAGTTTTACTGTAAAATCGCAATCAAGTGAGATCACGCATTTTACTTCCTACGATATTTCAAACTAACGATAATTTACAAAAAGGTCAAATGTTGCTAACAAATGATATTTATCACTGCTAAGTGGGTTTTATTAACTTTAACTATCTGAAATAAAATTATATTCGTTACAGTTGTAAGTTTTTTATCGGTAAAAATACAGCGCTAATGACTGGTTGTTGTGGCTAAAATAGCACTAAGTTTGGTTGTTGTTGGTGGTTAATGTGATAAAGCATGGCGGGGGATAATCTTCTGCACTGTAAGCAATAAAAAAGCCAGCATTGATAAGCTGGCTATTTATTTTAGTAGAATCTGGTAACAATAAAGTTTACGAAAGCATCAATGAATCTGCTTTTGCTTCGAGATTTGAGTTGCCCATCAGATAACCATCAATGGCACGTGCTGATTCGCGACCTTCGTTAATACAGCGTACTACCAGTGATTGTCCAGTTCGCATATCGCCAGCGGCAAATACGCCTGCTTGGCTAGTGGCAAAATTGTCAGTGGCAACATTGCCGCGATCGTCGAGTTGAATATTTAATTGCGCTAAAACACCCGTTGGTTCTGGGTGAAGAAAGCCCATCGCTAAAAATGCCATATCACAAGCGATAACTCGCTCGGTCCCTGCCACTTCTTCAAAGCTAGGTCTTGCGCCGGGTTTGGCATCTTGCCAAGCAATATCTGCAACCCGTAGCCCTTTGACATTGCCGTTACCATCATCAATAAATTCTTTGGTGAGAATATTCCAATAACGATCACAGCCTTCTTCATGCGAAGTTGATGTTTTCATTATCATTGGGTATGACGGCCATGGCTGATTCGCTGGGCGCTTTTCTGGCGGTAATGGCATGATCTCAACTTGGGTGATACTTGCTGCACCATGACGGTTTGAAGTACCTACACAGTCAGAGCCTGTATCACCACCACCAATCACTACTACATGCTTATCTTGTGCATAAATTTCTGCAGTTTTGAGATCCATATCATTGGCACGACGGTTATTTTGGGCGAGAAACTCCATCGCAAAATGAACCCCATTAAGCTCGCGCCCCGGAATCGGTAAATTACGTGGTACGGTTGAGCCGCCTGTTAATAAAATCACATCAAATTCTTGGCGTAATTGTTGAGCATTAATATCGACCCCGATATGAGCATTGACTTCAAATTTGACTCCAGCTTGTGCCATAAGGTCGATTTTACGATCAATGATATCCATACCGAGCTTAAAGTCGGGAATACCAAACCGCAGTAAGCCACCGACCTTTTCATCGCGCTCAAACACTGTCACGCTATGACCTGCGCTATTTAGCTGTTCAGCAGCAGATAAGCCTGCAGGTCCAGAACCAATAATGGCAATGGTTTTACCGGTACGTGAACGAGGGATCTTAGGTTTGGCATAACCTTCACGATAAGCGGTTTCAACAATGGTTTTTTCGATATTACAGATAGTAATTGGATCTTGATTGATACCAAGTACACAGCCACTTTCACAAGGGGCTGGACATACTCTACCTGTGAACTCTGGAAAGTTATTGGTTGAACTTAAAATGTTCCACGCTTCTTCCCAACTATCACGGTAAACCGCATCATTAAATTCAGGAATGATGTTACCGATTGGACAAGCGTTATGACAAAACGGTACACCACAGTCCATACAACGTGATGATTGCTGTTGAATTTTGTCACCAAACTCCTCGTTAAGAACAAACTCTTTGTTATCCTGAATACGAACACTTGGATCTAACTTACTTGGCAGTTCGCGGCCAAATTCTAAAAATCCCGTAGGCTTACCCATTGATGGCCTCCAACGTTTCCTTGTTTTGAGCGGCAGCTTGACGCTGTTGTAATACGGCTTTGTAATCCCTTGGCATTACTTTTCTCATCTGGTTGAGGTTAGCCTCAAAGTTAGATAAGAACAGCTCTGCAACCGTACTACCCGTTAATTCAATATGTTTGGTTAACATATCAAGTAGCAGTGCTTTATCTTCAGTTTCGATAGGGTCGAGGTCGACTAATTCAGCATTGAGTTTGGTTTCAAAATCACCAAATTGATCCCACACATAGGCAACACCACCACTCATACCGGCAGCAAAGTTGCGTCCAGTTTGACCAAGAATGATTGCGATACCGCCGGTCATGTATTCACAGCCGTGGTCGCCGATACCTTCGACAACCACTTTAGCGCCAGAGTTACGAACACAGAAACGCTCACCAGCAAGACCGCGAATATAAGACTCACCTGAGGTTGCACCGTAGAAACACACATTACCAACCACAATATTATCTTCGGCAATAATGTCGGAGTGGCTATCAGGGTAAAGCACTAATGTTCCACCTGAAAGTCCTTTACCCCAGTAGTCATTAGCATCGCCTTCAACGGTAAATTGCACCCCTTTAGCTAAGAATGCACCAAAACTTTGACCTGCAGAGCCGTTAAACTTAACCGTCATCGGTAGTGGTAAGCCTTGATCTTTATACACTTTAGATATTTCATTGGATAGCATAGTACCGACACTACGATCAGTGTTGATGATCGGTAGTTGTGCTGTAACTGCTTCACCTTTGGTGAGTGCTGGTTGCGCCAGTTGGATCAGGGTGCGATCAAGCACCTGCTCTAGACCGTGATCTTGCTGACGCTGGTTATAAATGCCATCTTCAGCACGTGGCGGTTGAATGTGCAGTACCGGGCTAAGATCAAGATTTTTGTATTTCCAGTGACCGATATCATCACGCAGTTTTAGTTTCTGCGCTTGGCCAACCATTTCATCAATGGTGCGGAAACCAAGCTCAGCCATCACTTCACGTAAACCTTGTGCCATGTATTGGAAGAAAGTCACTACGTCTTCTACGCGACCATCAAAACGCTCACGTAGCGTTTTGTTTTGCGTTGCGATACCAACAGGGCAGGTGTTTTTATGACATTTACGCATCATGATACAGCCTTCAACAACCAATGCTGCGGTTGCGACGCCCCATTCTTCAGCACCGAGTAAGGTGGCAATCGCAAGATCGCGCGGGGTTTTCATCTGGCCGTCAGACTGCACCACAATGCGGTTACGTAAACCATTTTTTAGTAGTGTTTGGTGGGTTTCAGCCAAGCCAAGTTCCCATGGTAAACCAGTATGACGAATCGATGACATCGGTGATGCGCCAGTACCGCCATCAAAGCCTGCAATCAGCACTACATCGGCTTTAGCTTTAGCAACACCTGAAGCAATGGTACCAACACCTGCTTCTGAAACGAGTTTGACGTTAACACGACCAGCACGGTTAGCATTTTTTAAATCATAGATCAGCTGGGCTAAATCTTCGATGGAATAAATGTCGTGGTGAGGCGGCGGTGAAATTAAACCAACGCCAGGGGTTGAGTGACGGGTCGCACCGATCCAATCATCAACTTTATCACCGGGTAGCTGACCACCTTCGCCAGGTTTTGCGCCTTGGGCCATTTTAATTTGCAGTTCAGCCGCATTGGTAAGGTAGTAAGAGGTAACCCCAAAACGACCAGATGCAACCTGTTTGATTGCCGAGCGTTCCCAATCACCGTTGTCTTTTTTATCAAAACGAATCGGATCCTCACCGCCTTCGCCGGAGTTAGATTTAGCGCCAATCCGGTTCATGGCAACCGCGAGGGTTGAGTGCGCTTCATAAGAAATCGAACCAAAGCTCATTGCACCAGTTGCGAAACGCTTGAGAATATTTTCAATCGGCTCTACTTCATCAAGTGCAATTGCCCCGGCAGGATTGCTGACAAAATCTAATTGGCTACGCAGTGTGGCGGCGTTGTCACCTTGATCATCAACCGCTTTAGCATATTGCTTAAACTGGGCGTAATCTTTTTCACGGGTCGATTGCTGCAGTAATGAAATGGTTTCAGGGTTAAATAAGTGCTTTTCACCACGTTGTTTCCACTGATAGACACCACCGACATCGAGGATTTGCACTGGAATTTCACGGGTAGGGTAGCCGACACGGTGACGCACCAGTACTTCTTGCGCGATGTCATCAATGGTGAGACCTTGAATTCGTGTCACAGTACCGGTGAAGTATTTATCAACAACAGCTTTACTGATACCAAGTGCCTCAAAAATTTGTGCACCATGGTAAGACTGTAGCGTTGAAATACCCATCTTAGAGAAAATCTTCAGTAGCCCACCGTTTACCCCTTTGCGATAGTTATCAAATAAGGTATCGGTCGGTAGTTGTGGATCAAGCTTACGTTTATGTTGCAGATCAACCAGTGTTTCTGTGACCAAATAAGGGTTGATGGCATTGGCACCGTAACCAATAAGGGTGGCAAAGTGGTGAGTTTCACGCGCATCACCGGTTTCAACCACGATGTCACACTTGGCACGTAGACCTTTACGGATAAGATGGTGATGAACAGCACCGACCGCGAGCATTGCTGGAATAGCAGCATGGTTAGAGTTAACCGCACGATCAGTCAAAATAATGATTGAGTAACCATCAACCACTGCATCTTCAGAATACTGACAAATACGCTTTAGCGCTCGATCCAGTTTGCCTTGTTCGCCACTGGCTCGAAATACAATATCCAATGTTTTTGATTGCAGGTGTTCATTATCAATCGCGCGAATTTTTTCTAACTCAGCATTGGAAAGAACCGGTGATTCAAGCTCAACTTTATGACAGTGCTCAGGGGTTTCTGTGAGTAGATTTTGATCTTTACCTAAATAGGTATTGAGCGACATCACCATTCGCTCCCGAATTGGATCGATAGGTGGGTTAGTCACCTGCGCAAATAACTGCTTAAAGTAATTTGATAAATGTTGTGATTGGTGTGACAACACTGCTAATGGCCAATCGGCACCCATTGCACTAAGAGGCTCATAGCCAGTGTTGGCTAACGGTACGATAATATCGTTAATTTCCTCTGAGCTAACACCAAAGGCTTGTTGATGATGTAATAAGCGTTCAGGGGTTGGCTGGTGGTACATGTTGTCAGCGTCAGGCAGTGTTTTAAGCGTCAGCAGGTTGTCTTTGATCCATTGCTCATAAGGCTGTGAGGTTGCAATGCTATCTTTGACTTCTTCATCTGAAATAATGCGCCCTTGCTCAAGGTCGGCAACAAAAATACGGCCAGGTTGTAAGCGGCCACGGAATTGAACATTTTCAGGTTCAATTTTTACTACCCCAGATTCTGATGCCATGATCAGAAAATCATCTTTAGTGACCGTATAGCGCGATGGACGGAGGCCATTACGGTCAAGAGTCGCTCCAACTTGCACACCATCAGTGAAACAAACAGAGGCGGGGCCATCCCACGGCTCCATAATATTGGCGTGGTACTGGTAGAAAGCACGACGCTTAGGATCCATACTGGTATTTTCTTGCCATGCTTCAGGGATCAGCATCATTAATGCGTGCGGTAAGCTACGTCCTGAAAGTACCAATAACTCTAGTGCCATATCGAAATTAGAAGAATCTGAACTGCCTTCCTGACAAATAGGCAGCAGCATATCGAGTTCTTGTTGACTGAATAAGTCAGATTCAAGAATGGCTTCGCGAGCTTTCATCCAATTAAGGTTGCCACGAACGGTATTAATTTCACCATTATGGGCGATATAACGGAAAGGTTGCGCTAAGCGCCAGCGTGGAAAGGTATTGGTCGAAAAACGAGAATGGACTAATGCTAACGCTGTCACCATTGCTGGGTTTTGTAAATCAAGGAAATACTGTGGTACTTGGGCTGTGGTGAGCTGACCTTTATAAACTAAGGTTTTATATGATAATGAGTTAATGTAGAAATCATCACCAATATTAGACACGCTCTCTAAACAAACCCGTACAGTATAATTACGTAATACATACAGTTTACGTTCTAACACCGCAGGATCGAGGTTGGCGCCACCTGTAATGAAAACATGTTCAAATTGAGGTTCGGTACTTAGAGGATCTTCGCCAATCATTGAGTTATCGACGGGCAATACACGGTAGCCAATAACCTCTAAATCAAGGCGTTTAGCATTACGTTCAAGAATATCACGGCATTGTTGACGTTTATGTTCATCTTTTGGAAATAATACCACCCCGACACCGTATTGGGTAAAAGTGGGCAGTTTAATGCCGAGCTTAACGGTTTCTTCTAATAAAAATTCGTGGGGTTTTTGCAGTAAAATTCCGGCACCATCACCACTGCTAGGATCACAGCCTTGACCACCTCGGTGCTCCATACGTGCCAGCATATCGAGAGCCTGAGTGACAATTTGGTGAGATTTACGATTTTTAAGGTGGGCAACAAAGCCGATACCACAGGCATCGTGCTCTAATTCAGGCACATAAAGTCCCTGAGCATTAAGCTCTTGAGCTGTCATAGATACATCCTTCCAGTTACATCAAGCCATATTCCTAAGACTTGGTTATCCCTAATTTATTATCACTACCAATTAGCATTAGATGGACTCCTGTCCTGCATCACTGATGGTGTGTTTATGATAATGGCACCCGCCATTCACAAACTTAATTCTGTTGTATTACGATTAATAGTTACAAAACACATTATTAATGATGTAAAAGCCATAGAAATCACCGCAAAACAACGTAATTACAGGGCTTTTTTTGTTTATAAATTGCACACAAGTGTAACCATCCTACAATTTTGATACATTAATTACCAATAAAAATTAACACTTTTGATGCATAAATGAAGCATATTTAACGACTAAGATTACGGTTAATTATGGGTTTTTGTTTTAGCACAACCTTCATGATGATGATTAATGCTATGTTGCGGCTCCTTTGTCACATTGATCTGCGCTGACGTAGATTATTCATTGTTTTAAACGCTAGGTAATACCATGCAATTGCATCAACTCGTCAATACTTTTGGGCAAGATTTACAACACCGTTATGGTGAAAAAGTCCATAAACTTACCTTACACGGTGGCTTTAGTTGTCCCAATCGAGATGGCACTATTGGCCGTGGTGGCTGTACATTTTGTAATGTTGCTTCATTTGCTGACGAAAAGAATCAGTTCGTGCCGATTCAACAACAACTCGCTGCTCGTGCAGGAGAGGTGCATCGCGCTCAGCGTTATTTTGCGTACTTTCAGGCATATACTAGTACTTATGCTGAAGTTCAAACGCTTAAGAAAATGTACGAGCAAGCACTGACAACCGCAGATATTGTTGGCCTTTGTGTTGGAACTCGTCCTGATTGTGTGCCCGATGCGGTATTAGATTTACTGGCGGGCTATGTTGAGCAGGGTTATGAAATTTGGTTAGAATTAGGCTTACAAACAGCTAATGATAAAACCCTTAAGCGCATTAATCGCGGGCATGATTTTGCCTGTTATGCTGAGATCACCCAACGTGCTCGAGCATTAGGCATTAAGATTTGTACTCACTTAATAGTCGGGCTGCCAGGCGATAGTAAGGCTGATAATCTGCAAACCTTAAATAAAGTAGTCGCAGTCGGCGTTGATGGAATTAAATTGCATCCATTGCATATTGTTGAAGGCAGCAAAATGGGACAGGCTTTTAAAGCGGGACGATTAGAGGCTATTAGTCTGGAAACCTATGCGGATATTGCCAGTGAAATGATTCAATTAACCCCACCAGAGGTGGTTTATCATCGCGTTGCTGCAAGTGCTCGTCGGCCAACGTTATTGGCACCAATGTGGTGTGAAAATCGCTGGTTAGCGATGACTGAAATTGGACGAATTTTAGATAAACAAGGTGCGCAAGGTAGTGCCTTAGGTAATCCATTTATTTATCAATTACCGATATTAAATCGTCAAGCATAAATGAAGCCTACGTGAAGTAGGCTTTTTTGTGCGCCACAATAAAACTTTACAGCTTTAGTTTAGGCACTAGCCGCGAGAGCGATTATGATAGGCAGTAGTGTTCGCCATAGTGGCGAGGTTGTTTTTTTTCTTGGTATTCATTGATGAAACAAATCAAAATTTTAGCCCAGTTTTATGTCGACCTTTTAGTCAAATTAGGTATTTTTCGTTTTAGTTTACTATTGGCTGCGGCGTTAGTTGCACTCGCAATGGTAGTGCAAATTGGTGTCACATTCCTGTTACACGGCACCATGCGTGATGTTGATATTATTCGCTCAGTAACCTTTGGGTTATTTATTACTCCTTGGGCAGTTTATTTCCTTTCTGTGGTGGTTGATCAATTAGAAGACTCACGCCAACGCTTAGCTAAGTTAGTGACTAAATTAGAGCAAATGCGTGCGCGTGACATGGAGCTTAATCAACAACTTCAAGCTAATATTGCCCGCTTAAATTCTGAAATTGAAGAACGTGAAAAAGCAGAAGAAGCGCTAGAGGAAGCGATACAAGATTTAGAAAATGAAGTTTATCATCGTGAAAATGCGCAAGTCGCTGTTGCTGAAAAAAGTGCGTTATTAAAATCGTTCTTAGATGCGTCGCCTGATTTGATTTATTACCGTAATGAAAAGAATCAATTTTCAGGCTGTAATCGCGCGATGGCAGAATTGGTGGGTAAAAGTGAACAACAGTTGGTTGGACTAACACCATGGGATGTTTATCCAGCGGAAGTTGCCAAACGTATTATTCAAACTGACCAAGAATTATTTGATATTAATACTGCGATGACTGATGAGCAGTGGCTTGATTATCCCAATGGTAAAAAAGCATTATTTGAACTTCGTAAAGTGCCTCTTTATGACCGCAATGGCAAACGTTTAGGTTTAATGGGGTTTGGACGTGATATTACTGAGCGCAAAAAATATGAAGACGCGCTAGAAAAAGCCAGCAGTGATAAAACGGCATTTATTTCAACCATTAGTCATGAATTACGTACTCCACTTAATGGTATTGTTGGCTTAAGCCGAATGCTATTAGAAACAGAACTGACTGATGAGCAGCGTGGTTATTTACGTACCGTCCATGTTAGTGCGATCACTTTAGGTAATATTTTTAATGATATTATTGACTTAGATAAATCAGATCGTCGTCGGTTAGAGTTACTGCCTCAGCCATTAGATCTTCATGAGTTTGTTGAAGATATTGGTAATATTTCACAATTAATGGCTGAGCAAAAAGGGCTACGGTTTGATTTGGAATATTTAACGGCTCTACCTAAAAATATTGAGGTCGATAGTACTCGCCTGCGCCAAGTGTTGTGGAATTTAATTGGTAACGCGACCAAGTTTACCAAACAAGGCGGAGTAGTATTATCGGTCAGTAGTGAAATTCATCAGCATGATGCTGAAATCATTTTTGAAGTCGAAGACAGCGGTATTGGTATTCCTAAGGCTGAAATTGAGAATATTTTTGCGATGTATTATCAGGTTCAACAAGGGGATGATAATTTACATGCGGTTGGTACTGGGATTGGTTTAGCCGTTTCACAACAATTAATTCAGTTGATGGGCGGTAATATAACGGTACATTCTGAAATAGGCGCAGGTAGTACTTTTATCGTTAAAATTCGCGCGCCCTTGGTTGAAGCTGTTGTTGAAGAGCACATTGTTACTGAAGTGCGTCCTGAAATGACAGGACTCAGTATTTTTATGGTAGAAGATATTGAACTTAATATCGTCGTCGCTAAATCACTACTTGAGCGATTAGGCCATGAAGTAACGGTGGCTATGCGTGGTGATGAGGCACTAGCCATTTTTAGGCCTGAAGATTATGATTTAGTGTTATTGGATATTCAATTGCCAGATATGACAGGATTTGATATCGCTCAAAACTTACGTCAACAATATCAAGATCTGCCAGCTTTAGTGGCATTAACCGCTAATGTGGTCAATGATAAAACAGAATATCTCGATAAAGGCATGGATGAAGTATTAAATAAACCATTGACGGTAAAAGCGATTACCAGTGTGATTGATAATCTGGTTTTAAGTTGCAGTCATGAGCTTGATGATTTAATTGATAATGAAACCGATCAGGCTGATACCACCAGTGTTAGTATGGTTGATACATTATTAGATTTGGAAATGCTAACCTCGTACGTTGAAATTGTGGGCACAGAGCCGGTATATACTAGTATTGAGATGTTTGAAAAAATGATGCCTGATTACTTGGCTATTTTAGATTCAAATATGACTGCTAAGGATCAAGACGGAATTAAGTTTGAAGCCCACAAAATAAAAGGTGCGGCGGGATCTATTGGTCTTAAACATATTCAGCAAGTGGCTCAAAAAGCGCAATCACCAGAGTTACCTGCATGGTGGGAAAATATTAATGATTGGGTTGATGAAATAAAATACAGCTATCAAGATGATATTAACGTGCTCAAAACATGGCTAAAGCAGCAGTAATGAACAATAAAAAGGCGACCTGATGGTCGCCTTTTTATTTCAATCTTTGTTAGAGAAGAAATTACTCTTCGCCTAAATCACCACAAAAGCGGTAACCTTCACCATGGATAGTGGCAATGATCTCTGGTGTATCTGCAACTGACTCAAAGTGCTTACGAATGCGACGAATAGTTACATCAACAGTACGATCATGCGGCTTTAATTCACGGCCAGTCATTTTCTTGAGTAAATCAGCACGGGTTTGAATCTTTCCTGGGTTCTCACAGAAGTGCAGTAATGCACGGAACTCAGAACGTGGTAATTTAAATTGCTCACCACTAGGACTTACTAAAGAACGGCTATTGATTTCTAATGACCAATCATTGAATTCATAACGCTCAACCAGTTTTTTATCTTCAGTTGGAAGACCTTGGTTCATTGCACGAGTTAATAGATTACGTGCACGAATCGTTAATTCTCGTGGGTTGAATGGCTTAGTGATGTAATCATCAGCACCAATTTCAAGACCTAAAATCTTATCAACTTCGTTATCACGACCGGTTAAGAACATTAATGCCATATCACCTTGTTCGCGAAGTTCACGCGCAAGTAGAAGGCCGTTCTTACCAGGAAGGTTGATATCCATGATAACAAGATGCACAGGGTTTTCAGAAAGCATCTGGTGCATTTCTGCGCCATCATTTGCTTCAAAAACAGTGTAACCCTCTGCTTCAAAAATACTCTTTAGTGTGTTACGTGTTACGTGCTCGTCTTCTACAATCAGAATGTGAGGGGTTTGCATTTTGGCAGTACCTAATATCAGAAACTAAATCTGGTTAACCACAGAATAGTTAAATTCTATAAAAAAATTCACAAATAGGACAAATGTTTTAAATAAACACTTTATTGTTACAACCTATGTGGTACACCATCCTTTCATTCAACAACATAATAACGATGTTGAAATCCCCCATAAAGCTTGGGGTGCTGGCTACAATCTCCCTGATAATGCGACAATTGTATTCACTTAACAGCTCGCTAACAATGTGGAGAGCTTAGTTGATACCTATTAGTTGGATGTTTTTTGATTTATATCAAACAGCGAGAAGAACAGTTGTTATGTTTCTAAGTCTAGTTAACCTTTATATCGGAGTAGAAAAAAAGTGTCATGATAGTAATAACAACATACAAAACGTGATACTACTGACTAATATTTAAACTTAATGACAATAAAAAATACAACATATAGTTCATCTTTATCTAAATATTGTAACAGTATCGATTAGGGTTGGCACTCATTAAGGCGAATGGATTTTAGTATAAAAGAGCTGATAATCAATATTGCGATTGTTGTTAAGAAATACGGTCAAATTTGTCTACTTTTTGAATTTTTTCGTGATGGAGGAAAGGCTAATGAAGGATTTATTACCCGATTTATGTGATTACTACCCACAAGATATTCGTTTTTTACCACTAACGTTACTTGATTATGGCTGTCATACGCCATTTGGAGGACAAATCGTTACTCTGCGCTGTTTTGAAGATAATAGTTTGGTGCGTGATATATTATCAACAGCAGGTGATGGTAAGGTTTTGTTTATTGATGGTCACGGTAGTTGTCGACGGGCATTATTAGGCGATCAATTGGCTTTATTAGCAGTAAAAAATAACTGGCAAGGTATTATTGTTAATGGCGCGATTCGAGATGTAGCAACGTTAGCACAATTACCTCTTGGCGTTAAAGCGTTGGCTGCATGCCCAATAAAAACCGATAAGCGTCAAATGGGGGAGAATAATGTGGTGTTAAATATTGCTGAAACGCTGATTTACCCTAATGATTATCTTTATGCTGATTTGAATGGCGTTATCTTAACGAGTATGGCATTAGATTTGAGTGTATTAAAAACTGAACCCTAATCCGAGTTCAATAATTTGCTCAAGTTCAGCATAGTCGACGGTGGCACGTACATTGACCTTTTGTGATACATCATATTGACTGCCGAATTCTAACCCTAATGTGGTTTTATTATTCATTGTTTCTGAGGTAATGGCACTGTTAATACTGATGCGTGGCGAGACACTATATTTAACTCCTGAGGTTAAGCCACTTGATGTTGGTTGATAATCGGTACTGGTTGTTAGATGAGTGCTGACATAAAATTGGGTATTGTCGGTGACAGAATAAGCATAACCACTGTCGATCTGCCAGACATCAAAACTTTGTTGCTGACGGGATTGCGATGATAGAAACCAGCCAGAGGTTAACGTTTGACCGCCATTATAAGTTAGGCTAGTTTTTATGGCGGTTGTCGCTTGTGCTGTGGTTGAAAGTGCTAAAAAAGTAAGTAAGCCGATCATCCTTAAATAATATTTGGTCATACCTACTCCTTTTGAATAACGACGTTATTTTAAATAGTAGGTGATGTTGTACCAATAGTAAGTGTTATAAGTGATAAATATGAATATCGATGCTTACCGTGTGATGATTGATACAATTTCAGCGTAATCTGATCAGCCTTTGCAGCCGTGATAAAATTATTTTTTCGCTATCGTTAGGTGTAATCGATGCCTATTTTGATAAGGAAAAACATCTGGGTATAACTCTTGTTTAATGTTGGCTTGTAAATATTGCCAATAACTTGCCTCAAAAAGATCTTGATGCAATTCATTAAACAATGATCTTACTTTAGGGTTAATCAGTAAAAAAGTACGAAATTCTTCAGGAAATACATCATTAACCCCAACGCTATACCAGGGCTCCGCAGCCATCTCATCTTCAGGGTAACGCGCTGCTGGAATGGTACGAAAATTCATTTCAGTCATATAAGTAATTTCATCATAGTCATAAAACACCACTCGCTTGTGACGTGTCACACCAAAGTTTTTAAATAGCATATCTCCAGGAAATATATTGGCGGCAGCTAACTGCTTAATAGCGAAACCATATTCATTGACCGCGTGCCGTAAGTCAGCATCGTTAGCGGTTTCAATATAAATGTTAAATGGAATCATTCGTCGTTCCATATATAAATGTTCAATAATGACGTTATCGTCAGTGACTGTCACAATTGAAGGCGCAATAGTGACTAACTCATTAATTAACTCGTCGCTAAAGCGTTGTCGTGGAAAACTAAAATGACGGTACTCTTGCGTGTCAGCCATTCGGCCAACCCGATCATGCTCTTTTACTAATTGATATTTTTGTTTTACTGCGTGATGGCTAATGTCTTTTTGAGGTGCAAATTTATCTTTAATTATTTTAAAAACAAAGTCATACGATGGCAGAGTAAAAACTGACATCACCATACCTTTGATGCCAGGGGCAATAATAAATTTATCGTTCGAGTGTTCTAAATGTTCGAGGAATTGGCGATAAAATTCAGTTTTACCATGCTTTTGGCAACCAATTGCGGTGTAGAGTTCGGCTAAATTTTTATTGGGTAATAGCTGAGCTAAAAAACGTACTAAGGCCGCTGGAGCGGGGCTGTAAACCATGAAATATGAGCGAGCAAAGCCAAAAATAACACTGACATCATTAACGTTACAAATACCCGCATCTAGTACTAATTGACCATCATGGTTGAGTATTGGTAGCACTAAAGGTAATGATTCACCGTTTGAAAATGTCAGTTTTCCAACTAAATAAGCTGCTTTATTACGATAAAAAGGTTCGCGAATTTGCTCTAAGGTGAGGTGTTGATCGAGTTTATTGCCAAGCTCGTTTTGTAAATGAGAAACCAACAATTGAATATCAGTTTGTTTATCACTCCAATCAAGTGTAAACGGTTGATCGTCCAACATTCTTTCAAGCATTGATGCAAGGGTTGTCTGCACACGATAGTGACGGGTTAAGGTACTAGGATAGGTCGGAATTCGGTGCTGTTGCGAGCTATGGACGAAGATATTATCGCGGTTAATATTTCGATGTTTAAAAATGCGGCAGTATACCGAATTAAAAAAACTTTCTGCAATATCATAGCGTGGGTAGTCAACCAGTAAATTTTGATAAGCATGTTTTACCGCAGTAAGACAGATTTGATTGGCATATTGCCCGCCAAGCATGATCTGAATTTGATTAGTGACTAATTCAACATGATGATCATAAAAACTAATTCGTGTTTTTAATGCTTGATGTACTTGTGCCCATTGTTGATGTTCAAACCGTTGTTGCGCTTCGGCTGTGACATCAAGGAAGCGACCAAACATTGCATCAGAGCCTTGTAAAATAGTATGTGCTATCAGTGACTCCATGGCTGCACTCATCGATTCGTCCTTAATGATGATAATTTTAGCTGCTACTTTTTATTACTATGCAATGCTCGCAGACGGACTGCAAATATTATTGTTGTTTTTTTGAACAATTAAATTCACTTTGTTGCGCATACTTTAAACGTAGCTAGAGTGTGATAATTGTAAAAACTTTATTGACTCTATATTACGATTCATGTAATCGTAAGGTAACAGCGTGTGAAAGAGAAATTGCAACGATGGCAAATGTATCCCGTATTACTATCACCACCATTATTATGACCATTACCATTAACGGTGTTGGTGCGGGCTGATATGCGCAATAATTACAACAAGCCCGCAACTCATAAAGAGCTGCGGGCTTTTTTTTCAATTTAAATTCATCAGTATTGAGTAATGCTTGTTTACAGCAAGTAGTTCAGGATAGTCACTCGGGAGTTAGGGAATGCGAGTATTTAAATTTGGCGGTTCATCATTAGCAAATGCAGAACGGTTTTTAAGAGCGGCAGATATTATTGCCAGTAATGCTAAACAAGGTGAGGTTGCAGTGGTGTTATCGGCACCCGGTAAAGTCACTAATAACTTAGTTGCGGTGATTGATAGCGCGGTAACGACAGGGAGTGCGACGCAACAAATCACAACATTAGAAACAGTTTTTAATGATCTCTTTAATGGCCTTAAAGCGCTTGAACCTCGTTTTGAACAACAACTATTAACCACCAAACTAGCTGCAACGATTGAGCAATTACAACAATATGTCCATGGCATTCAATTATTAGGATTATGCCCTGATAATGTTTATGCTAAGGTGATCAGTAAAGGCGAGCGGCTATCGATTTTGGCAATGAAGTCATTATTAGAAGCCAAAGGCCAGCCAGCAAGTTTGATTGATCCGGTTCAGTATTTATATGCTGAAGGCGATTACCTCGAAGCACATGTTGATATTGAAATTTCAACCCAAAACTTCCGCAATAACCCTTTGCCAGCAAACCATGTTTGTATTATGCCAGGCTTTACAGCAGGTAACCGTCAAGGCGAATTAGTCACACTTGGCCGTAATGGCTCAGATTATTCAGCAGCAGTATTAGCGGCTTGTTTACGGGCTGATTGTTGCGAAATCTGGACTGATGTTGATGGTGTTTATAGTTGTGATCCGCGCTTAGTTCCTGATGCGCGTTTATTGAAATCGTTAAGCTATCAAGAAGCGATGGAGCTGTCTTATTTTGGTGCATCAGTATTGCATCCCAAAACCATTGCCCCAATTGCTCAATTTCATATTCCTTGCTTAATCAAAAATAGCTTTAATCCGCAGGGTGCAGGTACTCTGATTGGTCAAGATACAGGTGAAGATCAGCTTGATATTAAAGGTATTACAACCTTAAAAGATTTAACTATGGTTAACGTTTCTGGCCCAGGAATGAAAGGCATGGTTGGCATGGCGGCACGCGTATTTGGTGCAATGTCTAGCGCTGGAGTATCGGTAGTCTTAATTACACAATCATCTTCTGAATACAGCATTAGTTTCTGTATTGAAACCGCCGATAAGCTTGCAGCTAAGAAAGCATTAATTGCCAGTTTTGAATTGGAACTAAAAGAAGGTTTGTTAGAACCAGTAGAATTTAGTGACGACTTATCGATTGTCACTTTAGTCGGTGATGGTATGCGTACTTCACATGGCGTAGCATCACGTTTCTTCACTGCGCTAGCTGAAGTTGATGTCAATATTGTGGCGATTGCTCAAGGCTCTTCTGAGCGTGCTATTTCAGCGGTTATTCCACAAAATAAAGTCTCCGAGGCGGTTAAAGCCTGTCATGAAAACTTATTTAATAGCCAGCATACACTGGATGTATTTGTGGTCGGTGTGGGTGGTGTGGGTGGCGAGCTGATTGATCAAATTCATCGCCAACAACCAAAACTGTCTCAAAAAGGGATTGTGATTCGCGTCTGTGGTATGGCGAACAGTAAGGGTCTATTACTTGATAGTAATGGCTTTGTGCTTGATAGCTGGCGTGATCTGATGGGAGCGGTAACTGAGCCATTACAGCTACAGCGGATGGTTGAATTAGTGCGCAATAACCATATCATTAATCCGGTTATCATCGACTGTACTTCAGATCAAACCATTGCAGAACAATATGCTGATTATCTTGCAGCGGGGTTCCATGTAATTACCCCAAATAAGAAAGCCAATACTGCTAGTATGGCCTATTACCAACAATTGCGCCAAGCTGCGCGTGTTGGTCACCGTAAGTTTATGTATGACACCACTGTCGGTGCTGGTTTGCCAGTTATTGAAAATCTGCAAAATTTACTTGCAGCCGGTGATGAATTGGTGCGGTTCTCAGGTATTTTATCGGGCTCACTTTCTTATATTTTTGGTAAGTTAGATGAAGGTATGAGCTTTAGTGAGGCGACAACCGTTGCACGTAATAATGGCTTTACTGAGCCTGATGCGCGTGATGATCTGTCTGGCATGGACGTTGCTCGTAAACTTCTGATCTTAGCTCGTGAAGCTGGATTAGAATTAGAACTTGAAGATGTAGTAGTAGAACAAGCGTTACCGCCAGGTTTTGATGCTTCAGGTTCTGTCGATGAATTTATGGCACGACTGCCACAAGCTGATGCATATTTTGCAGACTTAGCAGCTGCAGCGGCTAAAGAAGAGAAAGTATTACGTTATGTTGGTGAAATTGATAACGGTACTTGTAAGGTTAAAATTGTGGCGGTTAACCCTGATGATCCCATGTTTAAAATTAAAGACGGTGAAAATGCCTTGGCTTTCTATAGCCGTTATTACCAGCCGATTCCATTAGTGCTACGTGGTTATGGTGCGGGTACTGAAGTAACTGCTGCTGGTGTGTTTGCTGATCTTATGCGTACATTAGGCTGGAAGCGAGGTATCTAACATGAGTGTTGTTGTTTATGCTCCGGCCTCGATTGGCAATGTCAGTGTTGGCTTTGATGTGTTAGGCGCAGCAGTGTCTCCTATTGATGGATCATTACTGGGCGATCGGGTTGAGGTTGCCGCTGGTAAGGCTGCATTTAGTTTGCAATGTGTTGGCGCTTTTGTAGATAAGTTGCCCCAACAAGCTGAACAAAATATTGTTTATCGCTGTTGGCAGGTGTTTGCACGTGAGCTTGACCGTAAGGGGATCACCTTACTGCCTGTTGCCATAACGCTAGAAAAAAACATGCCGATTGGCTCTGGTTTAGGTTCAAGTGCCTGTTCGATTGTGGCGGCGCTTGATGCTTTGAACCAATACCATCAACAGCCGTTAACCAGTAATGAATTATTGGCTCTGATGGGAGAGATGGAAGGCGAAGTGTCTGGCAGTATCCATTACGATAATGTCGCCCCTTGTTTTTTAGGCGGGCTGCAATTTATGGTGCAAGAGATGGACATTATTAGCCAATCAGTACCTTGCTTTGATGATTGGTATTGGGTCATGGCTTACCCTGGCATAAAAGTGCCAACCGCTGAAGCTCGCGCTATTTTACCGGCACAATATCGCCGTCAAGATGTGATTGCTCATGGGCGTTATTTGGGAGGGTTCATTCATGCTTGTCATTCTCAACAGCCATTACTTGCTGCAAAAATGATCCATGATGTTGTCGCTGAACCCTACCGTGAAAAGTTATTACCTAAATTTAATCAAGCACGAAAATATGCTCTTGAAGCAGGGGCTATAGCAAGTGGTATTTCTGGTTCTGGGCCAACGATGTTTAGCATTTGTACCGATCTTGAAGTTGCACAACGGTTAGCAAACTGGTTAACCGTTAATTATGTCCAAAATGATGAAGGTTTTGTTCATGTTTGTCGGCTTGATAAACAAGGTGCAAAAGTTACAGGGAGTGAGTTATAACCATGAAATTGTATAATCTAAAACAACATCAACAACAGGTTTCATTTGGTCAGGCTGTACGTCAAGGCTTAGGGCGTAACCAAGGTCTATTCTTTCCAGCAGAACTCCCTCAATTTAGTGATATTGATGCATTGTTAGAGATGGATTTTGTTACCCGTAGTAGTAAGATCCTTTCCGCTTTTATCGGTGATGAATTAAGTGAAGAAACCGTTAGCCAAATGGTTGATAGTGCTTTTCAATTTCCAGCACCTATCAATAAAGTAAAAGACGGCGTGTATGCGTTAGAGTTGTTCCATGGGCCAACATTAGCCTTCAAAGATTTTGGTGGTCGCTTTATGGCACAATCACTAGCAGCAGTAACAGCTGATAGTGAAACTGATATCACGATTTTAACCGCCACCTCTGGTGATACTGGTGCTGCTGTTGCTCATGCTTTCTATGGTATGGATAACATCAAGGTCGTGATTTTGTACCCGAAGGGCAAGATCAGTCCATTACAGGAAAAGATGTTCTGTACATTAGGTAACAACATTACCACGGTTGCGGTGAATGGCACATTTGATGATTGCCAAGCGCTAGTGAAACAAGCATTTGATGATGCTAAATTACGTGAAGATATCGGCTTAAATTCAGCAAATTCAATCAATATTAGCCGCTTAATGGCGCAGATCTGTTACTACTTTGAAGCCGTTGCTCAACTACCTAAAGCGGAACGTGAACAATTAGTGATTTCAGTACCTAGCGGTAACTTTGGTAACTTAACCGCGGGCTTATTAGCTAAATCGCTAGGTTTACCTGTTAAACGTTTTATTGCAGCAACCAATGTTAACGATACTGTTCCGCGTTATTTAAAAACCGGCGACTGGAGCCCTAAGGCGACGGTTGCCACGATTTCAAATGCAATGGATGTTAGTCAACCGAATAACTGGCCACGAATTGAAGAATTATGCCAACTCAAAGGGTGGGGATTAAATCAATTGGGCTATGGCGCGGTTGATGATCAGCAAACTGCGGTAACATTAAAACAAATGTATGCTGATGGGTATTTGTGTGAGCCACATGGTGCGATTGCTTACAATGTGCTTGAACAACAATTAGCTGCGAATGAAACGGGCTTATTTTTGTGTACAGCGCATCCAGCGAAGTTTAAAGATGTGGTTGATGATATTTTAGCGACTGATATTGCGTTACCAGCCCCACTCGCAAAGCATAATGCGATGCCGTTACTCTCATTAGAGTCCAATAATGATTTTGCTGCGGTTAAAGACATTTTATATTCAGTACAACCGACTAAATAAGGTGTCGTTATTGTATTAATGATAAAAAAGGAGCCATAGGCTCCTTTTTTATTGCAGCATCTTGCTCTAATCAAGACACTTACACTAAGGCCGAAATTATAGGCTGTTAGTGAAAGTACGAGCGATAACGTCTTGCTGCTGTTCAGTTGTTAGAGAGTTAAAGCGTACAGCATAACCTGATACACGAATCGTTAGCTGTGGGTATTTCTCTGGGTGTGCTGCAGCATCTACTAGTGTTTCACGCTTAAGAACGTTAACGTTCAAGTGTTGACCACCTTCGATTTTTGCTGGTGCTTCGATAGCTAGTTCACGGTACTCAATGTCACCAAGATCTGCTTGTGCGATAACTTGGTCAGCTTCGTAGTTGCCAGACGCACAAACACAACGCGCTTCGTTAGACTCGCTATCTAGGATCCAGATTGAGTTTAGTAGATCATCGTTTGCTGCTTTAGTAATTTGAATACCAGTAATCATAACTTTTCTCCAAGGAAATTGTTGTTAATTTATTCGTTTTTGTATTGAGCTACCTATTATATAGCCTTCAATGCACTTTTGGGTATTGATGTAGATCAAGTTACTACAAAAAACCTTAAATATAATAAGGCTGTTTTATTGAGCTAGGTCAATCTAACTGCATTTTGGCAGGGAATCAACTAAAATTAGTAAATTTAAAAAATAATTTTAATGTTATTTTGTTGTAAAATAACAACATTTTATAGTGTAACTATATACTCGCAGTGAATATATTGTCATTTTTTGTGGTTTTTTATGTTAAATTTGGCGAGTGACATTAGCGTTGTTGATATGTTGCTTAATGGTTATTTTTGAGGGTGATTATGAAATTAATTGGTGCACATGTGTCTGCGGCTGGTGGTGTGTTTAATGCCCCTGCTAACGCCAAGGCTATTAATGCAACGGCATTCGCATTATTCACAAAGAACCAACGCCAATGGCAAGCAAAGCCATTAGATGCTGCTACCATCACGGCATTTAAGGCCCGTTGCCAGCAACTTGGTTTTGATGCGAATGCTATTTTGCCGCATGACTCTTATTTAATTAATTTAGGTGCGCCAGAAACTGACAAGCTAGAAAAGTCACGGTTAGCATTTATAGATGAAATGCAGCGTTGTCAGCAATTAGGTTTACATTTATTGAACTTTCATCCTGGCAGTCATTTAAAGAAAATTTCTGAAACAGAATGTTTAAGATTAATTGCAGAATCAATTAATTTAGCCCATCAGCAAGTTGATGATGTGATTGCAGTGATCGAAAATACTGCTGGTCAAGGATCTAATTTAGGTTGGCGTTTTGAGCATTTAGCTGAAATCATTTCGCAAGTGGACGATAAATCACGTGTTGGGGTGTGCATTGATACCTGCCATACCTTTGCGGCTGGTTATGATTTGCGCACCATGGAAGCGACACAAGCGACTTTTGCTGAATTTGATCAGGTAGTGGGCATGCAGTATTTACGCGCGATGCATTTAAATGATTCTAAAGGAGAGTTAGGCAGTCGCTTAGATCGTCATCATAGTTTGGGAGAAGGCGCGATCGGATGGGACTGTTTTCGTTTCTTAATGCAAGATAGTCGATTTAATAATATGCCGTTAATATTAGAAACCATTAACCCTGATATTTGGCAGCATGAAATTGCAACATTACGTGGCTTTGCACTAGAGGAATAATCAATGACAGTAAGTTGGCAAGCATTTATCGAGCAGCAACAACAATTAGCGTATTTTAAAAATATTGAACAAGCAGTGACACTCGCTCGCGCTGAAGGTAAAACGGTTTTTCCTCCTCAAAAAGATGTATTTAACGCGTTTACAAGTACACCATTAGCGACAACGAAAGTGGTGATTTTAGGTCAAGATCCTTATCATGGCCCGAATCAAGCCCATGGATTGAGTTTTTCGGTATTACCCGGCGTAAAAACACCGCCATCATTGGTTAATATGTATAAAGAATTAGCGACTGATATTGATGGGTTTACTATTCCTGACCAAGGGTATTTGCAGTTGTGGGCTGAGCAAGGGGTATTATTACTTAATACTGTGTTAACGGTTGAGCAAGGTAACGCGCATTCCCATGCCAAAATTGGTTGGGAAACGTTTACTGATCGCGCTATTGAATATATTAATGATAATACCGAAGGGGTGATTTTTTTATTGTGGGGCGCTCATGCTCAAAAGAAAGGTAAAAAAATAGATGCCAATCGACACCATATTCTGACCTCTGCTCATCCATCACCATTGTCTGCTTACCGTGGTTTTTTTGGTTGTAAGCATTTCTCAGCAACGAATGCGTTATTAATTACGATGAATAAAACGCCGATTGATTGGCAATTATAATCACAGGGTAATATTGCTTAAAAGAATAAAACGGCCAGCTGTGAAGCTGGCCGTTATTGGTTGTTACTAAAAATCAAAATCATCACTATTGAAACTACCGCACATATCCATATCTTGTAGTTCTCGACGTAGTCTTTGACGATCTTTTAAGGCTTCAATTTCACGCCATTTTCTCTTTTCAGGTTTTGCGCGAGAGCGGCGTGAAACAGTATCCGTAGTCATCATATCGTCGAATGCAAAGCTATCCATAAAGCACCTATTCCTACTTTTCGCTTGATGTAAGCGATCAGATTATTTATTACCATAGAATGACTCACAATAAAATTGAACTGTTTCTCATTTGTTACTGAAAGATGAAATATTTATGTGCAGAACATCACGATTGGTGATTTTTGGGTTAAATAACGACCTGTTATAGTGTTAAATAATAGTTTTATAGCTTTGGTGACCTTATGTTATCAAAGGTGCTGATAACATAAGATTTATTGATAATTAAAGGGCTGTAATCATTATTTTTTTGTTATTAGCAGATTATGTAACACATTGTAAAAATAACGAGAATGAGATTATTTTTATTTTAATAAAGGTCTTATACTTTAATAGTAAAGTTATAGCTTAAATTATTTACAAATAATAACTGATGCTTATAACGTATTCTTATTGAGGTGATTAGTGTTCTTGTTCGCGACAGATAACAGTGCAAGTTAGGGCTTTATATCATTCTTTATCGATCAGTGAAGGCATCAATGTGAACAGTCAAATTAACTTTATCAATGATTTGTTGTGGGGCTCGATATTGATATATTTGCTAATTGGTATTGGCATTTATTTTACTTATCGGCTTAATTTTATTCAATTCCGCCATTTTAAGCATATGTTTGCGGTAATGAAAAATAGCCGTAAATCGGATTCGGCAGGTATTTCTTCTTTTCAAGCCTTATGTACCAGTCTCGCAGCAAGAGTTGGCACGGGCAATATGGCAGGGGTGGCGGTTGCGTTAACACTTGGCGGCCCAGGATCTATTTTTTGGATGTGGTTAATTGCTATGTTAGGCATGGCAACCGCTTTTGCAGAAAGCACATTAGCACAACTGTATAAAACCCGTGATGATGATGGTAATTATCGTGGTGGGCCTGCCTATTATATGGAGCGAGGCTTGGGAATGCGTTGGATGGGAGTGATGTTTTCTATCTTTCTTATCATTGCTTTTGGGCTAGTTTTTAATGCGGTACAAGCTAATTCAATTTCTCAAGCTACTGAGGTTGCGTTTGGATGGCAGCCACAATATGTTGGTTTAGGATTGGTTTTATTAACCGGGGTGGTTATTTTTGGCGGCATGCGAGCGATCGCACGTACCGCTGAGGTTTTAGTACCGACAATGGCGTTGTGTTACCTCGGATTAGCATTGTTTATTATGCTGAGTAATATCGAGCAACTGCCACATATATTCATGCTTATTTTTCGAAGCGCATTTGGATTTGAAGAAGCAGCTTCTGGCGCATTAGGGTATACCATTGCTCAAGGTATGATTAATGGCCTTAAACGCGGTTTGTTTTCAAATGAAGCTGGCATGGGATCGGCACCCAATGCTGCTGCATCTGCAACGCCTTACCCCCCTCATCCCGCTTCACAAGGTTATGTGCAAATGCTGGGGGTGTTTATGGACACCATTGTCATTTGCTCTGCAACCGTGGCAATTATTTTAATGTCTGGTGAATATGAACCGTATAGTAGTATTACTGGGATTGAATTAACCCAACAAGCGGTGAGTTCACAAGTCGGTGATTGGGGCGGTATTTTTATTGCGATTGCGATTTTCTTTTTCTCCTTTACATCATTAATAGCTAATTATTCTTATGCTGAAACCAACCTGATTTTTTTAGAACGTAATCATAAAGTGGGGCTGAATGCCTTTCGAATAGTAGTGCTATGTATGGTGATGTTTGGTGCGCTGGCTGATTTGCCAACAGTATGGGCGATGGCTGATATTTCTATGGGAATGATGGCAATGATAAACTTGGCTGCGATAGTATTGCTTTCTGGCACGGTGGTTAAGTTAGCCCAAGATTATAATAAGCAGTTATCACTTGGAAAAGTGCCAACATTTCATCGCCAAGACTACCCTGAACTACAGGGGCAACTTGAAGATGGTGTATGGGATCAGCCGAGTTCATCATCGAGGTCAACAATAGGCTAATTGTTGTTATACCTATTAATTAAATAGTAATAACCATCATGGTTGAAGGTGGTTTTTTAATGTGATGGTGGTAGTCTAATTAGGTCAGACTTTAAAGGAAAAAGCCTTATGTTAATCGTGGTATCACCAGCCAAAACGTTAGATTATGAATCGCCATTGGCAATATCAACATTTACCTTACCAGAGCTTACGGATCATTCTGCTGAATTGATTGATGTCTGCCGTGAACTTACGCCAATGGATATTGCAAGCTTAATGAAGGTCAGTGATAAAATTGCTGGACTAAATGCAGCCCGTTTTGCTGAATGGCAGCCACAGTTTACGGTGGATAATGCACGACAGGCTATTTTGGCATTTAAAGGTGATGTCTATACAGGATTAGCCGCAGAAACCATGACTGAAGCTCAGTTTGCTTATGCTCAGCAGCATTTACGCATGTTGTCTGGTTTATATGGTTTACTACGTCCACTAGATTTGATGCAACCTTATCGCTTAGAGATGGGGACCAAATTGACTAACCCTCGTGGTACTAATCTGTATCAGTTCTGGGGCGATATTATTACTGATAAATTGAATCTAGCATTAGCAGAACAGGGCGATGATATTCTGATCAACCTTGCATCTAATGAATATTTTAAAGCGGTAAAGCCGAAAAAGTTAAATGCTCAACTTATCACGCCGATTTTTAAAGATTGTAAAAACGGTACTTATAAAGTGATCAGTTTTTATGCTAAAAAAGCTCGAGGCATGATGGCGCGCTATATTATTGATAATCAAATTACCTCAATTGAAGCATTAAAGAAATTTGATAGCGCAGGTTATTATTTCGTCGCAGCGGAATCAACCGCGAAGGAATTGGTGTTTAAGCGCGAACAGCAAAACTAACACTGCTATCGTGTTTTAAGAACAAAAAAAGGCCAACGTATTAGCGTTGGCCTTGTTATTTTATCTGTGTTGTAAAAGAAAAATTACGACTTATCTTGGCTTTTTTTAGCCGCTTGTTTGATTTTCTTTTTCGCTTTCGCTTCTTTTACTTTTTTAGTTACTTTTTTCTTCTTCTTGGCAGTGCTTGGTTTTTTGGTCTGTGGACGCAAGCCATGAATAAAGCGTTCTTGAATTTCTTCTTTCATGTAGCGACTAATACGCTCGATCATTCCTTGGTCATGCGCTTCAACTAAGGCGATAGCAGTGCCTTTCTTACCCGCACGTGCGGTACGACCAATACGGTGTACATACACTTCAGCTGTACGTGGTAAATCAAAGTTAATTACATGGCTAACATCGGGTAAATCGATACCACGAGCAGCAACGTCTGTCGCAATTAATACGTTCACTACACCATCACGGAAACGGGTGATCATATTCGTACGTGCAGCTTGTGCCATTTCACCTTGAATCCAGTTACAAGGGATACCCATTGCGTCTAATTGACTGCGAAGGATAGCTAGGCGTTCGCGTGTTTTGACAAAGATGATGGTGCGTTCAGCTTGATCTTTAATGATGTTTTCTAATAGAGCGAGTTTGTGCTCCATGTTGTCACAGCGAAGGTACATCTGGTGGATCTTCTTACGCTCACGGCGAGAAGGATCAGCATTGACTTCAAGTGGTTCATTCAGAATTGTTTCTGAGAACTCACGTACACCTTTACCTTCTAAAGTTGCCGAGAATAATAAGCTTTGACGACGCCAGCGACATTCATGGTTGATGCGCTCAACAATTTTACCAAAGCCCATATCCAACATACGGTCAGCTTCATCAAGAATCAGACATTCAATTGCGCGGCAATCAAATTTCTCTGACTCAATGTATTCCATTAAACGACCTGGTGTTGCTACAACGATATCTTGCGTTTTGCCAAGTAGCTCAGCATGCTCATCGTAAGAGATACCACCAGTAATGGTAAATATTTTTAAGTTAGTGTATTTAGCCAGCGCACGCGCATGCTCAGTAACTTGAATCGCTAATTCACGAGTCGGGGTTAAGATCAGTACACGTGCAGGCCCCGGCTTTTTGCGTGGGAAATCTTGCAAGTGCTGAATCATTGGCAGTAAAAACGCGGCTGTTTTTCCGGTCCCTGTTGGTGCAGAAGCCATCACATCTTTACCGTCAAGGGCATGAGGGATAGCCTGCGCTTGAACTACGGTTGGGCGGCTATAGCCGATCTCGTCAATCGCTCGTAATAGCTCGCTATCTAACTCTAATTCGGAAAAGTCTTTCACCAGTTATCTCTCCCAAGACAAATGCTAAATATGTTCTCGTTACTGTGCTTTTAAAGCGTAACCAGAACATGGGTATTTATATTAAGGGGCGGCATTATAGCCACTCTTGGCGTAAGTAACACCGATTAAAACATAAAAACTTCAGTTAATGATCAATATTCACCATTATAAGATTATGTTTTATGCCACTAGCGATTACATTTTTAAGTAAAAATCTTTAGTAAGTGCAATAAAATCAGATGAATAGCTGTTTTCAGTATGAATGCAAAGCTGGTGTTGTTCAGTAATGGCACTATTTTTTGTTAATTCAATCAATGTGCGCATAAACGGTTTGTGTGGTGTCGAACGAACATCACAACGGCGTTGGCAGTATAAACCGTATGCCGCTGCTTGAGTAAGCAGTTGCTGGCCTTCATAAGTTGGTAGAATCAGACTGGCACAGCCATCTGTGGTTAATAAATGACGAATAGTCGCTAACAGCTGTTGATGGCTAAGGGTATCGGTATGGCGTGCAGTAGCGCGGTGTTGTCGTTGTGCCTGCTGACCCGTATTAAAATAAGGTGGATTACAAATAATACTATCAATCGATTCTGCAGCAATAGCTTGGCACCAATGATTAATGTCACTGTCAATGCATTGTAAGCGAGATGACCACGGTGATGCTGCAAAGTTCGCGGTTGCGGCGGTTATGGCTGCGACATCTAATTCAATCGCAGTGATCACTGCCGCAGATGTACGCTGTGCCGCCATTAATGCTAATAAGCCACTGCCGGTACCAATATCAACAATATGCCCATGCTGCGGTAACCTTGCCCACGCGCCTAATAATACGCCATCGGTACTGATCGGCATGCCGCAGCCGTGATCATTGATTGTAAATTGTTTAAAGCTAAAGCTGCGACTCATGATGGATCCTTGGGTGATAGTATTACTGTTAGGTTTATAAAACATGCAAAAGCATATAAAGCGGTGGCGATATAATCAAAAACGCACACTTGATAATAAACTGTTCATTTATTGTTAATTAGTTGTTACTTCTTTTTTGTAAGTATGGTTTTTATGACTTAAATTGGCTTTTAATTCTGTTTTTAAATTAAAAAATGGTTGTTAGTTTCAGTTTGTTGGCTCGGTAACTGGATTATGTGGTGTTTTTAGCTAGTCTATTGCTAAGGTTAATCTTTTTGGTCATTATGCTATCAGGCACAATAATTATAGCGATATATATTAGGTGCTACTTATTATAAAAAATGCAGACACAATATATAACCCATTAGCGAGTGGAAGGTGCAGTTTGAAAAAAACACTCAAAGTAACAGATATTATCGCGCTAGGCTTTATGACCTTTGCGTTCTTTTTAGGTGCGGGCAACATCATTTTTCCACCGTTGGCAGGACAGCTAGCAGGTGAGAATATGTTACCTGCAATGTCAGGCTTTTTAGTTACCGCGGTTGGCTTACCTTTAATTGGTATTATCGCAGTAGCCATTGCTGGTGGTGGTTGGAGTGGGTTAACCCGTGATTTACCCTCAAAAGTAGCAACCTTAATGGCGGTATTGATTTTTATCATTATTGGCCCTGCGTTCGCAGCACCTCGTACCGGTCTTGTTGCCTATGAGATGGCTGTTAAACCGTTTATTACAGATGCTAGTCAAACCAGCTTAACTATTTTTTCTATCCTCTTTTTTGCTGTAGCACTGTTTTTTGCTTGGTCTCGCGGTAAATTGATCGACATGATCGGTAAGTTTTTAACACCAGCTTTATTTGTGGTATTGACGGTACTTGCGATTGCTGTGTTCATGAATCCGCAAGGCAGCATCATTGCAGCGCAAGGTGAATATGTCTCTCAACCGTTTACCAAAGGTTTCCTTGAAGGCTACAACACCATGGATACCTTTGCAGCACTGATGTTTGGTATGTTGATTGTTGATGTTATTCGTAGTAAAGGTGTGACCGATGACAAGACCACTTGTACTTATCTTATCTATGCAGGCTTAATTGCTGCTGCAGGTTTAGCGTTTGTGTATGTGTCATTGTTTTACCTTGGCGCAACCAGTGCAAGTATTGCAGCTGGTGTTGGTAATGGCGGTGCTATTTTAACGACTTATGTGATGGCGTTATTTGGCCCAACGGGACAGATTATTTTATCAAGCATTGTACTGCTAGCATGTTTAACTACTGCGATTGGCCTAATTAGTGCGTGTGCTGATTATTTTAGTACACTAACACCACTATCTTATAAAAAGTGGGCAGTACTATTAGCTATCGTGTGTGCAGTGGTGGCAAATGTTGGTTTAAATATGCTGATTTCATTATCGATACCAGTATTATTTGCCTTGTATCCTGTCGCGATTGCATTGGTAGCATTAACCTTAGTGCGTAAATGGTTACCGAATCCACGTTTAGCTTATCGTGCGGTGCTGTTAGTTTCTTTTATCTTTAGTATGATTGATGTGGCGAAGTACTTGCAGTTTGATGTATCAATGTTCAGTAGCTTACCGTTGTTTAATTACGGTATGGGCTGGGTATTACCAACCTTGATTGCACTGGTGATAACCCGCTTTGTCGGTGCTAAGAATAACAATAATCATAGCGATACTGTTGCTGTGTAATAACACCGTTATTGCTAAACAAAAAAGGGATGCCACATTGGCATCCCTTTTCTATATGATGTCGTTTATGGCGGTTAAGCTCTTATGGCAGTTGGGCGTATTCCAGCATGATTTGTTCACACCATTGCTCAATGCGGGTATCACTTAATTCATATTGGCTATCTTCATCTAACGCTAAACCGACAAAAAATTGTTGATCTGCAGTTAACGCTTTTGATGCTTGAAATTGGTAGCTGTCATCATTGGGCCAATAACCGATAAATTGCACTCCAGTGGAACATAGCTGATCGTGCAACATGCCCATCGCATCTAAAAACCACTCGGTATAACCTTCCTGATCGCCAAGACCAAATAGCGCCACCGTTTTTTGTTGTAATTGTAAACCATCAAGTTGTTGCCACACCGCTTCCCAATCTTCTTGGATTTCACCAAAGTCCCAGGTTGAAATGCCTAAAATCAACATGTCATATTGGTTCATTTCTGCTACTGGCGTGTGCTTAATATTGTGTAATTCAATGATTTCAGCCCCGAGGCAATCACGAATTTTTTCTGCTGCCATTTCGGTATAGCAGGTGGTTGAGCCATAAAACAAGCCAATTTTCATGTCGTGTACCTTGTGTGCTTATTGGTAGATTAAAGTGTACTCGTTATTGTTGATTGAGCTCAAGACTCGGTTGGCATTGAAAGCGATAAGTTTAAGATTAATAAACAGAGAACGAGGTTACTTTTTAGAATAAATATCCTATCATGCGCTAATTACTGTGTTTTTATCCATGTATTTAAACCGTCTTACGACACAGCTTATGGTGAGGTAAAAATGGTAACCGACGATGTTATTATTGAACGCTTTCTCGATGCGATGTGGATGGAGCGAGGGTTATCTGAAAATACTCTTGCTTCTTATCGCAATGATTTAAAAAAGTTACAGCAATGGATGCAGCAGCAAAATATTGTGCTTTCAGAGGCTTCGATTGATGATTTACAACGTTATCAATTATGGCTATTTGATCAAAATTATAAGCAAACCTCGCGTGCTCGTATGGTGTCAGCTATTCGACGTTTATTTCAATACTTATACCGTGAAAAAGTGCGCGTCGATGATCCTAGTGCGATGCTGGTGACGCCTAAATTGCCGCAACGGCTGCCTAAAGATCTTACCGAAGCACAAGTTGATGCATTATTAGAAGCGCCAGATGTTAATGATCCGCTGCAATTGCGTGATAAAGCAATGTTGGAATTATTATATGCCACCGGACTACGTGTGACAGAATTAGTGACCTTAACCATGGATAAAGTCAGCTTACGTCAAGGCGTTGTGCGGGTGACAGGTAAAGGGGATAAAGAACGGTTAGTACCTATGGGTGAAAATGCGGTTGATTGGATTGAGCAATTTATTGACAGTGGTCGACCGCTATTATTAGGTGAAAAAAGTTCAGACGTGTTATTTCCTAGCCGACGTGCAAGGCAAATGACACGTCAAACGTTTTGGCATCGAATAAAATATTACGCTGTCTTGGCGGGTATTGATGCTGATACTTTATCGCCCCATGTGATGCGGCATGCCTTTGCGACTCACTTACTTAATTACGGCGCAGATTTACGAGTGGTACAAATGTTGCTTGGTCATAGTGATCTATCAACGACTCAAATTTATACCCATGTTGCGACGGAAAGATTGAAACAATTGCATCAAAGCCACCATCCGCGTGCATAATTATGAGATGTTGTTAGATAAAACTAGCGATAATATTTGTATTTAGGGATACTTCATTTATGCTGCGGATATAAAAATAGTAGTGTAATTGAAACTATATAGTTGTGATCTCGGTCTGTTGTTATATCGAGATCGTCATCACTTTAAAAGGGAATAACAAGATGCATTTTATTCGTCGCACCGTGCTGGCTACGGCTGTTGCACTGACTGCTTTTTCTGCGGTTGCAAAACCTGATGTCGCAGCTATCACTAAACAACTTTCAAATATTGGTTTAACGCCAAGCTCAATTACAGCCTCACCGATGGCGGGTGTTAATGAAGTTGTGACTGAACGTGGTGTAGTGTATGCCTCTGATGACGGACAATATTTTTTAGCGGGCCATTTATACCAAAATACCGGTGTTGAGCCGATTAATTTAACTGAGCAAAAAATGGCACAGTTAAATAAAGCTAAATTGGCGGACATGGATAAAGACATGATCGTTTATCCGGCTAAAAATGAAAAATATGTGGTAACTGTGTTTACTGATACCAGCTGTGGTTATTGCCGTAAATTGCATAATGAAATGCAAGGTTATA
Source organism: Photobacterium sp. Alg240-V54 (assembly GCF_900537155.1). Classification (NCBI taxonomy): domain Bacteria; kingdom Pseudomonadati; phylum Pseudomonadota; class Gammaproteobacteria; order Vibrionales; family Vibrionaceae; genus Photobacterium; species Photobacterium sp. Alg240-V54. The sequence goes on from NZ_UNRL01000007.1 coordinate 69,922, forward strand.
ACGATGCCGGTATTACAGTACGTTACCTTGCTTTCCCACGCGGTGGTGAGCGTTCAAGTAACTTCAACCAAATGAGTGCAATTTGGGGCGCAAAAGATCGTGCTAAAGCGATGCATGATGCGAAAAATGGCTCTTTTGATGAATCAAAGATCACCCCACGTCCTGATTTAGTGATGCAGCAATATCAATTAGGTGTTGCAATGGGTGTTAATGGAACGCCTGCAATCGTGCTAGAAGATGGCACGATGATCCCTGGCTACCAACCGCCAGCAGCATTACTACAGTTATTGGATAGCAAAGCAAAAGCTAACTAATTGATAAATCATTGCGCCATTGAATATAAAGCCTGATAGTGATATCAGGCTTTTTTGTTAGTGGTGATTTGGTTAAGATGAAAAGATAATCATTCCCTTAAAGAAGCCGTTATTATGATAGAAATCAAGCGTCGTCCTGTTGCCGATCCTCAAGGCTTCTCCAGTGCAATTCCTGCTATTTTGCAGCGTATTTATGCCAGCCGTGGTATTAGCAATGAAGCGGAATTGGAACGCGGTGCTAAAGGATTACTTAACTATAACCAACTTTATGGCATGGCTGATGCTGTTAAATTATTAGTGACGGCATTGGCCAATAATACCCGTATTATTATTGTCGGTGATTTTGATGCTGATGGCGCCACTAGCTCAGCATTATCTGTCTTAGCGTTAAAAATGCTAGGCTGTCGAAATGTAGATTATTTAGTACCGAATCGATTTGATGATGGTTATGGTTTAAGCCCTGATGTAGCGCAACAAGCCATTGAACGTGGGGCTGAATTGATCATGACGGTTGATAACGGCGTTTCTTCGATTAGCGGTGTTGCAGCAGCAAAAGCACAAGGAGTACAAGTGCTGGTAACTGATCATCACTTGCCTGGTGATTGTTTACCTGCAGCTGATGCGATGGTGAACCCTAACCTCAATCAATGTGGCTTTCCATCAAAAGCATTATGCGGCGTTGGGGTGGCATTTTATTTGATGTTGGCTTTGCGAGCTGAATTGCGTAATAACGGCTGGTTTGAACAACAAGCGCTAGCTGTGCCTAATCTAGCTGAATTGCTGGATTTAGTGGCATTGGGCACGGTTGCTGATGTGGTGGCTTTAGATGGCAATAACCGCATTCTCGTTCATCAAGGGTTGCAACGTATTCGCGCCGGTAAATGTCGTCCTGGCATTCAAGCATTAATCGAAGTGGCTAATCGTGATCCTGCCCGTTTAGTGGCAAGTGATCTTGGATTTGCTTTAGGCCCTCGCATTAATGCCGCAGGGCGCTTAGATGATATGTCATTCGGGGTTGAGTTATTATTGTGTGACAACATTCAAGCAGCGCGTCGTATGGCGTCAGAGCTTGATGCGCTTAATCAAACCCGTAAAGAAATCGAACAGGGAATGAAAGAAGAAGGTCTCGCTATTTGTGAACGGTTACAGTTTAATCAGCAGGATATGCCTTATGGTTTAGTGCTGTTTCAACGTGATTGGCATCAAGGCGTGATCGGTATTTTAGCCTCGCGGATCAAAGATAAATATCATCGTCCAGTGATTGCATTTGCTGATGCAGGCAACGGTGAAATCAAAGGATCTTGTCGCTCTATTGCGGGACTGCATATGCGAGACGTACTTGATGTAGTTGATACTCAACATCCGGGCATGATTTTAAAATTTGGTGGTCACGCGATGGCGGCGGGCTTGACGCTTAATGAAGCGCAACTTGATGCTTTTAGTACTGCGTTTGATGCTGCGGTACGTAAAGTGTTAGATGAAGATGCACTCCAAGGTGTTCTGCTTAGTGATGGCGAATTACAGCCGTATGAATTGACACTTGAGACTGCTGAAATTCTGCGTGCGGGCGGGCCGTGGGGACAGCAATTTCCAGAGCCAACCTTTGACGGTACGTTTAGACTCCTGCACCAAAAGCTGGTGGCGGGTAAACATCTAAAAATGATGGTTGAGCCGTTAGCGGGTGGTAGCGTCATTGATGCGATTGCATTTAACGTCGATCTTAAGCTGTGGCCTGATGCGTCAGTGCAGCAAATTGAATTAGTTTATCGCCTCGATGTGAATGAATTTCGTGGTAACCGCAGTGTGCAATTGATGGTTGAACATTTAGCGGCGAAATAATATCAACCTGGTAATGAAACCCTGAGTGGTGGGGATCTTGGTGTTTACAGCCTAGATTGTCACCATATTTTGATTAATTTTCTGATAACCTTTCTCTCCCTCTGTATATTCTATCTACAATTCGATAGAATCTTGCGGTTATATCTATTTCGGTAATGAAGCGTGGCGATGTTCGAAATTAATCCTATTAAAAACCGACTTGAGGATGTGTCAGCACGTACTGACATCCTTAGGGGGTACCTTTGACTATGATGCGAAACAAGAGCGTCTAGAAGAGGTAAATGCAGAACTAGAGCAACCAGATGTATGGAATGAACCTGAGCGCGCTCAAGCGTTAGGTAAAGAACGTGCAGCCTTGGAAGCAGTAGTTGAAACTATTGACCAATTAGACCAAGGCGTTGAAGACGTTGAAGGCCTACTTGAGTTAGCCGTTGAAGAAGACGATCAAGAAACCTTTGATGAGATTGAACCTGAGTTAGCTGAGCTTGAAGCTAAGTTAGCTAAGTTAGAATTTCGTCGTATGTTTGCTGGCGATCACGATAGTTCTGATTGCTATCTTGATCTTCAAGCAGGCTCGGGTGGTACTGAAGCACAAGATTGGACCTCAATGATGCTGCGCATGTACTTGCGTTGGGCTGATGCTAAAGGTTTTAAAACCGAAATCATTGAAATCTCTGATGGTGATGTTGCTGGTCTGAAATCTGTTACGGTTCGTATCAGCGGTGAGTACGCTTATGGTTGGCTACGTACTGAAACCGGTGTGCACCGTTTAGTGCGTAAATCACCGTTTGATTCAGGCGGCCGTCGCCATACTTCGTTTGCTTCAGCGTTTGTGTATCCAGAAATTGATGACAATATTGTTATTGATATCAATCCTTCTGATTTACGTATCGACGTATACCGCGCATCGGGTGCGGGTGGTCAACACGTAAACACCACTGAATCAGCAGTACGTATTACGCACGTGCCAACCAATATTGTGGTGCAGTGTCAGAACGATCGCTCTCAGCATAAGAATAAAGATCAAGCAATGAAGCAGTTAAAAGCAAAATTGTTTGAATATGAAATGCAAAAGCAAAATGCTGAAAAACAAGCCAGTGAAGATACTAAATCAGACATTGGTTGGGGTAGTCAAATCCGTTCTTATGTATTGGATGACTCTCGCATTAAAGATTTACGTACTGGGGTGGAAAACAGAAACACCCAAGCAGTACTAGACGGTGATTTAGACCGTTTTATTGAAGCAAGCTTGAAATCAGGTCTGTAACCGAATTTCAGTAAAATTTTAAGGGTTCCCCATGACTGACCAAGTACAAGATGAGAATAAACTGATTGCTGAGCGTCGCGCGAAACTGGATATGATTCGCGAAAACTGCAAAGCAAATGGCCACCCAAACGATTTCCGTCGTGATAGCTTAGCGGCTGATCTACAAGCAAAATACGGTGAGATGACCAAGGAAGAGCTTGAACAAGCGGGTCATGTATTTGCAATCGCTGGTCGTGTTATGGCTAAGCGTGGTCCTTTCCTAGCGATTCAAGATGTGTCTGGTCGTATTCAGGCTTATGCATCTAAAGATGTTCAGAAAGAGCTAAAAGCGAAATATTCTGGTCTAGATATCGGTGATATTATCGGTGTTAAAGGGGTACTGCAAAAATCAGGTAAAGGTGATCTTTACGTTGAGATGGATAACTACGAGTTGCTAACTAAAGCACTACGTCCATTACCTGAAAAATTCCATGGTCTAACTGACCAAGAGATGCGTTACCGTCAGCGTTATGTTGATCTGATTGTAAATGATGATTCTCGTCGTGCATTTGTGATCCGTTCAAAAGTTGTTTCAGCTATTCGTAGCTTCATGGTGACCAAAGGCTTCATGGAAGTTGAAACGCCAATGATGCACGTGATCCCTGGCGGTGCAACTGCACGTCCATTTATCACTCACCATAATGCACTAGATATCGACATGTACCTACGTGTTGCACCTGAGCTTTATCTTAAGCGTCTAGTGGTTGGTGGTTTTGAGCGTGTATTTGAAATCAACCGTAACTTCCGTAACGAAGGTCTATCTCCTCGTCATAATCCAGAATTCACGATGATGGAATTCTACATGGCGTACGCAGATTACAATGATCTGATGGATATCACTGAAGAAATGCTAAGCAGCATCGCAATTGATGTATTAGGCTCTTCTAAAATGCCATACGGTGAGTTCGAAGTTGAATTTGCAGGTCCTTATACTCGTATGAGCATGTTGGATGCAATTAAGCAATACAACCCAGATCACGCAGAAATCCAAGCATTAACTTACGAAGGCGTTGCTGATCGTGAGCTAATGGTTAAGATCGCAAAATCTGTTCATGTGGATGTAGAAAGCTTCTGGACATGTGGTCAATTACTTGAAGAAATCTTTGGTGAAACGGCTGAGCCTCAACTAATGCAACCGACGTTCATTACAGAGTACCCTGCTGATATTTCTCCACTTGCTCGTCGTAACGATGAAAACCCATTCATTACTGACCGTTTTGAATTCTTCATCGGTGGCCGTGAAGTGGCGAATGGTTTCTCTGAGCTTAACGATGCTCAAGACCAAGACCAACGCTTTAAAGCACAGGTTAACGCGAAAGATGCGGGTGATGATGAAGCAATGTACTATGACGCAGACTACATTACCGCGCTAGAGCATGGTTTGCCACCCACTGCAGGTCAAGGTATTGGTATTGACCGTTTAGTAATGCTATTTACTAACACTCATACTATTCGTGACGTTATTTTGTTCCCGGCAATGCGCCCACAATCAAATAACTAATTGAATTGTTATAAAAAGCCATCGCTTAATGCGGTGGTTTTTTTTGGCTTTTTTTTGGCTTTTTTGTTAAAAGGAGTCAAAAAAGTGACAAATAGCAATTATTGAGGCCACAATATAACCGACATCATGATTTTATATTCGCTTAATCATATTATAGTAAACAAGTTGCACTTGATCGTGTATCATTAATGAGATAATTGTTAAGTTAAATATAAGATAATTGCTTTATTCAAGGAGGGATAAATGACAATTGGAATGGTAAAAAAAGCAAAAGCGGTTATTTCTAATACCTTGGTTGTTTTTGGTGGCAATAATCAAAATTGGTTACCTGCAATGGAAACCGCGGGCTGGCTATGTCACCGTTGTTATGATTTGCGTACCGCAGAAACATTACTGTTAGAAATTGGTCCTTGCATTGGCGTGGTTGATCTTAGCCATGATGATTTTAGCATTCATAGTTTTTCAGCGATGGTTAATCGTAATAAACAAGTGCGTTGGATTGCGATTGTGCGCGATGATCAATTGAACAATGAAGCTATTGGCCAATTTATCGTCAATTTTTGTCTCGATTATTTTTCTGTTCCTATTCCTCCTGAGCGCTTACAACAAACCATTGGTCACCAGATTGGTATGCTTAATCTGGAACGTCAAGTATGGCCACAATTAGGCAATTTTGGTCAGCAAGGGCTGCAAGGCTCGACGGCCGTAATGAAAAAACTACGTGATCAAGTTAAACGGATAGCATTAAGCGATGTGCCTGTCGTCATCAGTGGTGAAATTGGTACTGGTAAGATATTAGTCGCAGACGCTATTTTTCAAGCATCAGCGCGTGCTAAACAACAGGTAATCCGGATTAATTGTGAAACCATGACCGCAGATTGGCTGCTTGAAACCGCCAGCGGGACTGAATCGGTATTTGAAGCTGCAAATAATGGTGTGTTGGTACTTGAAGAGTTTACCGAGTTAACCGATGCCTGCCAGCAGGTGTTATATCAAGTCTTGGCTGAAGGGTATTACTATAATCAAGCGGGTGAGGCGATTAGCGTTGATATTCGTGTTATTTCTATTACCAAACATTCACTTGAGCATTTAGTGACTTTAACGACATTACGGCGTGAATTATATTTTCGTTTAAATGTGGTGTCATTAACGGTGCCGACATTACGTGAACGCGGTAACGACATTGTTGTTTTAGCCGAATTTTTATTATTAAAATACGCGCGCCAGTATAATAGTGTCGCTAAATCTTTATCGGAACAAGCACAAGCAATGCTATTACAATACCCGTGGCCAGGTAATGTGCAGGAGCTTATTTGCCAAATTAAGCGTGCGGTATTACTCGCAGAAAATAAATCTATTGAAGCGGAACAATTAGATATTCCACGTTTAGTCGATGATAAATTAAGCTTGAAAAAAGTGCGCGAAGAATCTGAACGTAATGCATTATTAACCGTATTAGAAAATAATAAAGGTCAAATTTCTGCCGCGGCACGAGAGCTCGGGGTATCAAGAGCGACGATGTATCGACTGTTAAATAAACATGAGCTTATTCCACCACCACGTTGCTTTCGTCAAGGGCATGCGTAAAGCGGGCTAAATAAAGTGTCGTTGCAATAATTGTGCAGTAAATTGTTTTTTTAAGTAAAAGCCACGGGGTAGGGTTTTAATCGGTTGGCCATTAGCGCCATAGGCTTCGGTGAGTGCTTTACTATTGGCCGCTTTTGGGCGTAATTGTAGCACTTCACCATGACGAGCGGTGATTGATTCTACTTGGCCTAATACAATCAGATCCATCAACTCTTCCCAATCTTGCCGTAATTGTTGTTCTTCTTCTGCACTTGGGCTCCATAATAGTGCCGATCCAACATGACGATCTTCAAGTGGAATATCACGCTCTCCTTCAACGGGAACCCATAATACGCGTGCCAGTTTTTGCCTTATATGACTACTTTGCCACTGCAGACCTTGTACGCCAATTAACGGTGCAACACAGACAAAGGTCGTTTCTAATGGCTTGCCTTGATAACTGATCGGAATTGTTTTGAGTTCAATGCCAAGTTCAATAAAGTCAGGTACAGGCTTACTACCTGCCGTTGCACCTAAATGCCATTCTAAAAGTTGTCCAACCCAGCCTTTATCGCGCTTAAGGTTTGGCGGCGGAATCATGCCAGCGAGCGCTGCTAATTCACCTAGCGTCATGCCTGCCAATTGCTGGGCGCGATAAAGTAATTCGGCTTCTGTTTTTGGTGTAGGTTGCATGGGTTGTTGGCTCATAAGATATTGTGATAGGACCAATAGTGAAGACAGTATTGGCTGATAATACTATCATATCAGCGGTGGTTGTAGGTGAAGATCTACGATGATCGTTATCCGCAATAAATGGTTACCATTGATCATTTAAGTTATAGAAATGAAATAATAGTGCTGAAATGTCTGCTGATGCGTAACTTGTGGCAGTTATTTAGCGCTAAGATCAAAATAAAAAGATATCCACAGCTTTTTTATGAAAAATATTTTTTTTTAGTTTAACTGAGTTTTTATACAGTATTGTGTTGGAATAATATTCGTTATGATTCGATCTTGTTCATTGCTAAAAGCCATATTTTGTGGATAACGCTATTATTGGTTGATCTTTAACCGATCTATTTTTAGTGATGTGAAAGTTAACTTTATTTTTATTTATTATGAATTTTGCCTGTAGTTATAACTATGATTTTAAATGATAATTTTGTTTTTAATTGGCTTTTTATTGGGGGTTGTAAAATTTTTTATAATCACTTAAATATGCTTTTTTTAGGTTTCTGCACAAATCTATCCACAGAAAGAGTGAATAAATGTGGGGTATGTCTCACTTAGCTGTTGGTAAAGTGGTCATTATGCAAAGTTATCCCAAATATGGTTTAAAGCGAGGAAAACTGATCGATATTAATGAATGTTTGTTTACCGATCACGTCTACTATGAAAAAATCACTATTAATAGATATTTATACTTGAGGTCGTCCAGTGATTGATGGCGATGGATACCGCCCTAATGTAGGGATCGTTATCTGCAATGGCCATGGCCAGGTATTTTGGGCTCGACGATATGGACAACATTCTTGGCAGTTTCCGCAAGGTGGTATTGATGAAGGTGAAACCCCTGAACAGGCCATGTATCGTGAATTGTATGAAGAAGTAGGGTTAACCAAAAAAGATGTCAGGATTATTGCGTCAAGCCGTCATTGGTTACGTTATAAATTGCCTAAACGTCTTGTGCGGTGGGATTCAAAACCTGTTTGTATCGGTCAAAAGCAAAAGTGGTTTTTGCTGAGTTTAGAATGCGATGAGTCCAAGGTTAATATGCAGCGTGGTGCTACACCAGAGTTTGATGGCTGGCGTTGGGTAAGCTATTGGTACCCAGTAAGACAAGTGGTGTCTTTTAAGCGTGATGTCTACCGTCGTGCATTGAAAGAGTTTGCTGCTGTCGCAATGCCATTTAAAGAATGGAAAGAACGTAAATTTAAACGCACCAAGAGTAAGCGTAATTAGCAAAATAGAGGTTATTGGCTCACAGGGAACAATTTAAAGGCTCACTATGCTGACACAGCTAAGAGATATTGTTGACAAGGTTGTTAGCGCCCATACATTGATTGATGCATTGGATCAATTAGTCTCAAACACGACGTTAGCAATGAAGACCGATTGTTGTTCGGTGTACATTGCCGATCATCAGCGTCAGGTTTATACCTTGATGGCAACACAGGGGTTAAATAAATCTCGACGGCGTATTAGTTTGCGCTTTGATCAAGGGCTTGTAGGATTAGTGGGCCAACGAGCAGAGCCATTAAATGTTGCAGATGCGCGTTTACATCCTCGTTTTAAACATTTACCAGGGATCGGAGAGGAATCTTTTCGATCCTTTTTTGGTACACCTATCATACATCAGCGCCAAGTCCTTGGTGTTATCGTAGTTCAACAGCGTCAGCAGCGAGAATTTAACGAAAGTGAAGAATCGTTTTTAGTCACACTTGCCGCGCAATTAGCGGGTATTTTAGCCCATGCGAAAGCACAAGGAATGTGGTTTGAACAAGGTAATCGGCTCCATTTAACTGGCTCAGCAGCATCCAGTGGCGTTGCGGTGGCAAAAGCATGGTGGGATGATACTCAGCCATTATTAGAGCATGTTGCGCCAGCGTCATGTTTAAATATTCATGCCGAACAAGACCGATTAACGATTGCGATTGATGCGGCAGCAAAAGAATTTCGCCGTTTACGGAAGCGGTTTGATAGTGACTTGCAAAAAGAAACCCTCGCTATTTTTGATCTCTTTAGTCATTTACTCAATGATCCATTGCTACGCCAAGATCTTAAAACTCGTATAGATAGTGGTGATCAAGCGGAATGGGCTGTGCGGCAAGTGGTTGAAGCGTATTCTAATCGTTTTGCCAATATGAAAGATCAATACCTTAAAGAGCGAGCGCGTGATATTCGTGAATTAGGGCAGCGGTTATTGTATTTTTTATGTGATGACGAGCCTAATGAACAGCAATGGGATGAACCAATTGTACTACTGACGCGAGAGTTAACCGCTGCAATGTTAGCGACAGTACCTGCGGGTAAACTGGCTGCTGTGGTTGCTCAAGACGGTGCCGCCAACTCACATGCCGCTATTTTATCTCGCGCATTAGGTATTCCTGCCATTATGGGGGTCGATTTTACCCCACATACAGTGCACAACAATGTGGTGGTAGTTGATGGCTATCGTGGTGATTTTTTAGTCAATCCAAATCGACATGTGTTGGCTGAATATCGACGCTTATTGCGTGAAGATGATGAACTTGAAAAAATTGTTGAAGGTGACCAGCAACAACTGGCAGTAACTAAAGATCAGCAACGGATCATGGTTCATATTAATGCAGGCTTAAGTGCCGACTCGCATCTTGCTATCAATAAAGGTATTGATGGCGTAGGACTTTACCGCACCGAAGTGCCGTTTTTACTGCAACGTAGTTTTCCCTCTGAAGAAGAACAAATTAATCAGTACCGCACTATTTTGCACACTTACCCACATCAGCCGGTTGTGATGCGTACGCTTGATATTGGCGGAGATAAACCACTACCTTATCTATCAATTGAAGAAGATAACCCTTTTCTAGGCTGGCGTGGAATTCGATTTACGCTCGATCATCCTGAAATATTTATGATCCAAGTACGAGCCATGCTACGCGCTAGCATTGGTTTGAACAACATGGATATTTTACTGCCGATGATTTCAAGTATTAATGAACTTGATGACGCTAAAGCGATTATTGAACGGGCGTATGCGGATGTTGCTCAAACAGCATTAGCGGCAGGGCAACAACTGCATAAGCCTCGCATTGGCATTATGATCGAAGTGCCATCAATGTTATATCAACTCCATGCGTTGGTTGGGCGAGTCGATTTTCTCTCTGTTGGTAGTAATGATTTAACCCAATATTTATTGGCGGTTGATCGTAATAATGCGCGAGTCGCCAGTGTTTATGATGCTCTGCATCCTGCGGTGTTACATGCGCTAAAGCATATTGTTGATAGTGCTGAAAAATATCAATTACCGGTGTGTGTTTGTGGTGAATTAGCAGGCGATCCTGTTGGCGCATTATTACTGGTTGGAATGGGCTATCGTTCGTTGAGTATGAATGCACGTAATGTCGCTAAAATTAAATATATTTTACGCCATATCAAGAGTAGCGATATGACTGCGTTGACGACTCAGGCATTGCAGGTTGATATTGCTGATGATGTGCGTCAATTAACGACAGCATTTATTGAGCAGCACCAGTTAGGTGGATTTATTCGAGCAGGTAATAAATAATGGCGACCTCTTCGGTTAAGGTTATGGGTAGTTATTATGCATGAAAGCGTAATATGGCTTTTCTCTATGTGCTTAATTTTAGGTGCAGTAGTGGGGGTATTAGCAGGATTATTGGGAATAGGTGGCGGTTTATTGGTCGTGCCCGCTTTGGTATGGTTGTTACCACAAGCTGGCATTGAACCTGCGATGCTAATGCACATTGCATTAGCGACATCATTAGCCAGTATTGTCATGACCTCAATGGCTTCTGCGCGCAATCATTTTAGATTGGGAAATGTTGATTTCTCAGTGGTTAAAGTGCTTGCTCCGGGGATCATCATTGGCGGATTAGGTGGTAGCGTGGTGGCAGAATTAGTGCCTGCACAATATTTACCCAAAGTGTTTGCAGTGATTGTGCTGCTGCTTGCTTTACAAATGTTGCTATCGCTACGTGTCACTCGTGCTCGATCATTACCAAGTGCATTAGCATCGGCTGCTGGTGGTTGTGTTATCGGCTTATTATCAAGTTTAGCCGGCATTGGTGGTGGTTCATTAACGGTGCCATATCTGAGCTATTTTGGGATTGAAATGCGCCGTGCGATTGGCTCGGCATCGTTAGTTGGTTTTCTTATTGCAATATCAGGCATGATAGGCTTTATTTTTGCGGGAGTAGGGAGTGCTGATTTACCGGCATATAGCCTAGGGTATGTGTATTTACCGGCATTAGTAGGGATTGCTGCGACCTCAATGATTACCACTCGTTATGGTGCGGCATTGGTGACGCGTTTACCAACAGCAACGCTTAAAAAGCTATTTGCGATATTACTGCTTATTATCAGTATTAAAATGTTCATGAGTTGATATTGACTAGCTTTAAGCTCGCTATCTTCTGATAGAATTAAAAGTAACGACTTTAGACGCCTAGCTTTTGCTGGGCGTCATTAATTTAACGGGTAGGACAATGAAACAGTACTTAGCGTTGTGTCAGCGAATTGTTGATGATGGTGTATGGATTGAGAATGAGCGTACAGGGAAACGTTGTCTAACGGTTATCAATGCTGATTTAAGCTATGATGTTGCTAATAACCAATTTCCATTGATCACTACTCGTAAAAGCTTTTGGAAAGCGGCAATTGCTGAGTTATTAGGTTATTTACGTGGCTATGATAATGCTGCTCAATTTCGTGCTATTGGTTGTAACACATGGAATGCCAATGCTAATGATAACCAAGCATGGCTCGACAATCCCTACCGTAAAGGTGAGGATGATATGGGGCGCGTTTATGGTGTTCAAGGCCGTCGTTGGCAAAAGGCAGATGGTACGGTTATCGATCAATTAAAGAAGATTGTTGATGATCTAACCAAAGGAATTGATGATCGTGGCGAAATTTTAACGTTTTATAATCCAGGTGAGTTTGATATGGGCTGCTTACGCCCATGCATGCACACCCATACCTTTTCATTATTAGGTGATACGCTGTACTTGACCAGTGCTCAGCGTTCTTGTGACGTACCGTTAGGGCTTAATTTTAATCAAGTTCAAGTGTTTACATTACTGGCGTTAATGGCACAAATTACTGGCCATAAACCGGGTCAGGCTTATCATAAAATTATTAATGCTCATATTTATGAAGATCAATTACCGTTAATGCGTGATGAACAGTTAACTCGCACGCCATTTGCATCACCACAATTGATTATCAACCCTAAAATTACCTCACTAGAAGATTTAGAAACCTGGGTAACGTTGGATGATTTTGAGGTGGTGGGTTATCAACACCATGCGCCGATTCAGTACCCATTCTCGGTATAGTGTTAAATTAAAAATGGTGCAGTTTAATGGAAATTATATTGATGCCATTAATTAACTCCGATACTTATTAGACAGGTTATCAGCGTCAATTATTAGAATAACAAAAAGCCCCGCACAATTGCTTGTGTGGGGCTTTTTATTTAACAGTGCTTTTATTTAGTTAACGTAACGATTAAGCTGTAAACGCTAAGATTGAACCTGGAATAGCAATGAAGACTAAGCCTAGGTAACCTGCAACTGCTGCTTTGTTCTTGGTTGCTAAGTCGCTGAGGAAGAAAGCACACTTAAGCGGAATTTCACGTAAGAACGGTACACCGAAAATTAATACTGTAGCTAGCACGTTAAAGCATAAGTGTACCAGTGCAATCTGTAGTGCAAATACTGCGTGCTCACCTGATACTGCTGTCGCTGCTAGTAGTGCAGTGATACAGGTACCGATGTTTGCGCCCAGAGTAAATGGGTACACTTCACGGACAGTTAATACACCAGTACCTACTAGTGGTACCATCAAACTGGTTGTTGTTGATGATGACTGTACTAGCACGGTTACCGCAGTGCCTGAAGCAATACCATGTAATGGACCACGACCGATTGCGCTCTTAAGAATATCGCGAGCACGACCCACCATTAAGCCTCGCATTAAGCGACCCATTAGCGTAATCGAAACGAAAATCAGTGTAATACCTAGAATGATTAGACCAAAACCACCGTTGTGACCAAAGGCTTCTAGTGGGCCTTTTACTAAATCTACTGCTGGTTGCGTTATCGGCTTCATGAAATCCATGCCGTCCATGCTCATATCACCCGCTTTTAAGAACGGCGATACTAACCAACCTGATAACTTATCAAGAATACCAAACATCATTTCCAATGGAAGGAAAATGGCAACGGCTAATAAGTTAAAGAAATCATGTACAGTCGCACTTGCGAATGCGCGACGGAATTCTTCTTTACAACGTGCGTGACCTAAACTAACTAGTGTATTGGTTAATGTAGTACCGATATTGGCACCCATAACCATTGGAATAGCGGTTTCGACCGGTAAACCACCTGCCACAAGACCAACGATAATAGAGGTTACAGTACTTGATGATTGAATAAGTGCAGTCGCAATTAGACCAATCATTAAGCCTGCTACTGGGTGAGAGGCAAATTCAAATAATGTTTTTGCTTGCTCGCCGACAGACCATTTAAAACCGCCGCTGACCATAGAAACAGCAACGAGTAACAAATATAGCATGAACGCCAGGTTGGCCCAGCGGACCCAACGCATAGAGCTGAACTTAGATGCAGCAGTAGTGGCTTGGGTAGTCATAATCATTTCTCCATGACAGGAATATGTCGTTTAGGTGTCATTTTGTTGAAATCTGCGTGAATAGTAGTTTGGTTATATTTCAGAAATATTACACTGAGTGTCATAAATGAATATTTGTTCGCGTTTTGTCAGCAAAGTGAGAGCGCAACCGATTAAATTTCACAATGTCATGTTGCAATAATACTCTCTAGTAGATTGTTTCTAATTGTTTTTTAATGAAATGAATTATTAGATGTAAAAATCATGCTGGAATCGTTATTTAAAGTAAAATTTTGCTATTTATTTTATTTTCAGCATAAAACTAATGAATCGTTGTTTATTAACAGTGCGGATATAGTAGCTCTATAACTACAACCTTTCGGTTTTACCGAGTATTTATATCTATACAAACGATTTTTCAGATTATGAGAATGACGTTTACACTAAATTTAATTGAGATGACCAAGTATTTAGCTAACCTTATAGTTAGAGCAGCTTGGATCGCGTGGATAATATAGTTAAAGGAGTGACGGTCGATGACCGATGCTATTCGTAAGTTTCTTAAATTAGAATCAGCTGGCGGTATTATTCTTATTATCGCTGCGCTAATTGCAATGGTTATTGCTAACTCGCCATTGGCATCGATATATAATGACACTTTGCATAGCTACATTGCAGGATTATCAGTAGCGCATTGGATCAATGACGGTTTAATGGCAATTTTCTTTTTCTTAATTGGATTAGAAGTTAAACGCGAGCTAATTGAGGGCGCGCTTAATACTAAGGAAAAGGCAATCTTTCCAGCGATAGCCGCTGTCGGCGGCATGATTGCGCCAGCATTAATTTATACCGCCTTTAATTACGGCGATCCGATGGCAGTGAAAGGCTGGGCTATTCCAGCGGCAACGGATATTGCATTTGCACTGGGTGTAATGGCATTACTGGGTAATCGCGTCCCGGTGAGCTTAAAAGTTTTCTTATTAGCGCTGGCTATTATTGATGACTTAGGTGTGATTGTTATTATCGCTTTATTCTATAGTTCTGATATATCGACTATCGCGCTAACCGTAGCATTTATTGCGACAGCGACGCTGGTTATTATGAACTTAAAGAACATCACCAGTATTCCATTATACTTAATTGTTGGTGCTATTTTATGGTTCAGCGTACTGCAATCAGGCGTTCATGCAACCTTGGCTGGTGTGGTATTAGGTTTCGCAGTGCCATTAGCAGGTAAAGATGGTCGTGCAGATACCCATTCACCGCTTAAAACCATTGAACATGCATTACACCCGTATGTTGCTTTCTTAATCTTGCCATTATTTGCATTTGCAAACGCAGGTATATCACTTACCGGTGTATCACTGGCGAGTCTATCTGCAATGTTACCGATGGGGATTGCAGCCGGTTTGTTTATTGGTAAGCCAGTCGGCATATTTACTGCATGTTTTATTGCGGTTAAGACGGGTGTGGCAAAATTACCTGATGGGATTAACTTCAAGCATATTTTTGCAGTATCAATCCTGTGTGGTATCGGATTTACGATGTCGATTTTCATCTCATCATTGGCGTTTGTTGGTGCGGGTGAGAGCTTTGCGACTTATTCACGACTTGGAATCTTATTAGGTTCTACTGTTGCAGCTGTTGTTGGTTACATAATGTTGAGTAAAACACTACCTAAATCAGAGGTGTAATATGAAAACGTTGCTAGTTGTTATTGCGTGTTTATTTTCATTATCGAGTGTTGCTGCGAATTATCAGCAGTGTACTAATGACGATCGTTCTGAGTTATGCCAAGCATACTTACAAGGGATCCATGATGCTAAAGCGACCGCAGTCAAAACATCGACTGTGAGTGAAAGTTCGTTCCGTCAACGTGCGTTAGAACAACGTGGTGGCGAGCGAGTACGCAATTTAGAGCGACTGCAGCGTTAATTACGACTCAAATACGATCTTGGTTTGATTTTACTATAATTTATAGCGTCAAACATTGAACAGCCCAGTGGCACAGCGTAAGCTTTGCCGCTGGGTTTTTTTATTTAAAATAGCGGCAATGTCTCACTTAAATTATAACCATCTTTATTATTTTTGGATGGTCTGCAAACAAGGTTCAGTAACCAAAGCTGCTGATGCATTATTCCTGACACCACAAACGGTTACGGGTCAAATTCGTTCATTAGAAGAGCGTTTAAAAGGCAAGTTAACTAAACGGGTTGGGCGTAATATTGAACCAACAGAGCTTGGCCAATTGGTGTTTAAATATGCTGATAAGATGTTTGATCTCAGTTATCAAATGCTTGATCGTATTAATTATACCCAACGTGATAACCAATTGTTTGAAGTTGGCGTAGCTGATGCGTTGTCAAAACGATTAGTGAGCCAAGTGTTGCTTGAAGGTATACCGAATGATCAACGGATCCAATTAAGTTGTTTTGAATCGACCCATGAAATGTTGTTAGAGCAGTTGTCACAGCATAAATTAGATATGATTCTGTCAGATTGTCCGGTGAGTTCGACCCAAAACCCAGGCATATATAGTAAAAAACTCGGTGAATCAGCGATGAGTTTTTTTTGTACTGATGACTTATCTGATGCTGATTTTCCTGCTTGTATTGAAGATTATAAATTATTAGTGCCCAGTCGGCGTTCTGCGATGGGACGAAAATTACATCAATGGTTTGATCAGCAAGGGATCACGCCAAATATTTTGGGCGAGTTTGATGATGCAGCCCTAATGAAAGCGTTTTCTTGTTACCACAAGTCGATGTTTATCGCGCCATCGATTTATGCTGATGAGCTAACCAGCAGCAGTCGAGTTCATGAAGTGAAGCGAGTGGTTGATATTTGTGATGAGTATTTTGTTATTTTTGCTGAGCGAATGATCATGCACCCTGCAGTAAAACGTATTTGCGCAGCAGATTTTAGCAATTTATTTTAAATAACCAATTATAAATTAACGCCTTACGAATACAAGGCGTTAATGGTTACTGTTGTTAATGCTAGCCTATTTCTGCGGATCTGCTGCTAATGGCGCTTTAAGGTCTTTTTCTTCTTTATCTTTGGCTGAAATTGAAATACCGGCCGTTAAGTTATAACGCATTGCATCTTCAAACGACCAATCAACAATGGTGAGATCTTGACGCTTAACCAGCGTTGTCACGCCTGCTATTTGGTAACTGAGTGGAAACAGTACTGGAACCCAGTCACCTTCAGGTAATGCGTTTGTCAGCGGCTCTGGGGTGTCGTTAGCCATAATAAAGCCCACTACATAGGTATCATTGGCCTGATGGACTAACACTGTTTGCTGACTTTTATTTTTATTGTCGCTACTCATTAATGAGGCAATATCATTAATGCTGCTATAAACCGTTTTAAAAAACGGGAATCGCATTAATTGACGAATGATAAAATCATATAGCCATGCGATAGGGCTGACAGAAAAAAGCAGTCCAGCAACAAACAATAAGATCAGAATGAGTAAAAAACCAGCACCTTTAAAGAGTTCATTGATGTGAACAAGACCAAATAAAAAACTGCCTACTTCATCTAATGACTCAAAAAGTGACCAGAATAACCAAATACTTAATACTAGCGGCAGAACGTTGAACAAGCCGCGTAATAGCGTTTTTTTCATTTTATGCTCGAAGATGTGAAATAAATTCAACTATAAAGTTAGCAAGGTTAACGATTGAAGTGCTAGTTTTATAGACGATGGCTAATGAAGAGACATAAAAAAACCGACCCTAAGGTCGGTTTTTTTTAATCTAGACTCATTAATTAAAATTAAAGAGCTTTGATTTTCGCTGTTAGACGAGCTTTGTGACGTGCAGCTTTGTTCTTATGGATCAGGCCTTTAGTAGCCATGCGATCCATAACAGGTTGCATTTCAGCGAAAGCTTGTGTTGCAGCTTCTTTATTACCAGCTTCAATAGCGATAATTACTTTCTTGAAGAAAGTGCGCATCATAGAACGACGGCTAGCGTTATGCTGACGACGTTTTTCTGAAGTTAGTGCACGTTTCTTAGCAGATTTGATATTTGCCAAGGGTGTAACTCCCAAATCTTGGTATGGTGACAATTTAAGGCCGAGGACTATGCCCTTAATCTTAATCATTGTCAAATGATTCGTGCAAATAACCGCCATACCAATCTAGTTGGCACTTGCGGATTAACACGGTTAATATGGCGGAAGATTTTACCAGTATTTCGAATCAGAAGTCACCTTTCTGAACATCTTTTATGAGGTTTTTTTGTGAGTAAGCGTCTTTTACGCTCTGGAATGATAGTTAGCGCCATGACTTTGGTGTCCCGCGTGCTCGGTTTGGTCCGAGATGTGGTCGTCGCTAACCTAATGGGAGCAGGGGCTGCGGCCGATGTTTTTTTCTTTGCCAACAAAATTCCCAACTTTTTACGTCGTCTTTTTGCAGAAGGCGCTTTTTCGCAAGCCTTTGTACCCGTATTAACGGAATATCATGCAGCTGGTGACGTAGATAAAACGCGATTATTGATTGCTCGTGCCGCAGGTACGTTAGGCGGTATTGTTACCATCGTGACTTTAGTCGGTGTATTAGGGTCGGGAGTGGTAACGGCATTATTTGGTTTTGGTTGGTTCTGGGATTGGGTTCACGGCACCGCGCCTGGTGCTGAAAAATTTGAGCTGGCCAGTTTATTACTGAAAATTACTTTTCCCTATTTGTGGTTTGTTACCTTTGTGGCGCTATCTGGCGCAATTTTAAACACTCTCGGTAAATTTGCGATCTCATCGTTTACGCCAGTGTTTCTTAATATTGCGATTATTGGTTGTGCGGTGTTTGTTGCTCCCCATCTCGCCAAACCTGAAATTGGTTTAGCGGTGGGTGTTTTCATCGGTGGTTTAGTTCAATTTGGTTTTCAATTACCGTTTTTATATCGTGAAGGTTATTTAGTACGGCCACAATGGGGCTGGAATGACCCTGGGGTGACTAAAATACGTAAACTGATGCTTCCTGCTCTGTTTGGCGTTTCAGTCACTCAAATCAATTTATTGCTTGATACTCTGATTGCCAGTTTTCTGATGACGGGCTCAATCAGTTGGTTATATTATTCCGATCGCTTATTAGAGTTCCCGTTAGGTCTGTTTGGCATCGCGATCGCGACCGTAATTTTACCGGCGCTATCACGTAAGCATGTTGATAAATCCCCTGAGCAGTTTTCGCATACCATGGATTGGGGGGTGCGAATGGTGTTGATCTTAGGCATTCCTGCAATGCTGGGGATGATCACCTTAGCCAAGCCAATGTTGATGGTGATGTTCATGCGGGGTGAGTTTGATCTGTATGACGTTAATCAAACCGCAATGTCGCTATGGGTGGTATCAGCAGGTCTACTTAATTACATGTTGATTAAAGTATTTGCGCCGGGTTATTACGCTCGCCAAGATACCAAAACACCAGTAAAAATTGGTATTATTGCCATGGTGAGTAACATGGTATTTAACGCTATTTTTGCCCCATTCTATGGTTACGTTGGTTTATCGATTGCGAGTGTATTATCAGCGCTGTTAAATGCTGGATTGCTATATCGAGGCTTACACAAAGAAAATATTTACCGCGTCAGCCGTCAGACATTATTGTTTGTGCTGCGATTAGCGATTGCTGGTGTGGTGATGGTGGCCGGATTACACTGGTTCAGTCCAACCACAGAACAATGGTTAGGGTTCCATTTACTAGAGCGAATGATGTGGCTATTTGGTTTGATCTTCGGTGGTAGTGGGCTTTATCTGCTATGTGCGATTATTTTAGGTGTTCGTCCACGCCATCTGCGTGCGGAAAGCTGATTGAAACCGCTGAGTAGTATATAATTCACCAGTTTTACGCGATAAAACGCTTTTCAGCCGTTAAAGGGGTGGGTGGTTTGTCGCGGTTATTAAATTTTTGGCTGTTATTGGTCATCATATAAACAAGTAACCTGATTGTAGGATGAACGAATAGCCTTATGAGTACTGACATAGTTAAATCACCTATGGAATTAATTCGAGGTATACCCAATATTCAGCCATACCATCATGGTTGCGTGTTGACGATCGGTAATTTTGATGGCGTCCATCTTGGCCATCAAACCTTGCTTAAACAGGTGGTGGCGAAAGCACATTCAATGGGACTTGCCGCAACGGTGATGACGTTTGAACCACAACCACAAGAACTTTTTGCTGGTGATAAAGCGCCAGCAAGGTTAACCCGTTTTCGTGAGAAATATGTAGAATTGAAAAAAGTCGGCATTGATCGATTATTGTGTGTTAATTTTAATCATCATTTTGCTGCCATGACTGCTGAATATTTCGTCGAATGCTTGTTGGTAAAGCAATTGGGTGTTAAATTTCTGGTTATTGGTGATGACTTTCGTTTTGGTCAAAAGCGACGTGGTGATTTTGCGATGCTGGTGGCGGCTGGTAAGAAATACGGATTTGAAGTAATTAGTACGGCAAGTTTTTGTGTTTCACAGCAGCGAGTAAGCAGTACTGCAATTCGTCATGCGTTAGCGAATAATGAATTAGAGCAAGTAGAACAAATGCTTGGTCGACCATACAGTATTCGTGGCCGTGTCTCACACGGAAGAAAATTAGGCCGTACTATCGGCTTTCCAACAGCGAATATTCCACTTAAACGCCGTGTAGCACCTGTTGCAGGAGTTTATGCGGTTGAAGTGTTGGGTATTACTGCTACGCCCATTGCGGGTGTGGCGAATGTTGGCCACCGACCAACAGTACAAGGTGTACGACAACAACTTGAAGTTCACCTATTTGATTATCAAGCCGATCTTTATGGTCGTCAGCTTGAAGTCGTGTTACGCCATAAATTGCGTGACGAACAAAAATTTGAATCATTCGATGCGCTGAAACTACAAATCGAACGAGATGCTCAAGCAGCACGGGTGTGGCTGTCTGAGCGTAATAATGTCCAATTTCGCCCAAGTAACGGAATCTAGAATCCATGAGTGACTATAAAGATACCCTGAACCTGCCTGAAACAGGGTTTCCGATGCGAGGCAACCTAGCTCAACGTGAGCCAGCAATGCTTAAGCGTTGGTATGATGAAGATCTTTACGGTGAAATTCGTAAAGCTAAGAAAGGTAAAAAATCTTTCGTATTACACGATGGCCCTCCTTACGCTAACGGTGATATTCACATCGGTCACGCGTTAAACAAGATTCTTAAAGATATTATTATTAAATCAAAGACACTTTCTGGCTTTGATTCACCGTATATTCCTGGTTGGGATTGCCACGGTCTACCGATTGAATTAATGGTAGAAAAGAAATTTGGTAAGCCTGGTCAAAAACTGACAGCTGCTGAGTTCCGCGAAAAATGTCGTGCATATGCTGCTGGCCAAGTTGAAGGTCAAAAAGAAAGTTTCATGCGTCTAGGTGTACTAGGCCAGTGGGACAAGCCATACCGCACTATGGATTTTGGTACTGAAGCCAATATTATTCGTGCATTAGGCAAGATTGCAGATAAAGATCACCTACTGAAAGGCTTTAAGCCGGTTCACTGGTGTACTGATTGTGGTTCAGCATTGGCTGAAGCAGAAGTGGAATACCAAGATAAAGTATCGCTATCTATCGATGTTAAATTTAAAGCGGTAGATGAAGCTGCAGTATTAGCTAAGTTCGGTTGTGTTGCTGATCAAGGCCAAGGCGATGTGTCGATTGTTATCTGGACAACCACACCGTGGACAATGCCAGCTAACCGTGCAGTTGCTGTAAGTGCTGATCTTGAGTACGCATTAGTACAAACACCAGTAACTGACGCGCACCCTCAACCACAACGTTTGATCGTAGCGGCTGAGCTGGTGAAAGAAGTGATGGGCCGTGTCGGCTTTGAAGAATCAGAAATTCTTGGTTTCTGTAAAGGTGATGCATTAGAGCTAATGCGTTTTAATCACCCATTCTACAGCTTTGATGTGCCAGTTGTGCTTGCTGATCACGTAACAACAGAATCAGGTACTGGTTGTGTACACACTGCACCTGGCCACGGTCAAGAAGACTTCGTGGTTGGTCAAAAGTACAACCTAGAAATTGCTAACCCTGTAGGCAGCAACGGTGTTTACTTACCTGATACTGAGATCTTTGCCGGTCAACACGTATTTAAAGCTAACGAGGTGGTTGTAGATGTATTACGTGAACACGGTTCATTGTTAAACTTCTCAAAAATCACTCACAGCTACCCACATTGCTGGCGCCATAAAACGCCAATTATCTTCCGTGCAACGCCACAGTGGTTTATCTCAATGGAGAAAGCTGGTCTGCGTGCAAAAGCATTAGGAGAAATCAAGAGCGTACAATGGATGCCTGAATGGGGCCAAAGCCGTATCGAAGGTATGGTTGAAGGACGTCCTGAATGGTGTATCTCACGTCAACGTACTTGGGGTGTGCCAATTGCACTGTTTATCCATAAAGAAACGCAAGAACTTCACCCACAAACATCTGAGCTAATTGAAAAAGTAGCACAGCTTGTTGAGCAAAAGGGTATTCAAGCGTGGTGGGATCTAGAACTGACTGACGTAATGAGCGCAGAAGATGCAGCGATTTACGAGAAAGTACTTGATACATTAGACGTATGGTTTGACTCAGGTGTTACTCATTTCTCTGTGGTTGATAGCCGCCCTGAGTTTAACGGCCATTCAGCAGATCTTTACCTTGAAGGTTCAGACCAACACCGTGGTTGGTTCCAGTCTTCATTGATTTCATCGGTAGCGATGAAAGACAAAGCCCCGTATAAGCAAGTGTTAACACACGGCTTCGTGGTTGACGGTCAAGGCCGTAAAATGTCGAAATCAGTCGGTAACGTGGTTGCACCGAAAGATGTAACTAACAAACTTGGCGCAGATATTCTACGTCTATGGGTAGCATCAACTGATTACACTGGTGAAGTTGCAGTATCTGATGAGATCCTAAAGCGTTCTGCAGATGCATACCGTCGTATTCGTAATACAGCGCGTTTCTTCCTAGCCAACTTAAACGGCTTTAACCCTGAAACTGATTGTGTGCCAGTTGATGAAATGGTAGCGCTTGATCGTTGGGCTGTGGGTCGTGCAATGGCGGCTCAAGAAGAGATCGTTAAAGCATACGAAGACTACAACCTACACACAGTAACTCAACGTTTAATGCAGTTTTGTTCAGTTGAAATGGGCTCTTTCTACTTAGACGTTATTAAAGATCGTCAGTACACAGCAAAACGTGGCAGTCATGCACAACGTAGCTGTCAAACTGCGCTTTACTACATCGTAGAAGCGCTTGTTCGTTGGATGGCACCTATCATGTCATTCACTGCTGATGAAATCTGGAACGAAATGCCAGGTAAGCGTGATCAATTCGTGTTTACGGGTGAGTGGTTCGATGGTTTATTTGGTCTGGCTGAAAACGAAGAGCTAAACAATGACTTCTGGGCTGAAATTCAGCAAGTTCGTGGTGCAGTGAACAAGTTACTTGAAACCGCACGTAGCGAAAAAGTTATCGGCGGCTCACTACAAGCTGAAGTAACATTAACTGCAAATGCAGAGCTTGCCGCGAAACTGAATAAGCTAGAAGACGAATTACGTTTTGTATTGCTAACATCAAAAGCACACGTTGTGGTTGCTGATAGCAAGCCTGAAGGCGCACAAGAAACAGATATCGAAGGATTATTTGTAACGGTGAATGCATCAGAAGCGGCGAAATGTGAGCGTTGTTGGCACCATGTTGCTGATGTTGGCACAATTGCAGGGCACGAAGAAGTGTGTGGCCGTTGTGTAACTAACATCGATGGCGACGGCGAAGAGCGTAAATTTGCCTAATGACTAGTTCAGCACCTCAGCAGCCGCTAGCGCTTAAACAATCGGGTATTCGCTGGTTATGGCTAGCGATTCTGGTATTTATTATCGACAATGGCTCTAAGCTATTGGTGATGGACACGATGGGCTATGGCTGGCCAAACCGGATAGAAATCACACCGTTTTTTAATTTACTGTATGTGCACAATACTGGTGCTGCATTTAGTTTTTTAAGTAGTGCGGGTGGTTGGCAACGATGGTTATTTGCAGCGATTGCCTTTGGTGTTTGTGGCTTATTAGCAGTGTGGATGCGTCGTACACCTGCAACCAATAAAATGGCTAACATTGCGTATGCGCTGATTATTGGTGGTGCGTTAGGTAATCTTTTTGATCGCCTATACCACGGCTTTGTGGTCGATTTTCTTGATTTTTACTACGGTAATTATCATTGGCCGGCATTTAACATTGCTGACTCAGCCATTTGTTTAGGGGCTGCATTGTTGATTCTTGATGGTTTTCGAGCCGATAAAGTCGCGAAAGCACACTAAACATTGATAGGTTATTAAAATAAAACGCTGCCTGTGATTACAGGTGGCGTTTTTTTTTAATTATTAATTGGCGATGTCTATGTTTGACTTCGATAAGACTTAAATTTCAGTGACAGTAGTTATACTGGATAGCAACTGGTGTGCTGAGGAGTATGTAAATGGCAAAAGTAGGATTAGATTCAACCTTTGAGCAACGATCAGGCTTACGTTGGCTTTGGGTCGCAATGATAGTGTTCATAGTGGATTATCTTAGTAAAATTATCATCATGGGTACCATGGCTGCTAATGGAGAAAAACCGATAGCAGTACTGCCGTTTATGAATCTTTATTACGTCCATAATACTGGCGCCGCATTTAGCTTTTTAAGCACCGAAGGCGGGTGGCAACGGTGGTTATTTGCCATAATTGCAGTGGTGGTATGTGGCTTTTTAAGTTATCAAATGCGTCAGGCTTCGATTACCAAAACGACACATAATATTGGTTGTGCATTGATTATTGGTGGTGCGCTGAGTAATCTTTTCGATCGAATACATTACGGTTTTGTAATTGATTTTTTTGATTTTTATTATAAGAATCACCATTTTGCTATTTTTAATATTGCTGATGTGGCTATTTTTTGCGGTGCAATATTGTATCTGTTAAGTAGTGTTAGCCAGTCACGAGCAGTCTCAAAGTAGCACCATAATTAAAAACCCTAGTCAGCATGCGTTGATACCCGTGGCACTTTGTTGTTAAATAGTCGTAATCAAGAATAGGGAAAAACATATGTCGGTGATCAAGGATAACAGTGAAGTGCTAATGCATTTTGCAATTAAATTAGCGGATGGGACTGTCGCTGAATCGACGTTTGCTAATGCTAAGCCAGTGATATTTCGTATGGGTGATGGCAGTCTTACTGCTAACTTTGAAAAATGTTTATTAGGATTAGCAGTAAGGCAAAAGGCTGAATTTGATTTAGCGCCTGAAGATGCTTTTGGTCCTTCGAACCCAAATAATATTCATCATGTCGATTTGAGCAAGTTTAGTGCGAATACACCAGCTGAAGTTGGCCGTATTATCGCCTTCACAGGGCCTGATGGACATGATATTCCCGGTATAATTACTCAAGTAATGGGGGAGTCAGTGACCGTTGACTTTAATCATCCATTAGCAGGTAAGACAGTCACCTTTGAGGTTGAAGTTGTCTCCATTGAACGTTAAGAGCCATAATTGATGAAAATATTACTCGCAAATCCACGGGGTTTTTGTGCTGGTGTTGATCGTGCAATTAGCATTGTTGAGCGTGCACTAGCAATGTATCAGCCACCTATTTATGTACGTCATGAAGTAGTACACAACCGCTTTGTTGTCGAAGGACTTAAACAGCGTGGGGCTATTTTTGTTGAGGAATTAAGTGAAGTACCTGACGATAATATCGTTATTTTCTCGGCGCATGGGGTATCACAAGCGGTTAGAAATGAAGCCAAAGCACGACAGTTAACCGTGTTTGATGCTACCTGCCCATTGGTAACCAAAGTACACATGGAAGTTGCTCGAGCTAGTCGTAAGGCGATGGAAGTGGTGTTGATTGGTCATGCGGGCCATCCTGAAGTAGAAGGGACCATGGGTCAATATGCCAACCAAGAGGGTGGAATGTACTTGGTTGAGAAACCGCAAGACGTCGACGCTTTAGTGGTAAAAGATCCATCAAATCTACATTTTGTAAGTCAAACCACGTTATCTGTCGATGAAACTGCCGATGTTATTGATCGTCTGCGGCAGGTATTCCCTGACATTCAAGGGCCACGTAAAGATGATATTTGTTATGCGACCCAAAATCGTCAAGATGCGGTGCGTGAAATGGCTGAAACGGTTGATGTCATGATTGTGGTTGGCTCTAAAAATTCATCCAATTCAAATCGCTTACGTGAGCTTGCGGAAAAACTGGGCACGCCGGGTTATTTAACCGATAGTGCAGAAGATATTGATCCTCTATGGCTTGCAGGTAAAGCTGTAGTCGGTGTCACTGCGGGGGCATCAGCGCCTGAAGCGTTAGTAAATCAAATTATTAGCCGCATTAAACAGCTGACTAATACTACTGATGTTGAAGAATTATCTGGACGCGAAGAAAACATGTTCTTTGAAGTGCCAAAAGAGTTACAAGTAAAAAATATCTAAGCCAATGTTTGTTTGTGATTGATGAGCCTCAGTGAAAACTGGGGCTTTTTTTATCATAGTCAACAAGCTACAGTGGATCGATATTATTAAATAAACAGTGTAGGAGATGCACGTTAATGGTCAGAATTGCAATAGCCGGCGCAGCCGGACGAATGGGACGTCAGTTAATTAAAGCCACTGCATTGTCAAATACAACGACACTAACGGTTGCTACAGAGCGTACTGGCTCAAGTTTAGTCGGTGCGGATGCTGGAGAGCTCGCAGGAATTGGTTTGGCAACTGTTGTTATTATTGATGATCTTAGCCAAGCGATAGATGACTTTGATGTGTTAATTGATTTTACTGCACCTGTGGTCACACTGGCAAACCTTGAGCTATGCCAGCAGCACCATAAAAAAATAGTCATAGGTACCACCGGCTTTAGTGAGCAACAGCGACAGCTCATTGATACTGCAGCAGAGCAGATAGCCGTCGTTATGGCACCTAACTATAGTGTAGGTGTCAATCTGGTGTTTAAGTTATTAGAAAAAGCCGCCAAAGTGATGGGAGACTACTGTGATGTTGAAATCATTGAAGCTCACCACCGCCATAAAGTCGATGCACCATCGGGAACAGCGATAGGCATGGGGGAAGCGATCGCTGGTGCAATGGGCAACAAACTCAGTGATGTTGCTGTTTACGCGCGCGAAGGGATCACTGGCGAGCGTACTCGTGATGAGATTGGCTTTGCGACTATTCGAGCTGGCGATATTGTTGGCGAGCATACCGCAATGTTTGCTGATATTGGTGAACGGGTTGAAATTACCCATAAAGCGACGGACAGAATGACATTTGCCAATGGCGCTGTGCGTGCTGCCGCATGGCTCAATAATAAGCCTTGTGGGTTTTATACCATGACAGATGTATTGGATTTGGATCGGTTATAGACTCAGTCATCACCCCTTTAAAACCTGCAATTGAGCAGGTTTTTTTATAATTAATGATTGTGTGGGTTCGTTTTTATGCATATTTGTGGGTATTTTTTGCATAGTTTAAGTGGGTTTTCTTGCTGTAACTCAAGCATGGGTTAAGTCTATCGAAAATGCACATTTTGGTGTTGTTTATGTCGATCTAATCCTTTTTTTGTTTGTTTGTGGCTGTTTTTGTACGTAAAGTCGATTTGTTTTATCGTTTGCGTGTTGTTTTTAGTTTTGTTAATGGGATTGTTACTTCAGCAATCGATTACATTTTAAGTTACGTTATTCAATAGTCCTAAAGATGTAATTAAAGTTGTTGTTTTCAGTGTTTGATACAAAAAACACTGCTGAGTCGTGATTTTCTAAATTTAATTACAGTTAAATGTTGACAGTTTGCTAACTGATCCATAGAATTTGCGCAATTTGTCAAAAATCAGTAGTTGAAGGTTTTTGGCGTTAAATGGAATGGGTAGTTGCAAATTTATCTGTTTTAATTGCATTTTTATTTTTTGGAGGTTGTCTTGAGCAAATCTGCGCTGTTAGTCCTTGAAGATGGGACAGTGTTCCGCGGCGTGTCCATTGGGGCAGATGGTTCGGCTGTTGGTGAAGTTGTTTTTAATACCTCGATGACGGGGTACCAGGAAATTCTCACTGACCCCTCTTACTCGCAACAGATCGTTACTCTTACTTATCCTCATATTGGCAACACTGGTACTAATACCGAAGACGAAGAATCAACAGCAATTCATGCTCAAGGTTTGGTTATTCGTGATCTTCCTCTTATTGCTTCTAACTTCCGCTCTGAACAATCCCTTTCTGACTACCTTAAATCACAAAATATTGTTGGCATCGCAGATATTGATACGCGTAAGTTAACCCGTATTTTACGTGAGAAAGGTGCTCAAAACGGTTGCATCATTGCGGGTAATGACCTCGATGAGACAGCAGCATTGGCTCAAGCTAAAGCATTCCCTGGTCTTAAAGGTATGGACTTAGCAAAAGAAGTGACCACGGCTGAAACATATAGCTGGAAGCAAGGTTCATGGACATTAACGGGCGGTTTACCTGCAGCAAAAGATGACAGCGAACTACCGTACCATGTTGTTGCTTACGATTTTGGTGCTAAGCGCAATATTCTACGTATGCTCGTTGATCGCGGTTGCCGTCTAACGGTAGTACCGGCGCAAACGTCAGCAGAAGAAGTATTAGCATTAAGTCCAAATGGTGTTTTCTTATCGAATGGTCCTGGTGATCCAGCGCCATGTACTTATGCGATTGAAGCAACAAAAGTATTTTTAGACAAAGGGTTACCGATTTTTGGTATCTGTCTTGGTCACCAAATTCTGGCATTGGCTAGCGGTGCACAAACAGTGAAAATGAAATTTGGTCACCACGGTGCTAACCACCCAGTAAAAGATCTTGAGCGTGATGTGGTAATGATCACCAGCCAAAACCACGGTTTTGCCGCTGATGAAGCAACGTTACCTGATAATCTACGTGCAACACATAAATCCCTGTTTGATGGCTCTCTACAAGGTATCCATCGTACCGACAAGCCAGCATTTAGTTTCCAAGGCCACCCAGAAGCGAGCCCTGGTCCACATGATGCAGCACCACTATTTGATCATTTCATCGAACTAATCAAGAAACACAGCGCCTAAACTGGGAGTAGTAAAAATGCCAAAACGTACTGACATTAAAAGTGTATTAATCTTAGGTGCTGGTCCGATTGTTATCGGTCAAGCGTGTGAATTCGACTACTCAGGTGCACAAGCATGTAAAGCGTTACGCGAAGAGGGTTACCGCGTTATTCTGGTTAACTCAAATCCAGCAACGATCATGACCGACCCTGATATGGCGGATGCAACATACATTGAGCCTATTCACTGGGAAGTGGTACGCAAGATCATCGAAAAAGAACGTCCAGATGCAGTATTGCCAACGATGGGTGGCCAAACTGCACTTAACTGTGCGTTAGATCTTGAAAAATATGGCGTATTAAAAGAATTTAATGTCGAAATGATTGGTGCAACAGCGGATGCGATTGATAAAGCTGAAAACCGTTCACGTTTCGATAAAGCAATGAAAGCGATTGGGCTTGAATGTCCACGTGCAGATACTGCAACGACCATGGAAGAAGCTTACAAAGTTCTCGATATGGTTGGCTTCCCTTGTATTATTCGTCCGTCGTTTACGATGGGTGGTACTGGTGGTGGTATTGCATACAATAAACAAGAATTTGAAGAAATTTGTTCGCGCGGTCTTGATTTATCACCAACCAGTGAGTTGTTGATTGATGAATCACTGATTGGCTGGAAAGAATACGAAATGGAAGTGGTGCGTGATAAAAACGACAACTGCATTATCGTATGTGCGATTGAAAACTTTGACCCAATGGGTATTCACACTGGTGATTCAATCACTGTTGCGCCAGCACAAACACTAACGGATAAAGAATACCAGCTAATGCGTAATGCATCGTTAGCAGTATTACGTGAAATTGGTGTTGAAACAGGTGGTTCCAACGTTCAGTTTGGTATTAATCCTGAAGATGGCCGTATGGTTATCATCGAAATGAACCCACGTGTATCGCGCTCATCAGCATTAGCATCTAAAGCAACGGGTTTCCCGATTGCTAAAATTGCGGCAAAACTGGCGATTGGTTTCACCCTTGATGAACTAATGAATGACATCACAGGTGGTGCAACACCAGCCTCGTTTGAACCAACGATTGACTATGTTGTAACGAAAATTCCACGTTTTAACTTTGAAAAGTTTGCCGGTGCTAACGACCGTCTAACGACGCAGATGAAATCTGTTGGTGAAGTGATGGCGATTGGTCGTAACCAACAAGAGTCATTGCATAAAGCATTACGTGGCCTAGAAGTTGGCGCGAATGGTTTTGACGAGATGGTTGATCTTGATGAACCTGATGCAATGAGCAAAATTCGTTATGAACTAAAAGAAGCTGGCGCTGAGCGTATATGGTACATCGGTGATGCTTTCCGTGCAGGGATGTCAGTTGACGGTATCTTTAACCTAACCAACATTGACCGTTGGTTCTTGGTTCAAATCGAAGACATTATTAAAGATGAAGCACGTGTAAAAGCGGCGGGTTTTGCAGGCCTTAATGAGCAATCACTACGTGCATTAAAGCGTAAAGGTTTTGCTGACGCGCGCTTAGCTAAATTGCTTGGTGTAGCTGAAAGTGAAATTCGTAAGCTACGTGACCAATTTAATATTCACCCAGTGTACAAGCGTGTTGATACTTGTGCGGCTGAATTCTCATCAGATACTGCCTACATGTACTCATCTTATGATGATGAATGTGAAGCAAATCCAACCACTAAAGAAAAGATCATGATTCTTGGTGGTGGCCCTAACCGTATCGGTCAGGGAATTGAATTTGATTACTGTTGTGTACATGCATCATTAGCATTACGTGAAGACGGTTACGAAACCATCATGGTTAACTGTAACCCAGAGACAGTATCAACCGATTACGATACCTCTGACCGCTTGTACTTTGAACCAGTAACACTGGAAGATGTACTTGCGATTGCACGTGTTGAAAAGCCGAAAGGTGTTATCGTTCAATACGGTGGTCAAACGCCACTTAAATTAGCACGTGCACTTGAAGCGGCTGGTGTGCCAATTATTGGTACTAGCCCAGATGCTATCGACCGCGCTGAAGACCGTGAGCGTTTCCAACAAGCGGTTGATCGTTTAGGTTTATTACAACCAGAAAACGCAACAGTGACGACAATGGAGCAGGCGATTGAGAAATCAAAAGTCATCGGCTTCCCATTGGTGGTACGTCCATCGTATGTACTTGGCGGCCGTGCAATGGAAATTGTCTACGATGAGCAAGATTTACGTCGCTACTTTAATGAAGCGGTTAGCGTATCAAACGAATCACCAGTATTGTTAGACCGCTTCTTAGACGATGCGATTGAAGTTGATGTCGATGCGATTTGTGACGGCGAGCAAGTGGTGATTGGCGGTATCATGGAGCACATCGAGCAAGCGGGCGTTCACTCAGGTGACTCTGCATGTTCATTACCTGCCTATACGCTAAATCAAGACATTCAGAATGTCATGCGTGAGCAAGTGAAGAACTTAGCATTTGAATTAGGTGTTCGAGGCCTAATGAATACCCAGTTCGCTGTTAAAGATAACGAAGTTTACTTAATCGAAGTAAACCCGCGTGCTGCACGTACGGTACCGTTTGTTTCAAAAGCAACCGGCGCACCACTGGCTAAGATTGCCGCACGTGTAATGGCGGGGCAATCACTTGCGTCACAAGGTTTCACCAAAGAAATCATTCCACCGTATTACTCAGTAAAAGAAGTGGTGTTACCGTTTAACAAATTCCCAGGTGTTGATCCGCTGTTAGGCCCAGAAATGCGCTCAACTGGTGAAGTTATGGGTATTGGTAATACCTTTGCAGAAGCGTTTGCTAAAGCTGAATTAGGCTGTGGTAAAGAGTACCCATCTTCAGGTCGTGCATTACTTTCTGTACGTGAAGGTGATAAGAAGCGTGTAGTTGATTTAGCGTCTAAGTTAATTAAACTTGGTTACCAACTAGATGCAACTCACGGTACCGCGGTTATTCTTGGCGAAGCGGGTATTAACCCACGCTTGGTAAACAAGGTTCACGAAGGTCGTCCTCATATTCTTGACCGTATTAAGAATAATGAATACACCTACATTGTGAATACTGCTGAAGGTCGTCAAGCGATTGAGGATTCTAAGGTACTACGTCGTAGTGCTTTGGCTGAAAAGGTAAATTACACTACCACCTTGAACGCTGGTTTTGCGACTTGTCTGGCTCATACTGCTGATGACCGTAACACAGTAACCTCGATTCAAGAACTGCATGCAATGATTAAGTAATCGTATTTTGATACCATAATTGAATCTAATAAAAAGCCGATCATCAAAATGATCGGCTTTTTTTATTGGGAGTTAAATGACTATCGCGCTAATTTTACTCAGTAGTTGTTATACAGCGAAGTGTAGTACTGTTTTTCAAATTGATTGATTGGCGGCAGTGGGCTGGCTTTTAACTCAGCTTTAGTGGGGTAATAGTTAGTGACCAGCTGCACAAATAATAATGGTTGACCTGATTTAGTTTTAATCATACCGGCAAGATTATAAGTGCCAAATAAAGAGCCTGTTTTGGCAATGATATTATCTTTTAATGGCGCATTTCGAACACTCTTACGGTATTGAAGAGTGCCACTTTTACCTGCAACGGGTAAATCAGTGATTAATCCTAGTTTAGGGTGCTGATAAATGTAACTAAGCACTTCCATTAAATCATGAGTATTTAGGCGGTTATTACGCGATAGACCGGAACCATCCACCATGATGGTATTGGATAAATCAATATTGGCTTTTTGTTTTAGGATCGCTTTGATAGCAGCAACCCCATTGGCATAATTACCTGCTTGATTAAAGTATTTAGCACCGATGGTTTTAGTAAGATTATCAGCAAATAAATTATCAGAACGTTTAAGCATGATATACAGCAGCGTCGTTAATGGCGCTGACTGGTGGGTTGCAATGATCTTACCGCTGATAGTGTCATTACGTAAAATTTTACCGTCTAAACGGATCCCTGCTTGCTTTAATTCACGCTTAATAATCGCTGTTGAATATAGGGTGGTATTTTGAACCGCAAATCGCAGCGGCAGTGGATCTTTTTTCGGTTGAATACAGCCAGTGATGTGGTAGTTATTATTATCGTTGGCTTGCAGTGATAGCTCACAGTGTTGTTCTTTTTGCTGTGCTTTGGTGACCACAATGGCATCATTGGTAGCGGTAACTGGCTGGTGGCTAGGAATATGTAGCCGTGTTTTAGCGCCAAAAGCCATGTTTGAATATAACGCCCCTTCAAAACAGTTATGCTCCAAAGTAATGCTACTTGATGGTGCACTATAGCACTGGGTCAGCATATCCCACGGTGAGCCTACCGCATGTTCAAATCCGGTAAAGTGACCACCATTAAGGTAAAGGTTACCTTTAATGGTATTAACACCTTGTTGTTTGAGTTGACGCAATAGATTGGCAATATCAGTGCTTTTTAGGGTCGGATCACCATTAAAATTTAAAATGACATTATTGGCTTGAGTCTCAAGGGTGGTGCTAAAACGGAAATCATTACCTAAATATAATTTCGCCGCGAGTGCGGTTAATAATTTTTGGGTACTGGCTGGAGCTTGAAGGTGACTCGCTTGGTGTTGGTAGATGATTTTATTGGTTGCAGGGTTAACAACCAGTAGTGAGGCATCACTACCTGTCGGTAATAGCGTGAGGGCTTGCTGAGGCGCAAACGCTGCAAATGATGGCATGCTTGTTAGTAGCAAGGCTGAACAAATAAGTCGTTTAAGCATCTTTAGGAATATTGGCATAAGTAAAATGAATCATAATCATAGCTTTTTTAATACCGTTAGTAAAAAAAGCCGTTTGATAGCGTTATAGCCAATAATGTATTAGCTGCAATAGCAAAAAGCGCCGACCGAGGTCGACGCTTTTTTGTAGTACGCTTTTAATCGTTTGGATTAGAAGTCGTAACGAGCACCTAGAACAACTTGGTCAGATGCTGCAACTTTACCTACTTTGTTCTTATCAAGCATGTTGAATGTGTAAGAAGCGTAAGTACGGAAGTTGCTGTTGAAGTAGTAAGTACCGTCAACAGATAGTGCGTTTGCTAGCTCATCGTAAGCGCCGCTAGTGTTGCGCTCATCTTTCATGAAGCCGTAAGTAGTAGTAAATACTGCTTTACCCATGGTGTAAGCGGCTGCAAATTCGTAACCTTGAGAATCTGTTAGTTCATTAGTTACTAGGTTATTTGCATCACGGTGACCGTACTTGTATAGACCGCCGAAGTATAGATCGCCCATAGTGTAAGACGCTACAGCGAAAGTTTGCTTAGAAGTTTGGTTTACAGTGTTATTTGCTGCAGTTTGATCTTTTTGTTGAGCGTAACCAACACCAAGAGCAAGACCAGTATCGCCTACATTGTATTTAGCAGCAGTAGAGAAACCACTTTGATCTGTTTTCTTACCAGCATCATTGTATGCCGCGCCATCAAATACGTAGTTAGCTTTGAACGTTAGGTTATTAAATGTGCCAGCGTAAGCTAGGTTATTTGTAGTACGGTCAGCTACTGCTAATTTAGAGCCACCAACAACAGAGCCTGCGTATGCCATGATATCAGTGAAATCTGTTAGCATACCTAGTGAACCGTCAGCTTTACCGTAAACGATTTGGCCATACTTATCGCTGTTTACACCCGCGTAGATGTAACGGTTTTCATCGTTAGAGCTATCAGAGTTGAATTCACGCTCAAAGTAACCAATACCTTGTACACCGTCAGCGATTTGTGTTTTAGCATCAATGTTTACACGTACACGAGAGATGTCAGTTACATCGTTGCTTGTGTGTTGGTCAATGATTTGTTGATTTGTTGCATCTGCAGGTAATTCAGTTTTACCATTTTCAGAAAGTAGTGCGCGAGCTTCTACACGGCCGCCGATAGCTAGGCTAGAAGTGTCGTCTGAATAAACTGTTGCTGCTGATGCTGCGCCAGAGAAAGTCGCTGCTGCTACTGCTAGAGCAATTAGGTTCTTGTTCATTACCGAATCCTTTATATGATTTTTTTATAGGTGCATTTTGATGCCAAATGCTATGGCGTTCTTTTTACGTGTGTCATTGGTAATATGTTAGTAAAAAAAACTGAAAAATAGTTTAAATGGGTGTTTTTTAGGTTTTTTATGGTGTTTATTTTTTTCTTTATCAATGTGTTAGCTAAATAAGTAAAAGTTCTAATTATTTTTTGGATTTTAGTTCTATTTAGAAGATATTGTTTTTTTTATACTTAAAAAAGCCATTTTTATTTGTAAGAGTGTGATTTGGCGCGCTTTTTAATATTGGGTTGATTGTAACTGTTTTTATGTTGTTAGTGCCAATATCACAATAGTAAGTAAGTACTGACATTAAAGCTACGTTCATTTTAGCGGCGGTTAATTGCCATACAGCTGCTTTTAGGACTGCGATGTAACATAAAGAATTAGCATAAAAATGACAGTTAAATACGGATTATCATTTATCAATGATGATCTCTGAGTCATCTTTGTTTAAAATAAACCAAATCATTTTTTTATTCTGTCGGGCTAGCCATGGGCTAGACTGGCACTATTTACCTGAAATTGGCGAGCGCTATCAGGTTACAGAGGCTATTTATTTATGGAAAAAGTACCAATGACTGTTCGCGGCGAACAAAAGCTGCTCAAGGAACTTGAGGTATTATTAAAGCGTCGTCCGCTTATTTCTCAAGCGATTGCTGAAGCACGTGAACTTGGTGACTTAAAAGAAAATGCTGAGTACCACGCTGCGCGTGAAGAACAAGGTATTTGTGAAGCACAAATTCGTGATATCGAATATAAATTATCAGTTGCTCAAGTTATTGATGTAACAACATTAGCAAACTCAGGTAAAGTTATTTTTGGTACAACTATCAAACTATTAGATTTAGATAGTGATAAAGAAATGACCTATTGCATCGTTGGTGATGATGAGGCCGATATTAAGCAAAACTTAATTTCAGTTAATTCACCGATTGCACGTGGTTTAATTGGCAAGCTGGTTGGTGATGAAGTTCAAATTACCACTCCTGGCGGCTTAAAAGAATTTGAAATCATGGATGTACAATATATTTAATATGTAATTGCTGTTTGTTGTTCGTAAAAATTTAGACTATGTTTGACAAATAAGCGTTAACTTATTAATTACGGTAAGGTTTGTCGTTAGCAAAGCATGTTTGTTGCCAACGACGAATATAAAAAAGGCCGCTAGGCGGCCTTTTTTATTTACGAGGAAGTTCGATTTTACGATCTTCTGTTTGACGGTAAAGTACCAATGTTTTACCAATCACCTGTACTTTTTCCGCTTTAGTTTCGCGAATAATAGCGTCGACGATTAATAATTTAGTTTCACGATCTTCAGAAGCCACTTTTACTTTAACAAGCTCATGGTGGTTTAGGGCTAAATCGATTTCGGCTAATACTGCTTCAGTTAGGCCGTTGGCACCCATAAGAACAACAGGCTTTAGGTTGTGAGCAAGGCCTTTTAAGAACTGCTTTTGTTTTGTGCTTAGATTCATGATGACTCTATTTTTTTAGTTACAAGGGTTGAAAACGCGACATTCTACCGCCATCTAGACTAGAAGACTAATTTGTTTAATAGATGACAGTCGGAAAATTTACAGTGATTATGTTGCACTGCACATTTTTAGGGCGCAATCTAATGAATTAGGTGCGATAAAGTCTTTAGCCGACGTATACTTACTAAGTATGGCAACTCATTAGGTTTAGCATGAGTAGAAAAAAACAATCCGCTAGCTCAGGCCGGTGGTTAAAAGAACATTTTGACGATAAATATGTACAAGAAGCGCAAAAACGGGGCTACCGTTCACGAGCTTTCTTTAAAATTGAAGAAATTCAAAATAAAGATAAATTATTAAAACCGGGCATGACAGTGGTTGACCTTGGTGCTGCACCAGGTGGTTGGTCACAGTACGCGGCAGAAATTGTAGGTGATGAAGGACAGGTCATCGCTTGTGATATTTTGCCAATGGATTCACTACCGGGGGTGAGTTTTCTCCAAGGTGATTTCCGTGAAGAAGCAGTATTAGAGGCTTTATTGACACGCATTCAACCAGATATGGTTGATGTGGTAATGTCAGATATGGCTCCTAATATGAGTGGTAACCTTGCATCCGACCAACCTCGAGCTATGTATCTTGTTGAGCTTGCATTAGATATGTGTCGACAAGTGCTTGCACCGAATGGCAGTTTTACGGTAAAAGTTTTCCAAGGTGAAGGCTTTGACCA
This sequence comes from Photobacterium sp. Alg240-V54, assembly GCF_900537155.1. NCBI lineage: Bacteria > Pseudomonadati > Pseudomonadota > Gammaproteobacteria > Vibrionales > Vibrionaceae > Photobacterium > Photobacterium sp. Alg240-V54. Next base: position 107,145 of record NZ_UNRL01000007.1, read on the forward strand.
ATATTTAGCTGATATTCGTAGCATGTTTAAAGTGGTCAAAATTCGTAAACCTGATTCCTCGCGAGATCGTTCGCGTGAAGTCTATATTGTGGCTACAGGTTACAAACTGTAGTAATCTACATTCATCTTTTAGTTATCGCGAGGTTAACACCTTGAGTGACATGGCAAAAAACTTGATTTTATGGCTGGTCATTGCTGTTGTTCTTATGTCTGTATTCCAGAGTTTCGGAACCAATAGTAATAGTACCAAAGGCCAAGTCGATTATACGACATTTGTCCGTCAAATCGGTCAGGATCAGATAAAGGAAGTACGATTCAATGATCGTCAAATCACTGTAACCAAACGTGATAATGCGAGCTATGTAACATACTTACCTGTCGCAAATGATCCAAAACTGTTAGACGATCTTATTAACGCAAACGTAGCGGTTGCGGGTACACCACCAGAAGAACCAAGCCTTTTAGCTTCAATCTTCATCTCGTGGTTCCCAATGCTATTACTTATTGGTGTTTGGATTTTCTTTATGCGTCAGATGCAGGGCGGTGGTGGCAAAGGTGCCATGTCGTTCGGCAAATCTAAAGCACGCATGATGGGTGAAGACCAAATCAAAACAACTTTTGCTGATGTAGCGGGTTGTGACGAAGCTAAAGAAGACGTTAAAGAACTGGTTGATTACTTACGTGATCCAAGCCGTTTCCAAAAACTAGGTGGTAAAATCCCAACAGGTGTGTTGATGGTTGGTCCTCCTGGTACGGGTAAAACGTTACTAGCAAAAGCGATTGCTGGTGAAGCTAAAGTACCGTTCTTTACTATCTCTGGTTCTGACTTTGTTGAAATGTTTGTCGGTGTGGGTGCGTCCCGTGTCCGTGACATGTTTGAACAAGCGAAGAAAGCAGCGCCTTGTATTATCTTTATCGATGAAATCGATGCAGTAGGTCGTCAGCGTGGCGCTGGTGTTGGTGGTGGTCACGATGAGCGTGAGCAAACACTGAACCAGATGCTGGTTGAGATGGATGGTTTTGAAGGTAATGAAGGTATTATCGTTATTGCCGCAACTAACCGTCCTGATGTATTGGATCCAGCATTACTTCGTCCTGGTCGTTTTGACCGCCAAGTTGTTGTTGGTCTTCCGGATGTACGTGGTCGTGAGCAGATTCTTAAAGTTCACATGCGTAAAGTTCCGCTAGACGGTGATGTTAATCCATCATTGATTGCTCGTGGTACACCAGGTTTCTCTGGTGCAGATCTGGCAAACCTTGTTAACGAAGCTGCATTATTTGCCGCTCGTGGTGATAAACGCACTGTTTCAATGGTTGAATTTGAACTAGCAAAAGACAAAATCATGATGGGCGCTGAGCGTAAATCAATGGTGATGTCTGAAGATCAGAAAGCGTCAACCGCATACCATGAAGCAGGCCACGCAATTATTGGTCGTTTAGTACCGGATCATGATCCAGTGTACAAAGTGTCAATTATTCCACGTGGTCGCGCATTAGGTGTGACAATGTACTTACCAGAGCAAGATCGTGTAAGTCATTCTCGTGAATTCTTAGAATCAATGATTTCAAGTCTTTACGGTGGTCGTTTGGCTGAAGAGCTTATCTATGGTCGTGAGAAAGTGTCGACTGGTGCGTCAAACGATATCGAACGCGCAACTGATATTGCACGTAAGATGGTGACGCAGTGGGGCTTCTCTGACAAGTTAGGACCATTACTATACGCAGAAGACGAAGGTGAAGTATTCCTTGGTCGTTCAGTAACACAAAGTAAGCATATGTCTGATGACACTGCGAAGCTGATTGATACTGAAGTTCGTATTCTGATTGATCGTAACTACCAGCGTGCACGTCAAATTCTGGTTGATAATATGGATATCATGCATGCAATGAAAGATGCATTGATGAAGTATGAAACCATTGATGCAGGTCAGATTGATGACCTAATGGAACGTAAAGCTGTTATTCGCGCACCAAAAGGTTGGGCTGATGACGGTGATACAATCCACAATGCACCAGAAACAGAGCTAGCACCTGATGAGCCTGTAGGCGACGGTATCGATGCATTATCTGAAAAAGATGATACTGATACTAAACCACAAGCCTAATTGCTAAGTGAATAGAAAACCCTGACTTAGGTCGGGGTTTTTTTTTATGGAAATTTCCGGAGTCATAACATGATGTTAATCAGTAAAACTAAGACGCTTGATCTGACAACGCCTCAAGTGATGGGGATTGTTAATATCACCCCCGATTCATTTTCTGATGGCGGTAAATATAATCAATTAGAGAGTGCGTTACGTCATGTTGAATCTATGCTTGAAGCGGGGACTGCTATTATTGATATTGGTGGAGAATCGACGCGTCCTGGTGCTGCTGATGTAAGTATTGAGCAAGAACTTGCACGTGTTATTCCGGTAATAGCAGCGATTAGACAACGATTTGATTGCTGGATTTCAATTGATACCAGTAAAGCGCAGGTAATGACCGAAGCGGTAAATGCAGGCGCTGATTTAATTAATGATGTACGTGCATTACAAGAACCTGGGGCAATAGCTGCGGCTGCAAAAGCAAATGTTCCTATCTGCTTAATGCATATGCAGGGTCAACCGCGTACAATGCAAGCTGATCCGCATTATGTTGACCTGATCACAGATGTAAATCATTTTTTTCAGCAGCGCATTCAAGCTTGTGAGCAACAAGGCATTAGCCGTCAACAACTGGTATTAGATCCCGGTTTTGGTTTTGGTAAAACAATGGCGCATAATTATCAACTATTAGCGCAATTTGAACAGTTTCATCAGTTTGGGTTGCCGGTATTAGCGGGAATGTCTCGCAAATCAATGATTTCGAAATTATTGGATAAACCAGCTGCTGATTGTTTAGCTGGTAGTTTAGCCTGTGCGACAGTGGCTGCGATGAAAGGCGCACAAATAATTCGTGTTCATGACGCTAACGAAACAAATGATGTTATTCAAGTCTGTAATATGGTCGCAAAATATTCTAAATAATTAGATATAATTCCATAATAGTGAAAGATTGTAAGCTGATTACAATCGATATACTTATAAGATAGAGCTAGGAGCGTAAAATGGCTGAACGTAAGTTCTTTGGTACTGACGGTATTCGTGGTCTTGTTGGTGAAGGTCCGATTACACCTGAATTTGTAATGAAGCTAGGCTGGGCTGCTGGGCGTGTATTATCAAAAACAGGTACTAAAAAAGTATTAATTGGTAAAGATACTCGTATTTCAGGTTACATGCTTGAGTCTGCTTTAGAAGCAGGTCTTGCTGCTGCGGGTTTAAAAGCCGCTTTTACTGGTCCAATGCCAACCCCTGCTGTTGCTTACCTAACTCGTACATTTCGTGCTGAAGCGGGTATTGTGATTTCTGCATCACACAATCCTTACCATGATAACGGCATCAAATTCTTTTCGGCTCAAGGCACTAAATTACCGGACGCAGTTGAATTAGCCATTGAAGCGGAAATGGAAAAACCATTAACGTGTGTTGAATCAGCACTATTGGGTAAAGCATACCGTATTGATGATGCAGCTGGGCGTTACATTGAATTTTGTAAAGGTACATTCCCTAATCATTTAAGCCTTGAAGGTTTTAAGATTGTTGTCGATTGTGCCCATGGTGCGACATACCATATTGCGCCTAAGGTTTTCGCTGAATTAGGTGCTGAAATTATTACTATTGGTTGCGAACCAAACGGTATCAATATTAATGATAAGGTAGGCGCTACAGACGTTGCCGCATTACAAGCGAAAGTATTAGCAGAAAAAGCTGACTTTGGTATTGCCCTTGATGGTGATGGCGACCGTATTATCATGGTTGATGAGCTTGGTAATAAAATTGATGGTGACCAAATTGCTTACATTATCGCCCGCGATGCATTACGTTGTGGTGAACTGAAAGGCGGTGTCGTTGGTACGCTAATGACCAATATGGGCATGGAAGTTGCACTTAAAAACCTAGGCATTCCTTTTGTACGCGCAAAAGTGGGTGACCGTTATGTAATGGAAGAATTACTAAAGCATAATTGGTTAATTGGTGCTGAGAATTCAGGCCATGTTATTTTACTTGATAAAGTAACTACAGGTGACGGCATTGTTGCTGGTTTACAAGTTATGGCGTCTATCGTAGCAAGTAAAATGAGCCTGAAAGAGCTAAGTGACGGCATGACAATGTTCCCGCAAGTTTTGGAAAATGTTCGCTTTAAGGGCGACAGCGATCCTCTACAATCAGCAGCTGTTATTGCAGCAACTCAAGCGGTTGAACAAAAATTAGGTGATAATGGTCGCGTATTATTACGTAAATCAGGCACTGAGCCATTAATCCGTGTTATGGTTGAAGGCCAAAATGCAGCTGATGTTAAGCAATATGCATTAGATATTGCAAAAGCAGTAAAAGAAAACTGCTAATGTAATGATTATTGATAACTGTTTAATTTTTTAAACATTATTCAATAAAGGAGAAGGCTGGCTAATACAAATATGGTCAGCCTTTTTATTTCGATGACTTTGTTTTTGGCTAAATGTTGTGCAAGTGGTTCGGAATATTCACTTTTTTAGTAAATATTACTTGTCACTGTTACAGGGTTTCGCTAGTATTCATTCGCTCTCTAGATAAGAGGAATGCGCTGGCACTGCTAAAGCAAAGCCGGTATAGCAATTTAACCATAGGTGGAACCCATGTACGAAATTCTACTTGTGATTTATCTTGTCGCTGCGCTTGGTGTAATTGGCCTAGTAATGGTTCAGCAAGGTAAAGGCGCAGATATGGGAGCTTCATTCGGGGCTGGTGCTTCAGGAACTTTGTTCGGCTCTAGCGGCTCAGGAAATTTTCTAACTCGAATGACAACACTTTGTGCACTTATTTTCTTTGTGATCAGTCTTGTTCTTGGCAACATGAGTACCAAGCAAGCATCAGAGACTAGTGGTTGGGATAACCTTTCGGCTCCTGCTACAACACAAGCTGTTGAAACACCAAAGACTGTAACTACAGATAAAGTCGTTGCAGCTGAAAAAACAACTGAGAACACTGCTGAAACAACACCAGCAACAAGTGAAAAATCTCAGTAAGTAAATATTTAGCCGAGATGGTGAAATTGGTAGACACGCTAGCATGAGGTGCTAGTGCCGCAAGGTGTAGGGGTTCAAGTCCCCTTCTCGGCACCATTATACTGGTTACTTGTAATAGTAACATCTGAACGGTATACTCAGTTCAGAATCGGACGCGGGGTGGAGCAGCTTGGTAGCTCGTCGGGCTCATAACCCGAAGGTCGTTGGTTCAAATCCGGCCCCCGCAACCACTTTCCTGAAAATAGACTATTCTTACTTTTGAATGTTTGTTTTCTTACTAAGACACTTGCTTGCATGGTTTTAGTAATCAGGGTCCAGTAATAAAAAACCCCGTATTCGGGGTTTTTTATTATCTGAAACATGACCATTCAGGTATTTACTGGGCTTTATGCCCTTTTTTTGTTTCCGGGGGGTTGTCTTGACAGCTTTAGAGACACAATTAACCGACTTACTTGAGCCTTCAGTTCAAGCTATTGGCTTTGAACTTGTTGGTTTAGAGTTCATCCGTGCTGGTGAGCACTCCACACTTCGCGTGTTTATTGACCATGAAAATGGTATTAATGTAGACGGTTGTGCAGAGGTTAGCCGCCAGATTAGTGCAGTAATGGATGTTGAAGATCCAATTACTGTTGCTTACCACCTAGAAGTGTCTTCCCCTGGATTGGAAAGACCACTCTTCAAAGCAGCACATTACCAACAATTTATTGGTCATGAAGTTAGCTTAGTATTAAAAATGGCGATGGGTAACCGTCGTAAGTGGAAAGGTGACATTGTCGCTGTTGAAGGCGAACTGATCACACTTAACGTAGATGGCAATGACGAGTCCTTTGCACTTAGCAATATCTCCAAGGCCAACCTAGTTCCAAAATTCTAACCGCTAAATTGGGGCATTAGAAATGAACAAAGAAATCTTGGCTGTCGTAGAAGCGGTATCCAACGAAAAAGCTGTTCCTCGCGAGCGTATCTTTGAAGCGCTTGAGATTGCACTAGCAACAGCAACTAAAAAGAAACATGAAGCAGAAATCGAAGTTCGTGTTGTTATCGATCGTAAAACAGGTGAATTCGAAACTTTCCGTCGTTGGAAAGCAGTAGAAGAGGTGACTCAACCTACACTTGAAATTACCTTAGAAGCGGCGCAATTTGAAGATCCAACAATCGCACTTGGCGATTATGTTGAAGATGATATTCAATCTGTAACGTTCGACCGTATTACGACGCAAACAGCAAAGCAAGTTATCGTACAAAAAGTACGTGAAGCTGAGCGTGAGCAAATCGTGGCACAATTTATTGACAACGAAGGTGAGCTGATCACTGGTATTGTTAAGAAAGTAAATCGTGACGCAGTAATCATTGATTTAGGCAGCAACGCAGAAGCAGTTATCCAACGTGATGATCAACTTCCTCGTGAAAACTTCCGTCCAGGCGACCGTGTTCGTGGTCTTCTTTACAAAGTTGCCCCTGAAGCACGTGGTTTCCAGTTATTCATGACGCGTTCTAAGCCAGAAATGTTATCTGAGCTATTCCGCATTGAAGTGCCTGAAATGGGCGAAGAACTGATTGAGCTAATGGGCGCAGCACGTGACGCTGGCTCTCGTGCAAAAATTGCAGTAAAAACTAACGATAAGCGTATTGACCCTGTGGGTGCGTGTGTTGGTATGCGTGGCGCACGTGTTCAAGCTGTTTCTAGTGAGCTTGGCGGCGAGCGTATTGATATCGTATTGTGGGATGAAAATGCTGCACAATACGTGATCAATGCAATGGCACCTGCGGAAGTTGATTCAATCATTGTTGATGAAGACAACCACACTATGGATATCGCTGTACAGAAAGATAATCTGGCACAAGCGATCGGTCGTAATGGTCAAAACGTACGTCTAGCATCACAGCTTACTGGCTGGGAACTAAACGTAATGACGGTTGAAGATCTACAGAAAAAACACCAAGCAGAAGCACAAGCATCAATTGAAGTGTTTACTAAGCACCTTGATATTGATGAAGACTTTGCCACTGTATTGGTAGAAGAAGGCTTTACTACACTAGAAGAAATTGCTTACGTTCCATTAAGTGAGTTAATGGATATTGATGGTCTTGATGAAGAGACTATTGAGCATCTACGTAGTCGTGCAAAAGAAGCATTGACGACACTAGCGCTTGCTAAAGAAGAAACGCTTGATGGTGTAGAACCAGCTGAAGATTTATTAAGTCTGGAAGGTCTTGAGCGCGAATTAGCGTTTAAGTTTGCAGCAAAAGGTATTTGTACGCTTGAAGATCTTGCTGATCAAGGAACTGATGACTTGACCGACATTGAAGGCGTGGACGAAGCAAGAGCGGGTGAGCTAATTATGGCTGCGCGTAATATTTGCTGGTTCAGCGACGAAGCGTAATAAAAAAATAAAGCAAGGGAGGAGCATTATGTCAGAGGTTACCGTTAAAACATTGGCGGAAGAAATTGGTACGCCGATTGACCGTTTACTTCAACAGTTTTCAGATGCTGGGATAGCTAAGAATGTTGATGCAAATGTAAGCCAAACCGAAAAACAGGCGTTACTTAACCATCTCCAAAAGGAGCATGGTAGTGACGGCAATACTGACGGCGCTCCGACTCGTCTGACTCTGCAGCGCAAGACACGTAGTACACTAAGTGTGTCTGGCAGTGGTGGCAAGAGCAAAAATGTTCAAGTAGAAGTGCGCAAAAAGCGCACCTACGTGAAACGTTCAGCACTAGAGGATGAACAACGTGCAGCAGAAGAAGCTGTTAAGCGCGAAGCGGAAGCTAAAGCGCAACGTGAAGCTGACATGATTGCTAGCCAAGCCGCAGAAGAAGCAGCAAAACGTAGCGCAGAGGAAGCTGCCCTACGTAAAGCTGAAGAGCAGCGTAAAGCAGAAGAAACTGCTAAGCGTGAAGCAGAACAGAAATTAAAGCGTGCCGCTGAGGATAAAGCGAATCGTACCGAACAGGATAAGCGTAAAGCTGACGAAAAAGCTAAGCGCACCGTCGCTGACAAACAGGCTAAGTTAGATGCTGAAGTACTACAGCGTCGTCTGGAAGAGGAAGCCAAGCGAAAAGCCGAAGAAGAAAGTCAGCGTCAGCTAGAAGAGGCTCGCAAAATGGCAGAACAGAACGAGAAAAACGGGGTAAAACCTGAACAAGCAGTAAGTATGGAAAAATCTGATTACCATACAACGACATCTACCTATGCTCGTGCTGCAGAAGATGAACAAGACCGCAAAGAAGAAACTTCTCGCCGTCGTAAAAAGAAAAAACCAGCGGCTAAGCAAGACGAACGTGGTGGCCGTGGCGGTCGTAACCAACGTGGTCGCGGTAAGCCACAAATGAACAAACCTGCTTCAATGCAACATGGCTTCGATAAGACAGCACAAGTTGCTAAGCAAGATGTTGTGATTGGCGAAACTATCGTGGTTTCAGAGCTAGCTAACAAGATGTCTGTTAAGGGCGTTGAAGTTATCAAAGTGATGATGAAGATGGGCGCTATGGCGACTATCAACCAAGTTATCGACCAAGAAACAGCTGCATTAGTTGCTGAAGAAATGGGTCACAAGGTAATTCTACGTAAAGAAAACGAATTGGAAGAAGCGATTCTTTCTAATCGTAACGACTTAGATCTAACCAAAGTATCTCGTGCACCCGTTGTTACTATTATGGGTCACGTTGACCATGGTAAGACATCAACACTTGACTACATTCGTAAAGCACACGTTGCTTCAGGCGAAGCTGGTGGTATTACACAGCACATTGGTGCTTACCACGTTGAAACTGAGAACGGTATGATTACGTTCCTTGATACTCCAGGACACGCAGCGTTTACAGCTATGCGTGCTCGTGGTGCTCAAGCGACGGATATCGTTGTACTTGTAGTGGCAGCAGACGATGGCGTAATGCCACAAACAATCGAAGCGATTCAGCACGCAAAAGCGGCTGGTGTACCTTTGATCGTTGCGGTAAACAAGATCGATAAAGAAGATGCAAACCCAGACAACGTGAAGAATGAGCTAGCTCAATACGACGTTATGCCTGAAGAGTGGGGCGGTGAGAACATGTTTGTTCACATCTCTGCGAAACAAGGTACTAACATCGATGGTCTACTAGAAGCCATTCTTCTTCAGTCAGAAATTCTTGAGCTAACAGCAGTTGAAGAAGGCATGGCATCTGGTGTTGTTATTGAATCTCGTCTTGATAAAGGCCGTGGTCCAGTTGCAACTGTACTTGTTCAAGAAGGTACATTGCGCAAGGGCGATATCGTTCTTTGTGGTCTAATGCATGGTCGTATTCGTGCAATGCGCAACGAACAAGGTCAAGAAATCGAATCAGCAGGTCCATCTATTCCTGTTGAGATCCTTGGTCTTTCTGGTGTGCCATCATCAGGTGACGAAGCGACTGTTGTACGTGATGAGCGTAAAGCACGTGAAGTTGCACTTTACCGTCAAGGTAAATTCCGTGATGTTAAACTAGCACGTCAACAAAAAGCTAAACTAGAAAACATGTTTGCTAACATGGAAGCTGGTGAAGTTGCTGAACTAAACGTTGTGCTTAAAGCTGACGTTCAAGGTTCTGTTGAAGCAATCGCTGACTCACTACGTAAACTTTCAACTGATGAAGTTAAAGTGAACATCGTAGGTTCAGGTGTTGGTGCAATCACTGAAACTGATGCAGTACTTGCAGCAGCTTCTAACGCAATCGTACTTGGTTTCAACGTTCGTGCTGATGCGTCTGCGCGTCAAACAATCGAAAATGAAAACCTAGACCTACGTTACTACTCAATCATCTACCAACTAATCGACGAAGTTAAAGCGGCGATGGGCGGTATGTTGGCTCCTGAGTTCAAGCAAGAGATCATTGGTCTTGCTGAAGTACGTGATGTATTTAAGTCACCTAAGATCGGCGCAATCGCTGGTTGTATGGTAACTGAAGGTACTATTAAGCGTAACAATCCTATTCGTGTTCTACGTGAAAACGTAGTTATCTACGAAGGTGAGCTTGAGTCACTACGTCGCTTTAAAGATGACGTTGCTGAAGTTAAGAACGGTTACGAGTGTGGTATCGGCGTTAAGAACTACAACGACGTTCGCGTTGGCGACCAGATCGAAGTATTCGAAATTATTGAAATCAAACGTACACTTGACTAATAATCAGTGTAGATAGTTGTTTTTCAACATAATAATGATAATGGGGAGCTTCGGCTCCCCATTCTTTCAAGAGCATTATTCTTAGAGAGAGCAAGACAATGGCAAAAGAATTTAGCCGTACCCAACGTGTAGCACAACAGCTACAAAAAGAATTAGCCGTGATTTTACAGCGTGAAATCAAAGATCCAGCGATCGCAATGACAACAATCTCAAGTGTTGATGTATCGCGTGATATGAACTATGCCAAAATCTATGTAACTTTCTTTCCTATTGGTGAGCAAACTGCAGAAGGTAGCTTAGCAGCACTACGTGAAATGGCACCTTACATTCGTTCACTACTAGGTAAAGAGATTCGCCTACGTGTGACACCTGAGCTTAACTTCATTTTCGACCAATCGTTAACTGAAGGTATGCGTATTTCTAACCTAGTATCAAAAGCGGTACGTGACGATGAAGATCGTCGTGGTGATGAAGACGAAGTAGAAAAAGGCGAGGAGTAAGCATGGCACGTCGTCGTAAAGGTCGTCCAATTAACGGTGTGATCTTGGTTGATAAACCAACCGGCATTAGTTCTAACGATACCCTGCAAAAAGTGAAACGCATCTTTTTTGCACAAAAAGCGGGCCATACAGGTGCGCTTGATCCTTTAGCGACGGGCATGTTACCGCTTTGTTTTGGTGAAGCGACCAAATTTTCACAATTTTTATTAGATTCTGATAAACGTTATCGTGTGATCGCCAAATTAGGTGAACGTACTGATACCTCAGATTCTGATGGTGAAGTGGTTGAGACCCGTGAGGTTAATGTTGATCGCGATCAGCTTGAAGCATGCATCGACCGTTTTCGTGGCACGACTGATCAAATTCCATCAATGTACTCAGCATTAAAATATCAAGGCCGTAAATTGTATGAATACGCGCGTGAAGGGATCTCAATTCCTCGTGAGTCGCGTAAGATTACGGTGTATTCGGTTGAGCTATTGCGGTTTGATAACAATGAAGTTGAAATGGAACTTCATGTATCAAAAGGGACGTATATTCGTACTATCGTTGATGACTTGGGGGAGATGCTTGGTTGTGGTGCTCACGTTATTATGCTGCGTCGTACTGGTGTTTCTAATTTCCCGTATGAACGCATGGTAACCATTGAGCAGTTACAAGCGATGCTTGATGACGCTAAAGCTAACGATGTTGAACCTGGCACAGTATTAGATGCGTTATTATTACCAACTGATACTGCAGTACAAGATTTACCCGCAGTGAATATCACCGCAGAAGCTGCGGTTCATGTTCTACACGGTAATCCTGTCGTTGCCGAAGTTGTTCCAGTTGAAGGCACATTAGTGCGTATAACCGTCGGGGATAGTGCTGAATTTATTGGCGTTGGTACCATTGATGCAAAAGGCATGTTGGCACCAAAGCGAGTAATGGCAAACGAACAACAGCAATAATGACTCCAGCAAATCACAACTAACCGTTAACCATTAATCAGCTTGATTAGGGTAAATAAGTTGCTTGAGATTAAAAATAACGCTGGTTAATTATTCGCTTGTAGTTCGTAGCGCTGATCAGTATAATCCGCGGCTTGGGTGTCGGCTGAATCAGAGATTGGCGGCACAAATTAAAACATCTTGTATTAGGAATGAGTTATGTCTCTGAATGCAGAAACTAAAGCAGCAATCGTTGCAGATTACGCACAATGTGAAAATGATACTGGTTCTCCTGAAGTTCAGGTTGCACTTTTAACAGCGCAAATCAACCACCTTCAAGGTCACTTTGCTAACCACAAGCACGACCACCACAGCCGTCGCGGTCTACTACGTATGGTTTCTCGTCGTCGTAAGCTTCTAGATTACCTTAAAGGTAAGAACCTAGATCGTTACCAAGACTTGATCAAGCGTCTAGGCCTACGTCGCTAAGATTGCTTTAAGAAAGGAGCCCTAGGCTCCTTTCTTTTTATCTGCTCTTTTTATTACTAATACCGCTATTATTGATTCGCCTTCCTGTCATCTTTTCTAATTTCGTCTACTATCTGTACCGGAGTTAAGCTCAAGTTTGTTGTATGAATGCTGAGGCAGAGATATGATAGGTGGTGAGTAAATAACTGCACATTTCCACTATTTATGACTTTGCGAGTCGTTTTCGTCGACCTTTAGGTCGCGGCTAATAAAAGTTTTCGTTATCTGAGAGCTTTGATTAGTCGCGATACGTGAAATCATAACAAAGTGGACATCAATTACATGACGCTTATGTTTGTGTTGGTTATAATTGACCTGCAAATAGAAAGCGGAATATATTTAAGGAAATTCACGTGAATCCTATCGTAAAGACTTTCCAGTACGGTAACCACACGGTTACTCTTGAGACTGGTGTTATAGCACGTCAAGCGACTGCTGCAGTAATGGTTAGCATGGACGACACATCAGTGTTCGTTTCTGTTGTTGGTAAGAAAACAGCAGTAGAAGGCCAAGACTTCTTCCCGCTAACAGTGAACTACCAAGAGCGTACATACGCTGCAGGTAAAATCCCTGGTGGTTTCTTCAAGCGTGAAGGCCGTCCTTCTGAAGGCGAAACACTGACTGCACGTCTAATCGACCGTCCAATCCGTCCGTTATTCCCTGACGATTTCAAAAACGAAGTACAAGTTATTGCAACAGTGGTTTCTGTAAACCCTGCAGTTAACCCTGATATGGTTACAATGATTGGTACTTCTGCAGCACTTGCTATCTCTGGTATTCCATTCAATGGTCCTATCGGTGCAGCACGTGTAGGTTACATTAACGATCAATTCGTTCTTAACCCAAGCAATGAAGAGCTAGAAACAAGCCGTCTAGATCTTGTTGTTGCTGGTACTAAAGATGCAGTATTGATGGTTGAGTCAGAAGCTGACCGTCTATCTGAAGAGCAAATGCTACAAGCTGTTGTATTTGGTCACGACCAACAACAAGTTGTTATCAATGCAATCAATGAGTTTGCAGCTGAAGTTGCGACTCCTGCTTGGGATTGGACTGCACCTGCAGAGAACACAGCACTTAAAGCTAAGATCGCAGAACTTGCAGAAACTAAGCTTGTTGAAGCTTACCAAATCACAGAGAAAATGGCGCGTTACGACCGTATTCATGAGATTGCTGCTGAAGTAAATGATGCGATTGTTGCTGAAGATGTTGATGCAAACGCGAAAGAAATCCACACTATCTTCCACGATCTAGAGAAGACAGTTGTACGTGGCCGTATCATTGCTGGTCACCCACGTATCGATGGTCGTGAAAAAGACATGGTTCGTGCGCTAGACGTACGTACTGGTGTACTTCCACGTACGCACGGTTCTTCACTATTTACACGTGGTGAGACTCAAGCACTTGTTACTGCAACATTGGGTACACAACGTGATGCTCAAATCATTGATAGCATCATGGGTGAGAAGAAAGATCACTTCCTTCTTCACTACAACTTCCCTCCATACTGTGTAGGTGAAACTGGTTTCGTTGGTTCACCTAAGCGTCGTGAAATTGGTCACGGTAAGTTGGCGAAGCGTGGTATTCAAGCGGTAATGCCATCTGTTGACGAATTCCCATACACAGTACGTGTAGTATCAGAAATCACTGAATCTAACGGTTCATCTTCAATGGCTTCTGTATGTGGTACGTCACTAGCACTTATGGATGCTGGTGTGCCAATCAAAGCGTCTGTTGCGGGTATCGCAATGGGTCTTGTTAAAGAAGGCAATGACTTCGTTGTTCTTTCTGACATCCTTGGTGACGAAGATCACCTAGGTGACATGGACTTTAAAGTAGCGGGTACTGACGACGGTATCACAGCACTTCAGATGGATATCAAGATTGAAGGTATCACTAAAGAGATCATGGAAATTGCACTTAACCAAGCTAAAGGCGCGCGTAAGCACATCCTTAGCGTAATGGATAATGCAATTAACTCTCCTCGTGAAGAGATCTCTCAGTTTGCTCCTCGCATTCACATGATGAAGATCAACCCAGAGAAGATCAAAGATGTTATCGGTAAAGGTGGTGCAGTTATTCGTGCACTTACTGAAGAAACTGGTACTACAATCGAAATCGAAGATGATGGTACAGTGAAGATCGCTGCGACTGAAGGTACTGCTGCACAAGAAGCAATCCGTCGTATCGAAGAAATCACTGCAGACGTTGAAGTTGGCCGTGTTTACACTGGTAAAGTAATGCGTATCGTTGACTTCGGTGCGTTTGTATCAGTTATCGGTGCAAAAGAAGGTCTAGTTCACATTTCTCAAATCTCACAAGATCGTGTAGAGAAAGTGTCTGATTACCTACAGATGGGTCAAGAAGTTCAAGTTAAAGTTCTTGAAATCGACCGTCAAGGCCGTATTCGTCTAAGCATGAAAGAAGCAGTAGAAGCGCCAGCCGCAGCTCCTGCACAAGACGAGCAGCCACAAGGCTAAGCGTTTTGCTAATATCATGATATAAAGGGGCTTAATAGCCCCTTTTTTTTGATCTAAATATTATCATAGGCGCTGGATCGCCATTGATGTCACAGGGAGAACTGAGTTGATAATACGCCATCTTCAATATGTTGTAATTGCATCTGCATTGATACTAAGTGGATGTTCGGCAATGCCTGCAACCTGGAGCCATCCGCCAATGGCGATCCCTTATCAACCTAGTTTGCCGCAGCAGATTCAGTTGGCACGGATTGAGCAAATATTACAGCAGCCAAATATTCCTCAAACAACATTAGCGACCATTTATTATGATCGTGGTTTACTGCATGACAGCTTAGGTTTACGCGATTTAGCGCGGTTAGACTTTAATAAGTCGTTAACATTAAACCCAAATCAACCAGACTTATTTAATGTTGCTGGGGTGATATTTACTCAAATGGGGATGTTTGATTCAGCTTATGAGTCATTTGATTCAACCTTGGATTTAGCCCCAGATCATCCTTATGCACATCGTAATCGCGGTATCGCATTGTATTACGGTGAGCGTTATGAGCTCGCTAACGATGATTTATTACCCCATTATCAGCAGGATATTAATGATCCTTATCGTGTGATCTGGCTGTATCTCAATGATTTGAAATTAGTGCCACAGCAAGCACAAATATTACTTCAACAGCGTTATGCTGCGAGTGATAAAAAAGATTGGGGCTGGCAGATTGTGCGAATGTATCTTGGTGAAGTCAGTGAAGAGCAGTTTTTAACGGATATTGCCGAGCAGAGTAAAGATAACGAGCAATTAGCGCTACGATTGACGGAAGGGTATTTCTATCTAGCTCAACGTTATCAACAGCAGCAAGATTATTCAACCGCGATCATGCTTTATAAATTGGCATTATCAGGCAATGTGTATGAATTTATTGAACATCGATTATCATTACTTGAATTAAATCGTATTTTTACCGCAGAGCAAAATGCAGCGCCTGTAGTGTTAACTCCTCCAACGGCATAGCAATAATAATGTTATATAAAAATAGCCGCTATGATTAGCGGCTATTTTTTATTCTAAACGAACCTCGAACCTCTAGCGAATATCCAATCCGGCTAGGTTATGCCAGTAGCCATTACATTGGTGGCCATCAGCAAGTGGGTGTCGAATATCACCTTGTTCATTAGCACGGAAATCATCAATCAGTGTCAGGGTATCAAGTCCCATAGGGCTTAATCGAACCACATCCACCATGTCTTTCATGCCTTTCAAATCGTTGATCAGGTTATAGCAGTAACCAGATTGGGTTTGAATTCCATTAAGGGTGAAGATTTTTTGATCTTCTTGGCTGTTAACGGTGATCCCTTGCGGATACTTAATACAGCAAGTTTCGCAATCATCTTTGGCTTTATCTTCAGCACGAGCAGTAAAGCAGCGTGCGGAGTAAGCTAAAGGGAGGTAGCCATAACTGAACACTTCAGTTTCAAATTGTTGACGTATTCCAAGTGTTTCGCACTCGGTTAGCGTGTTACGTAACCAATCACGAGACAGCTCAACTGGCATACACCAACGAGTCATGCCTTGTTTAGCAAACAACTTCAACGTCTGCGCGTTATAGCAATTTACCGCAGGCCCTACCACAAATGGCACCTTGCTTTGTGAGGCAAGTTGAATTGCAGATACATCGTTAGCTTCAACAATAAAGTCGCCATTATCGATATATTTTTTCATGATGTTGACTTCGCTAGGTGCTTCTAGCAGTGCCATGGTGGATAGCACAACCTGCTTGCCATTTGCTGCGAGTTCTTTAGCGATATCGATCCATTGGGCAGGTTTTAGTGCTCGACGTTTAGAGCACACCGTTTCCCCTAAATAAATCACATCAACGTTGCTGTGTTTGGCTTGTTGATAAAACGTTTCAACATCATGCTGAGGCCAAAAGTAAAGCAATGGCCCAAGTGAATATTTCATTAATGATCCTTTATTGCCATTTACGGTGGTATGCACCTAACGTTGTTTGTTTACCTTCAGACAAATTACCGAGGCATGCGTTCCAGGCTGGATTAACACTGTAGCCTTCAGGGTTTGCTAAGTAATGATCAATTGCAGCGCGCCAAGTGCGAGTCACTTGTTCAACATACGCAGGGCTACGTTGACGGCCTTCAATTTTAACCGATGCAATATTGGCTTTAAACAGCTCAGGTAGAATCTCTAATGTATTAAGACTCGTAGGCTCTTCTAGTGCATGAAAGCGTTTGTTATTACCCTCGATGTTGATATCAAATCGACCTTTACATAAGGTTGGGTAACCGGCATTTTCGCCCGCAGCATAGCGATCAATCAGCACTTCATTTAGGCGTGATTCTAGCCCTTGTGGCGTTTCTTGCCAGCGAACATACTTAGCCGGTGAACAAGCACCAACAGTATTGGGTGATTCACCTGTCATGTAAGAAGATAAATAACAGCGACCTTCAGACATAATGCACAAGCTACCAAAAGCAAAAACTTCTAGTTGCATATCAGTATTACGTGCTAACTGCTTTACTTGGTGTATCGACAGTACGCGCGGTAATACTACTCGCTTGATATTGAAGTTTTGTTGATAAAATTCAATCGCAGCAGTGTTGGTTGCTGATGCTTGCACTGAGAGATGCAATTCTAAATCAGGGTAAGTGGTAGCTGCATATTCAAGCACACCGATATCAGCCACAATCAGAGCATCCACGCCCATGGCTGCGGCATTATCGACGGCTTTGGTCCAACGACTAAAACCATCAGGATGGGCAAAAGTGTTTAAAGCAACATGTAATTTACGATCATGATCTTTTACATATTGCACTGCTTTTTCAAGTTTGCGATCTGTGAAGTTTAAACCCGCAAAGTGGCGAGCGTTAGTATCGTCTTTAAAACCGATATAAACCGCATCTGCACCATTATCAATAGCAGTTTTTAATGCTGGTAAATTGCCAGCTGGGCAAAGAAGCTCCATGTTATTTTATTATCCAATCTTTGCATAAAAGCGATGCCATTATAGTAAAAGTGTTTATTGTTGGAGATCTTGATGCTAGGCAGGTTTTGTTGATATAAAACAATAAAATTGTTACTAAACGATCGCATTTTTAGACGAATATCAACCGTTGAGATAAATCTTTTCCTTTAATAACAGCTGTTCAAGTTCTTGTTTCGGCATTGGACGGTGAAAATGAAACCCTTGAATATAGTCGCAATTAAGATTTGACAGTAGTGTTGCTTGTTGACGGGTCTCAATCCCTTCAGCCACCACACTCATGTTAAGTGATTTGCCTAAATTGATGATATTTTCAATCAGAGTAATTTGTTTGGGAATGGTATCAATGTCTTTAATAAATGCGCGATCAATTTTAAGTTCATCAAGGGGAAAGCGGGCTAAATAAGACAATGAAGAATAGCCAGTACCAAAGTCATCAATAGATAACGCAAATCCTTGTTGTTTAATGGCATTGAGCATCTGAATCGTATGCTCACCGTCACTCATTACCGTACTTTCTGTGAGCTCAAAGGTAAAGTCAGCCGCATTAATGCCGGTTAGCTGGCGCAGTTGTTCGACAAAACTGATTAACTTAGGGTTTTCAAATTGTTGGGATGATAAGTTAATTGCGACACGGCCTTTTAAAAGCTGTTGTTTTTTCCATTGGTTAACGGTGGTAAACACTTCTCGCATCACCACTCGACCTAATTGTTCAATAAGACCTGAGCGTTCAGCGACGGGAATAAACTGCGCTGGACTGATGTAGCCTTCAACAGGATGCTTCCAACGAACTAATGCTTCTGCGCCATCAATTTCAAAATTTTTAGCATTGACCTTAGGTTGATACCATACTTCGAGTCCATTATTTTGCAGCGCTTTTTGAAGTTCAATTTCAAGCCATAAACGCATGCGAGCTTCTTTACTCATGGCGTCACTGAAGACCACTAATCGATTTCGACCGCGGTCTTTGGCTTCATACATCGCAGTATCAGCATTTTGCAGCATCATCCGTGCATCATGACCATTACCTGGTGATTTAACCATGCCAATTGAGCAAGCAAGGTGTTTACTAAAATAGCGTAAATCAAAAGGTTGGTTAACTAAGGCAATGATCTGCTCTGCAATGACTTCGCCGCTATTTTCATGCTCTGGATGAGCAACCAGCACCGCAAATTCATCGCCACTTAAATGACCAATGAGCGCATTTTTAGGCAGTAGCTGTTGCAGCCGTTGTGCAATTTCTTGCAGCACTTTATCGCCAATATGGTGCCCTAATGAATCATTGATATTTTTAAAGTTATCAATGTCGATATACAGCATAAATAGCGGCGTATTCGCTTTCATTAACAGATCTAATTGGCGGCTAAAACCATAGCGGTTATAAAGCCCTGTTAATGGATCAAGCTGCATCAGTTGTTCGATTTTATGCTGTTGGTCATCAGTGCGGGTGGCGGCGGTGAGTTTTATTAATAGCGCAGTCTCACCCATCATGGTGATGGGAGTAGTGGCTAATAGTAGTGGTGAATTATCCTCACTATGGACGGCATAATAATGCTGATTGTCATTATGGCTGATGTGCTCTAGCTGTTTACTGTCACAAGGCTGTTGTTTGTTATCAAGCAATACATTACTCAGCGTTTGTCCCAGTAGTGAATTTTTTGACGTCATTGCGAGTAACTCAACCGCCCGTTGGTTCGCATTCATGATGATGTTTTTTTCAACCACACAGATGCCATCAGTCATTAAGTTTTGCAGTTGGTTGAGCTGGTGCTCTGCTTCTTGTAAGGAATTAATCAGAATATGCCGTTCTGAGGTATCAACCGAATGTAAAATAATGTGGCTGATATTACCGTCATTATTGGCTAATGGGGCCAGGCTGATATGCAAACTGGTGTGCTGAGAGGTGTCATTAATGATAATTTCAGCCTCAATCACTTCTCCTTTAAAAGCACGATCATAATAGGGCTTTAAACATTGGTAATAATAACTACCGAGGGTGTCGATATCGTTACTACCGAGCAATTGATGCTGTGATTTACCACTGATATCACAGTAACGATCATTAACATGACAATAGTTGTGCTGGTCATCAAGAATAGCAAATAGGAAAGGACTCTTATTTGTCAGCAATGGAAACCAATAGTCAAGTTGCTCTAGGTGCATGAATGTCTGATCCTTGACGCTATATTGAAATATTAATGATAAGGTGAAGTTTAGCTATCTGCAGTGTAAATGTTAGTGGGGGTAAATATAATGTTTATTAACAAAATAATGCTCAGTTTTAGCGGTGCAGTTACTTTTTTTTGACTCAAGGCATAAAACAAATGGTCAAGATTGCCATACAATTCATTTTTAGCGTTCGATTTTAAACAGGAATACACATAGTGATTGCTCAACTTAGAAAAAAATTGGTTCAACATGGCCCGGCATTATTACGCGTCCCTGCAAAACTGACCCCGTTCGCTATTCAAAAGAAAATGATGCTAGATGGCTTAGCAATGGTTTTTAAAGAAGCGTTAGAAGACGGTGATTTTGAATTTCTTGAAGATCGCTGGTTAAAAGTGGAAGTACGCGATTTAGAATTGCAGTGGTTTATTAGCTATCAAGATGAAAAACTAGTGGTTGCAGAACACTGTGAGCATCATGATGTGAGCTTTAGTGGTGAGTGTAATGACTTAGTATTAATTGCAGCCCGTAAAGAAGATCCTGATACACTGTTCTTTCAACGTCGTCTTCGTATTGAAGGTGATACCGAACTGGGATTGGAAGTAAAGAATTTGATGGACAGTATTGATCTCGATTCTCTGCCAGCTCCAGTGAAATTTGTGTTACAGCAATCAGCTGATTTTATTCATCAGGGAATGCAGGCTAACGTGATTGAGAACGAGGTAGTACATGCTCATTAGATCTGAAGCACCTGCTGATATTTTATTGATAGACCGATTATTAAAAACTGTTTTTGAGACTGACGCTGAAGCGAATTTAGTGATGCGTCTGCGTGAAAATGGTTGCCGCACGTTATCATTGGTCGCTTGTACTGATGACGGTGAAGTGATTGGCCATGCTTTCTTTAGCCCGGTCACAGTGGCTGGGCAAGAAACCAACTGGCAAGGACTTGCGCCGCTAGCTGTGCGTGAAGATCACCGCCATCAAGGGGTTGGTTTGGCATTATTAGCAGAAGCACAATCGACGTTAGCTGATTTTGATTACCCAGTGGTGGTGGTATTAGGCGATCCTAATTATTATCACCGTGCGGGTTATCAAGCGGCTTTACAACATGGGTTAACGTGTCGCTGGCCAGCAACCGAAGAGACTTTTATGGTGCTAGAGATCGCTCCTGGCAGCATGCAACAACATCAAGGTTTGGTTGAATATTGCGAAGAGTTTAATGCGCTAGTGTAAAAAACTCAGCCTATCGCGATTAAAAAAAGCTGCAATCAGAGATTAAGCTCAGATTGTGGCTTTTTTGCTTTCTGTTCATAAGTTATTAATAAGTAAGTGTAATTGTTTTAATATTGGGAAGTAAGAACTCTTTATTTGTCATTTGGGTTCATATTCAGTGGTGGTATTTTATTGCTAATAAATAATTTTAAGGAATAGCAGTAATGATCCCACGTAGTATTACCTCACCTAAAAAGTTTATTATCGGCCAAAACCTGTTACCACAGTTGGATGGATTTATTAAAGATTTTGGTAATAATGCCTTATTGATTTGCGATGAATTTATTCTTAATAAAGTAACAACTGACGCTTTGCCGGTATTACAACAAGCGGGTATTACTGCTCATGCAGAACAATTTCAATATGAATGCACTGATACTGAAATTGGTCGTATCCATGAGATAGTTAAACGTATTGGCGCTAATGTTGTGGTCGGTATTGGTGGTGGTAAAACCATGGATGTCGCTAAAGCTGTGGCGCATTTTGCTCATATTCCGGTGATTATTTTTCCAACCATTGCTTCTACAGATGCACCTTGTACTGCGTTATCAGTCGTATATAAAGATGATGGTGAATTTGACCGTTACTTATTCCTACCACAAAACCCCGATGCTGTTATTGCCGATACCGGAATTATTGCCGCCGCGCCAACCAAGTTCTTTGCTGCAGGTATTGGTGATGCGCTAGCGACTTTCTTTGAAGCACGTGCATGCTGTTATGCTGACGGTTTAAACCTTGTTCAAAAACGGGTATCACGTACCGGTCTGGGTATGGCATTGATGTGCTATGAATTGATTGTTGAAAACGTAGAAATGGCAATGGATGCCGCGCGTCGCCATGTGGTGACTCCAGCATTAGAGGAAATGGTTGAAGCGACTATTTACTTAAGCGGTATCGGTGCTGAATCGGGCGGTTTAGCGGCTGCACACGCGATCAGCAACGGTATGTCATCATTACCGCAACTACATCATATTCAACATGGTGAGAAAGTAGCGTTTGGTTTGCTCACTCAATTAGTGCTTGAAAAAGCCGATGCTGAAGAAATTGAAAACGTTATTTACGTGATGAAAACAGCAGGCTTACCATTAACATTGGCTGATTTTGGTATTGAAGCAATGGTGGAATCTGAATGGCGTCAAGTGGCTGAAATTGCCTGCGCTGAAGGTGACACTATGTGCAATATGGCGGTTAAAGTAAATGCTGATCGCGTTTACCAAGCAATGGTTGCTGCAGATGCATTAGCTCAGCGCTACCATGACTAAGTTTTCAGTTTAATGATTGATGAGTAAATACAATGCCGACATCATGTCGGCATTGTTGTTTTTAAGCCATTAGGAACAGAAGATGATAGTTTATGAGTACAAAGCAGTACGGATTTGCTAGGATCAGTCTCCATTTATATTCCATAGCAGGTAGGATATGAAGCAACGCGATATTCAGGTGTTACAGGAAATGGGGATCACTTATTGGCAAGTGCGAAAGCCTGAGCTTTTTCCTAATCAAGTGCTGCCTGTGATCAATCTACCCGCTGAGTGTAAGCTGCTTTTTATTGCGGCAGAGGAATTGGATGAGCATGATGCTTGGTTGTTTGGGCGGATTTTATCAAGTATGAAATTAACCCCAGAACAAGCATTATCCTTGCCGCTATCGGCACTTGATCAAATCGCAGCGCACCATTTAACGTGGTGTTGGTTTGCGGGTTGCCAAGGGGCGCACCCTACAGGTTGTCAGGTACTGAATTCGGCCTCATTAAAACTTATGCATAATGATCCCTCGTCAAAGAAGGCATTATGGCAACAGATTTGTAGTTATGACGCATAAAATTATTCCATTAGAACCACACCATACTGATGATGTTTGGCGCATTGAACAAGCTGCCAATACCTTTCCATGGGCAGAATCGATGATCCGTAAAGAGCCTAACCGCATTGCCGCGAACTATGTATTAGTGGTTGACGAGCAAGTGGTCGGTTATTGCTTTGGACAATTGGTTGCAGGGGAAGGCACCTTATTAAATATTGCCATTGATCCTGCTCAGCAACGTAAAGGCTACGGTAAATTATTACTCAATGGTTTTATTGATGAATTAGAAGCCAAGCAAGCAGAAGAAATTTGGTTAGAAGTACGCGAAAGTAATCTCGGCGCATACAAGCTTTATGAAGCAACTGGATTTAATGAAACTAATCGCCGCGTTGGCTATTACCCAGCCGTCGATGGTCGTGAAGATGCATTGATCATGGCGTATATGTTTATGCCTTTTAGCTAAATTACTTATAAAGTAGCTATAAATAAAGACCAATAAAAAGGCCGTATTCAGATGAATACGGCCTTTTTGGTATTAGTAGTAACCTGTTAGGGGATTAGTGCTCACGAGTGGCGCGGAAATCACCTTCAGGGAAACGCTCTTTGGCAAGGTTAAGATTAACCATGGTTGGCGCGATGTAAGATAAGTTATCACCACCATCTAGTGCAAGATGAGATTGGTTCTTACGCTTGAATTCTTCAAGTTTCTTAACATCATCACATTCAACCCAGCGCGCAGTGGCAACGTTAACGCCTTCATAAATCGCTTCAACGTTATATTCAGCTTTAAGACGGGCAACAACCACATCAAACTGAAGCACACCTACCGCACCTACGATCAGATCGTTGTTTTGTAGCGGACGGAATACTTGTACAGCACCTTCTTCTGAAAGTTGCACTAAGCCTTTTAGCAATTGCTTTTGTTTAAGTGGATCTTTTAGACGAATGCGACGGAATAATTCAGGCGCAAAGTTTGGAATACCGGCAAACTTAAGGCTCTCACCTTGAGTGAAGGTATCACCAATTTGAATGGTACCGTGGTTGTGTAAACCAATAATATCACCAGCATAAGCAACTTCAGCACGTGAACGGTCACCCGCCATAAACGTTACCGCATCAGAAATACTGACGCTTTTGCCGGTACGAACATGGTTCATCTTCATACCTTGATTGTAAGTACCAGATACAATACGCATAAATGCAATACGGTCACGGTGCTTAGGATCCATGTTAGCTTGGATCTTAAATACAAAGCCTGAGAATTTCTCTTCTGTCGCTTCTACTTCACGAGTATTTGCTTGGCGAGGTAATGGTGCCGGAGCCCACTCAGTTAAGCCATCAAGCATATGATCAACACCAAAGTTACCCAGTGCAGTACCAAAGAATACTGGTGTTAGTTCACCGGCTAAAAATAGCTCAAGATCAAACTCATTAGATGCGCCGATCACCAGCTCTAGCTCTTCACGTAAATTGGCCGCTAAATCGTTACCGATTGCAACATCAAGCTCGGGATTATCTAAGCCTTTAATGATGCGTTGCTCTTGAATAGTGTGGCCTTGACCTGTGCTGTACAGAATCGTTTCATCACGGTGAATATGGTAAACACCTTTGAACTCTTTACCACAACCAATTGGCCATGAGATAGGAGCACATGCCATACCTAGTTCAACTTCAACTTCATCTAGTAGTTCCATTGGATCACGTGTTTCACGGTCCAATTTGTTCATGAAGGTAACGATAGGTGTGTCACGTAGACGAGTAACTTCCATTAGCTTACGAGTACGATCTTCGACACCTTTTGCGGCATCGATAACCATAAGACAGGAGTCAACCGCGGTTAGGGTACGGTAAGTATCTTCTGAGAAGTCTTCGTGTCCTGGAGTATCAAGCAAGTTAACCAAACAAGCATTGTAAGGAAACTGCATTACCGATGTAGTTACCGAGATACCACGTTCTTTTTCCATCTCCATCCAGTCAGATTTTGCATGCTGGTTAGAGCCACGACCTTTTACGGTACCCGCTTTTTGGATCGCGTTTCCGAACAACAATACTTTTTCAGTAATGGTGGTTTTACCCGCATCGGGGTGGGAGATAATAGCGAAAGTACGACGTTTCGATACTTCGCCTTGAAACAGTGTTTGCGACATTAGCATGTTCTTTTTGAATGGAGTGCGTTATTCGCTATTGTCGCTGATTTTACCTTTAGACTCAATCTAGCCACAGGAGAATTACTCACAAAGATAAAGAATGGCGTATTTGAGATTGAATTTGAGTAATAATAGCCACAATACCTGCCTTGATAGAGATTAAAACTATGCCTGTAGTGTGCAAAAATTCAGTGTTCATTGACAGTCACTGCCATTTTGATTTTGCCCCTTTTGCTGAAAATCCAGCTCAAGCGTGGACACAAGCCCAGCAAGCTGGCGTAAAAGCGATGGTTATTCCAACTGTCGGCAATCGCAATTGGGGGACAGTTGCAGGCTTATGTCAGCAATTTTCAGGTTTGTATTATGGCTTAGGGATCCATCCTTTTTTTAGCCATCAGCATAGTGCCGAGGTTGTTAGTGAGTTAACCACTGAGCTTGCTCATGCTAGAGATGATTATCGTTGTGTCGCCGTTGGTGAGTGCGGATTAGATTTTGCGGTCGCAAATGTTAATCGCGACCAACAACTTGAATGGCTACGAGCACAGTTGATATTGGCGAATCAATATCAATTACCCGTGATATTACATTGCCGTAAAGCGTTTCCTGAACTAGTGCAGTTATTGCGCCAGCAGTTACCAAAAGCGGGAGGTGTTTATCATGGTTTTAGTGGTAGTTACCAACAAGCGACTCAGCTAGTTGATCTCGGTATCAAAATCGGCGTTGGTGGCACAATTACTTATAGTCGAGCGCAGAAAACTCGCGCTACTATGACCAAATTACCGTTATCTGCGTTGTTATTGGAAACTGATGCTCCAGATATGCCTATTGCAGGCTATCAAGGTCAACCGAATCGACCCGAGCGTTTAGTTGATATTGTGACGGTATTAGCTCAACTTCGAGGTGAGACATATGCGCACGTAGCACAGGTCACAACCTTAACAACGACTGAATTATTTCAAATTAAGGTGTGATTTTGCTGCCAAAGCCAAACGATTGCGCTAATCGTTTGCATATTACAGTGAATTATTTGTGATAACGATCACAATAGCGGATTCTAATTCATAAATTTTCCTCATAAATTGTGATCTTGGCATTACATCATCTCGAGCTCCATGAGTATAATGCGCCAACTCTTAAAGAGCCGAACTGTCAAGACGCCAAAACTTAACTATAGGATTCCATAAATCATGAGCCTGCTAATGAGCCTTGTTGGGATGGTGGTACTGCTACTAATTGCTGTACTACTTTCTGATAACCGTAAAGCGATCAATCTACGTACTGTTGGTGGCGCATTTGCTATCCAATTCCTGTTGGGTGCATTTGTACTTTATGTACCTGTAGGCCGTGATGTGCTGTACGGTATGTCACAAGCAGTTGCTAACGTTATTGCTTACGGTAATGACGGTATTAACTTCTTATTTGGCGGTCTGACTTCAAACAAGATGTTTGAGCTGTTTGGCGGTGGCGGTTTTGTTTTCGCTTTACGTGTTCTGCCTGTTATCGTGTTCTTCTCTGCTCTTATTAGCGTGCTTTACTACTTAGGTGTTATGCAGGTTGTTATCAACATTCTTGGTGGCGGACTACGTAAAGTACTGGGTACATCACATGCAGAATCAATGTCTGCAACAGCAAATATCTTTGTTGGTCAAACAGAAGCACCATTAGTTATTCGTCCATTCGTACCTAAGATGACTCAGTCTGAGCTATTTGCAGTAATGTGTGGCGGTTTGGCATCAGTTGCTGGTGGTGTATTAGCAGGTTACGCACAAATGGGTGTACCACTAGAGTACTTGATTGCTGCGTCATTCATGGCAGCACCTGGTGGTCTATTATTTGCAAAAATTATCAAGCCTGAAACAGAGCAGCCAATTGAACAGCTAGCTGACAACGGTGATGAAGCTGAAGAAAAACCAGCAAACATTTTTGATGCGGCAGCTGCGGGTGCATCATCAGGTATGCAACTGGCACTAAACGTTGGCGCAATGCTACTTGCATTCATCGGTCTAATCGCATTAGTAAACGGCATGTTAGGTGGTATCGGTGGTTGGTTCGGTATGCCTCAGTTAACACTAGAATTAATTCTAGGTTACATCTTCTCACCACTAGCATTCCTAATTGGTGTGCCATGGGGCGAAGCACAACTTGCTGGTTCATTCATCGGTCAAAAGATTGTTGTTAACGAATTCGTTGCTTACCTAAACTTTGCCCCTTACCTGAAAGATGTGGCTGACGGCGGTATGTTAGTAGCGGAGACTGGTGCGGTAATGTCTGATAAGACTAAAGCAATCATCTCATTTGCATTGTGTGGTTTCGCTAACCTATCTTCAGTCGCTATTCTACTGGGTGGTATTGGTAGTCTTGCACCAACGCGTCGTGCTGAAATCGCTCGCTTTGGTATGAAAGCTGTGGCAGCAGGTACGTTATCTAACCTTATGTCTGCAACGATTGCTGGTCTATTTATTACTCTTGCAGCGTAATAGCACCGTCAGCAACAAATAACACACTATTATTAGCGCCACCGCATTAGCGGTGGCGTTTTTTTTTGTTAGACGGTTACGCTGCTATGGGTTTAAGTGCAATTAACCGAATTTAATGTAATAAAATCGATTGCGTTCGCCTTTCTAAATCTTCACTCTGTTATTATTCTCTGATAGAAACAGTAGTGTTGTTATTGATAATAAATTATGGCTGTTATTTGCATCATTAATAATAACTTATGCAATAAATGGCTTTTTTTATGATCAAGTTGCATGAGTTACGATAGCAGTTTTTATTTCAGTAAACATATTATCCACCACAGGAAACACGAGTTTAATGGTCGAGTCGTGGTTGAGTTGATATTATAAGTTAAGTAAAACCTAAACGAGTTGATCAACGAAACTTTGTTTTAGGTCGCACGCGCGGTGCTAAGGATAGCAACCACTATCAAGTTAATTGATAACTGGGTCTTCAAGGAACAACGTCCGCTCATAGATGACAGCGATAATTAATGTCGTTGCATCGCAGTGAAATTGATGAGTTCACTGCTGAATTCATATCGAGTATTCAGATAGTATTATTGATGCTATCTCGATCAAACATTACGACTGGAGAGAGTCATGAGCGATTTAAAAGCTGCGGCATTACGTGCATTAAAATTAATGGATCTTACAACATTGAATGAAGACGACACTGATGAAAAAGTGATCGCACTGTGTAAGAACGCAAAAACAGTTGTTGGTAACACTGCCGCAGTATGTATCTACCCACGTTTTATTCCTGTTGCTAAAAAGCAGCTACGTGAACAAGGTACACCAGATGTACGTATTGCAACCGTGACTAACTTTCCACACGGTAACGACGACATTGAGATCGCTGTTGCTGAAACGAAAGCAGCTGTAGCTTACGGCGCAGATGAAGTAGACGTAGTATTCCCATACCGCGCGCTAATGGCTGGCAATGCAGAAGTAGGCTTTGAGCTTGTTAAGCAATGTAAAGCAGCATGTGGCGATAACGTACTACTAAAAGTTATCATCGAAACGGGTGAGCTAAAAACTGAAGCACTTATTAAGCAAGCATCTGAAATTTGTATCAATGCCGGTGCTGATTTCATTAAAACATCAACAGGTAAAGTGCCAGTAAACGCAACACCTGAATATGCTGAAATCATGCTAAATGTGATTAAAGACATGGGCGTAGAAAAAACAGTTGGCTTTAAGCCTGCTGGTGGTGTGCGTACTGCTGAAGATGCACAACAATACTTAGCAATGGCTAACACTATTCTTGGTGATGAGTGGGCAGATAGCCGTCATTACCGTTTCGGTGCATCAAGCCTACTTGCTAACTTACTTCACACATTAGGTGAAGGCGAGCAAGCAGCACAAGGCGGCTACTAAGCGTCTTTGAATAAGGTGGCGTCATGCCACCTTATTATTTCTTAACACTAATTATTTTTATATTAGTGACAATTATCTAGGTTATTTAACCGTATTTATCAATGATGTTTAGTCATCAGTGACGGATTTTTGCAAGCAAATTTTGGTTACTTAATAGCGTAATTTGACCGCTAGATAATTAATTTTCCCCATTGAAATCGATATCAGTAAGAGGATCGTCATGTACTTACCTCAAGAAATTATTCGTAAAAAACGCGACAATATTGCTTTAACAGCAGATGAAATTAATTTTTTCATTCAAGGTGTAGCGAAGAACACTGTCTCTGAAGGTCAAATCGCAGCATTTGCAATGGCGGTTTATTTTAATGATATGACTATGGATGAGCGGGTCGCATTAACCTGTGCAATGCGTGATTCTGGTATGGTGATTGATTGGGGCCATATGAACTTCGATGGTCCAATTGTGGATAAGCACTCAACCGGTGGTGTGGGTGATGTGACCTCTTTAATGCTGGGCGCTATGGTAGCGGCATGTGGTGGCTATGTACCAATGATTTCAGGTCGTGGTCTTGGTCATACTGGCGGTACATTAGATAAGTTGGAATCGATTCCAGGTTATAACATTACGCCAAGCAATGAAGTGTTCGGTAAAGTAACTAAAGAAGCGGGTGTGGCAATTATCGGTCAAACAGGTGATTTAGCTCCTGCTGATAAACGTGTGTACGCAACCCGTGATGTAACCGCAACGGTTGATAATATTTCATTGATCACCGCGTCTATTTTGTCTAAAAAATTAGCGGCAGGTTTAGATTACTTAGTGATGGATGTAAAAGTAGGCTCTGGCGCATTTATGCCAACTTATGCAGCATCAGAAGAGTTAGCAAAATCAATTGTGGCGGTTGCTAATGGTGCAGGTACATGTACATCAGCGTTATTGACTGACATGAACCAAGTATTGGCATCAACAGCAGGTAATGCGCTTGAAGTACGTGAAGCAGTACAGTTTTTAACGGGTGAATACCGTAATCCGCGTCTATATGAAGTAACAATGGCATTGTGTGCTGAAATGTTAGTTATCAGTAAACTTGCATCAGATTTACCGCAAGCACGTGCCAAACTTCAAGCAGTGTTAGATAATGGTCAAGCAGCAGAACGTTTTGGCAAAATGGTTGCAGGTCTTGGTGGTCCAACTGATTTTATCGATAATTATGATAACTATCTTGATAAAGCAGAGATTATTAAACCTGTATTTGCTGAAACAACCGGCTTTGCAACTGCAATGGATACCCGTGGTTTAGGTATGGCTGTTGTTGGCATGGGGGGGGGACGTCGTGTCGCTAGCGATAACATCGATTATGCTGTGGGTCTATCAAATATGATTCGTCTTGGTGATGAAGTGTATGCAGATACGCCACTAGCAATGGTACATGCGCGCACTGAAGCGCAATGGCAAGACGCTGCGAAGGCAGTACGAGCTAATATTACCGTTGCAGATACAACGTCAGAAGCAACCCCGGAAGTATACCGTCGCATTGGCAAACAAGATGTATAACGGAGCAAAAATGAAACGTTCAATTATTTTAGTTTTAGATTCTTTTGGTATCGGCGCGACAGAAGATGCGGTTGATTTCGGTGATGTAGGCGCAAATACCCTTGGCCATATTGCGGCAGCATGTGCGCGCGGCGAAGCTAATAATGGTGATCGTAGTGGCGCGCTACATTTGCCTAACCTAACCAAACTAGGTTTAGCAAAAGCCTGTGAAGAATCATGTGGTAGTTTTCCTGAAGGTATGGACAGTGACGTTGAAATCGTAGGTGCTTACGGCCACGCGAAAGAAATTTCATCAGGAAAAGATACCCCTTCTGGTCACTGGGAAATTGCAGGTGTACCAGTATTGTTTGATTGGGGCTACTTCAGTGATAAAACCAATAGCTTCCCTAAAGAATTAACTGATCGCATTCTTGCACGTGCAGGCTTAGATGGTTACTTAGGTAACTGCCATGCATCTGGTACTCAAGTACTGGATGACTTGGGTGAAGAGCACATGCAAACAGGTAAACCAATTTTCTATACATCTGCTGACTCTGTATTCCAAATTGCATGTCATGAAGAGACTTACGGTCTTGATAAATTGATGGAACTTTGTCATATCGCTCGTGAAGAGCTAGAAGATTACAATATTGGTCGTGTTATTGCGCGTCCATTTACTGGTGCTGGTAAAGGTCAGTTTGAACGTACGGGTAACCGTCGCGACTTGTCTCTTGAGCCACCTGCAGCAACTGTTTTGCAAAAGTTGGTTGAAGAAAAGCAAGGTGAAGTAATTTCTATTGGTAAGATTTCTGATATCTATGCGGGCTGTGGTATTTCTCGTAAAGTAAAAGCAACCGGTATTCCAGCATTGTTTGACGCAACGTTAGCGCAAATTGATGAGGCGGGTGATAACAGCATCGTATTTACTAACTTCGTTGATTTTGACTCAGCATATGGTCACCGCCGTAATGTTGCAGGTTATGCAGCAGCGTTAGAGTACTTTGACCGTCGCTTACCTGAAATCTTAGCCTTGCTAAAAGAAGATGATGTGCTAATTATTACTGCTGACCATGGTTGTGATCCAACATGGCCGGGTACAGATCATACTCGCGAGCATATTCCAGTGATTGTAACTGGACCAAAAGTGAAGGCGGGTTCATTAGGCCGTCGTGAAACATTTGCTGATATTGGCCAAAGCCTTGCTGAGCATTTTGGTACCTCTGATATGGCTTACGGTAAGTCGTTTCTATAAATACGAATAAACAACTATTATTCTGATCATCAAGGCGAGGAATCATTGGATTAATCGCCTTGATTAGTATAAAAATGTGGTTGTTTATATGATAGCGATTATTGGTTATGAGTAAGGTGTGTTTTAAAGCAAATGCTAGCGTTACTGATAACTGATTCAATTAACAAAAGGATATAACGATGGCTACTCCACATATTAATGCTGAAATGGGTGATTTTGCAGATGTCGTGCTGATGCCTGGTGATCCACTACGTGCTAAGTTTATCGCAGAAACATTCCTAGAGAATGTGACTGAAGTATGTAATGTACGTAGCATGCTTGGTTTCACTGGTACTTACAAAGGTCGTAAGATCTCTGTTATGGGCCACGGTATGGGTATTCCTTCTTGTTCTATCTATGCGACAGAGTTAATTAAAGACTTTGGCGTGAAGAAAATTATCCGTGTTGGTAGTTGTGGTGCTGTACGTGATGACGTTAAATTACGTGATGTTGTTATCGGCATGGGTGCATCAACAGATTCTAAAGTAAACCGCATCCGTTTTGGTGGCCATGACTTCGCAGCAATTGCTGACTTCGGTATGGTACAAAATGCAGTAGATGCAGCAAAAGCAAAAGGTATTCCAGTTAAAGTCGGTAATATCTTCTCTGCTGATTTGTTCTACAACCCAGATTTTGATTTCTTCAAAACAATGGATAAGTACGGCATTGTTGGTGTTGAAATGGAAGCGGCTGGTATCTACGGCGTAGCGGCAGAGTTTGGTGCTAAAGCACTGACTATCTGTACTGTTTCTGACCATATTCTACGCGGTGAAGCAACAACCTCTGAAGAGCGTCAATTAACCTTCAATGAGATGATTGAGATCGCATTAGAATCAGTATTACTTGGTGATGCTGAGTAATCGACGTTGAATAAAAAAAGCGGTAACAGTGCAAACTGTTGCCGCTTTTTTATGGCCACTAATTACTGTTATTAGGGCTGATTACGCAGGAATGGAAAATGCCCTTGGTAATGCTGACGGCTAAAGACCAACATCAATAACCCGCCTAGAATCAATGCTGCGATCACTAAACCTCGAATAATAGCGGTCATGGTCGCCATTTTAGCGTAAGCATGAGTCAGTAATTTATCGTGTTCGAGCGTGATCCGCATAAAGCCAATAATATGGTCATTGAGCAATACAGGCTCTGCAATTTGTTGACGACCGATACTCGCCATTGCCAGTGGCGTCGACAGCCCAGTTAATTGTTCTAATGGCATTGCGGCTTTAGTTTTGGCTAACACCACTCCCTCAAGATTATAAATGCTAGCATCCAATATTAATGGCTCAGTGGCTAAATTCTGCACTAATAATTGCAGCTGATCTTGGTCTTTATTTTCAATATCTAGTGCTGCATTTTGAGCTGCTTGGCGCACAATAATTTGTGATAAGGTTTGAGTTTGCTCACTTAGCAATTGGTAGTTTTGTTGGCTAAGGGAAGCGCCATATTGAAGGATACCAATAAATGTTAATAGGCATATTAGCACTATAACGGCTTTATGCAGTCGCTGACGTTGCCACCGTTTGGTGTTCCATTGGATCATTGATAGCTCTCGATTACTTCGATGATGGTTATTCTACACTAAAAAAATAAGAGATGATTATTTCACCGCCAGGTAATTGTTAAACTTTGTTAACAAATAAGTGCTGATGATGATTTGAAAAGAGACTTTTCACAAGCTATTGATTTTATAAGTGTAAAAAGCTTTTTGTGGTTAGTGATATAACTGTCATTTTACAATTGGACTTGCTCTTCATGAGTACAATCGTTAGGTTTATAGTAATCAAATTGTTAAGGATGACATAATGGACGTTGCGAACGTACTCAAAATCAACAAACACCCGACCTTGTTTAAACGCTTTCCCGAGATTTTATCTGTCACTAATACCAGTAAGCGCCAAGCAAATTGGTTAGTCTATGGTAAGCAAATTACCACTGATAATATTGAGGCGATTAATGATGTTGGTTTGAGTGCTATTGATATTGTCGCAGCTTGGAAAGTGGGTGCCTATGATGCCATTTTAATTGCCAGTGAGCTCTCGTTAGATCAACAGCAAAAAGTGATTGAACAACAATTAGACTTTGCTTATGTGAGCGATATTCCTGATTTATCAATGCCAGGGGTCGTGGTATTAGACATGGACTCAACTGCGATTGAGATTGAGTGTATTGACGAAATCGCCAAACTTGCTGGGGTTGGTGAAGAAGTGGCTGCGGTTACAGAGCGAGCGATGTCGGGTGAATTAGACTTTGAGCAGAGTTTACGCCAACGCGTAGCTGCGTTAGCTGGCGCAGATGAAGCGATTTTAACCCAAGTTCGCGATCAGCTGCCGTTAATGGCTGAGTTACCTCAATTAATTGCCACCTTGCACCATTATGGTTGGCAAGTGGCGATCGCTTCTGGCGGATTTAGTTATTTTTCCGATCATCTACAGCAGCAATTTAATTTGGTATCAGCAACTTCCAATACGCTTGAAATTATTGACGGTAAGTTAACTGGTAAGGTGATTGGCAAAGTGGTTGATGCCAAAGCTAAAGCAGATATATTATTGGCATTAGCCGAAGAGTTTGATATTGAACCGCATAATACCGTTGCTGTAGGTGATGGTGCTAACGATTTACTGATGATGGAAATTGCAGGGCTTGGCATTGCTTATCATGCTAAACCTGTGGTTGAACAACAGGCCAATGTGGCTATTCGTCATGCTGATTTAGGGGCGGTAATTTGTATCTTATCAGCATCCCTCGCCGAACAACGGTTAGCTTGGTAGGTTTGATGCAGCATTCGCACCTTGTAATCGGTGCGAATGGTTAATCACATTAATGAATTTCAAGCCGAATTAACACTTCATCGGTAATATCTAAAATTTCACCACAACCTATCAATGACGTGAACTCCATTTCTAATGCTCGCGCTCGATGCAATGTTAAGCGTGCTAATTTACTCAGTTTTTCACCAATTAAGATCGTCAGTGGATTCAACACGGGCAATGCAGTGATCCGCAATACAAATAAGTCGCCGTGTTGACGAGCCTGCTCAATATATGCGCGTTGGCTGGCAACATCATCAAAATCCTGGCGTAGCTTCGTATCAACCTGGTGCACTTTATTATCTTTAATCTCAATCGCTAAATATAATTCATGAATAACGGGAGGGGGCTGTTTGTCTCGCGGTCGCATTGGATCGGCGAGTAATTGTTTCACTCGTTGTTTGAAAATAATATCCAGATCACAGCGTTCATTATCACTTAGCTGGTGGAGTATGGTTGCCAGTGGTGACAATGGAAAATTGGATCCAATCGCTTTGACCTTGATTTTATGGTCAACTTTTTCAGCGAAATAAGGCAAACAATGCAATCGAGTCAGCAACATTTGATGCATCGCAAATAACATCGCCGTCGAGGGTTGCGGCTCTTTACACACGGGTAACTTTTCGAGGTTAGAGGCAATTAACGTTTGTAGAAATTGTCCGCCTAATAAACCGTCGTCATTTTCAATGGTTGTTAATTGAATATTTTTGCCATTAGGGCTAGTGCGAATAACCTGGTAGGGCATTCTTTTTAAAATACTATTTTTAGTGCTGCGGGCTAAATCGGTAAATCCAATGATCACGGTATCACCTTGTTTACAGCGTAGTGGTTGATCTAAATTAATATTCAGTCCACGGCTGGAAAAATCAATTGAATGACCGCTGATCGCACCATTGTCTTGTTGAAGAGTGATGGTTGTTTGATATTGAAATCGAGATTCACTGCGCAGTGGTTTAGGATCAAAGTGGATCGCTTCTGCTTGGCTAATCGGGTTACGAGGATGACGGAATTGATGTAACTCTTGAGCCATTAACGTTGACGCAGCGCCAGCAAGATAATCCGGTTGGACTTGCGAGTGGGTTAAATCTTGCAAAGTACCAATATGAGATAAGTCCTGACAACATGGCATCATTTCTGGTGTCAATTGAGCTAATGCTTGAATATCGTTAGCAGTTAAAGGGTAAAGTGTTAATCGCATTACGCGCCAACTTTGACGTTTTGCACCAACCTGCCAAAATAATAGCCGCTGTTGACGTGTCATTTCAGGTAATGCTGCAGAATAAAAATAACGTTGGCCTTGATGCTCATGAAAGAAGCTATAAATTAAGGTGCTGGTTTGTGAAACCTTACTGAGACCGAGGTTACTGATACGAGAGGCTGATAGCAGATGATTAATTACTGGCTGGTTACGTTCATCATGCCAATATTGCCATTGGTGTTGATTATGATCGGTTAACAAGCTGTATTTGAGGTTCGTTCCAGCAAAAAATAATGGCATCGTTGTCGTATGCTTAAGGTAACAATGCTCAAATCCTTGCGTACGTAATTGAATAATCTTATCGTCATGGTTATTGCGACTTAATGATTGATGCTGATCATGCTTAATAATCGCCTGTAACGCTGCATTGTCAGTTAATGCTAATAAGCGCAACCATTTAATACTGTCGTTATCTTGAATATCATCAATGCCTAAAATACGATAGTGATGACTTTGGTTAAGGCGAGCATCTTGGTATTGTTGTGCCAGTTGTGGAAACGAAGCGGTAATCGTTTGACCAAGTTGGTAATCAAACGCCGCTGGCACTTTACATTTAGCCCCAGACAGAGAAAGATCGACCGTTGTTGCCAGCACTTGTTGGTTATTGGCTAATGTTAATGCGATTGGGGTCGCGATACTGAGCCTGTTTTCTTCACGGCTAAGGTAGTATCCAAATCGAATCAGTTTCGCTTGGAATAAACTATATTGAGTGTCTGTTGTTGCTGCCTCTACTGGTGGCTGTTTTTGTTGCTGTTGTTGGTGGATAATACGAAAATTGTTATGGGTATTAATCAACTCTTCGTAAAGCCCATAACAATACTGACCGCCAAACACACGACTGCGGTGATGATAAATATTGATAGCGACATCATCTAACCAATGGTTATAACCATTAAATGCATACTGGCGACACTGACCTTTAACCCGCCCTCGAAGATCAATAATTTTATTGCATGGGGCCATCAAACGATTGATTTCCATTTTTATTTGTAGCCGTGCAGGCCCCGTTTCGTGCTCAGTTAATAATGTAAACATGGGCTCAAAATCAGGCTGGTTATAGATTGGCAATAATTGTTCAATCAGGGCTTTATAATCGTCGAGATGCATGGATAGGTCTATTAATGAGTGGCTGGGTATATTTATCGGTCACAACATAAAAAAGTTTAGTGTTAACTGACATATATTTGTCGTTATTTGATAAATTCTTGACGCTAATCTGATTAGCAATTTTGAATAATGAGTGATGTAGGAACTAGAATGGCAAAAGCAGCAAAACGAGCGTATGTATGTAGCGACTGTGGAATGGACTTTGCGCGTTGGCAAGGGCAATGCTCGGGGTGTAAATCATGGAATACCATTACTGAATTTACGATTCCTAACACCAAAACTGGAGGTGTAACCTCTGCTCGTTCAAGCTTGTCAGGCTATGCTGGCATTGCTGGTGGTGGCTCTAAAAAGCTGCATGAAGTTGAAGCTGTTGATGCTCAAAAAATGTTAACCGGTATTGGTGAACTGGATCGAGTGTTGTGTGGTGGACTAACCACCGGCTCGGTGAACATTATTTCAGGTGATCCTGGTGCGGGTAAAACCACCTTGTTATCCGATTTAGTCGCGCGAATGTCTAAGCTGATGCCATCACTGTACTGTACCGCGGAAGAATCACTATCACAGTTTAAAAACCGTGTTAATCGCTTAAAGTTAACCTGTAATGAAGATAATTTATACCTGATGGCTGAAACCAGTGTTGAAGCGATCATCGCTGAGTTAGAGGCAAAACAGATCAAATTTGCGGTTATTGACTCGATTCAGGCAGTATCAACAGAATTAGCCAATGGTAGTCCAGGTTCACCATCACAAGTAAAAACCGCCGCACAAGCGCTGACGCAATATTGTAAACAAAACAATGTCACCATGTTTTTGATTGCGCATGTGAATAAAAATAACGAAATTGCAGGGCCACAAACACTGGTTCACATTGTCGATGCGTTACTGCATATCGACACCAATGATGGTCAAGTGCGAACATTACGTGCCAATAAGAACCGCTTTGGTGATGTAGATACGGTAGGTATTTTCCGGATGACAGAGCGCGGTATGCTCAGTGTTGATAACCCTAGTGAAATTTTCTTATCGGGTTCTACCACCGAGTCATCAGGCTCTGCGATCACCTGTATTCGTAAAGGTAACCGTAATATTTTATTAGAAATTCAATGTCTAACCACAGAAACTGAAGGTGAGTTTCCACAGCGGGTCTGTGTTGGCTTAAACATGAATAGAATAAAAATGTTAACCGGTATTTTACGTAAACACGCTAAGACCAAAATATTCCACGATACATTTTTCAATATTGTCGGCGGCTTAAAAATTGACGAATCAGAAACCTGTATTGATTTGGCATTAGTGGCAGCATTACTCAGTAGTTTAAATGAGTTTGTGGTGCCACGCACAACCTGCATCATGGGTGAGTTAAGTCTTAATGGTGATGTGCGCCCAATAGACAGTGGTGTGCCACGAGTGAAAGAAGCGGCGCAACATGGATTCACTGAAATTTTTATTCCTTACCGTAACTACCATAAATCAATGGAAGGGCTTGGAGCTAAAATTGTCGCAGTGAAAACCATCCATGAATTGATTGAACTGATTAACTAACACCAGTGGTATAACTTGTAAGCTAGTTACGATTAGATTTAAGGCCAATCATCATAATATGATTGGCCTTTTTAATAAATGTAGAATGGGATTAGAGCAGCGATTAAAGATCGTCTTGGTTGTTGATGGGCTTAGTATGTTTAACGGTAGCGATGCCGGTATCGTGGTTTTCATCGCCGGTTAACTGTACCTGCATTGCCACCATGCCATTGATGGTATTTAGCAATGATGCCCATTGAACATTTTTTTCTTGTTTAAACAACTCGTCAAAATTTTCAATGTTCCATTTAACAAATGGCCGTGGGTTAAGTGGTTTGCCTAAAAAGCGAATTTCATAATGTAAGTGAGGGCCAGTTGATAATCCAGAATTACCGGTCCACCCAATAAGTTGGCCTTTTTTAACAAACTCACCTTGCTTAACTTTAAATTTACTCATGTGAGAGTAAGTAGAAATAAATCCCATCGTATGATTTAAGGTTAATTGATTACCGTAACCGTAATTACTGCTGCGCGCGCGTTCAATAACCGCATCGGCAGGTGCATAGATAGGAGTGCCAATTTTAGCCGCGAAATCAAGGCCATCATGGCGTTTTAGTTTTTTGGTGATTGGATGAATGCGGGTGCCAAAGCCTGATGTTAATTGAACATTAGGTGTCGGAGGACCATTGGGTATCAGCTGAAATAACGTCGCTCTGACGGCGGAGTTAATTGCGGCAGTATCGACCCGTTGCGTGATAGTTTGAGTTTCATCAACCGGCTCAATTCCCAACACTGTTTCCATGTCATCAATACGTTGGTTCAGGGCAACTAATGATTTTTTCTTATTCGCCAATGCTTGATTAAGATCTTGATTCATTGCCGTTTCTTCAGAAAGTGAGGCACTTAATTCTAACGCTTGGGCGCTTAATTTTTGAGCTGTTATCTGAGAGATTTTAGCATTTTGATAAAGATGGAACATTGAATAGCAGCCATAGCTAAAGATACCGCATACCGTAATAATTATGGCAGTACGATAATAGCGTTGTAGCGGATGTGGTGCTTTATTGGTTAATGATGGCTCTGACGATGATGGTTCTATATGAGACATAATTTATAGCTATTATTAAGAAACAAGTGAATGTTGACAGAAATAAAGACCTTTGGCGTGGTCAGTATCGAATCAACTAGCGATAACTAATAAGCCTCTCAGTCTATGTCGTTGCTTTTATTATTGCTAGCCATCACGTCACATAAATGATGCAATACAGGATATTGTTTTGCTGTTGTTTTAAAAAACATTTGATTTTAAAGTTGTTTTTATTTTCTAACAAAAAAAGAGCTGATTACACAGCTCTTTTTTGATTACAGCGAAGTAGTACAATTATTTTGCAATACGTTTGTACTTAATACGGTGTGGTTCGGCAGCATCTGAGCCTAATGTTTTCTTCAACCAATCGGTGTATTCAGTAAAGTTACCTTCAAAGAAGCTCACTTTACCTTCATCGCGATAGTCAAGAATATGAGTTGCAACACGGTCAAGGAACCAACGGTCATGCGAGATAACCATAGCGCAACCTGGGAACTCAAGTAGTGCTTCTTCCAAAGCACGTAAGGTTTCTACGTCAAGGTCGTTGGTTGGTTCATCGAGTAGTAATACGTTACCGCCCGATTTTAGCAGTTTCGCTAAGTGAACACGGTTACGCTCACCACCAGATAAATCGCCAATGCGTTTTTGGTGATCACTGCCTTTAAAGTTAAAGCGTGATACATAGGCACGTGCTGGAATTTCAAAGTTGTTGATTTTAAGAATATCAGCACCTTCAGAAATTTCTTGGTAAACGGTGTTGTCGTCATTCATGCTGTCGCGGAACTGATCTACCGAGGCCAATTTCACTGTTTCGCCTAATTCAATTGAACCAGAATCCGGTTGCTCTTCACCACTTAGCATCTTAAACAGCGTTGATTTACCAGCACCGTTAGCACCGATAATACCGACGATAGCACCTTTAGGCATGCTGAATGATAAATCATCGATCAGTACGCGATCACCAAACGATTTAGTCAGGTTATTAACTTCAATAACTTTGTCGCCTAAACGCTCACCTGGTGGAATGAACAGTTCATTGGTTTCATTACGCTTTTGGTGATCGGTAGTATTAAGTTCTTCAAAGCGCGCCATACGTGCTTTTGATTTTGCTTGACGGCCTTTAGGGTTTTGACGAACCCATTCAAGTTCTTTCTCGATAGTTTTTTGCAAAGCACGTTCTTGCGATGATTCTTGCTTTAGACGTGCATCTTTTTGCTCAAGCCATGAGGTGTAGTTACCTTGCCATGGAATACCTTCACCACGGTCAAGTTCTAAAATCCAGCCAGCAGCATTGTCTAGGAAGTAACGGTCGTGGGTAATCGCTACCACAGTACCGCTGTAATCAACCAAGAAGTGTTCAAGCCATGCTACCGACTCTGCATCTAAGTGGTTCGTTGGCTCATCAAGTAGCAGCATGTCTGGCTTATCAAGTAATAAACGACAGATAGCAACACGACGACGCTCACCACCAGATAAGTTCTTTATAGGTGCATCCCAATCAGGCAGGCGCAGTGCATCTGCGGCACGTTCAAGTTGCATACCAAGGTTATGGCCGTCTTTCGTTTCAATCAGTGACTCTAAATCACCTTGTTCTTTTGCTAAAGCGTCAAAATCAGCGTCTGGTTCAGCATAGGCCGCATACACTTGATCAAGACGAATTAATGCCTCTTTAACATCAGACACTGATTCTTCAACAATCTCACGCACTGTTTTGGTTTCATCTAGTACAGGTTCTTGGGGTAAGTAACCGATTTTTAGTCCAGCTTGTGGACGAGCTTCACCTTCAATATCGGTATCAATGCCAGCCATAATACGCAGTAAAGTTGACTTACCAGAGCCATTCAGGCCTAAAACACCAATTTTGGCACCAGGAAAGAAACTTAATGAAATATCTTTTAAGATTTGACGCTTAGGTGGGACGATTTTGCCCACTCGCGACATGGTATAGACGTAATCAGCCATATCCGTGTGTGATCTCTAGTTCTAAAATGAAGCTTATATAGTACCTATAATCTTTAAAAATTCACTCGAATTGTTGGGTATTCGTTGGCTCAGTAAAATATTTTAACGATAAAATTGATTGTTTATTGCAATGCTAACCATCACAATCATGCTTAGTGGTAATGATATATTCGTCATGGTATGTGGCGACGGGTATTGATAGCAATATTGCATTGATGGTGCTTTTTTTTGCTATTATTGAGCAGGGTTCATCGATAAGTTTTGGCGTTTTTTATATGGAGTTAATCGTGATACGTCTATTTAGTTATTCTCGGGTTTTTTCACTTGTTTTGTTGACCGTCGGATTAACCACTGCCGTGAGTGTTCAAGCGGCGACATTAGAGCAACAGCGCACATGGTACGAACAAGCGCAACATGCGTTTTCAGCCAATGATATGGCATTATTTCATCAGCAGAAAACCAAGTTAGGCGGATATCCATTATATCCTTACTTAGAATATCGCGAATTTAACGCTCAGCTAGCGACTAAAAATACCAGCCAAGTAAAGGTATTTATCAATAAGTATAAAATGCTACCTTTTAGCCAAACGATTAAAGCGCGTTATTTAAATCAGTTGGTTAAGGAAGATCGTTGGCATGATTTTTTATTGATGCAACCGGCTGTACCACGACAAACAGATCTACAGTGTGCTTTTTATTATGCTAAAGCTCAAACAGGTAAAGCGACATTAGCATGGCAGGGCGCAGAAAAATTATGGCAAACGGGAAGCTCGTTACCAGCCAGTTGTGATGCGCTCTTAAATCGTTGGAGTGCGGCGGGCAAGCGCACTAATACCATGGTGTTAGATCGAATGGTATTAGCCTATGCCAAAGGTAATAGTAGTTTATTAAGCTATCTTGATAAATTGCTAACTGGTAATGCTAAAGCCACAGGCGATACCATATTAGCGCTATATAGCCAGCCTCAAAAGGTCGGTGAATTTGCTAAGAAAAGTAAAGTAACTGCTTTTAATCAGTCGCTTACCAAGAGTGCTTTTTTATTGCTAGCCCGTAAAGATACTCAACAAGCCGTGGCTGAGTATGATCAAGTGGTGCGAGGGCAGCATTTTGATAAAGCGACTAAGCAA
The DNA here is from genome assembly GCF_900537155.1 of Photobacterium sp. Alg240-V54. Lineage (NCBI taxonomy): Bacteria > Pseudomonadati > Pseudomonadota > Gammaproteobacteria > Vibrionales > Vibrionaceae > Photobacterium > Photobacterium sp. Alg240-V54. The sequence continues at coordinate 149,763 of NZ_UNRL01000007.1, forward strand.
ACATTGGCAGATGCGGTCGCTTCTCGATTAATGTCGACCAATGATACCGCATTAGCACAATGGCGTGACAGCAAATTAGCCCACAGTACTAACACCAACCTGTTAGAGCGTCGTATACGTAATGCGATTCGTGAAGCTAATTGGAAACAAACCCAATTATGGATTAACCGTTTACCAAAACAAGCGCAACAGACGCCGCGATGGACATTTTGGAAAGCCAAGTTGTTAGCCCAAAATGGTAAGAAAAAACAAGCGGATAAAATTTACACCTCACTATTAGGTGAGCGAGATTTCTACAGTGCGGCTGCGGCAACGATATTACATAAGCCGATTGTGTACCCGTTAACGAAAGCGCCAACATCGACCGCTTTATTAACACCTTATAACAAGAGCTTAGTACGTGTTAAAGAATTAATTGCACTTGATAAGGTGACCGCTGCTAATCGTGAGTGGGGCTATTTGCTCTCTAAAATTACCAATGTTCAAACCAAGCGTCAGTTAGCGGTATATGCTGAAAAACATCAATGGCATTACTTGGCAGTGCAGGCGACTATTTCTGGTAAGTTATGGGATCATATGACCTTAAGATTTCCTTTAGCCCACAAATGGTTATTTGATTTCTTCAGTGAACAACGCAATATTCCAGCATCGACCATGATGGCATTAGCGCGTCAAGAAAGTGCGTTAAACATTCATGCGCGATCACATGTTGGCGCAAGTGGCTTAATGCAATTGATGCCTGCGACAGCTGCAGAAACGGCTCAGAAACTTGATTATAAATACCAGGGTAAACAAAGTTTATTTGATCCAAGTGTTAATATTCGTTTAGGCAGCGCTTATTTGAAAATGATGTTAGAGCGTCACGATGGTAATCGTATTTATGCTTTTGCATCTTATAATGCTGGGCCTGGTCGGGTTGCGCAGTGGAAAAAAATAACAGCGGGTAAATTAGATGTTTATTCATTCATTGAACAAATACCATTTAATGAAACACGCGGTTATGTTCAAAATGTATTAATGTTTGATATTTATTACAATGAATTGATGGGACATAAAGGGGTATTATTTAGCCCTGCAGAATTAAAGGCGCGTTATTAATAGCATTAGATGTTTATTGATAATAGTTGCTGTTCAATCTATTTAATAAATTTATTGTAATTATAAAAATAAAACCGCTACTGTTATGCAGAGACGTCGCAGTAGCGGTTATATAAACAAAGATATATTAAGTTTATTATAAATAAAGTTAATAGTTACTTCTTTTGAGAAAATGTTGGGTAATCTAATATCCAGCGCTCACCAAATTTTTGATTCCATTCCTCTGGAAATTTAGAGAAACCTGCTGCTGGGTACATTGTTAGTTCACTAAATGTTACTTGATTATTATGGAAATATAAATCGACACGAACCATGTCATAATATTTACCAATGCGTTCTGCTATTTCAATCATTTGATCAATGAACGGTGGCTTTTCCGGTGTTGGAAGTAAGCGTGGTTTATTATTTAAAATAAAGCCTAGTTCATTCCAGTCACGATCAAACATATTTCGATAATGTTGATCAAAGCGACCTTGATCTAATTGAATGAATTCTACTTTACCATCAATAACATGCAGTTTGTAATCATCTGGAACAGTACCATTGAAATCAAGAAATTCTTCAGCAAATATACGTGGTGGAATATTCTTATATCCCCATTCACCTAATGAGCCTGATTGATCTTTTTTAAACCAACGGCTAGCAAATGCTTTCATCTCTGGCTTTGAAAAATGTTTACCGTTACGTACAAATTCAATTGTTTGGCTAGTATGGTTTGCTTTTAATACGTAATCGTTCGGCATTTTATTAAATGGGAACATATCAAAATCAGCAATATATTTAGCAACCCATAATGTTTTTGGAATGTATAATTCTGGGGCTATTTCTTTTACAAAAGTTTTAGCTGCTAATTTGTCAGCGCCAATAGTAAGGTATTCACTACGGTCATGAATTTTTTTAAGCTGTACTTTTTCATTAAATGTTTGCGGATTGCTATAGTTAATGAATTTTTTAAACTTTCTAAAATACAGTAGTTGTAATCTTATTTTTATTGGAAGTTTGGATACTATTCCTGAAAACAATCGATATTGTAAGCTTTCCATCTTAGGTTCTCTGCCTGTTATTTAACTTATAATTTTAGTTTATCTATTTGACAATCAAATTTAATAGATTTATTGGTACTTTAATATCAACTGATCATCAGCATTATTCATGAATAGGGTAGTATAACTAAATTAAATCCTTTGATCCTATCTGCTATGTTATCTCTATGTCATTTTTCAATTAGAAAAATATATAATCCGCACTGAATGTATATACTAAAGATATTAATTACTGTTTTTAAAGGGAAATGTTACATTTATAATGTAAATATTTCATTTAAATTGTTTTTTTTAACATTAACAAAGGAAAAAATTTCATAGATTAGGCTATTTTTAGCAAATTGATATAATAACTACAAACAAAATTATGATCTATTTTGTTATATATTATGATTAACTATTTTTGGATTTGTTCGAGGTGATTGTTATCAATTCCAGACGTTATTCATAAATATATACGCCATTATTGTAAGTATTTATTTGTAATATTATGAACTATAGAAATAACACGTGCTTGGTCAGATGTGGGAATCGCGGTACACTGCAAGCTTGAAATAATGCCTGATGGGGTAAATAGAAATGGCTGTAGACTCACCGAAGTATACTGATTGGCAACAGGTTTTGGATTTGCTTCAGCAAGCATCTGCACAACAAAAAGATCAATTACTGTTTAAATTGTTATTAACTCATGATGAAAGAGAAGCCTTGCTTGCTCGTGTGAATATTGTTCACGAGTTACTTAATGGTGAGCGTAGTCAGCGTAAAATTAGTGAGTTACTTGGTGTGGGTGTCGCGACAATTACCCGTGGTTCAAATGAACTAAAACATCAAGATGAAGATACCAAAGCATGGTTAGCTGATTTTCTCGCTAAAAATGGTTCATCTAGTTTGTAATATATTGCCACTCAATCATTTTTAGCCGTTTATACACAGCGCTATTATAAATAAACGCTGTGTTGAATTTAGTATAATTCCGGATTTAAAAAAGGAATTAATGCTAAAATTAACGCTTGTTGATAAACACTACTACGACTTAATAAGTGCTGAGTTAGCATCGCAATCGCACCACCTTTTTGCTTGATATTCTGTTGAGCAAACATTTCATCCATCACATCCCCAAGCTCCATACCTTGTGCTATTTTCGCTAATGCGAGAGGTGGTAGTGGTAACGATGCTGAGCGGGCTGTCGATTTCTTGCCTTGATGTTCAATCACCATCCATGCAAAAGTAAAATTACCATCTAAGCCTGCTTCTAAACCAACGATATAATCAGCATTTGAGTAACGCTCTCGGCAATAATCGACTCGATTGTTTGCACCTAATAACGTTTCTTCACTGGTTAATGGTTGATCTCTAACGCCACTGATGGTGCTTACTCCTGTGATCGTAAACTGTTGCTGAGGAAAGGCATCTTTAAATGCATTAGTAACAGCGGTAATTTTAGCTGGGTTAGCTGATGCGACAATAATGGTGGGCATAATTAACTATTCGTCAAAGTAAAACATGAATAAACAGCTTGAAAGTAGCGTATTTAGCAACAAAATTATAGTAAATAAAAAAGCCCACCTAAATAAGATGAGCTTTTGTTTATCCCTAGTTGAGCATTCCGTGGTGATTAACGGTCGTAAGCCCAGTCTGATTGGATAATATAACCGTGAATTTGGAACTCACCGTTATTAACAAATAAGTTAGGAAAATCTGGCTGTGAGGTTGAGAATACAACACCATCAGCAAGTTGAGTCATATGATAAAAATCAGGCTCACTACCACGAACAGAAGCAAATACGGGTTGCTTTGGACGGTAAGCCGCTTCTTTCGTTGCTAATGCATAGCTACCCACAGGTGCACAATGGGCGATGTTTTCATTATCAATGAACAAGCCAAGGCATGCATCACGCTCTAAGTGTTGCGGGATCGCACGCTTGCTGATGACTTCAACAGAATCACCTAAATTGTAAGCTGAAAAGTCTTTACGGTGAATCACTGGAATATAAGTGCAGGTTGCAGAGCTATCATGTTGGGTGCTGATAGTCGTTGTTGCCTGTGTTCCAGTGTCAATTTGACCCGTTAAAATATAGCCAATTGATGTATTTAGAGTTTCAGCGATTTTTTCTAGTTCGCGAACTTCAATACCGTATTTACCCGATAGTTTACGACTCATTGTACCTTGCTGAAGGCTAAGCGCTTCACCAAGTTGTTTTTGACTAATGCCTTGAACTTTAGCCAAGCGCTTAATTCTTTCTAAATATTCCATGTAACTAGCTTCCTGCTTCAAATAGGGGCTGTGAATGAAAAATGCATTCTCAATAGTTATAAAACATATTACTTAAAAGTGTAGAAAAGGAATCATAGTTACTTAAAAAGTGGGATTGATTTGGTTAAAGAAATATACCCCACAGGAAAGATGGGTAAAAAATGGAACAAAATACGCGAAAAAAAATAAGTTTAGAGGCGGGAAACGCATTTGGCTTGCGTGAAAATAAAAGATTAAAGATGCGATAATTTTTGATAAAAAAAACAACCTTATTTGTAAGGTTATGATTTTTAATGCTTTAAAAGTAAACTAAGGAGTGTTAAATAAAATGAAGTTATTTGTTTTTTTATTTTTGTAAATCGTGATTTGTTTTGTAAAATAAGATTTTCAGTGATACTTAGCTCAATAATAAAATTAAATAGTTTTTATGGGTATGAATGTTGTTATTGATAAGGTTGATGATAAGCGTGGTTTATTGACACTGAACGCAAGCTAAAATACCTAGATAGAATATTTTATTTTGTAACAATAACGCTTGTGAAGCGAATGTTACAGTGTCAAATGTGGCCGTTATTGATTAAATTGTAACTAAATCGAATGATAACTAATGTTTAAATATAAAAAAGCCTAAGTATTAATAGCTTAGGCTTTTTTTATTTTAATGAATTATTATTTAGCTGCTGGTGCAGGAGTACGAATTAAGTAATCAAAAGCCCCTAAACTTGCTTTAGCACCTTCACCCATTGCAATAATGATTTGCTTGTAAGGGACGGTTGTTACATCACCGGCCGCGAAAATACCGTTAGCACTTGTATTGCCGTGAGCACCAATTTCAATTTCACCGCGTGGTGTTAATGCTACAGCTGATTCTTTTAGCCACTCAGTGTTTGGCACTAAACCGATTTGAACAAAGATACCTGCAAGTTCGATATGTTTGATTTTATCAGTGTTACGATCTTTGTAGCTAATGCCAGTAACGCGAGTGCCATCACCAACCACTTCTGTGGTTTGCGCCATTTTAATAATGTCGATGTTAGGCATACTTTCTGCTTTATTGATCAACACTTGGTCGGCACGTAATGTGTCAGCAAACTCAAGCACAGTAACGTGCTCAACAATACCTGCAAGGTCAATTGCCGCCTCAATACCTGAGTTACCACCACCGATAACCGCAGTGCGTTTACCTTTAAATAGTGGACCGTCACAGTGAGGACAGTAAGCAACACCTTTATTGCGGTATTCTTGCTCACCAGGAACGTTCATTTCACGCCAGCGAGCACCAGTACTGATGATCACGCTGCGGGCTTTTAATATTGCGCCACTTTCTAGATAAACATGGGCATAGCCGTCTGCAGTATCAGCCGCTTCAACAATATTTTTAACACGTTGCTCGCTCATGATATCAACGTTATATTGTTTTACGTGCTCTTCAAGGCTTGCCGCTAAGCGAGGACCTGTTGTTTCTTGAACCGAAATAAAGTTCTCGATAGACATAGTATCCATTACTTGGCCGCCAAAACGCTCGGCAACAACACCAGTACGAATGCCTTTACGTGCAGAATAAATAGCAGCTGATGCGCCAGCTGGGCCACCACCAACCACTAATACGTCAAACGGGGCTTTATCATTAAGGCTTGCTGCTGCTTTTTTAGCAGCGCCAGTGTCTAACTTATTTAAAATTTCAGTGAGTGACATACGGCCTTGACCAAAGACTTCACCGTTTACATAAACAGTAGGTACAGCCATGATATTGCGTTCTGTTACTTCTGCTTGGAAAGCCGCACCATCAATCATACTTGCTTTAATGCGTGGGTTAATCGCTGCCATCATGTTGAACGCTTGCACAACATCAGGACAGTTTTGGCAAGATAGTGAAATGAAGGTTTCAACAACGATGTCTTGATCTAATGCTGCGATTTGATCGATAACTGCTTGTTCTAGTTTCATTGGGTGACCACCGCTGTGCAGTAGTGCTAATACCAATGATGTAAATTCGTGTCCCATTGGCAAACCTGCAAAGCTGATTGAGGTTTGTTTGGTTGGGTTAACCACTTGCATAACAGGCTTACGTGCGCTGGCATTATTATTTTCAATAACACTAACTTTATCGTTTAGTTCTGCAATTTCGTAAGCTAACTCATGCAGTTTTTGTGCAGTGTCACTATCATCTAAACTTAATACCAGTTGTACGTCAGTTTTTAAATTTTCTAAATACGCTTGTAGCTGCTGCTTCATGTTTTGTTCTAACATAATCTTGCCTTTTTAATTTGTTCATGGCCTAACAGCAGATAATCAATGCGGGTCTACTGTCATACGACATATTGCCTATATAAAAAGGCGTAAATATGTTTGAAGGTCTTTGAATTAATAAGGCACCAAACACTAGGGGGATGTTTGATGCCTTATTACTTTTAAATAAACAGTTTATTTAAAAGCAGGATGAGTAATATTTCAGTTCGACGTGATGTCAAAAATAAACATTATCATCAAAGGTTAATAAGATTAGATCTTACCAACTAGGTCTAGAGAAGGAGTTAGTGTTGCTTCGCCTTCTTTCCATTTTGCTGGGCAAACTTCACCTGGGTGAGCAGCAACGTATTGTGCAGCTTTCACTTTACGCATTAGGTCTTCAGCTTCACGGCCAATACCTTCTGCAGTGATTTCCATTGCTTGGATAACACCTTGTGGGTCGATTAGGAAAGTAGCACGGTCAGCAAGACCTTGACCTTCACGCATAACGTTGAAGTTATTAGTGATGTTACCTGTTTGGTCGCCTACCATGTAGTAGTTGATTTTACCAATAGTGTCAGAGCTATCGTGCCATGCTTTGTGAGTGAAGTGAGTATCAGTTGATACTGAGAATACTTCAACGCCACGAGACTGAAGCTCTGCGTAATGGTCAGCTAAATCGCCAAGCTCTGTTGGACATACGAAAGTAAAGTCTGCTGGGTAGAAGAAGAATACTGCCCACTTACCTAGAACGTCTTTTTCAGTGATTTCTACGAAGTTGCCTTCTTTGTATGCTGTAGCGCTAAATGGCTTGATTTCAGTGTTGATCATGATGGAATCCTTTTGAATATAATTTTAATTTTTTATGCTGTAGTGCAAATCAAATCTCTGAAGCCATTATTGTCAAAATGGGAACATTAAGGAAATCGTTACAGTCGATACATTCAATAGCCAAAACCTATCATTGTGGTTTTTTATTAGATACAAAAAGGCCGCTGATTTCTCAGCGGCCTTTTTGAGAGGTTAATTACCAATAGTTAAGGTAATTACATGCGTGCTTTGAAGATCGCTACGATTTCTTCTAGGCTCGCTTTGCGTGGGTTCGTTAGAGAACACGCATCGTTTAGAGCGTTTTGCGCCATGAACGCTAGCTTATCTTCAGTGACACCCAAATCAGCTAGGCGTTGCTTGGTACCTACCTTTTCAGAGAGTGCATCAATCGCTTCAAGGGCGGCATTTACTGCTTGCTCTTGGGTCATTGCTGCGGTGTCGATACCCATAGCTTTAGCGATATCAACAAAACGTTCTGGTACTTGTTTGGCGTTAAAGCGCGAAACTTCTGCCAATAGGATAGCGTTACATAGGCCGTGAGCCAGGTCGTAAACACCWCCTAATTGGTGCGCCATTGAGTGAACGTAACCTAAAGAAGCATTAGAG
>NZ_UNRL01000008.1:0-140550 GCF_900537155.1 Photobacterium sp. Alg240-V54
CTCTGAGACAGGTGCTGCATGGCTGTCGTCAGCTCGTGTTGTGAAATGTTGGGTTAAGTCCCGCAACGAGCGCAACCCTTATCCTTGTTTGCCAGCACATAATGGTGGGAACTCCAGGGAGACTGCCGGTGATAAACCGGAGGAAGGTGGGGACGACGTCAAGTCATCATGGCCCTTACGAGTAGGGCTACACACGTGCTACAATGGCGTATACAGAGGGCTGCAAACTAGCGATAGTAAGCGAATCCCACAAAGTACGTCGTAGTCCGGATTGGAGTCTGCAACTCGACTCCATGAAGTCGGAATCGCTAGTAATCGTGAATCAGAATGTCACGGTGAATACGTTCCCGGGCCTTGTACACACCGCCCGTCACACCATGGGAGTGGGCTGCACCAGAAGTAGATAGCTTAACCTTCGGGAGGGCGTTTACCACGGTGTGGTTCATGACTGGGGTGAAGTCGTAACAAGGTAGCCCTAGGGGAACCTGGGGCTGGATCACCTCCTTACCTAAARACTTATGCTGTTTTATGCAGTGTCCACACAGATTGCTTGGTAAATTAGTTAAAAGAAAAGTACGAAAGTGCTAATTAATGCTCACGCATTGATTAACGCTTTTTTGCGTTATGCTCTTTAACAATCTGGAAAGCTGACTAGTAAATTCAATCGAAAGATTGATTTTAAAAAATGTTTTTATTTTCGAATAAAAACGAGTTCTCAAAACAACACACATTCAAGTGTCTTGTATCGAGTCCGGCGAAAAACCAATGTTTAATATTTTMTTGATCGGATTATTAAACACAAACCTTGGTTAGTTGAACATACAAGACCTCTTGGGGTTGTATGGTTAAGTGACTAAGCGTACACGGTGGATGCCTTGGCAGTCAGAGGCGATGAAGGACGTATTAACTTGCGATAAGCCCAGATTAGGCAGTAAAAGCCACTTGAGTCTGGGATTTCCGAATGGGGAAACCCACTAGCATAAGCTAGTATCATTAACTGAATACATAGGTTAATGAAGCGAACCGGGGGAACTGAAACATCTAAGTACCCCGAGGAAGAGAAATCAACCGAGATTCCGGTAGTAGCGGCGAGCGAAACCGGATTAGCCCTTAAGTTAGTTCAGCGTTAGGTGAAGGTTCTGGAAAGTACCGCGATACAGGGTGATAGCCCCGTAACCAACAACGCTTTATTAGTGAAATCGAGTAGGACGGGACACGTGATATCCTGTTTGAACATGGGGGGACCATCCTCCAAGGCTAAATACTCCTGACTGACCGATAGTGAACCAGTACCGTGAGGGAAAGGCGAAAAGAACCCCTGTGAGGGGAGTGAAATAGAACCTGAAACCGTGTACGTACAAGCAGTAGGAGCCCACTTGTTGGGTGACTGCGTACCTTTTGTATAATGGGTCAGCGACTTAATTTTAGTAGCAAGGTTAACCGTTTAGGGGAGCCGTAGGGAAACCGAGTCTTAACTGGGCGTCATAGTTGCTAGGATTAGACCCGAAACCGAGTGATCTAGCCATGGGCAGGTTGAAGGTGAGGTAACACTTACTGGAGGACCGAACCGACTAATGTTGAAAAATTAGCGGATGACTTGTGGCTAGGGGTGAAAGGCCAATCAAACTCGGAGATAGCTGGTTCTCCCCGAAAGCTATTTAGGTAGCGCCTCGGACGAATACTACTGGGGGTAGAGCACTGTTAAGGCTAGGGGGTCATCCCGACTTACCAACCCTTTGCAAACTCCGAATACCAGTAAGTAATATCCGGGAGACACACGGCGGGTGCTAACGTCCGTCGTGAAGAGGGAAACAACCCAGACCGCCAGCTAAGGTCCCAAAGTTATAGCTAAGTGGGAAACGATGTGGGAAGGCTCAGACAGCCAGGATGTTGGCTTAGAAGCAGCCATCATTTAAAGAAAGCGTAATAGCTCACTGGTCGAGTCGGCCTGCGCGGAAGATTTAACGGGGCTAAGCTATACACCGAAGCTGCGGCAATATGACTTGTCATATTGGGTAGGGGAGCGTTCTGTAAGCCGTTGAAGGTGAGTTGTAAAGCTTGCTGGAGGTATCAGAAGTGCGAATGCTGACATGAGTAACGATAAAGGGAGTGAAAAACTCCCTCGCCGGAAGATCAAGGGTTCCTGTCCAACGTTAATCGGGGCAGGGTAAGTCGACCCCTAAGGCGAGGCCGAAAGGCGTAGTCGATGGGAAACGGGTTAATATTCCCGTACTTCTTATAATTGCGATGGAGGGACGGAGAAGGCTAGGTGAGCCTGGCGACGGTTGTCCAGGTCCAAGTATGTAGGCTGATGGTTTAGGCAAATCCGGACCATCTTAAGGCTGAGATACGATGTCGAGCTACTACGGTAGTGAAGTCATTGATGCCATGCTTCCGGGAAAAGCTTCTAAGCTTCAGATTATAAGAAATCGTACCCCAAACCGACACAGGTGATCAGGTAGAGAATACCAAGGCGCTTGAGAGAACTCGGGTGAAGGAACTAGGCAAAATGGTACCGTAACTTCGGGAGAAGGTACGCTCCTAGCGGTGATGAGACTTGCTCTCTAAGCTGCCGGGAGTCGCAGATACCAGGTGGCTGCAACTGTTTATTAAAAACACAGCACTGTGCAAAATCGAAAGATGACGTATACGGTGTGACGCCTGCCCGGTGCCGGAAGGTTAATTGATGGGGTTAGACTTCGGTCGAAGCTCTTGATCGAAGCCCCGGTAAACGGCGGCCGTAACTATAACGGTCCTAAGGTAGCGAAATTCCTTGTCGGGTAAGTTCCGACCTGCACGAATGGCGTAATGATGGCCACGCTGTCTCCACCCGAGACTCAGTGAAATTGAAATCGCAGTGAAGATGCTGTGTACCCGCGGCTAGACGGAAAGACCCCGTGAACCTTTACTATAGCTTGGCACTGAACATTGACCCTACATGTGTAGGATAGGTGGGAGACGTTGAAGCAACCGCGCCAGTGGTTGTGGAGTCAATCTTGAAATACCACCCTTGTATGCTTGATGTTCTAACGTCGACCCCTTATCGGGGTTACGGACAGTGCCTGGTGGGTAGTTTGACTGGGGCGGTCTCCTCCCAAAGAGTAACGGAGGAGCACGAAGGTGGGCTAATCACGGTCGGACATCGTGAGGTTAGTGCAATGGCATAAGCCCGCTTGACTGCGAGAATGACAATTCGAGCAGGTGCGAAAGCAGGTCATAGTGATCCGGTGGTTCTGAATGGAAGGGCCATCGCTCAACGGATAAAAGGTACTCCGGGGATAACAGGCTGATACCGCCCAAGAGTTCATATCGACGGCGGTGTTTGGCACCTCGATGTCGGCTCATCACATCCTGGGGCTGAAGTCGGTCCCAAGGGTATGGCTGTTCGCCATTTAAAGTGGTACGCGAGCTGGGTTTAGAACGTCGTGAGACAGTTCGGTCCCTATCTGCCGTGGGCGTTGGATGATTGAGAGGGGCTGCTCCTAGTACGAGAGGACCGGAGTGGACGAACCGCTGGTGTTCGGGTTGTATCGCCAGATGCATTGCCCGGTAGCTAAGTTCGGAATCGATAACCGCTGAAAGCATCTAAGCGGGAAGCGAGCCTCAAGATGAGTCATCCCTAGACCTTTAAGGTCTCTAAAGGGTTGTTGAAGACTACAACGTTGATAGGTCAGGTGTGTAAGTGCTGYGAGGCATTGAGCTAACTGATACTAATTGCCCGTGAGGCTTAACCATACAACACCCAAGGGGTTTTTCTTCTCAAAAGAGAAGAGACGGACTCTACAAACACTTGAATGACGTGTTGAGAACAAACTAGTTAGATTTTCCCAGATTGCTATTTATTACCATAAGGTAATAAATAAAACAGAATTTGCTTGGCGACCATAGCGTTATGGACCCACCTGATCCCTTGCCGAACTCAGTAGTGAAACGTAATAGCGCCGATGGTAGTGTGGGGTCTCCCCATGTGAGAGTAGGACATCGCCAGGCTTTAATTTCGTTTTTATCTTTTTGATAAAAAGGTAGAGACAACAAGTTGCATTTATGCTGAATAGACACTGCGGAGTGGTAGTTCAGTTGGTTAGAATACCGGCCTGTCACGCCGGGGGTCGCGGGTTCGAGTCCCGTCCACTCCGCCATTTTTAAAAAGAAACCTGAATCTAACGATTCAGGTTTTTTTTCGTCTGTAGAAAATGGTAACGATAGTGTGGTGTATCCGCCCCATGAACCCACGAGGCGATATAATACCAATCTGGGAAATTAACTGGTCAGATTGATCCAATCCCTTGAACACATTTTTGTAATGCGTGAAGCCGATTCATTCAATCGATTCCATGCAAGACAGACCTTATCGACAATGTCGTTATAATCAGTAAAATTTTGATTAGCGAGATAGTGTTGTCGTAACCAACTCCAAACTTGTTCAATTGGGTTAAGTTCAGGGGAATAGGGTGGAAGCTTGATGATGCTGAGATTATTAAACGGATTGGCAATATCGTCAGTGTGCCAACCGGCACCATCCATTACCACAAGAGCATGACGACCTTTTTCGGTGATTCGTGATATTTGAGCAAGGTGCTCAGTCATTATTTCTTTATTTACCCAAGGTACCACTAACGCCTCACCAATTCCTCTTGTTGGACACACAGAGCCAAAGAGATAAACATATTCAAACTGCTGTTGTTTTATCGCTCTTGGTCGAGTTCCTCGCTTAGCCCAAAGACGGGTAGTGGTATTTTGTTGTCCAAACCTTGCTTTATCTTTAAACCATACATCGACCTTATTGAGCCTTATATGTCGAGGGATCTTAGGATCGTTTCAATTTTAAATTTTTTTAAAATTATCCTGGGTCTGTTGTGATTGTTTTGGATGTTTTGACCGTGAGGTTATCCACGAAAGCCCGTGCGCTTAAGTAGATAATAGATAGAATTTGGATGGTAGTTTTTATCAAATTCTTTGAGAATATAAGTGTGAATATCCGCGCCTATTAATCGCCCACCCTAAGAGTCTTGAGCTTTAAGTTTAATATAATTGGATAGCTGCTTATGTTGTTTAGGAGTGAGAAATGCAGGACGTCCACTACGCGGTCTGTCACGCCGAGGACGCACTGATGTTGGAATGGTAATTTCTGTTCGCTTAATGTCAATAAAATCAATCTTTATTAAGTATAGGTAATTTGTGTGGGATTTACGATAAACAGGTGATGGAGGGCCTGTTGTCGATTAGAGGTGGCGTTTAAATAGATAGCGCAGCAACAATAACACATTGCTGCGCAGTCAATAGGCACTATAAAATCTGATTAAGGATGTGGTCTGCTTTAACGCGACGGATTCGCTTAATTAATTTCTTTACTTGAGGTGGGTAGCTATCAATTTTTTCGATTTGTTTATAGCTACCAATTAAAGTGGTATGGGTAAGGATACAATCAATTTCTTGTTGAGTTTGCTGTGCTAGGAGTTGATTTTTGTCGTGAATTAGAATGGCATTCTCTAAATCAAGTTTCCATGCGCGAGGGTTTAAATTATTACCCGTAATCAACATATATTGATTATCAACCCAAATACCTTTGAGGTGAAAGCTATTATTGTCGTGTTTCCACAGATGAATTGCTAATTGACGACTAGCAATTGCTGCCTCGTTATTTTTTGCAAAATTACGTAGATTTACTTCATATAGATAAGGTAAGCCGGCAATTGTTTTAAAAGGCTCTGATGGCGGAATATAAAAATCATTCGCAGTTTTATCACCGACAACAATTGTAATTTTAACACCACGCTTTAATGCTTTAATGACTTCTTTACTAACACCACGTGGAAAGTTGAAATAGGGCGTACATATGGTTAATTCATGTTGTGAACTTGCAATCAACGCACAAATTTCTTGGTTAAGTTGGTTACGACGTTTACCCAAGCCGATTAGTGGTGTTAGTCCAACTTCATCGGTTGCAATAGATTCTGCAGTATAGTGATAGCTTGCCTGTTGTAACTCAGCGCGAAGATCTTTAATGGCACTTTTTAACGATTTGGTATCGGGACGCTGTGCTTGATTTAAACAATTAACAGCATCACTTTCGACTAACGTTTCGGTAATAAATGTCGCCATGCTGTCAGCAAGCTTGCTGTTCTTGATAACATGGTAACGATCATAACGATAACGGTCATGTTGGGCTAAGTAGACATCATTAAGGCTCGCACCGCTATAGATAACAGTGTTATCTATGACGAAGCCTTTTAAGTGTAAAACACCAAAGACTTCACGGTTACGTACCGGAACACCTAATACTTCGATTGGGAACTGGTATTTTTCTGCATATTCACGGTATAAGGCAGCATTACCATCTGATTGACTTGCGCCAATAAGGCCGCGTTGAGCACGATGCCAATCTACAAAGACTTTTATGTCTAATGCTGGATTACGTTGCTTTGCTTCGTATAGCGCCGTTAATATGCCGCGACCAGCCTCATCATCTTGTAGATAAAGAGCAACGATATAAATGCGCTGCTGTGCTGAATCAATTTCTTGGTATAAGCGCTTTCTGAAAGAGCTCGCGTCAAAAAGAGTCTCTAAATTTTCGGGCTTGTGCGCAATACACGGCAGTTGATCTATATACTGCCTATTAGCAATAGCTGAATCCATTATCGCCTCGTTTACACGATCTATAAGAAGATAAATTTGAGTTAAGGAACGAATTATATCAGAAAAAGCGCTAAGTCAACCTATCTCATTGCTAGATATATGATCACCTCACGAATTTATAACAATCTCTAAGCGTTATAGTGCATCGGTATTAGCTTTTTTCCGCTATGGCAATAACGTTCAAATCGTTGTAGTAAATCATGCGGTAATTGCTGCGGTTGCAGAGTGATAAATCCAGCACGCTGGTAAAGCGCTTCAAGTTCTTTAAATGCAAAGCAATAACACGGCTTTTGTTGTATTTGTGGTATGGCGTGTTGAAGTAATTGAGTTGCTATTTTCTGATGTCTGTATTCAGGTTTAACTAACATGCCTGTTAATAGTTGCAACTCGCCGATAGACTTAAACCGAACGCAACAGATAACACCTTGTTGTGATTCACCTACCCATAGGATCTCATCACGTTTTGCTTTGCCTGCCGGATAAAAATCTTTATAGAGTTTATTAATGATAGGTAATCGAATTGGATTTAACTGCTGATAACGAATTGGGTTCATGGGAAAACACTGCGTTGTGAGATTGATTCGGGTAAAATAACCCCATTAGTATAAAGATACGGTCTTAAATTAACATGAAAGTTTTACCTGATCATGGGTTAGCGCCTTATCATACCTTTGGTATTGATGCTGTAGCCACGCAGATTGTAGAAGCTGAAACTATTGATGACTTTATTAATATTTGGCGCGATGCCAAATTTAATAACATGCCTAAGTTGGTTGTAGGGCAAGGAAGTAATTTACTTTTTTGTGAAGATTATCAAGGCGTGATTATTCTCAATAGAATTAAAGGTATTACATTAACAGAAACCGATAACTGTTATTGTCTGCACGTCGGCGGCGGTGAGGATTGGCATCAACTCGTGAGTTGGTGTGTAAAACACAATATTGGTGGTTTAGAAAATTTAGCCCTTATTCCTGGTTGTGTTGGTTCTTCACCTATTCAAAATATTGGTGCTTACGGCATTGAACTCAAAGATGTATGCCAATATGTTGATGTTCTAGACGTGAACACTAATGATGTTCGACGTTATGAGGCTAGTGCTTGTGAGTTTGGCTATCGAGACTCAATTTTTAAGCATCAATTAAAAGATGGTCATATTATTGTTGCCGTTGGTTTGTGCTTACCAAAACAATGGCAGCCTCAAATTGCTTATGCGCCTTTAAATCAATTCGATGTGACAGCGGTGACGATTCAACAAGTGTTTGATACTGTTTGTGCTGTCCGTAAAGCCAAGCTACCAGATCCAACAGAAATTGGTAATGCAGGTAGTTTTTTTAAAAATCCTATTATATCCAAAACATTACGAGATAAGCTACTTGTTGACTATCCTGCTATGCCTAGCTATGGTGTTGACGATCTGCAGGTGAAATTAGCTGCTGGTTGGTTGATCGATCAGTGTGGTCTTAAAGGGTATCAAATTGGTGGGGCGAAAGTGCACCCACAGCAAGCATTAGTATTAACCAATATCGGTACGGCAACGGCACAGGATGTGGTTAATTTAGCACAATATGTCGTTGATCGGGTTGTAGAGAAATTTGGTGTTGCTCTGGAACATGAAGTTCGATTTATGGCGGCGAGTGCTGAAACCCATTTGAGCGAGATTTTAGCATCATGAAAGAGCATTCAACCCGTTTAGCCTTGATTGGTTTATTAGCGGATGGTCAATTTCATTCAGGTGAACAATTGGGGGCTACATTAGGAATGTCACGCGCTGGTATTGCTAAGCAAATTAAAATCATTCAGCAGTGGGGACTTGATTTATATAGTGTCCAAGGGAAAGGTTATTGCTTAGCTGCGCCGATTGAATTGCTTGATAGTCAACGCATTACTGAATTAGTTAGTTGTCCTCAGCTAGAGTTGATTCCGGTGATTGATTCGACAAATCAATATTTGCTTGATCAAGTCGGCCAATTACCGAGTGGGGCAGTTTGTTTAGCAGAATATCAACAAGCGGGTCGTGGCCGCCGAGGTCGACAGTGGCAATCACCTTTTGGTAGTAATCTTTATCTATCTACTTATTGGCGCTTAGAGGCCGGTGTTGCAGCTGCGATGGGATTAAGTTTGGTGGTAGGCGTTGCGATCGCTGAAACCTTACAGCAATTTGGTGCGCCTGATATTCGTGTCAAATGGCCCAATGATCTATATTGTCATGATCAAAAATTGGCTGGTATTTTAGTTGAAATGACGGGAAAGGCTGGTGATGCTGCGCATTTAGTGATCGGAATGGGACTTAATATTGCGATGCCAACGGTGGCGACCAATATGATAGATCAAGCATGGACTAATTTAAGTGCTGCTTGTTCGCCGTTACCATCGCGTAACGTGTTAGCGGCAACATTAATTGAGCGTATCCATCAAACGTTAACTGAATATGAAGCGGTTGGTCTTTGTGGTTTTGTTGAGCGTTGGAATAAAATTGATAACTTTTTAAACCGCCCTGTGAAATTGCTTATTGGTGAGCGTGTTGTTGAAGGCATTGCTCGTGGTATTAATGAGCAAGGCGCGTTATTACTTGAAACGGACAATGGTATTACTGCTTATGTTGGTGGTGAAATCAGCCTTAGAGGTTGCTAATGCAATTATTAATTGAAGCGGGGAATACTTACGTTAAGGTTGCCCTATTATCCGTAAATGGTCAGGTAGAGTTAATTGGCAAATATCCAAGTAAGAAACTTGAGTTAGTGCTTGATCCTATTTTAGAACAAAAAATCAAACGGATTGTTTTTGCCAGTGTTGGTCCTGTTGAGGTCGATAATACCATCCAGCGTATTGCACAGGTGTCAAATATACCTGTATTACATGTGAAAACCATGCGTAAGGATTTTGGGGTTAAAAATGGCTATAACGAGTATCAATATCTAGGGGTTGATCGTTGGTTAACGTTAGTCGCTATTCATCAACAATTTAAGCGCCCAACGGTGGTGGTTGATATTGGTACGGCATTAACATTTGATGTACTAGGCGGAGATGGAAAGCACCTTGGTGGCTGGATTGCACCGGGCTATCAACTAATGATGAAAGTGGTGTTAGAAAATACCACCAAGGTGTTTTCTGATCATGAGCATTGTAATAACCTCCAGTTAGCTGACAATACTGCGGATGGATTAAAAAATGGTTGTCGAGCAGCATTGATAGGTTTAATTGAATATGGCCTTAAAGAAGCGCGTCAAAAATTACCAATTGAACCGGTTGTCGTGTTGTGTGGTGGGGGAGTGAGGCATCTTCCGCTGGACGATATTAAAAATTATAACCACCGTTCAGAATTGGTACTTGAAGGGCTTGCTTTGTATGCGAAATGTCGATAATGGATAAATTTACGACAATTGATGAAAAAAGCATAAAAAAATGGCGCTAAGCTATTGCATCAAAAATCATCATTATCTAGAATGCGCATCAATTAAGCCGACTTAGCTCAGTAGGTAGAGCAACTGACTTGTAATCAGTAGGTCACCAGTTCGACTCCGGTAGTCGGCACCAGTTTCAAGAATTTCGGTGGGATTCCCGAGTGGCCAAAGGGAGCAGATTGTAAATCTGCCGGCACTGCCTTCGAAGGTTCGAATCCTTCTCCCACCACCATTATTCAAATAGTTAAATAGCGCTACGAGTAAAAAAGTTTTTGCGGGCATCGTATAATGGCTATTACCTCAGCCTTCCAAGCTGATGACGCGGGTTCGATTCCCGCTGCCCGCTCCACACTTCTTGTGTGCTGATATAGCTCAGTTGGTAGAGCGCACCCTTGGTAAGGGTGAGGCCGGCAGTTCGAATCTGCCTATTAGCACCACTCTTCAGTCAATATTTATCAATTTGTTATATACTCAACAAACCCATGTTTGGTTGTGTGGTCGAAGTGCCACTAAATACCGTGCCCAGAGGGACTATCCATGTCTAAAGAAAAATTCGAACGTAATAAACCGCACGTTAACGTTGGTACTATCGGTCACGTTGACCACGGTAAAACAACTCTAACTGCTGCTATCTGTACTACACTTGCAAAAGTGTACGGTGGTGTTGCTAAAGACTTCGCATCTATCGATAACGCTCCAGAAGAGCGCGAGCGTGGTATCACAATCTCAACTTCTCACGTTGAGTACGATACTCCTACTCGTCACTACGCACACGTAGACTGTCCTGGACACGCCGATTATGTTAAAAACATGATCACTGGTGCTGCTCAAATGGATGGYGGTATCCTAGTTGTTGCTGCAACTGAYGGTCCTATGCCACAAACACGTGAGCACATCCTACTTGGTCGCCAGGTTGGTATTCCTTACATCATCGTATTCATGAACAAGTGTGACATGGTTGATGATGAAGAACTACTTGAGCTAGTAGAGATGGAAGTTCGTGAACTTCTTTCTGAGTACGATTTCCCAGGTGATGATTGCCCAGTAATCATGGGTTCTGCACTAGGCGCGCTAAACGGCGAAGCTGAGTGGGAAGCTAAGATTGTTGAACTAGCTGAAGCTCTAGATACTTACATTCCAGAGCCAGAGCGTGCTATCGATCTACCATTCATCCTTCCAATCGAAGATGTATTCTCAATCCAAGGCCGTGGTACTGTTGTAACTGGTCGTATTGAGCAAGGTATCGTACGTGTAGGTGACGAAGTTGCTATCATCGGTATCGTAGACACTATTACAACTACTTGTACTGGTGTTGAGATGTTCCGTAAGCTTCTTGACGAAGGYCGTGCTGGTGAGAACGTTGGTGTTCTTCTACGTGGTACTAAGCGTGATGACGTTCAACGTGGTCAAGTACTTGCTAAGCCAGGTTCAATCACTCCACACACAACTTTCACTTCAGAAATCTATGTTCTTTCTAAAGATGAAGGTGGTCGTCACACTCCTTTCTTCAAAGGTTACCGTCCACAGTTCTACTTCCGTACAACTGACGTAACTGGTACTATCGAGCTACCAGAAGGCGTTGAAATGGTAATGCCTGGTGATAACATCTCTATGACTGTTACTCTAATCGCACCTATCGCGATGGACGAAGGTCTACGTTTTGCTATCCGTGAAGGTGGCCGTACAGTTGGTGCTGGTGTTGTTGCAACTATCGTTGCATAAGTTACGCTAACATCGTTGAATTAAATTTGACGATAGAGCACTAAAAAGGGCATCATTTGATGCCCTTTTTCTACACTTTAACTTTAAATTGAATGTTTTTTGTTCAAAGTGTAGAAGTGAAATTTCGTAAAGATGAAGTTTTTATCAATGTTATTAAAGGTTTAGGCCTTTCCTTCATCCTAGACCTCGCTCAAGCGGGGTTATTTTCGTCTAGATGATTAACACTAGTTACAGGTTGGTTGTATGAAAGCGAATGCCGAAAACCAAGAAAGCGAAAGCAAAATGGATGGCCTGAAATGGGTCGTGGTTTTTGCTTTGCTAGCTGCTGCTGTGGTTGGTAATTACCTATACAGTGATGTTTCTGTTGTTCTGCGCTCTTCTGCCGTAGTAGCCCTTGTGGTTGTTGCTGGTATTTTTGCGGCATTAACAGCAAAAGGTAAATCCGTGGTTACGTTTGCACGTGAATCGCGCATGGAAGTCCGCAAAGTAGTGTGGCCTACTCGTCAGGAAGCTACGCAGACAACCTTTATCGTTCTAGCAGTCACTGTCGTGATGGCATTAGCCCTTTGGGGTATTGATGGCATTATGGTCCGTTTAGTGCGCCTAGTTACTGGCGCGTGAGGTAAGAATTCATGAGCGAAGCTCCAAAAAAACGTTGGTATGTAGTACAGGCTTTTTCAGGTTTTGAAGGCCGTGTAGCGCAATCACTACGTGAACATATCAAAATTCATGGTATGGAAGAGCACTTTGACGAGGTTTTAGTACCGACGGAAGAAGTGGTAGAAATGCGTGCTGGTCAACGCCGTAAGAGTGAGCGTAAGTTCTTCCCTGGCTATGTGCTTGTACAAATGGTGATGAACGATGAAACATGGCACCTTGTACGTAGCATTCCTCGTGTAATGGGGTTCATTGGCGGTACGTCTGATCGTCCAGCACCGATTTCTGATAAAGAAGCTGATGCGATCCTAAACCGTCTACAACAAGCTAGTGAGTCTCCTGTACATAAAACTGTATTTGAACCTGGTGAAGTGGTACGCGTGACTGATGGTCCGTTTGCTGACTTTAATGGTACGATTGAATCTGTAGATTATGATAAGAGCCGTGTGAAGGTTTCTGTATCAATCTTCGGTCGTGCAACACCAGTAGAACTTGAGTTCGGTCAAATCGAAAAGAACTGATCAAATTCTGTTCAACTCGTATTGTCAGGGGTGTGGAATTAGGCTATAATTTCGCGCCCTTTCGTTAGACGGGGAGTCTATTTGTTTTAAAATAGACGTTTGAACCCAAAATTAGGTATATAGCAATGGCTAAAAAAGTAGAAGCTTACATCAAGCTGCAAGTTGCAGCTGGTGCAGCGAATCCAAGTCCACCAGTTGGTCCAGCTCTTGGTCAACATGGTGTAAACATCATGGAATTCTGTAAGGCGTTTAACGCTAAGACTGACTCAATCGAGAAAGGTCTTCCGACTCCAGTTGTTATCACTGTTTACAGTGACCGTTCTTTCACGTTCATCACTAAGACACCACCTGCTGCAGTTCTTCTGCTTAAAGCTGCTGGTCTTAAGTCTGGTTCTGGCCGTCCGAACACTGACAAAGTGGGTACTGTAACTGAAGCTCAGATCCAAGAGATCGCTGAGACTAAAGCTGCAGACATGACTGGTGCTGACATTGAAGCTATGAAGCGTTCAATTGCTGGTACTGCTCGTTCAATGGGCCTAGTGGTAGAGGGTTAAGATAATGGCTAAACTGACTAAGCGCATGCGCGTTATCCGTGACAAAGTTGACTCTACTCGTGAGTACGAAATTAACGAAGCCGTTGCACTTCTAAAAGAATTAGCGACTGCTAAATTCGTAGAAAGTGTTGACGTTGCTGTTAATCTTGGTATTGATGCACGTAAATCTGACCAAAACGTTCGTGGTGCAACTGTACTACCTAACGGTACTGGCCGTGACATCCGTGTTGCTGTATTTACACAAGGCGCAAACGCTGAAGCTGCTAAAGAAGCTGGCGCTGAGCTTGTAGGTATGGAAGATCTAGCTGCTCTTGTTAAGAAAGGCGAAATGAACTTTGACGTTGTTATCGCATCTCCTGATGCAATGCGCGTTGTAGGTCAACTTGGTACCATTCTTGGTCCACGTGGTCTTATGCCAAACCCTAAAGTTGGTACTGTAACTCCTAACGTTGCTGAAGCAGTTAAAAATGCTAAAGCTGGTCAGGTTCGTTACCGTAACGACAAAAATGGTATCATTCACACTACTATCGGTAAGGTGAACTTTGATGCCGCTCAACTACAAGAGAACTTAGAAGCTCTTCTAGTTGCACTGAAGCGTGCTAAGCCGTCTTCAGCGAAAGGTACTTTCATTAAGAAAGTAAGCATCTCTACCACTATGGGTGCAGGTGTAGCGTTAGATCAGAACTCTCTGAAAGCTAACGTAGCGTAAACTAATTTGCAGAAGCGATAAGTTAGTGTATAATTTGTCGCTTCCGAATTCGTGGCTGAGGTTAGTTGTTTTCAATTAACCTCCGTCAAAGACCGTAGGTGTTTTTCGGAACTTAATTTACCTACGTAGACGGTGCCAGAACATGATTGATGTAAGTCTTTTTTGGATCTGCGCCGTAAAACTCTCCTGTCAACCGGCAGTGAGTGGTGTAAATGCTGGGGTGACCCAGAAATTATCCAGGAGCAAATCCAATGGCATTAAATCTTCAAGACAAAAAAGCAATTGTTGCTGAAGTCAACGAAGCTGCCAATGGTGCCCTGTCTGCAGTTGTTGCTGACTCTCGCGGTGTTAGTGTGTGTGCAATGACAACTCTACGTAAACAAGCTCGTGAAGCTGGCGTTTACCTACGAGTTGTTCGTAACACATTAGCACGTCGTGCAGTTGAAGGTACTGATTTCGAATGTCTACAAGACGTTTTCGTTGGTCCTTCACTAATCGGCTTCTCTAATGAGCACCCAGGTGCTGCAGCGCGTCTTTTCAAAGACTTCGCTAAAGAGAATAAAAGCTTCGAGATCAAAGCTGCTGCATTCGAAGGCACTATTGCCAACGCTGATGTACTAGCAACTCTACCAACTTACGACGAAGCTATCGCACGCCTAATGATGTGCATGAAAGAAGCGTCTGCTGGTAAACTTGTACGTACTATCGCGGCTGTACGTGATCAGAAAGAAGAAGCTGCTGCTTAATTGCCGCACTTTATCTGATTACTATTTAAACTTATTGTTGACTTTAAAAGAGAATTGTTATGTCTATCACTAACGAGCAAATCCTAGACGCAGTTGCAGAAATGTCTGTAATGCAAGTTGTTGAGCTTATCGAAGCTATGGAAGAGAAATTCGGTGTTACTGCTGCTGCTGCAGTAGTTGCAGGCGGCGCAGCTGCAGACGCAGCTGAAGAGCAAACTGAATTTGACGTAATCCTAACAGCTGCTGGCGCTAACAAAGTACAAGTTATCAAAGCTGTACGTGGCGCAACTGGTCTTGGCCTTAAAGAAGCTAAAGCTGTAGTTGACGGCGCACCTGCTGCTGTTAAAGAAGGCGTAGATAAAGCTGAAGCTGAAGCTCTTAAAGCTCAATTAGAAGAAGCTGGTGCTTCTGTTGAAGTTAAATAATAATTATTTGATTTCATAGCCATTTATGGCTATTGGCTGGTGGCAAAAATGCCACCGGCCTTTTTGCGCTATAGACCGGTGGTATTTTTACCTTGTTTTGTATCCACTGTCTGCGTGAAAAATATTCCAGTTTCATTGGAATATTCCTACTACAAAAAACAACGATTAGTCACTACCCCCGCATGTGATATGGGGTAGTTTGGATCACTTATCAGCGATCTGAGGAACCTATGGTTTACTCTTATACCGAGAAAAAGCGTATCCGTAAGGATTTTGGTAAGCGTCCACAAGTGTTGGATGCACCATACTTGCTATCGATCCAGCTTGATTCTTTCCAAAAATTTATCGAGCAGGATCCTGAAGGGCATTACGGTCTAGAAGCTGCCTTTCGCTCTGTTTTTCCAATCCAGAGCTATAATGGCAATTCCGAGCTGCAATACGTTAGCTATCGTCTCGGTGAGCCGGTCTTCGATGTCAAAGAATGTCAAATTCGTGGCGTAACTTATTCTGCTCCACTACGCGTGAAGCTACGTCTGGTCATGTATGATCGTGACGCGCCGGCTGGCACCGTAAAAGACATTAAAGAACAAGAAGTTTACATGGGCGAAATTCCGCTCATGACAGATAACGGTACATTCGTTATTAACGGTACCGAGAGGGTTATCGTATCTCAGCTGCACCGTAGTCCTGGTGTATTCTTTGACAGCGATAAGGGTAAAACCCACTCCTCAGGTAAAGTGTTATATAACGCTCGTGTTATTCCTTACCGTGGTTCATGGTTGGATTTCGAGTTCGATCCTAAGGATAATGTTTTCGTACGTATCGACCGTCGTCGTAAACTACCTGCGTCTATTATCCTTCGCGCACTTAACTACACAACTGAACAGATTCTTGACATGTTCTTCGATAAGATTAATTTCGAAGTACGCGGCAAATCTCTAGTTATGGAGTTGGTACCTGATCGTCTACGTGGCGAAACTGCAAGCTTTGATATCGAAGCGAACGGCACAGTTTACGTAGAGCAAGGTCGTCGTATCACTGCTCGTCATATTCGTCAATTGGCGAAAGATGGCATTGATAGCATCGAAGTACCTGTTGAATATATCGTTGGCAAGATCGCATCTCGTGATTACATCAACGAAGAAACTGGCGAACTGATTGTTACGGCTAACCAAGAATTAAGCTTGGAAGCATTAGCTCTTCTATCTCAGGCTGGTCATAAGTCTATTGAAGTTCTATTTACGAACGATTTAGATCACGGCCCGTACATGTCAGAAACACTACGTGTTGATAACAGTACAGACCGTCTAAGTGCATTGGTAGAAATCTACCGTATGATGCGCCCTGGCGAGCCACCAACACGCGAAGCAGCTGATCAATTATTTGAAAGCTTGTTCTTCTCAGAAGATCGTTACGATCTTTCTGCTGTTGGTCGTATGAAGTTCAACAGTTCTCTTCTTCGTGAAGAAATAACTGGTCCTGGTATCCTGAGCAACGAAGACATCATTGAAGTGATGAAGAAGTTGATCGATATCCGTAACGGTAAAGGTGAAGTTGATGATATCGACCACCTTGGTAACCGTCGTATTCGCTCTGTGGGCGAAATGGCTGAAAACCAATTCCGTGTAGGTCTAGTTCGTGTTGAGCGTGCTGTTAAAGAGCGTCTAAGTTTAGGCGATCTTGATGCAATCATGCCTCAAGACTTAATTAACGCGAAGCCTATTTCTGCGGCAGTGAAAGAGTTCTTTGGCTCTTCTCAATTGTCACAGTTTATGGACCAGAACAACCCGTTGTCAGAAGTTACTCACAAACGTCGTATCTCGGCGCTTGGTCCAGGTGGTCTGACTCGTGAACGTGCTGGCTTTGAGGTTCGAGACGTACACGCGACTCACTACGGTCGTCTATGTCCTATCGAAACTCCTGAAGGTCCAAACATCGGTCTAATCAACTCGCTATCTGTATTTGCGCGTTGTAACCCTTACGGTTTCTTGGAAACACCTTACCGTAAAGTTGTAGACGGAAAAGTTTCGGATCACATCGAATACCTATCAGCAATTGAAGAAGGTCTATACGTTATTGCACAGGCAAACGCCGCGCTTAACGAAGATGGTTCTTTTGCTGACGAATTGATCACTGCTCGTCAGAAAGGCGATTCAGGTCTGCACCCACGTGACCATGTTCAATACATGGACGTTGCAACCAACCAGGTTGTATCTGTGGCTGCATCCCTAATCCCGTTCCTAGAACACGATGATGCTAACCGTGCCCTTATGGGTGCGAACATGCAACGTCAGGCAGTTCCAACTATTCGTGCTGATAAGCCGTTAGTAGGTACTGGTATTGAGCGTCAGATCGGTGTTGACTCAGGTGTAACTGCTGTTGCTAAACGTGGCGGCCAAGTTCAGTCTGTAGATGCTTCTCGTATCGTTATCAAAGTTAACGAAGACGAATTGATCCCTGGTGAAGCAGGTATCGATATCTACAACCTAACTAAGTACACCCGTTCTAACCAGAACACATGTATTAACCAGCGTCCTACCGTACTACCTGGCGAGCCAGTAGCACGTGGTGATGTTCTTGCTGATGGTCCTTCAACAGACCTTGGTGAGCTAGCGCTTGGTCAAAACATGCGTATCGCGTTCATGCCTTGGAACGGTTACAACTTCGAAGACTCCATCTTAGTTTCTGAGCGTGTAGTTCAGGAAGATCGTTTCACAACTATCCACATTCAAGAGCTTTCTTGTGTGGCGCGTGATACGAAGCTGGGTTCTGAAGAAATCACTGCCGATATCCCTAACGTGGGTGAAGCAGCGCTTTCTAAGTTGGACGAATCAGGTATCGTTTACATCGGTGCAGAAGTGAAGGGTGGCGACATCCTAGTTGGTAAAGTGACACCTAAGGGTGAAACACAACTAACACCTGAAGAGAAGCTTCTACGAGCTATCTTTGGTGAAAAAGCTTCTGACGTTAAAGATTCATCTCTACGTGTTCCTGGTAGTGTTACTGGTACGATCATTGACGTACAAGTATTTACTCGCGACGGCGTTGAGAAAGACAAGCGTGCTCTTGAAATTGAAGAGATGCAGCTGAAAGAAGCGAAGAAAGACATCACAGAAGAATTCCAGATCCTTGAGGGTGGTCTTCTTGCTCGTGTACGTACGCTTCTACTATCTGCAGGTTACGGCGAAGAGAAAATCTCTACAATGAACCGCGATACGTTGTTTGCACAAACGCTTGACGACGAATCTTTACAGAACCAATTGGAACAGCTTGCAGAACAGTATGATGAACTGAAAGCTGAGTTCGATAAGAAGTTTGAAACTAAGCGTCGTAAAATCACTCAGGGTGATGACTTAGCGCCTGGCGTACTTAAGATTGTTAAAGTATACCTAGCTGTTCGTCGTCGTATCCAACCTGGTGATAAGATGGCAGGTCGTCACGGTAACAAGGGTGTAATCTCTAAGATCAACCCTGTTGAAGACATGCCATACGATGAAAAAGGTCAAACGGTTGATATCGTACTAAACCCATTGGGTGTACCGTCACGTATGAACATCGGTCAGATCCTTGAGACTCACTTAGGTCTTGCGGCGAAAGGTATCGGTGACAAACTTAACGATATGCTGAAAGAACAGCAGGAGTTACATAAGTTCCGTAACTTCCTACAACGTGTTTACAATCTTGGTGATACTCGCCAGAAAGTTGACATTGCTGAACTATCAGACGACGAAGTACGTACACTTGTACAAAACCTTCGTAAAGGTCTACCAATTGCAACGCCTGTATTTGATGGTTGTCCAGAATCATCTATCAAAGAGTTGCTACAACTTGGTGATCTACCATCGTCTGGCCAGCTGAAGTTGTTTGATGGCCGTACTGGTGATGCATTTGAGCGTCCTGTAACTGTAGGTTACATGTACATGCTTAAACTGAACCACTTGGTTGATGACAAGATGCACGCCCGTTCTACCGGTTCTTACAGCCTAGTTACTCAGCAGCCGCTGGGTGGTAAAGCTCAGTTCGGTGGTCAGCGTTTCGGTGAGATGGAAGTGTGGGCGCTTGAAGCATATGGCGCAGCATACACCCTTCAAGAAATGCTAACCGTTAAGTCAGATGACGTTAACGGCCGTACTAAGATGTATAAGAACATCGTAGACGGTGATCATCGTATGGAACCTGGTATGCCGGAATCATTCAACGTATTGTTGAAAGAAATCCGCTCGTTGGGTATCAACATCGAGCTGGAAGACGAATAAGATTAGGTTAGTCACCTATACTTATTAGTTACTCCGGTATAAATATGAAGGCGCCAGTAGACTGGCGCCTTTATGGGTCAACTCCTCACAGGAGCCGAATGTGAAAGACTTACTTAAGTTTCTGAAAGCACAACATAAGACCGAAGAATTTGATGCTATCAAAATCGGTCTAGCTTCACCTGACATGATTCGTTCATGGTCTTTTGGTGAAGTTAAAAAGCCAGAAACAATCAACTATCGTACCTTCAAGCCTGAGCGTGACGGTCTTTTCTGTGCACGTATCTTTGGCCCGGTAAAAGACTACGAGTGTCTTTGTGGCAAGTACAAGCGCCTGAAGCACCGTGGTGTGATCTGTGAAAAATGTGGTGTTGAAGTTACTCAGACTAAAGTACGCCGTGAGCGTATGGGTCACATTGAGCTTGCTTCACCTGTTGCCCACATCTGGTTCTTAAAGTCACTACCATCTCGTATTGGTCTGTTAATGGACATGCCTCTACGTGATATCGAACGTGTACTTTACTTTGAATCATACGTAGTTATCGAACCTGGTATGACCAACCTTGAGCGTAGCCAGCTGCTTTCTGAAGAGCAGTACTTGGATGCACTTGAAGAGTGGGGCGACGAGTTCGACGCTAAGATGGGCGCAGAAGCGGTTAAAGCACTTTTAGGCAACATGGACCTAAATGCTGAAATCGAAAATATGCGTGAAGAGTTAGAAGAAACTAACTCTGAAACTAAGCGTAAGAAGCTAACGAAGCGTCTTAAGCTAGTTGAAGCTTTCCTACAGTCTGGAAACAACCCTGAGTGGATGATCCTGTCTGTATTGCCAGTATTACCGCCGGATCTACGTCCGTTGGTACCACTAGACGGCGGCCGTTTCGCGACGTCAGATCTGAACGATCTTTACCGTCGTGTAATCAACCGTAACAACCGTCTAAAGCGTCTTTTAGACCTGGCTGCTCCTGATATCATCGTACGTAACGAAAAGCGTATGCTGCAGGAATCTGTTGATGCATTGCTAGATAACGGTCGTCGTGGCCGCGCTATCACAGGCTCTAACAAGCGTCCTCTGAAATCTTTGGCTGACATGATCAAAGGTAAGCAGGGTCGTTTCCGTCAGAACTTGCTTGGTAAGCGTGTAGACTACTCAGGTCGTTCTGTTATCACAGTAGGTCCATACCTACGTTTGCACCAGTGTGGTCTTCCTAAGAAGATGGCACTAGAGCTATTTAAGCCATTCATCTATGGCAAGCTAGAGACACGTGGTCTTGCGACTACTATCAAAGCTGCTAAGAAGATGGTTGAGCGCGAAGAAGCGATCGTTTGGGATATCCTAGACGAAGTAATTCGTGAGCACCCAGTAATGCTTAACCGTGCACCAACATTGCACCGTTTAGGTATTCAGGCGTTTGAACCAACACTAATCGAAGGTAAAGCGATTCAGCTTCACCCACTAGTTTGTGCGGCATACAACGCCGACTTCGATGGTGACCAGATGGCGGTTCACTTGCCATTGACTCTTGAAGCACAGCTTGAAGCACGTGCTCTAATGATGTCTACCAACAACATCCTTTCACCAGCATCTGGTGATCCGATCATCGTACCTTCTCAGGACGTTGTATTGGGTCTTTACTACATGACGCGTGAGAAAATCAACGCGAAGGGTGAAGGAATGTACCTTGCTGGACCAGCAGAAGCTGAGAAAGCATACCGTACTAAGAGTGCAGAGCTTCACGCTCGCGTTAAAGTACGTATTACAGAATTTGTGAAAGATGAGCAGGGTAACTTTGTTGAGAATACTCAACTTGTTGATACTACTGTTGGTCGTGCAATGCTATGGCCTATCGTTCCTAAAGGTCTGCCATACAGCCTTGTAAACACTGAAGCACTTGGTAAGAAGCAAATTTCTAAGCTTCTTAACACTTGTTACCGTAAGTTGGGCATGAAAGATACTGTTATCTTTGCTGACCAAATTATGTACACAGGTTTTGCTTACGCGGCACTTTCTGGTGTATCTGTTGGTATCGACGATATGGTTGTACCTGCGGCTAAGTACACTAAGATCGCTGAAGCTGAAGCAGAAGTTGCTGAAATTCAAGAACAGTTCCAGTCAGGTCTTGTGACTGCTGGTGAACGTTACAACAAAGTTATCGATATCTGGGCTACAGCCAACGAACAAGTTGCTAAAGCGATGATGGATAACTTGTCTTTCGATACCGTGATTAACCGTGACGGCGTTGAAGAACAACAGAAATCGTTCAACAGTGTATACATGATGGCCGACTCTGGTGCGCGTGGTTCTGCTGCACAGATTCGTCAGTTGGCGGGTATGCGTGGTCTGATGGCTAAGCCGGATGGCTCAATCATCGAAACGCCGATCACTGCGAACTTCCGTGAAGGTCTAAACGTACTCCAGTACTTTATTTCTACGCACGGTGCTCGTAAGGGTCTTGCGGATACCGCACTTAAGACAGCGAACTCAGGTTACCTAACGCGTCGTCTAGTAGACGTTGCCCAAGACGTGGTAATCACAGCAGATGACTGTGGTACTCACGCTGGTATCACCATGATGCCTCTTATCGAGGGTGGTGATGTTAAGGAACAACTAGGCGATCGTGTTCTTGGTCGTGTTGTTGCTGAAGATGTCTTTATTCCTGGCACAGAAGAAGTTCTAGCACCACGTAATACACTTCTTGATGAGAAGTGGTGTGAGATCCTAGAAGCGAACTCTGTTGACCAAGTTAAAGTACGTTCTGTTGTAACGTGTGAGAATGACTTCGGTTGTTGTAAGTTCTGTTACGGTCGTGACCTTGCTCGTGGTCACCTGATCAACTCAGGTGAAGCAGTAGGTGTTGTTGCAGCGCAGTCTATCGGTGAACCTGGTACACAGCTAACAATGCGTACGTTCCACATCGGTGGTGCGGCATCAGCAGCAGCTGCAGATAATAAGATCGTAGTGAAAACTACCGGTTCTATGAAACTGCACAATGCGAAGTTCGTAACTAACAATGCAGGTAAGCTTGTAATTACTTCTCGTGCATCTGAGCTAAGCATCATTGATAAGCTTGGTCGTACGAAAGAGAACTACAAACTGTCTTACGGTACGTTGCTAACTAAAGGTGATGGCGCCGAGGTTGTTGCTGGTGAAACAGTAGCAAACTGGGAAGCTCACACCATGCCAATCATCACTGAAGTGGCTGGTCGTATCCAGTTCGTTGACATGATTGATGGCGTAACAGTTTCTCGCCAAACAGATGATCTAACTGGTCTATCTTCAAGCGAAGTAACTGATCCAGCAGCACGTCCAGCAGCAGGTAAAGATATGCGTCCAGCTATCAAACTTGTTGATGCAGATGGTAACGATGTAATGATCCCTGGTACTGATATGCCAGCTCAATACTTCCTACCTGGTAAGGCGATTGTTCAGCTTGACGATGGCGCTATGGTTGGCATCGGTGATACGTTATCACGTATTCCGCAAAAATCTGGCGGTAACAAGGATATCACGGGTGGTCTACCACGCGTTGCTGACTTGTTTGAAGCACGTAAGCCTAAAGAACCAGCTATCTTGGCAGAAATTACCGGTGCAGTGTCATTTGGTAAAGAAACTAAAGGTAAGCGTCGCTTGATCATCACACCAACTGATGGTCAACCGTACGAAGAGATGATCCTGAAGCATCGCCAACTTAACGTTTTCGAAGGTGAAAAAGTTGAGAAGGGTGACGTAATTGCTGATGGTCCTGAAACTCCGCACGATATTCTACGTCTACGTGGTGTACACGCAGTTGCAGAATACATTGTTAACGAAGTTCAGGAAGTTTACCGTCTACAAGGCGTTAAGATTAATGATAAGCACATTGAGACTATCATTCGTCAAATGCTACGTAAGGTAACTATCACTGCAGCTGGTGACTCTGACTTCCTAGAAGGCGAGCAAGTTGAATTCTCTCGCGTAACGATTGCTAACCGTCAGCTTGAAGCTGAAGGTAAGACACCAGTAAGTTTCTCACGTGACTTACTAGGTATCACTAAAGCATCGCTTGCGACTGAGTCATTCATCTCAGCCGCGTCGTTCCAGGAAACAACGCGCGTACTAACAGAAGCAGCTGTTTCTGGTAAGCGTGATGAGCTTCGTGGTCTGAAAGAGAACGTAATCGTGGGTCGTTTGATCCCAGCGGGTACTGGTTTCTCTTACCACCAACGTCGCCAGAATCAACGTAATGTTGAACTGGAGCCAGTAGCACCACAAGTTGATGCAGAGCAAGCCTCTCAAGACTTAGCGGCACTATTGAATGCAGGTCTTAACGACGAGAATTAATTCTTGGCGTGACTGATTCTAAAAGGCATCCTTCGGGGTGCCTTTTTTATTGGCTGCTATTTGGGATCTGAGAATAATCTTGAGGTGCGAGGTGCGAGGTGCGAGGTGCGAGGTGCGAGGTGCGAGGTGCGAGGTGCGAGGTGCGAGGTGCGAGGTGCGAGAGATGCACTAAAATAGGTGGCAGCACTGTACTGCCACAATAATAAGTGAGTTGCTATTGATGCTGGTGGTTAAGCACCAGGCGGACAAGCAAGACTATCACTGATTAATTCAATCAACTTATCTTCTAACGCAAAGCGTGATTCCATCTGTTCACCAATCTGCGATAAATCATCATCAAGAGTATCTAATGGGTCATTATCATTGATGGCGCCATAGCGATCATTGAAGTTTAATAATGGTTCAGTTGTTAGGGTGATTTTCGCATAGAGGGCAGACATTTCTTCAGTGGGTGAAAAGCCTGTTTGATGCCAGCGCGCCATTACGTTATCGTAAATCTTAAAGTGACCCGCTGAAATATAATCAACGAGATCTTCACTAAATAAACACAGTTTGGACGCGGTAGGTAGATGACGATTATCATCATTGGGAGTGATACCGATTAATTTACAATAATCGATCAGCAGTTGTTGGCGCATCATTAGCCATTGATCAATAACATCGTTATGGCCGCCCCATTCTTTTTTAACTTGTTCAAATTTACTAAGCATGAGCACATCCTCATGATATATCAGCATCTTAACTGGATGCTTGTGCGATCCGGCTCTTGATATAAGAGATATGGTTTCGGATAAATATTCCGTTCAAGATTAGATTGCCAGTAAATTTACGCCGCTGCAAGGATGAAAGTAATAAAAATGTTAAAAAATGAGAATATGGCTTATTGGTGTGTGATTAGAGATGGCAAGCTATTGTTACAAAACGGCAGTTTGCCGTTGTGTTCATCTGAAGAGCTTATTTGTAGCACTGCAAGTAAGCGTTTTATCGGTGATTTTAATTCGATAGCTGTATATTGGTTAGTTGAAGAAAGTGGTTTTAATGATAGTGATTTTTTTAATTTAAGAGAGCTACTTGGCTGTGATAGTCGGTTATTTGCATTAGCAGGTAGAGCGATTCAATTAAATTATATGCTCCAAAGTCAGCGCTTTTGTTGCCATTGTGGTGATTCGATGCGATTAGATACCAAAGTATTGGCGATGCACTGTGCTGGTTGTCATAGTATTCATTACCCACGAGTATCACCGTGTGTCATTGTCGCAGTACGTAAAAATAACCAATTGTTGCTCGCACAACATCCACGTCATAAAACCGGTATGTATACTGTGATTGCAGGGTTTATTGAACCGGGTGAAACTGCAGAACAATGCGTCGCGCGCGAAGTGTTAGAAGAAACCGGTATTACAGTAAAAAATATTCGTTATTTTGATAGTCAGCCATGGGCATTTCCATCTAATTTGATGCTTGGTTTTACTGCTGATTATGCGAGTGGCGATATCAAACCCGATTATGAAGAATTAACCGATGCAATGTGGGCAACAGCAGAGCAACTCCCTGACGTCGCACCACGAGGGACGATAGCGCGACGGTTAATAGACCATACGCTGTCAATTGCTAGTACTAGCTTGTAATTAATAACAATCACATTTAACGCGTTATCGTATCGTTATTGCCTATTGATAGAATAAGATATGCTCTGTTTTGTTCTGAGTAATGAATGATACAATAAATGCAGAATTTACCCATGGAGTCTCAAATGAGCGAATTAAAGAATGACCGCTATCTACGTGCGCTACTAAAGCAGCCTGTAGATTGCACACCTGTATGGATGATGCGTCAGGCTGGCCGTTACCTACCTGAGTATCGTGCGACACGTGGTGTTGCTGGTGACTTCATGTCGCTATGTAAAAATGCTGAATTAGCCAGTGAAGTCACACTTCAACCGCTTAAGCGGTTCCCGCTTGATGCTGCCATTTTATTTTCTGATATTTTAACTATTCCTGATGCAATGGGTCTTGGCTTGTATTTTGAAGCGGGCGAAGGACCTAAATTTAGTCATCCGATTACCTGTAAAGCAGACGTGGAGCGTATTGGTATTCCCGATCCTGAAGGTGAGCTGCAATATGTAATGAATGCGGTACGCCAAATTCGTCACGATCTACAAGGTGAAGTACCATTAATCGGTTTCTCTGGTAGCCCATGGACTTTGGCGACATATATGGTTGAAGGTGGTAGCTCTAAGGCTTTCACTAAAATCAAAAAGATGATGTATGCCGAACCACAAACACTGCACCTATTGCTCGATAAGCTAGCTGATAGCGTAATAGAGTACTTAAACGCACAGATCAAAGCGGGTGCGCAGGCTGTAATGGTATTTGATACATGGGGTGGTGTATTAACTCCACGTGACTACAATGAGTTCTCATTGCGTTACATGCATAAGATTGTTGATGGCTTAATTCGCGAGAATGATGGTCGTCGCGTACCTGTGACGTTATTTACTAAAAATGGCGGCATGTGGTTAGAGCAAATTGCAGCGACAGGCTGTGATGCTGTTGGCCTTGATTGGACGATTGATATTGCGGAAGCAAAACGCCGTATCGGTGATAAGGTGGCGCTACAAGGTAATATGGATCCATCAGTGTTATATGCTCAGCCTGAACGTATCCGTCAAGAAGTTGCTTCTATTTTAGAAGGCTTTGGCGATGGCGGTACTGGGCATGTATTTAACTTAGGCCATGGTATTCACCTTGATGTACCGCCTGAGAATGCCGGTGTTTTTGTTGATGCTGTGCATGAGCTTTCAAAGCCATACCATAAATAACCATTGTTTTAGAAATAGACTTTAAACAGTATATTTCAAACTCAAGGTTAATAAAAACCACACCATTTTGGTGTGGTTTTTTTTGTCATTATTTAATGGACGGTAAAAACACACACGAGGCGAGTAGGATCTTGCTAGGATCGTTGTTGTTATCGGGATGTAATTTTGTGACGGCATTAATGGTTAGTGGTCTAATGTATTAATAACCTCTTTTTAAATCAATGAGATATTCAAGTTTTTGCTGTTGTTGAAAACGTAAGTAGTTAGTTTTAAATATAGTAAATACTTGTTCAGGGAAGCTTTCTGCTGCGATATGGGGGGTAATAGTGATCTGTGGATGATCCCAAAATGGATGATCTGTTGCCAATGGCTCGTGCTTGAAGACGTCTAAAAATGCATGTTGTAGGTAATGTTGCTCAAGCGCATGTATTAAATCAGCTTCATTGACACTATTGCCACGACCGACATTGAAAAAAAGCGCGTTTTTGCAGTGCTTTAGGTGGTGTCGATCAAAAACATCATCGGTTTGTGAGGTTGCAGGTAAAATAGAAACCACATAGTCGGCTTGAGTCAGCGCGCAATCGAGATCGCTGATAGCATAAGTATGATTAAAATCAGTACTGGCACTAATACCACTGCGATTAACGCCAATGATACGGCAACCAAATGCTGCTGCAACTTTAGCAAGATGTTGGCCGATGGTACCTGTACCAACAATGACCATGGTTTTGGTCGCCATTGATTGATAACTGATTGGGTGCCATTGCTGCTGTTGTTGCTGTAAAGCATAGCGACAAAAATGGCGTTGGTAGTTAAGGATGTGGCCAATAACATATTCAGCGATCAGTGGCCCAAAGATCCCGCGAATATTCGTCAGTTGATAATCTTGCCTTAGATGTGGCTTGATCAACGTGTCAATGCCTGCATAAGTGGATTGTAGCCACTGCAGATGTGGGTAATCATTTAAGCTGGTGGCGATCAACGGCGGATCTGCCAGCAGTACTGTTGCTTGGTTGGGGTCTTCGGTAATAACTAACTGTGGTAGTTTAGCGGCAGTCAGTAATTGCACATAACGCTGCTGTTGGCGAGAGACGATCTTAATTTTGATCATGCTTTTCCTTTTGTAGCCTTCGTTTATCAAGTAAACTTCAATCTAAATCACTACCGTAGATTATCCCATGCTTAAGAATCCAATCCAGTTACGTTTAGAAAAATTAGAACCTTGGCAACATCTTACCTTTATGGTGTCGTTGTGTGAGCGTATGTATCCGAACTATGCCTTCTTCTGTGCTGAAACACAGTTCACTGATGGCCAGCGTTACCGAGTGATCTTAGACAGTGTATGGGAGATCCTCACGGTTAAAAATGCCAAGATTAACTTTGAAAGCCAGCTTGAAAAGTTAGAAGATATGGTCCCAAGTGAAAATGATTACGATCTATATGCAGTACGTCCTGCGATTGATGCGTGTGTTGCATTGGCTGATCTTCTACACGCGATGTTGGATCGTGACTTAATGATGGAAACTGTGGTTAAGTTAAGTGCATTATCTGCTGAAACTGTGGCTGATTTAGAATCGGCTCAAACAGGGATTGAAATTACTAACGACAATCAAAAGCAAAATGAAGCAGTATGCGCTGAGTGGGATACTCAGTGGGAAATTTTCCGTGCGCTCAAAGAAGCAGAAAGTCGTGATATTGATTTAATCAAAGATTTACGTGCTGAGTTACGTGATGAGCCAATCAGTAATATTGGTATCGCATTGTAATTAATCGCTAGCGATAACATTAAGAAGAAGCCTTTTGGCTTCTTTTTTTTTGCTATTGTTTATAAAAATGTTGCCATATTGTCGTTTGAACTGTAATGAATAAATGACATTAGTGCGGAAATAATTAGACGACAAGTGTTTTTTGTTAATAATTTGTTTTATTGGTGGTGGTTTTTTATTCTGATTTTTAAGTTTAAAAGCAGTGAATATGACTGGTTGATGAGTTAAGTTTACGCCATTCGACTTATTTTATTTTGGCTCTTGTAATTGTATCCCTTC
This sequence comes from Photobacterium sp. Alg240-V54, assembly GCF_900537155.1. NCBI lineage: Bacteria > Pseudomonadati > Pseudomonadota > Gammaproteobacteria > Vibrionales > Vibrionaceae > Photobacterium > Photobacterium sp. Alg240-V54. Next base: position 28,812 of record NZ_UNRL01000008.1, read on the forward strand.
AGCGTTTATAACATAACCACTGCGTAGCACCTAAGCTACGCCATTCGTGGTCTGTTGGTTTGAAGGGGGCAAATATGAAATATTGTATCGTAAACACTATTGTATCTTGCCGCATTCCACCAATGGTTGCTGATAGCACAACATTGATTGCTACTTCAAAGCTCTTGCTCTCTCTGAATCTTATTCAGGGCTGACAGGCCATACCCATTTTTCTGTCAGCTTGTGAGCAAGCTGGCAGGATAGATATCATCACTTTTCCCACCTCGCTTTCTCCAAGCTTCAAGTAACGACCAAGGAATACTATGTTAAGTGCACGCAATATCGCCGCCTTAGGCTTCATGACATTCGCCATGTACTTAGGTGCTGGCAATTTAATTTTCCCTCCCTATTTAGGTTATCAAGCTGGAGAGAATTTTCTCAGTGGTATGGCGGGTTTCTTATTAACTGGCGTTGGTCTACCTGCAATAGCATTAGTGATTGTCGCTTGGGTGCGAGGTTCTGATAATTTAACTGCGGCATTACCTAAACCATTGGCGACAGGCTTTTGGGTGATGTTGTTTATTGTTATTGGTCCTGCCTTTATCATTCCACGTACTATTACCGTTGCTTACCAATTTAGTTTGGCACCGTTTATCGGTGATAGTGGTTTGATCCCATTCTCGGCGCTGTTCTGTTTAGCGGCTATTTTGTTCTCATTATATCCAGGTAAGTTAGTTGATACGCTTGGAAAATGGTTAACGCCAGTGTTATTAACTATTTTAACCATTATGGCTGTGGTGGCATTGTTATATCCATCTGGTCAGGTTGAAGTTGCCTCAGGACCTTATGCGACAGGTGCAATGGCTGAAGGCATGACTCAGGGCTACATGACCATGGATGCATTAGGCTCGATTGGCTTTGGGTGGGTGATTTTCAGAGCGATTGAGGGCATGGGGGTTAAATGCTCGAAAGCGATTGCCAAATATACATTTATTGCGGCTCTAATGTATGCCACAGCGATGGCGTTAGTATATTTATCATTGGCATATATTGGAGTAACCAGTGCCAATTTAGGTTCAAGCTTTGCTAATGGTGGTGAAATTCTTACTGCGTTTACCAATGCTCATTTTGGTGCCTTTGGAACCATTATTTTAGGTTCGGTGTTAGTGTTAGCATGTTTGACTACCGCGATTGGGGTTACGACCGCCGGTAGTGAGTTTTATAGCCGTAGCTTTAGTAAAATAACTTACCCTAAAAGTGTGTGGGTGATCATGGTGTTATCTGGCTTGATTGCGAATGTTGGGTTGGCGCAGTTATTAGAAGTAACTTTACCTGTCGTGGTAGCGTTGCATCCGATTGCAATTGCGCTGTTAATGATCGCACCACTACGCCACCAATTATCTCAAGTTGCAGTATTGGCTGTTGTTGCAACTGCAGCTGTATTTGGTTGTATTGATGCCGCACATATTTTAGGCGCAATGCCAGCAACGGTTGATAATGCATTAACAGCAAATTTACCGTTATATCATTACTACGCAGGTTGGATTTTACCAACGGTAGCGGTATTGGTGGTTGGCTTGATCGTCAGTCGTATCATGGGTGGACGTTATTGTGTTGATAACAGTGAGTCACTCCATCGCAGCTAGTTAAATAATGCCAATAAAAAAGGGACCGAGAGGTCCCTTGTTTAGATTCTACTTAGTATAAAGCAGTTATCATGACGCTAATTAAATATCATCATCATTATTTTCAATCATCTTATGCTTTTTCTTCCACTTATCCCAACGCTGATAAGCCAGTTGCTGCATGTCAGTATTTTTATCTGCTTCATCGACAATTTCTTCGCCAACTAAGCTTTCAAAAATATCTTCCAGTGTTACTAAGCCTTGTACTGTACCGTATTCATCAACAATCAGAATAAGCTGTGAACGTTCTTGCATTAAACGTTCAAATGCTTTGGGTACGCTTACGTTGTTCATGATCACCGGCAGTGGGCGCATGAGCGTGCCGAGTTCCTGACCACCTTTGCCTGCTTGGCTTTCTGCAAACAGTTCTAAGCGGTGTACAAAGCCAACAATATTATCGCTTTGCTCGCTGAACACTAATGGGCGTGAAAATGGACTACTTTTGTATTTTGCTAAAAATTCGTTGATGGTTTGCTGTGCATTGACGCGGAATAACACCGGTCGTGGCGTCATGATTTTAGTTACGCTCACATCTTTAAATTGCAGTAGGTTAGTCAGAATTTTAGACTCACCCGCACCTAATTCACCAGACTCGTGAGCTAACATTGCCATTGCTGATAATTCATCGCGTAGTTTAGGTTGGACGTGGCCATGGGCTAAACGACGCGTGATCTGTTCTGAGATCCACACTAATGGCATTAATAACACGACCATCCAGCGCAATAATATTGCACTCGTTGGCGCTAATTGACGCCAGTAAGTCGCACCAATTGTTTTGGGTATGATTTCTGACAGTAATAAAATACCGACGGTTAATGCGCCAGAGAAAACACCCAGCCACTCACTACCAAAGACCACTGTCGCTTGCGCACCTGCTGTTGCTGCACCGACGGTATGAGCGACGGTATTTAGGGTTAGAATCGAGGCTAAGGGGCGATCTATATTATCTTTGAGTGCGGCAAGTTTAGCTGCTGCTGGGTGGTTTTGTTGACGTAAAGTGCCGATATATCCCGGCGAAATACTCAATAAAACCGCTTCTAAAACGGAACAAATAAACGACACCCCTATAGCTACAGAGATGTAAATCGTAAGCAGTACCATATCAACCTGTCAATTAATCAGCGAATTTCGGCTATATTAATCGGGGCGAGTGGAAATAAAAACAACTCTTTTTTGAATGTTATTAGTAACATTTTGTGAACTTTAGCTCAGTTTATGGTTAAAGAGTCTCCATTTAGACAGATAAAAGCTGACAAACCTTTGCCACACAGGCTTCTTTTGAATTAGAGTTGGGCGGTATTAAGCCCAAAACCTTAGAAGGGAAACCGAATGAACAAGACCCAACTGATTGACCTGATCGCAGAAAAAGCAGATTTGTCTAAAGCACAAGCAAAATTAGCATTGGAAGCTACTCTTGAAGGCGTTACTGATGCGCTTAAAGATGGTGACCAGGTTCAACTAATTGGCTTTGGTACATTTAAAGTGAATCATCGTGCAGCTCGCACTGGCCGTAACCCACAAACGGGTGCGGAAATTCAAATTGCCGCTGCTAACGTTCCTGCGTTCGTATCTGGCAAAGCACTTAAAGACGCATTAAAGTAATTTAAAATAACGCCAGAATGCTCCACTGCATCTGGCGCTTTTTTATGGTACGTATAACGCTTTCTCTGGTGGTTGCATTTTTACTTACAGGCTGTGCAGCAAGCGACATAGCTGAAAATGCAGTAATTACGCCTAAAACTGTCACAGTTGCCCAAGCTGCAACTGATGGTCCTCATTTTTATTGGTATACCTTCCGTCCTAATCAACCTATAACGCTCAATGAGCGTGTATTTACCTCTAACCAAGGGCAATATCAGGCTAGCTATCGTTGGCGCTCAGGAAAGCTGTTTGAGCTCTATCAGCAAGGCCAACAGCGTGTTGATGGCTCTGTTACTCCATTTTCATTGCAATTACGGTTTGATAGTGATGGTTTAGCAGTGTTTCAGCGTTATCAGCAAGGGCAAACCATTGTGCCATTAACCAATGCCGCAATAGCAAAACTACATCGTCAAGTACTAAGGTTAGCGGCTAAAGTTGAGCAACTAAGTCAACATCGGCATTCATGGGTGCAAGGGCACTGGCAACAACAGCAGTTTATTCCTTGCCAGCAACAACAACCAGTTGACGTTATTGCTCAATCAAGCGCTGAAAAATTATCGGGCCAAGGATATATGGCGGTAAGTGGACAGTTGCAGCAAGGGCAATTAATGGTTGATGATATTTTATTGCAGCGACCACAGTTACAATGTTTGGTGGCACCTAATTTATTAAAGCAGTAATTGTTGTTAGCAGTAGATCAAAAAAACGCGCCGATTAAGCGCGTTTTTTAGGTTATGAGGGAGCGGTATGATTACTGTTGTTCGCGAGCAATGGCGCGGTAACCAATGTCATCACGGTGGAACATACCATTCCACGAAATTTGCTTGGCTAACGCATAAGCGTGTTGTTGTGCTTCAAGGACTGAATCGCCCATTGCGGTTGCACATAATACTCGACCACCATTTGTCACAACATCACCGTGAGCATTATGGGTAGTTCCTGCATGGAATATTTTTTCTCCCGCAGACTCTGGCTGAGATAAGTCACTGATAATATCACCTTTGTGATAGTCACCAGGATAGCCGCCAGCCGCGAGTACAATACCTATAGCAGCCCGTGGATCCCACTTAGATTCGACACTATCGAGTTTCTCATCAATCGCTGCTAAACATAGTTCCACTAAATCAGATTGCATCCGCAGCATGATCGGTTGAGTTTCTGGATCACCAAAACGGCAGTTATATTCAATCACTTTTGGGGTGCCGTCAGCCATTACCATTAAGCCTGCATAGAGGAATCCGGTATACGGTGCGCCTTCTGCTGCCATGCCTTCAATGGTTGGGTAGATCACTTCTTCCATTACGCGATCATGAATGTCTTGGGTGACGACTGGCGCAGGTGAATATGCACCCATACCGCCAGTATTGAGACCGGTATCGCCATTACCAACACGTTTATGATCTTGGCTGGTGGCCATTGGTAAGACATTTTTACCATCAACCATCACGATGAAACTGGCTTCTTCACCGTCTAAAAATTCTTCGATAACAACACGATGACCCGCTTCACCAAAGGCATTGCCAGCAAGCATGTCGCGCACTGCATCTTCGGCTTCTTGTGCTGTCATCGCAACAATCACGCCTTTACCTGCCGCTAAACCATCGGCTTTGACTACAATCGGTGCGCCTTTCTGCTTTAAGTAAGCAAGAGCAGGTTCGATTTCAGTAAAATTTTGGTATTCAGCAGTTGGAATATTGTGGCGCGCTAAAAAATCTTTGGTAAAAGCTTTAGAGCCTTCAAGCTGAGCTGCGGCTTGAGTTGGACCAAAAATGGCTAATCCAGCAGCACGAAACGCATCTACAACGCCAATCACTAATGGGACTTCAGGGCCAACAATGGTCAGTTCAATATGATTGTTCTGTGCAAACGTGACTAAAGAGGCAATATCTTCAACACTGATATCGACATTTTCTAATTTTGGTTCAAGTGCAGTGCCTGCATTACCTGGCGCGATGAAAACCGTCTCAACTTGTGGGTTTTGTGCCGCTTTCCAACCTAATGCGTGTTCACGGCCACCGTTACCAATGATCAGTACTTTCATTGTTAATCCTTATTGCTTTTCGCTAAATACTTAAAAATCTCTACTCTTTACACTAAAGAGCAGAGACTAAATCGACATTGCTTGGTCACTAAAGTAATAACAACTTAGTGGCGGAAATGACGCATACCGGTAAATACCATCGCCATGCCGTGCTCATCAGCCGCCGCAATCACTTCATCGTCACGCATTGAGCCACCCGGTTGAATAACACAGGTAATGCCCGCTTCTGCTGCAGCATCAATACCATCACGGAATGGGAAGAACGCGTCAGAGGCCATAACGCTACCAGCCACTTCTAGGTTTTCGTCAGCGGCTTTAATGCCGGCAATTTTGGCAGAATAAACTCGGCTCATTTGACCTGCACCGACCCCGATAGTCATATTGCCTTTAGCGTAAACAATCGCGTTCGATTTGACGTATTTCGCCACTTTCCAACAAAATAGCGCATCACGTAATTCGTCAGCTGTTGGTTGGCGCTTTGATACCACAGTCAGATCATCAACCGATACCATGCCTTGGTCACGATCTTGAACCAATAACCCACCATTAACACGCTTAACATCAAAACCTGTGGTTTTAGTTGACCATTGGCCACATTCAAGCAGGCGTAAGTTTTTCTTGGCTGCGATAATGGCTGTTGCTTGCGGTGAGACTTTAGGCGCAATGATCACCTCAACAAATTGACGATCAACGATAGCTTGTGCGGTTGCCGCATCAAGTTCACGGTTAAAAGCAATAATGCCGCCAAAGGCTGAAGTAGGATCGGTTTTATAAGCGCGATCGTAAGCTTCAAGCAGATTATCACCCAGTGCAACACCACATGGATTAGCATGCTTTACAATGACACAAGCAGGAAGGTCGAACTCTTTGACGCATTCAAGTGCAGCATCGGTATCTGCGATGTTGTTATAAGACAGTGCTTTGCCTTGCAGCTGAGTCGCGGTTGCCACAGACGCTTCTTGTGGGTTGGCTTCAACATAGAATGCTGCAGCTTGGTGACTGTTTTCACCGTAGCGCATGTCTTGCTTTTTCTCGAACTGTTGATTGAAAGTTCGTGGGAATTTTGACTCTTGATCACCTTCTTTATTGTCGCCGTAAGAAGGCACCATCGTACCGAAGTAGTTAGCAATCATACCGTCGTAAGCCGCAGTATGTTCAAAAGCCGAAATAGCAAGATCAAAACGCGTTGCATGGGTTAATGAGCCATCATTAGCACTCATTTCAGTCAGGACGCGATCATAATCGTCAGCATTGACCACAATCGTTACGTCTTTGTGGTTTTTAGCCGCTGAGCGCACCATAGTCGGTCCGCCGATATCAATATTTTCGACTGCGTCTTCTAAGCTACAGTTTGGATTAGCAACGGTTGCAGCGAATGGGTAGAGGTTAACTACAACCATATCAATAGGGTTAATACCGTGTTGTGCCATCACTGCATCATCGATGCCGCGGCGGCCTAAAACACCACCATGTACTTTAGGATGAAGGGTTTTTACGCGGCCATCCATCATTTCAGGAAAACCGGTGTAGTCGGAAACTTCAGTGACTTGAATGTTCTGCTCTGCAAGTAAACGCGCGGTACCACCTGTAGATAAAATTTCTACGCCGCGATTGGCAAGGGCGTGAGCGAATTCAACAATACCTGTTTTGTCTGATACGCTTAGCAGCGCGCGGCGAATAGGACGAACGTTTTCCATTGCTACCATCTCTCTAATACACAGTGAATAGGATATTTTCCAACGCCAATCTCAGTTGGATTAGATTGGCGTTGGGAAATATCCTCGGCTAAAATCGAGCAAAGCTAAGAATTAGTGAACGATATATATCAATCTGGTGCCTATTCTACATGAATATCTACATTGCGCAAACGTTTGCTATTTGATGGTGATCACTGATATATCGAGCAAGTGAAAGGACGTAAAAATGTATTTAATTGGGCAGTTAGCAAAATTATGTAATGTCAGTAGTGATACATTACGTTTTTATGAAAAGAATGGTTTGATTGAACCTGCAGGTCGCAGTGACAGTGGTTATCGGCTCTATAGCGAAGGTAATTTATCTCGGGTTAAATTTATCTTACGTGCAAAAGCGATAGGGTTAAGTTTAGGTGAAATTTGTGAATTGCTTGATATTCGACTTGAAGCCAGTCAGCACAGTTGCGCTGAAGTAAAAGCAATCACTCAAGCTAAATTAAATGAAGTTGATAGTAAAATCGCTGAACTACAACGGATTCGAGATGCATTAAAAAAGATCAATGACGCCTGTTGTGGTCATCGTAATGATGATGCTAGCCATTGCTCGATTTTGGGGGCATTAAATGACAGTGATGATATGGCTAACCCAGCAGTAACACCAGAGCCGTGTAGTTCAGGACAATGCCATTGTGATCATTAATCACTGGTGGCTTGTTTTACATTTTCAATCACATCTTTAGTGGTATCACGAAAGAAATGACCGGTTGCTTTGGTTGCGTCACGTGTTGCATGACCAACTTCAGTTAAACCTTGTTTCATGTCTTGTTTGTTTTGAGTTGAACATCCAACAACGGCAACGATGCTAAAAACCATGGCGGCGATAGTGATTTTTTTCAATGTAAATGGCTCCACAAATAATAATGATTGCTAGTGTAGCGTTTTTTAGTGCTGAACCAAGTCAAAATCAGGTTAGTTCGTCATATTGTTGACGAGTATTTTTCGTTAGGGGTTCATTTAAATTTGTGATAGTTTCAGGGCTTCGAAAATTTGCTTTACCCGTTTAGCGATAAGGAAATTCAATGTTAAAAGTGAATGAATATTTTGATGGCCAAGTAAAATCAGTTGGCTTTGAATCTGCAGGCGATCATGCCAGTGTTGGTGTAATGGTTGCGGGTGAATATACTTTTTCGACGGCTGCCCCTGAGCGTATGACGGTAGTGAAAGGCGAACTTACCGTGAAATTACCGGGTCATGTTGATTGGGAAACCTATGGTGCAGGTGATGACTTTGAAGTCCCTGGTGATAGTGCATTCCACGTCAAAGTGACCAAGACTACAGCTTACTTATGTGACTACCTATAAGTTACTTCGAGCAGATTTGGTTGTAAAAAAAGCTTCGTTATTAACGAAGCTTTTTTTATGGGTTGCGTTTATGCTGAGTCGCGACAAATAAGCTGTGGCGCAAGTATCAAACGTTGAGTTACACCATCATCGCTTTTCATGCGTGCAAGTAACCGTTGACCTGCTTGTTGGCCGATTTCTCTGATTGGTGAGCTGACAACGGTCAGTGACGGTTGGCTCAATGTGGCTTCGGCTATATCATCAAAGCTAATAATCGCCACTTGTTGATCAATATAATTATCTTTACCCACACCTTTTCCGCTGCGCTTAACACCGTATATCGCTCCAAGTGCAATGGTTGGGTTGTGGCACAGAATCGCAGTTATTTTTGGGTGTTGGGTCAACAGTTGTTGTACCGTGGCAGCAGCATGGATTTGGTTATTATCACCTTCTACTATCCATTCATTTTTAAACGGTAATCCGTATTGCATTAGGGTGCTACCAAAGCCGCCAAGCCGTTCTGCACGAGTTAAAGATTCACCGGAGCCACCGACATAGGCAATGTGGCGATGGCCTTGTTCAATCAGATATTTACTCGCCACTACCGCCGCTTGGTGGTTATCTGGACCGATATAATCCACCTCATTATTCACCGTCGCTCGTGCTAAACAAACCGCAGGTATCCCTGCTTGCTGTGCCATTGCTATCACTGTTGCAGTGGCTTCTCTTACAGGACTAAAGGCAATACCAGCAACACCTTGTTGAATCATTGATTGCACACATTGAATTAATTTGTGTGGGGTGCGATTAGATTGCGCTAAAAATAATAAATACCCTTGTTGTTCTAGCTGTTCGCTGATACCAGCGGTAATTTCAGTATAAAAGGGATCGGTAATATCTGTTAATATCAAGCCTATTAAGTTGGAGTGGGAAGTGCGTAAATTGGCCGCGGCAGTATTACGAACATAACCTAGCGCAGTAACAGCTTGGTTTACTTTATCAATGGTTGCGGAGGATATACGCCCTTTGTTACTGAGCACTAACGAGACAGTAGAGACAGATACATCAGCATAGGCTGCGACATCAGTTATTTTTATTTTGGGTGTCTTATTCGCCATAGAAGATGGATCCTATTCATTGAGTTGCATTTAAAACGTTATGCTGATTGCAATTATTCTAACAGCATCACAAATTTGGAAATGGGTGCTAGCACACTATATTTCCGTGATCTTGCTAGCGATAAAGTTAGGTAAAACGTTTTATCATTTGCTGCGTAATTTATCAAAAGCGTTGGCAGAAGTCTTGAGCTCATCTTTGTCGACGTTTTTTTTCAATAAAGAGCTAAAACGATTTACCTCTTTATTATCGATGTTGAATGTCTCGTTAGTGAGTGACTCATTATGGCTAAATCTGCACCAAAATCCGCACCTAAGACGACCCTATGGGAATTTTTCCAAAGTTTAGGAAAAACCTTTATGCTGCCGGTCGCATTGTTGGCGTTCTCAGGTATTTTATTGGGGATCGGTAGTTCATTATCGAGTGCCGCAGTAAAAGAAAGCATGCCATTTTTAGATAACACCCTTTTGCAATTGCTGTTTATGTGGATGACTAAAATTGGTTTAGTTGCCTTCATTTATCTACCAATAATGTTTGCTGTTGCGATTCCATTAGGATTAGCACGTGAAGAAAAAGGGGTGGCGGCGTTTGCAGGTTTTGTTGGTTACTCTGCGTTAAACCTCTCGATCAATTTCTATTTAACCGTTGCTGGAGTGATTGGTAACCCAACCGAAGAGAAGGCTTATGGGGTTAAGTCAATCCTTGGGGTCGAATCGATTGATACGGGTATTTTGGGCGCGGTAATTGTGGGTATTATTGTTGCTAAACTGCATGCGCGTTTTTATACCTATAAGATGCCAGATGCGTTAGCTTTCTTTGGTGGGGCGCGTTTTGTACCGATTATTTCAACCTTAGTTTTGGGTGTGGTTGGTTTGATCGTACCGTTAGTATGGCCTTATTTTGCGATGGGTATTGCTGGAATTGGTAACTTGATTTCTCATGCTGGCCCGTTTGGTCCATTCTTATTTGGTACTGGCGAGCGCTTATTATTACCGTTTGGCTTACATCACGTTTTAGTTGCTTTGGTGCGTTTTACTGAGGCTGGTGGTTCGTTAGAAGTGTGTGGAAAAACAGTCAGTGGCGCACTGAATATTTTCTATTCTGAGTTGGCTTGCCCAACATCTCAAGGCTTCTCTGGCTCTGCAACTGCCTTTTTATCTCAAGGTAAAATGCCAGTGTTCTTAGGTGGTTTACCAGGCGCAGCGCTAGCGATGTACCATTGTGCACGTGTTGAAAATCGTGGCAAAGTGAAAGCGTTATTATTATCAGGTGTAATCGCTTGTATTATCGGTGGCATTACCGAGCCGTTAGAGTTCTTGTTCTTGTTTGTTGCACCAGCGCTATATGTTGTGCATGCCATTTTAACCGGCCTTGGCTTTATGGTTATGGGTTTATTGGGCGTGACGATTGGTAATACTGACGGCAACATTATCGACTTCTTAATTTTTGGTGTACTGCAAGGTACGGCAACAAAATGGTATTTAGTACCACTAGTCGCTGCGATTTGGTTTGTGGTTTATTACAGCGTGTTCCGGTTTGCAATCACTCGTTTTAATCTTAAAACCCCTGGCCGTGAGGTTGAAACTAAAGATGCACTTGCATTTGCAGTTACAGGTGAAAAAACGACGGGTTATAAAGGTGATATTATTTTAGCTGCATTAGGTGGCGCGGATAATTTAGTGTCACTTGATAACTGTATTACCCGTTTACGTTTGTCAGTTAATGATATGAGTTTAGTTAATGATGCGGTGTTAAAGGCCAATGGTGCTTTAGGGGTGGTTAAACTTGATGATCATAATCTGCAAGTGGTGATTGGGCCTCAAGTTCATATGGTGAAAAACGAAATTCAAGGGTTACTACCCGCTAGCGCATAATAAAATGGGCGGAGCTTACGGCTCCGCTTTTTTTTGATGTTTATATTGTTTTGACTAGGTTGTTTTCGAGGTTGTTATGTTTGATTTTTCTACGCCTGTTAACCGTTATGGTACTTATTGTACTCAATGGGATTATGTTGCAGATCGGTTCGGCTGTGATGATTTATTACCGTTTACGATTTCAGATATGGACTTTGCGGTAGCTCCTTGTATTCAACAAGCACTATCAACACGGTTAGATCATCCGGTGTTTGGCTATAGCCGTTGGAATCATGCAGATTTTAAAGATGCTATCAGTGGTTGGTTCTTACGTCGTTATCACAGCAATATTGATCCTAATAGCATTGTTTACGGACCGTCTGTGATTTATATCATTTCTCAGCTGGTGCAGTTATGGACTGAAGTAGGTGATGGGGTATTGGTTCATACACCAGCTTATGATGCGTTTGCCAATATGCTCAGTGCTAATCAGCGCCAGTTGTTAACCAGTCCATTATTGAAAACCAAAACTGGTAGTTATGAGATTGATTGGCCACAGTTTGAGGCACAAGCGGCGCGATCTGAATGTAAGGTGTTGTTATTATGCAGCCCTCAAAACCCAACTGGACGGGTATGGACGCATGATGAATTAGCACGTATGGCGCAGATTTGTCACCAATATAGCGTGAAGGTGATTTCTGATGATATTCATATGGATATTGCCTTTAGTGATTATATTCCATGGTCACAAGTTGCCGTTGATCAACAGTGGGCTTTAGTTTCTTCTGCGTCTAAATCTTTTAATATTCCCGCGTTGACAGGCGCGTATGCAGTGATTGCTAATCAAAGTACCCAACAAGGGTATTTAACCCAACTTAAAGCCGCTCATGGGCTGTCATCACCTTCTATTCTCGGCGTAATCGGTCATATTGCAGCTTATAATGACGGTGAAGCGTGGCTGATGAGTCTTAAGGATTATCTGTATGGCAATTTGGAGTATGTGGCTAAGCAATTAAATCAGGCTTTTCCGGAGCTGAATTATCAAGTGCCGCAAGGAACCTATTTAGCTTGGATTGATTTAAATCCACTGCAGATTGATATGGATGCATTACAGCAATTATTGATTAATGATCATCGCGTCGCCATCATGCGTGGAGACACATATGGTGTTGAGGGCGCTGGCTATGTGCGTTTAAATGTAGGCTGTCCACGCAGTAAGGTTGAGATTGGTATTGCGGCATTGATAGCGGCATTGCATCAATTAATCGATAGTAATAAGTAAATAAATAGCGGAATTAATGCTATCTATTAAGATTGCGTGTCAAATATTCCTTTTTAGTATCTTGTTATATGGTTGTTATCGTTACTTGAGTATGATTAGTGCATTGTTAACTCAGTAGAGAGCTTGCCACATGCCTAAGTGCGATAACTGTCAATCTTATGATATAGAACGAATACATCGAAAATTTTACCAACGTTTATTGATTAAACGAGTAAAGATCTGTAACGAATGCGGTCATATACATAAACATTTTAAGTATACGTTTTTAAATAAATCAGAACGTTAATTTTTCTGATGTACTTCAAGCCGTAAACATATGCTTTAGTATTGAACTGTGATGGTGATTGAAATCATCATTTAGCAATAAAGAAAAAAGCCCATTTCATCGCGATGATGAAATGGGCTTTTTTACAATCATTAAACCAATATGGTCTAGTTCATGCCGTATTTCTTTAGTTTCTTACGTAGCGTACCACGGTTGATACCCATCATGGTTGCAGCGCGAGTTTGGTTACCGCGAGTGTACTGCATGATAGTGTCTAGTAGTGGTTGTTCAACTTCTGCAAGCACAAGCTCGTACAGATCGTCGACTTCCTGACCATTTAATTGAGCAAGGTAGTTTTTAAGGGATGCCTTCACTGAATCACGTAATGGTTTCTGTGTGATTTGGTCTTGTGAAGTTACAGTTGTTACTGTTAACGCTTCGGAAGTCAGATTTTGTTCGAACATAATTCTGTAAGCTCTTCTAGTATTTATGCAACGTTTTCGAAGTAGCCTTGCAGCGCATCGATTTGCTGTTGAGCATCCTCGAGTGCGTTGAAGGTCCGGCGGAAATCACCAGCTGGTGCATGTTCTTTCAAATACCAAGACACGTGTTTACGTGCAATGCGTAATCCTAGGTAATCACCATAAAATTGGTGAAGTGCCTTAACATGTCCCAACATAATTTCACTGATTTCGTCAATTGACGGTGCAGCGAGGTGTTCACCGGTTGTTAAGTAATGGTGGATTTCTCTAAAAATCCACGGCTTTCCTTGTGCAGGTCGGCCAATCATTAGAGCGTCGGCACCGGTGTAATCCAATACAAAGCGTGCTTTCTCCGGGCTATCGATATCACCGTTAGCGATAACTGGGATTGAGATGGCTTGTTTCACCGCTCTAATGTAGTCATATTCCGCTTCACCTTTGTACATGCAAGCCTTGGTACGTCCATGAAGGGCGAGGGCCTGTATGCCACATTGTTCGGCGAGTTTGGCTATGTTGACACAATTCCTGTTGTCCAGATCCCAGCCTGTACGGGTTTTAAGCGTAACAGGCACATCTACTGCGTCCACTACTGTACGAAGAATCTCTTCGATCAGATTGGGATACTGCAATAGCGCAGAACCGGCTAATCGTTTATTTACTTTCTTAGCTGGGCATCCCATGTTGATATCGATGATTTGCGCACCGTTTTCAACACTGAATTGCGCCGCTTCGGCCATCAATTTTGGATCAGCACCTGCTATCTGAACCGAACGAATCCCAGATTCACCTTCGTGAACCATGCGATTGAGCGATTTAGACGTCTTCCAGAGATCTGGATTTGACGACATCATCTCGCTAACAGCCATGCCTGCGCCGTAGCGAAGGCATAATTCACGAAATGGCCGATCGGTCACACCCGCCATTGGCGCGACTATCAGTTGGTTTTTAAGTTGATATGGACCGATATGCAAAATGTCTCTACCTGACTGTGCCAGTAAGGGCGCGCATTTTACGCATTTTTTACGCCGCTGAAAAGGCCAATAATTGAGCATGATGATTTTGTTTGTCAAAACAGCATGATTTTCAATCAATTGACCTATTAAATTAATTAAAAATAATCAACAGCAGCAACCAATTACCGTAAATATTATGCTTTATGACCCGAGATACGACACCACTCTTCGCGTGCCATTACTGGATCTAATGTGATTTCATCGCTGTAGTAAGTTGCAACATCTTCTGCTTGGCTTTCAAGTACACCAGAGATTGCTAAGTCGCCACCATTTTTTACCAGACTCTTAATCACTGGTGATAATTCACGCAGTGGACCGGCTAAAATGTTAGCAACAACTACGTCAGCTTGAATGCCTTGTGGTTGATCTTGGGGTAGATATAGCTCGAGATTATCTGAAACGCCATTGCGCTCAGCATTATCGCGAGATGCTAAAATAGCCTGTGGATCGATATCAATACCAATTACTTTTGCTGCGCCTAATTTAAGTGCAGCAATGGCTAAAATACCTGAACCACATCCAAAATCGATAATTGTTTTACCGTTAAGATCTTGACCGTCTAGCCACTCAAGACACAGTGATGTGGTTGGGTGCGTACCAGTACCAAATGCCAAACCTGGGTCCAGCAATACATTAACGGCATCAGGTTCTGGTGCTTCACGCCAGCTTGGGCAAATCCATAAACGGCGACCAAAACGCATTGGGTGGAAGTTATCCATCCACTCACGTTCCCAGTCTTTATCTTCTAATTGCTCGATTTTATAAGCAAAATCATCAGCAATTAGTGGGCTGTTTTTAAGCATGTTCAGCACGAAATCCATGTCGGCTTCAGCATCATACAAACCAATAACGTCAGTATCACCCCATAAACGGGTTTCACCTGGCATAGGCTCGAAAACTGGCGTGTCTTGTGCGTCAAGGAAAGTGGCGGATAGAGCACCAGTCTCTTCCATTAGCATGTCGCCAATTGCTTCTGCGTTCTCTGCAGTAGCGTTCAGTTTAATTTGAATCCAAGGCATGGTTTATTCGCTTATTTTGTGACTACTTGAACATAGGGGGCGCAGTTTAGCATGAAATTTCACCAATCCCCATTAGCAGATGCTAAACAATAGATAAAAAAAGAGCGTATCGCTAGACACGCTCTTAGTTGTATTGGTGAAATCAACAACTCACTATTCGTTAGCTGCAGTGATTTTTGGCTGGTTAGGGCGCACATAACTACCAATAATAAACGCAATTAAACCAATGACTAATGTCGGTACTATCGCGTGCATACCGCCCATATCAGGTTTACCTAATGACAATCCTAAATAGGTGGTTAGGCCAACAATCATCGAAGCAAATGCGCCTGTTGCTGAGGCTTTTTCCCAATATAACCCTAATACTAATGGCCATAGGAATACTGCTTGTAAGCTACCAAAGGCTAATAAATTAAGCCAAATAATCATATTTGGTGGGTTCATTGCCGCAACAAACACTAGTGCTGAAAAAATACCGGTAACCCATAGTGATAGCTTAGGCAACTTGGTTTCAGCTGCATCACCTTCAGCGATTTTAGGATTAATATAATTGATATATAAATCTTTGAGTAAGGTTGCAGATGCTTGAATTAACTGGGAATCAATGGTCGACATGATGGCAGCCATTGGGCCGGCTAAGAAGATTCCGGCAATGGCTGGTGGTAATACCGTTACCATCAAAGTTGGCATGATTTGGTCTGGGCTGGCGATATCAGGCACGATAGCGCGGCCTAATGCACCTGCTAAATGCATTCCGAACATCAATAGCGCCACCATTATGGTGCTAATGACCATGCCTTTATGCAATGAACGGCTGTCTTTATATGACATACAGCGTACCGCAGCATGGGGTAAACCAATGACGCCAAAACAGACCAGAATCCAAAAGCTGAGCATAAACGGTTGGCTTAAAAAGTGGTTGGGGCCATAAGGTGAAACCAAAGCCGGATCAATATCATGCAGTTTGGTCACCAGTGCACCAATACTGCCGCCGGTATGTACGATCCCAACGAGTAGAGCGATCGTACCGATGATCATCATGATCCCCTGAATGGTATCGGTCATCACGACGGCACGAAAACCACCAATAGTGGTATACAGTCCGACTGTGATCGCAAACAACATCAGCCCATGAGTATAAGACAGACCTGTGACGGTTTGCAGTAACCGTGCGCCGCCAACAAATTGCACCACCATAGTGCCAAAGAAGGCTAATAGTAGTGATAAAGAAGCAAAGATCACCACGCCTTTGTGTTGGTAGCGAGCATATAAAATATCATTGAGGGTTAATGCATTATGACGCCGAGATTCAATCGCAAACTTTTTGCCGAGCACACCTAATGTTAGCCATGCTGCAGGCAGTTGAATCATGGCGAGCAATACCCAGCCCAATCCCATCTTATAAGCAGCACCAGGACCACCAATAAAGGTGCTGGCACTGGCATAAGTCGCAGCAAGGGTCATGGCAAGCACAAAGCCACCCATACTACGACCACCGACAAGGTATTCAGTTAAGAAATTACCTTTACCCTGAAAACGGCGAGTATAGAGTGCGACGCCAAAAACGGCGGCTAAATAGAGCACCAAAGGAATGATAAGTTGGCTATTCATGTGGTTTATCGTCTGTTATTTCAAGAGGGAGATCGTGGTAAATAAATTTGACCATAAGGGCGCAAAGTATTGTAAAAACAATTGGGCCAATAATGCATGACAGCAAAAACCATAATGGGAAACCAAAATAGAGGGTTGGCATACTGAGGTCATTAATAGCGGGGGCAAACCCATAGGCAGAAACATACCACCAAAGAAAATAAGCTAACGCGAGTCCTATCGCCCAGCGCGCTTCTTTATGCGCTTGGCGGTAGCGGGCAGAAAGCGTTTTCATGCGGTTTCTCCAGTTGTTATTGGTCAGAGGCTTATCAGAAACGTGAGAACATCACTGATAGCGGTTAAAAAAGAGCGCTATTGTGGCAAAAGATAGGGGTTTATGCCATGTCTCGTACCCAGATAAGATCTGTTGGCGCTAACAATAAAAAAGGCCACCTTCAGGCAGCCTTTTTAACGTTAGATAACGCTATTACTGTAAACCAAGCTTCTTTTCAAGGTAGTGAATGTTAGCGCCACCTTTTTGGAAGTTTTCATCAGCCATAATTTGCTGCTGAAGCGGAATATTGGTTTTAATACCATCAATGATCATTTCACTTAGGGCATTACGCATACGTGAGATGGCAACATCACGGTTTTCACCGTAAGCAATCAACTTACCAATCATTGAATCATAGTAAGGCGGTACCGTATAGCCTGTGTAGATATGCGATTCCCAGCGAATACCCATACCACCTGGTGAGTGGAAACGGGTGATCGTGCCTGGACACGGAAGGAAGCGCTCAGGATCTTCAGCATTAATACGACATTCAACCGCGTGGCCACGAATTTGAATATCTTTTTGGCTAAATGATAATGGTTGGCCTGCAGCAATACGTAATTGCTCTTTGATCAAATCAACGCCAGTAACCATTTCTGTTACTGGGTGCTCAACCTGAATACGGGTGTTCATTTCAATGAAGTAGAATTCACCGTTTTCATAAAGGAATTCAAACGTACCCGCACCACGGTAATTAATTTCTAAACATGCACGTGTACAACGCTCACCGATGTACTTACGCATTTCTTCAGTAATACCAGGTGCTGGCGCTTCTTCTACTACTTTTTGGTGGCGACGTTGCATTGAACAATCACGCTCACCTAAATGAATTGCACCACCTTGACCATCAGCAAGTACTTGTACTTCGATGTGACGTGGGTTTTCAAGGTATTTCTCCATGTAAACCATGTCATTGTCAAAGCAAGATTTAGCTTCTGCTCGAGTCATCGCAATCGCTTCTGTTAGCTCTTTTTCAGAGCGAACAACACGCATACCACGACCACCGCCGCCACCAGAGGCTTTAATGATAACTGGGTAACCGATACGCTTAGCAAAAGATTTATTTTTTGCTTCATCGTCATCAAGTGGGCCATCAGAGCCAGGAACACAAGGAACACCAGCTTTTTTCATCGCACTGATTGCAGAAACTTTATCGCCCATTAGACGAATTGTTTCAGCTTTAGGGCCTACAAAAATAAAGCCTGAACGCTCTACTTGCTCAGCAAAGTCAGCATTTTCAGATAGGAAACCGTAGCCAGGGTGAATCGCTACAGCGCCAGTGATCTCTGCTGCACTGATGATACGAGGAATATTAAGGTAGCTATCGATACCGCGCGCGGGACCAATACAAACTGATTCATCAGCCAATAATACGTGTTTAAGATCGCGGTCTGCTGTTGAGTGAACAGCAACCGTTTTAATGCCTAATTCTTTACATGCGCGAAGAATTCGAAGTGCAATTTCACCTCGGTTCGCAATTACTAATTTATCTAACATAGCCAGGAGCCTCGATTACTCGATGATTACAAGCGGTTGGTCGAATTCAATTGCGTCGCCATCAACTGCAAGAATCGCTACGATCTTACCTGCTTTGTCTGCTTGAATCTGGTTCATCATCTTCATTGCTTCAACGATACATAGAGTGTCGCCAATGTTGACTGATTGACCGACTTCAGCAAAGTTCTTTGCTTCAGGGCTTGGCGCACGGTAGAAAGTACCTACCATTGGTGAAAGAACTTGATGACCAGCTGCAACAACAGGTGCTTCCGGTGCTTGGAATGATGTAGCTTCTGTTGCTACAACAGGTGCCGCTGCTTGAACAGGTGCAACCATAGGAGCTGCAGCATATTGTTGTGGCATCGCTGTTGCGGGTACATTACGACTGATTCGAACTGACTCTTCACCTTCTGAAATTTCTAGCTCTGCAATACCAGACTCTTCTACCAGTTCAATTAGCTTCTTAATTTTACGAATGTCCATTATTTTTCTCTTTATATATTGTTCAGTTAGCTATCTGCATGCAGGCGATTAACCGCTGCCTGTAGGGCGAATTCATAACCGTCAGGGCCAAGACCACAAATCACTCCTACCGCTTTATCTGATAAGTAAGAGTGGTGACGAAAAGGTTCACGTGCGTGAACGTTAGATAAATGTACTTCAATAAACGGAATGGCAACACCGAGTAAGGCATCGCGAATAGCAACACTCGTGTGAGTGAAGGCTGCAGGGTTTATTATAATGAAATCCACCTTAGCATGGGCTTGGTGAATCGCATCAATTAACTCATGCTCCGCATTTGATTGAATATGTTCTAATACCACGCCTAAATCGACGGCTGTCGTCGTTAATTTTTGAACCAGTTGCGTAAGTGTTTGCTGGCCATAATGATCAGGCTCACGCAGACCCAGTAAATTTAGGTTAGGTCCATTAATTAGTAAAATTCGTTTAACGGTCGGCATCTTGACGTCTCATCACTTGTTTATGAGGGTAAACTCGCACAACTTGTGGTTATCTACAAGTTGACTTCCATGTGTCCGTTTTTTTACTACCAAACATTAATTGTGAACCAATTATAGAGAATTCAACGCAAATCGCAGCAAAATACTGGTCTAATCACCACATTTTGTGCGAACAGCTGTAAGCTGTTGTAAGAATGTTAGTAGATGTGAATACGTTCATCTTACGTCAATGTAACGTAACTAAGTGCAAGAATTTAGTAATAAATATAGTTTTTTGTCGGTTATTACTAAACAGTGATAATTGCGCTTAAAAAAGATGTTTTAAAGGCGTATTTAATAATGTTATTTCAATAAATATGTTCAAGATTAAACAGGTTAACGCGACATTTTAGTGTTAAGTAGCTTATCCTAAGCTGAATTAGTTCTAAATTATCATTAATAATTGGATAAAAAAAGACCACTACAGTGGTCTTTTGAGGTTCGGTTAATGAATTTTTTAGTTATGAGTGAGAGTTAAAGTAATTGCTGTTTTTCTGCAATCAGTTTCTCAACCACACTTGGATCGGCTAGTGTTGAAGTATCACCAAGAGATTCAGTATCACCGGTGGCAATTTTACGCAAAATACGCCGCATAATTTTGCCTGAACGGGTTTTAGGTAATGCATTCGTCCAGTGAAGAAAATCTGGGGTGGCAATCGGCCCTATTTCTTTACGTACCCAATCTTTGACCTGTTTATGTAACTCGGCGCTAGGGTACTCACCATCATTTAGGGTGATATAAGCATAAATCGCTTGGCCTTTAATCGCATGGGGTACACCAACAATTGCTGCTTCTGCTATTTTATCAAATGCCACCAGTGCCGATTCAATTTCGGCTGTTCCCATACGGTGACCTGAAATATTTAATACGTCATCGACTCGACCTGTGATCCAGTAGTATCCATCTTCATCACGACGTGCACCGTCACCAGTAAAGTACATGCCTTTAAAGGTCGAGAAGTAGGTTTGTTCAAAACGTTCGTGATCGCCCCAAAGGGTACGCATTTGCCCAGGCCATGAATCTGTCATGACTAAGTTACCGTCTGTCGCACCGTCTAAAATATTACCCACATTATCAACTAATGCTGGTTGAACACCAAAAAACGGTCGCGTTGCAGAACCTGGTTTAAGTGCTGTTGCACCTGGTAGTGGCGTAATTAAAATACCGCCGGTTTCTGTTTGCCACCAGGTATCAACAATTGGACAGCGACTATCACCAATCGTGCGGTGGTACCATTGCCATGCTTCAGGGTTAATTGGTTCACCAACAGAGCCCATGATCCGTAATGATGAACGGTTGGTACCAGCAATGGCTTCTTCGCCTTTAGCCATTAAGGCGCGAATAGCGGTTGGCGCAGTATAAAGGATATTAACTTGATGTTTATCGACCACTTCACTCATGCGACTGGTTGATGGATAGTTAGGCACACCTTCAAAGAGTACTGTGGTCGCGCCATTAGCTAATGGGCCGTAGACTAAATAGCTGTGACCTGTGATCCAGCCGACATCAGCAGTACACCAATAGATATCACCCGGTTGATAATCAAACACATATTTAAAAGTCATCGCGGCATAAACTAGATAACCGCCGGTGGTATGTAATACGCCTTTAGGTTTACCAGTTGAGCCGGAGGTGTAGAGAATAAATAGTGGATCTTCTGCATTCATTGGCTCTGGCGCACAATGGTTAGAAGCGACTGCGGTTAATTGATGCCACCACACATCACGTTCACTATGCCATTCAACATTGCCACCTGTACGCTGAAATACCACGACTTTTTCAATACTAGTCACCAGTGGATTAGCTAACGCATCATCAACATTTTGCTTTAAAGGGACAGCACGGCCACCACGCACCCCTTCATCTGCTGTGATCACGACTTTTGCATTGGAATCAATAATTCGTCCAGCAAGGGCTTCTGGGGAGAAGCCACCAAACACAATTGTATGTACCGCGCCGATGCGAGTACATGCCAGCATTGCTATTGCAGCTTCTGCGACCATTGGCATGTAAAGACATACCACGTCTCCTTTACGTACTCCTTGGCTTTTAAGTGCATTAGCAAATTGACACACTTGTTGATAAAGATCGTTATAGGTTAAGGTTGCATCATCAGTGGGATCATCTCCCTCCCAAATGATCGCCGCTTGATCGCCACGATCCGCAAGGTGGCGGTCGATACAATTTGCTGAGACATTGAGTTCACCATCTTCAAACCACTTAATACTGACATGTCCGCTATCAAATGAGGTGTTTTTAACCTTGGTATAAGGGGTGATCCAATCAAGAATTTGCCCATGTTGACGCCAGAAACCTTGAGGATTTATGGTTGATTGTTGGTACATTTCGCGATATTGGTCATCATTAATATGGGCATTACTGGCAATGGTACTATCGACCGGATAAATATGAACCTCACTCATCCCTGTTCTCCTTGAGTTGTTCCCTTTGTAGGGCTGATGTTTGTAATATTTAACAAACAATGGCTTAGGCAGCATTAGTCATTAAAGTGAACGATTATATGGCTGACAACAATTAGACTTTAGGATGAGATTGAGGCGCAGAGTGGTGCATTGTTAATGTTGCATCAATGTTACATTTTGTTTTGTGCACTGTCTTAATTATACCGCGTACTTACTCTCTAAAAAGAAGTGTGACAATGGTCGCAATTAGATTGCAAAGGTAGATTCTTTACGAGTAAAAATGACCTATTCATTACGAACGGGTGGTTGATTTACGGCATAATAGCTTAGTTTTTCATCTACCACATTTTTGAGATCGATTATGTTTAAAAGTAAGCCTTATAGCTGGACATCCCAATATCTATTGGGATTTTTCTTTTCTTACGGGGTGTATTTACCCTTTTGGGCGATTTGGTTTAAACATATAGGGGTTGATGACTCTGATATCGGCTTGTTATTAGGGTTAGGTTTCGCAGTGCGTTGTATTGCCAATTTGGTGATCACGCCTCGAATCCATAAAGTTGAACATCTCATTCCTGCACTGCGTGGTTTTACCTTACTGGGGCTGGTGGCATGTATTATTTATATTGTCTGTGGTGGTAATCTTTGGGCTCTAGCCGCAGTCACAGTGTTATTTAACCTATCTGCTGGGCCGATAGTACCGATTTCAGATGCGATAACGAATCATTATGCCAAAGAAGGCCACTTAGATTATGGTCGCACTCGTTTATGGGGTTCGATTGCTTTTATTGCAGGTTCTACCGTGGTGGGTTTATGTGCCCAGCGTTACGGGGCAGATATTATTCCATGGGTTGCGCTAGCGGGTTTAGGCTTTGCACAAATAATGGCGGCACGTAACCCTGTTGTTATGCCTATTGATGTTAATAGTCATCAACAGACCCGTCCTGCGTTAATGCATATTTTGCGTGATAGCTCAGTGGTTAAATTGATGTTGATTACTGCGTTGTTGCAGGGCAGTCATGCGGCTTATTATGGTTTCAGTTCGATTTATTGGCAAAAAATCGGCTTTGATGAATCAGTGATTGGTTATTTATGGAGTTTCAGTGTTGCTGCAGAAGTAGGGATGTTCCTTATAAGTAAGCGCTTATTTGCCAATTGGTCGATTAACAATATGTTCCGATTTGCAGCCGTTGGAGTATTGGTACGCTGGGGCTTAACTGCCACAATTACCGATCAGTGGGCAATGTTTGCGGTACAGTCATTACACAGTGTGACTTTTGCTGCAGCCCATTTAGCCGCTATTCGTTACATTGAGCGTTCACCTTCAAACCACATGGTTGCATTGCAGTCGTTATATAATGCGATTCCATTAGGGGCGGTGATGGCAATTTTGACCTCTATTAGTGGTTGGATTTACGGAGATTGGAGCGCAAATGTATTTTGGGTGATGGCTGCAATGGCAATCCCGGTTTTCTTTATTCGACTCCCCTCACCACATAAGCAACCTCAGTCATTAACACCACAGGTAAATTGAGGCTGAAATAAACCACAATCGTAATCATGAAAAGCGCTTCTATTGTCGAGTCATCGATTGATGGTGGCGCTTTTTTTTATCGTGATGCAAGCCTGTAGAGCTATTGTCTCAATAACAGCACTATTAATAACGATAACATTAACATTACCCTGATATTTGTGATCAGCATCGATTGAGCCAAAGTGAATAACTCCGTTACAGTGAGACAGGGCTTTATCACAAGGATGGTTGATGACACAGGGCTGGCTAGTAATCACTGCATTAGTGGTTTATATCGGAGTTTTAGTGGCGATTGCATGGTATGGCGATAAAAAACCACAATGGTTAGCGTCAAAAAGATCATGGATTTATAGCTTATCAATTGCCGTTTATTGTAGTTCGTGGACATTTTACGGCACTGTCGGCCAGGCCAGTGCTAATATTTGGTCGTTTTTACCAATCTATTTAGCCCCGATAATTATGTTTACTTTTGGGTGGCGAATATGGGCACGATTAATCGTGATTGCCAAACGTGAACACATTACTTCAATCGCCGATTTTATTGCTGCTCGTTATGGTAAATCATCAGGATTGGCGGTGTGTGTCACCTTAATCGCAGTCGTAGGTGTGCTGCCTTATATTGCATTGCAACTTCGCGGAATAACCATTGGGGTGGAGTATATTGCTCCTGAATTACATCATCAGTTTGGGCTTAGCTCGATCAATATTGCCTTGATGGTAGCATGTGGATTAGCCATTTTTACGATCTTTTGTGGTACGCGTCATATTGATTCAACCGAGCATCACCGCGGTATGATGATGGCGATTGCTTTTGAATCAGTGGTTAAGCTGGTGGCTTTTTTAGTGATCGGTTTTTTTGCGTTAATGTTACTAAAAGAACAGCCACAGCAGGCAGCTTCAGGTTTGCAAGCACTTGCATCTAAGCCGTTCAATGGCGGTAGCTTTAGTATCCACCTGCTCCTGACAATGGCTGCTATTTTATGTTTGCCACGTCAATTTCATACAATTGTGGTTGAGAATAATCACCCCAGTGACTTACATCGAGCGCGATGGGTATTTCCGTTATATTTATTGTTTATGGCCTGCCTTGTGGTGCCGTTAGCTGTTGCGGGACAGCAATGGCTCGAGGGATTTCCTGCTGAAAGTTATGTGATTAATTTACCATTACAACAAGGTATTGCTCCATTAGCACTCTTGGCTTTTATTGGTGGCACATCGGCAGCAATGGCAATGGTTATTGTGTCAACGGTAGCACTGGCCAGTATGATTTCTAACGATGTGGTATTGCCATTATTGCTGCGACGTTTAAAAGTGGCTAATAGACATTTTGATGCCTTCTCTGGGCTGTTACTGACAATTCGGCGAGTGTTAATTGGTGGGTTGTTGGTCGCAGCTTGGGGGGTTTATATTGTTGTCGCTAATGTCGAATCGCTATCTGGGATTGGGCTGTTATCTTTTGCTGCCATCGCGCAGTTTTCTCCTGCTTTATTAGGTGGGCTATATTGGCACAGTGGTAATAAAAAAGGAGTTTATTGTGGCTTATTTGGTGGCATCACGGTGTGGTTATTGGTGATGTTTAACCAAGCTGATATTTTAACTGGCAGTGTAATAAGCAAGGTGATCTTTGAAATATTAACCCCACCACAATATGCATTTTTAGAACAATTAAACCGCGCTGACTGGGGGATGTTATTAAGTTTATTGGTTAACTTAAGCTTATATATCGGCGTGTCACTCGCAACCCGCTCTTCATTGACCGAACGCATGCAAGCTGCCACTTTTGTTGGTATTCCTTTAGTTACAGCAGAAAATGAACAGTTATACCAAACCCGGGTAACGGTCGTTGAATTAGAAATGTTAGCGGCAAAATTTGTTGGTCAGCAGCGAGTGCGACAGGCTTTTTTACAGTTTTCGATTCAGCAACAATGTCAGTTAATACCACATCAGCAAGCATCTCCGGCGATGATTTTACATACTGAGCGCGTATTGGCGGGTGTATTTGGTAGTTCTTCAGCAAGGTTAGTACTCACTTCTGCATTGCAAGGACGACACATGCAATTAGAAGATGTCGCGACGATTGTTGATGAAGCGTCAGAGATGTTTGATTTTAGTCGCGGTTTATTACAAGGAGCAATTGAGCATATTAGCCAAGGTATTGCAGTGGTTGATAAACAATTGCGGCTGGTGGCGTGGAATCAACGTTATTTAGAATTATTTACCTTTCCAGCAGGATTAATTCAAGTTGGACGCCCTATTGCTGAAGTGATTCGTTATAACGCTCAGCAAGGATTGTGCGGCGAGGGCGATCCTGAGCAGCATGTGGCCAAACGGATACAACATCTACAGCAAAGAACTCCTCATACTTCATCACGAGTGCGTGCTGATGGTCAGGTGATTGAGGTTCAAGGTAACCCCATGCCTGGCGGTGGGTTTGTGATGAGCTTTAGTAATATTACCGTTTTTCGCCAAGCAGAAGCGGCTCTAAAAGAGTCTAATGAAAACCTAGAAGCACGAGTTAAAAAACGGACTCAACAATTAGAGCACCTTAATCAGCAATTGGTCGTCGCAACGCAACAAGCTGAATCACAAGCGCGTTCTAAAAGCCGATTTTTAGCGGCAGTGAGCCACGATTTAATGCAACCGCTTAATGCAGCAAGGTTATTCTCATCATCATTAGTAGAAGTCAGTGAAGACCAGCAAAGCGCGCGTTTAGCGTCCCATATAACCAGTGCATTAAGTGCCGCCGAGGATCTTATTGGCGACTTACTTGATGTCTCACGTTTAGAAGCTGGAAAGTTGGCAGCACATATCGTGCCGTTACGAGTAAGTGATGTTTTAAGCGTTTTACAGGCTGAATTTGGCGTATTGGCTGTGCAGCAGCAAATTGATTTTAAAGTGGTAATGAGTGATGCGGTGATCCTTTCAGATAGCAAGTTACTACGGCGGGCATTACAAAACTTTTTAACCAATGCTTTTCGCTATAACCCCAAAGGGCGGGTGTTATTGGGGATACGACGTCGTGGGGATCGACTGTTAATCGAAGTTTGGGATAACGGGCCAGGTATTCCCGTTGAGAAACAAGCGGATATTTTTGATGAATTTACCCGTATGGATCAAACCGGAGCCGATCATGGATTAGGCTTAGGATTAGCAATTGCACGTGGGATCTCACGGGTTTTAGATCATCCGTTAGGATTGCGATCATGGCCTCAACACGGCACCGTATTTTCATTAGCGGTTGGACGTTGTTCGCCTTCGATGTTGGCGTTAAAAACCTCGCCATTATCAAACACGAGTGGAGTTTCATTAGCGGGATTAAAAGTGCTTTGTATTGATAATGAAGCGCATATTTTAGTCGCAATGACGACTTTATTAGAGCAATGGCATTGTGAAGTACGGATTGCTGAAAATAAACCGCAAGCCCTACAACAATTGGTGGATGGCTGGCAGCCAGATGCGATATTAAGTGACTATCATCTTGCTAAGCAACAAACGGGGTTAGATATTTTATTGTGGTGTCGAAGCCAATTAGGGGCGCATTTTAAAGGGGTAGTGATCAGTGCTGATAGGTTAACTGAACATCAGCTACTGATGCGCCAACATGGATTTAGTTTTTTAGCAAAGCCGGTTAAACCACTTAAATTGCGCGCAATATTAAATCACTGTTTAACCAAAATAAAGTAATGGAAATATGACGCTCTGATTGAGCGTCATTGGTGGTTACTATGCCCATTTGGTTTAATGCTGGTGTGCTTCTCCTGCCCCTTGTGGGTAGCGAATCGACTCCACCATATCTTGTACATCTTGTGGAACAGCGGCAGTAAATTTATTGACGACTAATGACACCACAAAATTTAAGCACATGCCTAGCGTACCAATGCCTTCTGGGCTAATACCAAATAGCCAGTTGTCACTAATATTGGCCGCGGGGTTAATAAATTTAAAGTAAATAATATAGCTGGCGGTAAAGGTGATACCTGCGATCATGCCCGATATTGCGCCTGCTTTATTCATACCACGATAGAAAATACCTAAAATAATGGCAGGAAAAAATGAGCTTGCTGCTAAACCAAACGAAAAAGCGACCACTTCAGCTACAAACCCCGGAGGATTAATACCAAGATATCCAGCGCCAATGATTGCAACTGCGGCACCAGCTCTCGCGGCCAGTAGCTCTTGTTTTTCAGTCATGTTCGGCCGAAAGCCTTTTTTCAATAAATCATGCGAGATCGAGGTCGAGATAACTAATAATAATCCTGCTGCCGTTGATAGCGCCGCTGCTAATCCTCCTGCAGCAAGTAATGCCACAACCCAATTGGGCAGTTTGGCTAATTCAGGGCTAGCCAGCACGATAATATCGCGGTTGATGGTCATTTCATTGCGCTCATCGCCAGAGTAAAACATTTTGCCATCGTTGTTTTTATCTTCCCAAGCAACTAAGCCTGTTTTCTGCCAATTAGTGATCCAACTTGGTGCTTGTTCAGCACTGACACCCTTGAGATCGGGGCCATTAATGGTATCGATTAAATTAATGCGCGCAAAGGCGGCAACAGCGGGGGCGGTAGTGTATAAAATGGCGATAAAAAGTAATGCCCACCCAGCAGAAATACGGGCATCTTTTACTTTTGGTACGGTGAAAAAGCGAATAATAACGTGAGGTAACCCTGCGGTTCCCACCATTAAAGCGGCACAAATAAAGAACACATCAATCATGCTTTTTGAGCCGTCAGTGTAGGGCGTAAAGCCGAGCTCTGTGGTGAGTCCATCTAGTTTTTCAAGTAAGTAAGTTTCAGAGCCGTTTAGGGTTGAACCAAAACCCAGCTGTGGAATCGGTGAACCTGTCATCATGATGGAGGTAAAAATAGCTGGTACCATAAAGGCAAAAATCAATACGCAATATTGGGCTACCTGAGTGTAAGTGATGCCCTTCATACCGCCTAATACGGCATAAAAGAATACAATTCCCATACCGATAATAATGCCCATATTAATATCAACTTCTAAAAAGCGAGCAAACACTACGCCTACGCCACGCATTTGTCCTGCAACGTAGGTGAATGATACAAAGATAGCGCAAAATACCGCTACCATACGGGCTGTTTTAGAGTAGTAACGATCGCCAATAAAATCGGGAACGGTAAATTTACCAAATTTTCTAAGGTAAGGGGCTAAACACAGCGCAAGTAGTACATAGCCACCGGTCCATCCCATGAGGTAAACCCCACCATCGTAGCCGATAAATGAAATAATACCGGCCATTGAAATAAATGAGGCAGCCGACATCCAATCAGCTGCTGTTGCCATGCCATTAGCGACAGGGTGAACACCACCGCCAGCGACATAAAATTCACTGGTGGAACCAGCACGAGCCCAAATTGCAATACCGATATAAAGTGTGAATGTCATCCCGACTAACAGAAAAGTCCAGCTTTGAATTTCCATGATCTCTCCTTTAGTCTTCTTGAACATTGAATTTACGATCAAGCGCATTCATGCGTATGACATACACAAAAATCAGTGCGACAAAGGTAAAGATTGATCCTTGTTGCGAGAACCAAAAGCCTAATTTGAAACTACCAAACTGAATGGTATTGAGCGCATCAACAAATAAAATGCCGGCGCCATATGAGACTAAAAACCAGATAGCGAGTAATGATCCCATGATGCTAAGATTTTTTCTCCAGTAGGCTTGAGCCTGTTCCTTTGATTCAAATGCCATTGTTATCTCCTATTGAATACGATACAACGCGAGGTTGTTAATTAAATGTTACACGCAAAAGATAGCAATAATGGCATTAATCAGCTGTGCAACTTTAGTCGAGCGCAGTAACGCAAAAACGCCTATTAATGAGGCGTTTTTGAGATCTATATCGAGTTATATCAGCTATGGCGTAGGCAAGAGGTAGGCTAAGGTCTAAGGGAGTGTTGCGGATTAATTAATTTCTAACTGCTGTAATAATATGACTGCTTGAGTGCGGTTTTTAACTTCTAATTTTCGAAAAATAGCGGTCATATGTGCTTTGATTGTTGCTTCAGAAACATTGAGTTCATAAGCAATTTGTTTATTGAGTAAGCCTTCGGTCAACATGGTTAACACTTTATATTGTTGCGGTGTTAATGCTGCGATTTTGGTGGCTAATTGTTGATGATGTGGATTGTGACTGAGGGTGGTAGGAAAATAAGGTTCGCCATTAAGGATTTGTTTTAATGCGCCTAATAAAACGTGCATATCACTGGATTTGGGAATAAATCCAAATGCGCCATGGCTATAAACTTGTTGAACTACAGCGTCTTCTTCGCTGGCTGAAATGACGACAATGGCTAACTCTGGATACTGCTGCCGCAATTGAATCAGCCCTGACATACCATTGGAGCCGGGCATTTTGAGATCAAGGAGTAATAAGTCGATATCACCACTTTTATCAAGCAAAGCAAATAATGAATCTTGCGAATCTGCTTCAAGGAGATTTGCGCCGCTGATAGCCATATGAATCGATTGAAACAGAGCATTGCGAAACAGCGGATGATCATCGGCGATAACAATGGTGTAGTGAACGTCCATGGTGATGCCTATTGTCGTGATTGATTTTTTGACGTTAACATTTCACTAACTAAGGTGCAATTTAGTCACTGCAGAGATTGGATCTTGATCGCGGTTGTCATTGTGGTTATGTAATTGTATACGTTATTTGGCGTTAGTTTGTGAGGCTGATGGTGGTGCAATAGAGAACAGTGGTTGTTGTAAATGGTCACTAAAATTATCGGCATTGATAAAACCACTTATCCTTGCTTGTGGCAAAGGGTGGCCTTGAGGATCCCAAAATAATAAGCTTGGAAAACCGATAACGTTAAGATATTGCATTAATGCAATATCAGCAGCAGAGTTAGCCGTTACATCGGCTTTTAAGCGGGTAAAGTTATTGAGTTGAAGAATAACTTTACTTGCTGGAAAGGTTTGTTGCGAGAGGGCAACACAGGGAGTACACCAAGCCGCATAAACATCAAGTATCACTGGGCGTTGCTGTTTCGCAGCGATACTAAGGGCATGTTGTAATTCTGAAATTGAATTAACTGGGGTAAATGTAAGTGCTGCTGGTGTTTTTTTCATAAACAAAAAGTAACCACTCACTATCATTGTAAGTACTATTAGTATAATGAGAAAGGATGTTTTTTTGTTTATGGTGTTCATGACTTGCTATCCTTGCTGTCGTTAAGTGTGCTGAGAGCAGATTTAGAAATAAGACTATATTTAGCTTAGCAATGATTTATCACAATCAAAAAAAAAGCTGCTCGAAAGCAGCTTTTGAACACTTAGGGGGAAGTGTAAATTATAGAATGAAGCTACCGAATAAGAAGCCTAATGCGACTGAAGTCGTAATGGTAACCACACCAGGAATAAAGAATGGATGGTTAAAGACCCAGTTACCAATTCGGGTTGAACCAGTATCATCCATTTCTACCGCAGCTAATAGTGTTGGGTAGGTTGGTAATACGAACAGTGCACTAACAGCAGCAAAAGAAGCCACCATGGTTAGCGGTGCAACACCAATAGCTAATGCTGCTGGCATTAATGCTGTCGTCGTTGCGCCTTGAGAGTAAAGTAGCATTGAAGCAAAGAATAAAATCAGTGCTAGCATCCAAGGGTGGCCACTTAATAATGAACCTGCAATTTCTTTAATGCCATCAACGTGAGCATTAACGAAAGTCGCGCCTAACCAAGCAACACCAAGTACACAAATACAAGCAGTCATACCTGAGCGGAACGTTGGTGCAGATGGAATTTCAGCAGCATCAATCTTAGTGACCCATACCGTTACTGCCGCAGAGGTAAGCATCACAGCAATGATTGCTTCGTTACGACCTAGTGTTGGATCAGTAATTAAGCCAATAGAATGAGAAATCGCAGCGGCATAACAAACAACCAGTACAATCGCAGTAACGAAAATGTAAGTTGCTTTACGCGCTGTTGGTTTAATATCGCGCTTACCCGTTTGTTCAATATTGACTAAACCTTTGGCTAAACGATCTTGGTAAACTGGATCATCTTTAAGTTCACAACCCATAAAGTTAGCCACAAAAGCACCAACCATACAGGCAATAAATGTGGTTGGAATACAAATAGCAAGCAGCGTAATGTAGCTAACTCCAACCGGTTCAAGAATACCAGAGAAGAACACTACAGCCGCTGAAATAGGTGAGGCAGTTATAGCGATTTGTGATGCAATAACGGCAATGGAAAGTGGGCGAGAAGGGCGAATGCCTTGACCTTTAGCCACTTCAGCAATAACGGGTAAGGTTGAAAACGCAGTATGACCTGTACCTGCTAATACTGTCATTAAATAGGTTACGATAGGTGCATAAAAGGTAATACGCTTAGGGTGTTTACGAAGAAAGTTTTCTGCAAGCTCTACTAGCCAATCCATACCACCGGCAACTTGCATCGCGGCAATGGCAGTGATCACTGACATAATAATTAAAATAACATCAATAGGGATCAGAGATTCACTGGTGGGAACACCAAAGATCAGTGATAACACTAATACACCTGCACCACCGGCGAAGCCGATACCAATACCGCCAATCCGTGAGCCTAAATAAATAAAGCCCAGAACGACCAAGAGTTCAATTCCAGTCATAGAATTTTTCCTGTCTAAAAGTTTAATGATAAAAATAAAAAATAGGATTTGTTCACAAAAAAAAAGCGGATAATCAAATGACAATCCGCTGGTATTCTCAGACGCTAACGTTTTTAGTTATAACGCTTAGCTTTATATTGAGGATGCATTAAGTTTTCGATGGAGAAGATATCATCTAATTGCTCTTCAGTCAGTAATCCACGCTCAAGTACCACTTCACGAACACTCTTACCGGTTTCTGCACAAATCTTACCAACAATGTCACCTTCATGGTGGCCAATGAATGGGTTTAGATAAGTCACGATACCAATTGAATTAAAGACGTAGCTTTCACACACTTCTTTGTTAACCGTAATACCTTCGATGCACTTTTCACGTAGGTTAATACATGCATTTTTAAGCAGGCTGATTGATTCAAAAATCGCTTGGCCAATCACTGGCTCCATTACGTTTAGCTGTAATTGACCTGCTTCTGCAGCAAAAGTGATGGTGGTGTCGTTACCAATGACTTTAAAGCAAACTTGGTTAACCACTTCAGGGATAACAGGGTTTACTTTCGCAGGCATGATAGAAGAGCCCGCTTGCATTTCAGGTAGGTTAATTTCGTTTAGACCTGTACGCGGACCTGAAGAAAGTAAACGTAAATCGTTACAAATCTTAGATAACTTAACAGCTGTACGTTTTAGTGCGCCGTGAACCATTACGTAAGCGCCACAATCTGATGTTGCTTCGATTAAATCTTCTGCAGCAACAACAGGTAAACCTGTGATTTCAGCAAGACGTTGAACAGATAACTGTTGGTAACCTGTTGCCGCGTTTAGACCAGTACCGATAGCTGTTGCGCCAAGGTTAACTTCAAGTAGCAGTTGTGCTGTGTATTGAAGGTTTTTAATTTCTTCTTTTAGCAGGACGCCATAGGCATGGAATTCTTGACCAACAGTCATTGGTACTGCGTCTTGAAGTTGAGTACGACCCATTTTCAGAATACTTGCAAATTCAGTCGCTTTAACATCAAATGCTGTTTTTAAGTAATCCAATGCTTCCAGCATGCTAATAATGCTGTTGTATACCGCTACGCGGAAACCTGTTGGGTAAGCACAGTTAGTTGATTGTGATTTGTTTACATGGTCATTTGGGTTAACGATGTCGTAGCGACCTTTTTCTTCACCCATAATTTCAAGTGCAAGGTTAGCAATAACTTCGTTAGTGTTCATGTTAACAGATGTGCCAGCACCACCTTGGAAAACGTCAGATGGGAATTGATCCATGCAACGGCCGCTTTCAAGAATAAGATCACATGCTTGAACAATGTAATTACCGATGTCAGAAGGAATAGCACCAAGCTCTTTGTTAGCCATTGCTGCTGCTTTTTTGGTAAAGACCATACCACGTACAAATTCAGGAACATCTGAAATTGTTGTATTTGAAATATTGAAGTTTTCAATTGCACGTAGAGTGTGAATGCCCCAATAAGCATCCGCAGGTACATGGCGTTCACCAAGTAGATCTTCTTCGATACGTGTGGCAACATTCAGTGTTGCATTATTTTTTTCAAGATCAATCATCTGAGACATAATATAGCCCTTTGCAAATCTTTATAATTAGAATCAATAAGTAAGCCAACAGTTATAGCGATAATCCATTGTCGCAAAGTTGTGGCTAGATGATCGTACCTGACACCTTAATTGCAGCCGATAATACTCCCCTCAACCGCTAAAAACATAACCCAGATCACTTTTTACGAGAGCTTGTTAATCTTTGCACGGAAACGCGATCTCTTTCACATTTTCTGTTAACAGTAGCACGTTATTTTGCATCTAAAATGAAAAAAAATGACAAGATGTGAATGAAATGTAGTGGTGCCTATAATGGTTTTGGGAGCAAATTCAAATTACAATCTTGTCTTATTTGTTAACACTTTTCAGAAGGCTAATAAAATTTGTACTGAGTAATTGGCGTTATAATCAGGTAATGTTTACTACTGTGCATCAGCATGAAACTATTTAATTAAAGGGGTTGTTTGTGTTTCCACTGTTAATGTTATTGTTTATTGTGGTGCCGATAGTTGAAATTGGCTTATTCATTCAGGTGGGTGGCTTATTAGGTTTGTGGCCAACGATTGTGATTGTGTTATTGACTGCAGTTATTGGCGCCTCACTAGTGAGAAGCCAAGGTATTGCAACCTTAACTTCGGTACAAAACAAGCTTCAACAAGGCGAAATGCCAACTCAAGAAATTGTTGAAGGAATGCTACTTGCTGTTGCTGGAGTGTTGTTATTGACGCCAGGATTTATGACTGATGCGTTAGGGCTGGTATTATTATTACCGCCATCACGAGCTAAAGTGGCACAGTTGTTAATGCAAAAAGTGACGTTAGAAAGTAATTTTAGTCATTTCAGTGGTGGTTTTTCGCCGCATCGTCACTCAGAACATGGCGCCAATGGTGATGTGTTTGATGGTGAATATGAACGTAAAGATGAGCATAATAATAACAATTCCAATCATCGTTTACCGTAACTGTAACATTTAGCCTCGCTACAGGTGATGAATAAAAAAAAGCAGCGATAGCTGCTTTTTTTATTCATGCTATTCATATTGATTAGAGCGAAAATAGCATCTTTTTACGCAGTTTTCGCGCGTAATAATAGGCCCCAATACCACTGATAATATTGGCGACTGCTATGCCAATAAATAGCCCTTCAGTACCATGAATATAACTGCCTATCCATGCCGCGGGCAGTAATAACACAAATAGCCGCAGTAGATTCCAGCACAATGCATTGATGGTTTTGTGCAACGCATTAAGGGCGCTAATTAACAGCATACAAATCGCTTGTAGCCCATAGCTCGCAGGTACCACTAATAAGTAATGCCATAATTGATTTTGAACTACGCTGTCTTTAGAAAATAAAGCCGCTAATGGCATACTTAATGGCACCATCGCAATAAAAACTAGCAGCTGAAATCCAATAGCAAAATGCATAGCAGTAAAAAGTGCGCTAAACGCCCGCTGTGGTTTTTGTGCGCCTAAATTTTGTGCCATAAATGGCATTAATGCTGATCCAAGCGCCATCATAACAATCACTAATAATGACTCGACCCGCATTGCTGCACCGTAAGCAGCCACTGAGGCAGTACTTTGGCTGGCGAGCATGGCCATTAATAACGCTCCCGATAATGGGTTGAGTGCTGTTGATAAACCCGCCGGAACGCCAATATGCAAAATTTGTTGCCAATCTTTTTTCAGTAATTTCCACTGCGGTAATATCAGTAATTTTTCTTTTTTATTAAGGAGGTATACAGAAGCAATGAGTGCAAATACCCAACTAATACCACTGGCAATGGCTGCGCCTTGAACGCCTAGAGTTGGAAAAGGACCATAGCCAAAAATTAGTAAAGGATCTAACAGGCCGTTGATAACGCCAGCGATCACCATGATCTTAGCGGGGCTTTTAGCATCTCCGGTAGCGCGAATAGCACTGTTGCCAGCCATTGGGATCACCAGTAATGGAATTGCGATATACCACACCGTCATATATTGTTCGATGATCGGTAATAACTCCGCAGATGCACCCATTAAGGTAAATAAAGGTTTAATGGTGAGCAATCCAATGATCGATCCAATAATCATTAATAGCAGGCTTAGTAATAAGCCGTGGGTGGTAATACGGGCCGCACTGTGGTTATCACCTTGACCTAGCATACGTCCGATACTGGTTGAGATACCGACGTTCATACCCATAGTGATACAGTTCAAGCCAAAGGTAACTGGAAAGGTAAAACTGACCGCAGCCAGTGCGTTTGTGCCCAAGCGCGAAATAAAAAAGGTATCGACTAAATTAAACATTAAAATCGCGATCATACCAAACACCATTGGTACGGTTAAACGACGTAAGGCATCTGGTATCGGGGCCGATAATAATCGATGTTTATCTGACTTGAGTAGTGTTGCCATAGTGGTCTCAAAAAAAGGATGCCTGCATACCCTAATGCAAAGTGTGTGATCGGGCAAAATTTCTCAAATAAATAACAAAAAAAAGCCGCCTAAACCTTGGGATTTAGAAATTCGACCCAACATCTTAGTGATATAGAAAGTCATACAAGCACTGGTTTGTTGGCTTAAAATCATGGACATTACCTTAATTATCAGGAGAGACGACCAATGAACATTCGTCCTTTACACGACCGAGTTATCGTTGAACGCCAAGAAGTTGAATCTAAGTCTGCCGGTGGCATCGTGTTAACTGGTTCAGCTGCTGAAAAATCTACTCGCGGTAAAATCCTTGCTGTAGGTAAAGGTCGCATTTTAGAAAATGGCACCGTACAACCACTTGATGTACAAGTAGGCGACGTGGTTATTTTTGCTGAAGGCTACGGCACTAAAACTGAAAAAATTGACGGTAAAGAAGTTCTTATCATGTCTGAAAATGACATTATGGCAATCGTTGAATAATCCGATCACATTAAATTAAGAATTAAGAAAGGAAATCCCAAGATGGCTGCTAAAGACGTTAAGTTTGGTAACGACGCACGAATTAAAATGCTAGAAGGCGTAAATATTCTGGCTGATGCGGTAAAAGTAACATTAGGTCCTAAAGGCCGTAATGTTGTACTAGATAAATCATTTGGTGCACCCACGATCACTAAAGATGGTGTTTCTGTAGCGCGTGAAATTGAACTTGAAGATAAGTTCCAAAACATGGGCGCACAAATGGTAAAAGAAGTGGCTTCGCAAGCGAATGATGCAGCGGGCGACGGTACAACAACTGCGACAGTGCTTGCTCAAGCTATCATTGCTGAAGGCCTAAAAGCCGTTGCTGCTGGCATGAACCCAATGGATCTTAAGCGCGGTATCGACAAAGCTGTTATTGCTGCGGTAGAAGAGCTAAAAGCATTATCTGTTCCTTGTGCAGATACAAAAGCTATCGCACAGGTAGGTACTATCTCTGCAAACTCTGACACAACTGTGGGTAACCTTATTGCAGAAGCAATGGAAAAAGTAGGCCGTGATGGTGTTATTACGGTTGAAGAAGGTCAAGCACTTCAAGACGAATTAGACGTTGTTGAAGGTATGCAGTTTGATCGTGGTTACCTATCACCATATTTCATTAACAACCAAGAAGCGGGCTCTGTGGATCTAGAAAGTCCATTTATCCTATTGGTTGATAAGAAAGTTTCAAATATCCGTGAACTTCTTCCTGCACTAGAGGGCGTAGCAAAAGCATCTCGTCCACTACTTATCGTTGCTGAAGATGTTGAAGGTGAAGCACTAGCAACTCTAGTTGTGAACAACATGCGTGGTATCGTTAAAGTTGCAGCTGTTAAAGCACCTGGCTTTGGTGATCGTCGTAAAGCAATGCTACAAGATATCGCAGTACTAACAGCAGGTACTGTTATTTCTGAAGAGATTGGTCTAGAGCTTGAGAAAGTTCAACTAGAAGATCTTGGTCAAGCTAAGCGTGTAACTATCACTAAAGAAACCACCACTATCATTGATGGTGCTGGTGAAGAAACGATGATCCAAGGTCGTGTTGCTCAAATTCGTCAACAAATCGAAGATGCAACCTCTGACTACGATAAAGAAAAACTTCAAGAGCGTGTTGCTAAACTTGCTGGCGGCGTAGCTGTTATCAAGGTTGGTGCAGCAACTGAAGTTGAAATGAAAGAGAAGAAAGATCGCGTAGAAGATGCATTACATGCAACTCGTGCAGCGGTTGAAGAAGGCGTAGTTGCTGGCGGTGGTGTAGCACTTATTCGCGCTGCATCTAAAGTTGTTAACCTTGTTGGTGATAACGAAGAGCAAAATGTGGGTATCCGTGTAGCACTTCGTGCAATGGAAGCACCACTACGTCAAATCGTTAAGAACGCAGGTGACGAAGAATCTGTTGTCGCTAATAACGTTCGCGCTGGCGAAGCTAACTACGGTTACAACGCAGCGACTGGCGAATATGGCGATATGATTGAGATGGGTATTCTTGATCCAACTAAAGTAACCCGTTCAGCACTTCAGTTTGCTGCCTCTGTAGCAGGTCTTATGATCACAACAGAAGCGATGATCACTGATAAAGCATCTGATGCACCAGCAATGCCTGATATGGGTGGTATGGGCGGTATGGGTGGCATGGGCGGTATGATGTAAGCCATTTATAACCTTAGAGATTAAGTTCTCTGTGTTATAAAACTTATCGTTATAAAAAGTCGAGCTATGCTCGACTTTTTTATTGCCTCAAGATAATTGCTGTATGTCGTCAGCGACAACAACTGTTATCACGAACAATGCATACAGTTCACATGGAATATTCCTTGAAAAGCTGTACGCAAATAAAATCAAATAAAAACAACAACTTAAATCAATGTATCATCAGTTGGATAATGATGGTAAAAGTGTGCATGTTTTTTGTGAACATTTAATAAAAAGCTGCACAAAATAAGTTACTACTCGCATTGTTGGATAAATAGTTAAATAAACCATAACCGCAGCCATTATTATAAAAATCAGTAAATAGTAAAAAATCCATATAATAGCAGCTAAATATATATTTTTATGGGTAACAATCTTTTTGATTATTTTTATTAATTTTAATATGAAAAATGCAATTAGCATTTAATTAATGCTTATTAATAAAAACACCCAATTTATTGTTTTTATACTTTTAGTTGTTAGTACAGCTATTTTATATTGATAGTGAATTCTTAAGATCATTAACAATAAACCCTAGTGTATTCAATTATTGCTTTATGACGTGGTTGAAGAATTGATTTGATAGCCGCATAGATAATCAGTATGTGGTTATATTGAGGGGGGTCGTACGGGGCACCAAAAATAACACGATAGAGCTTAGTTTAAAGGGTAAAAAGCTCGAAAAGCTGTACGCTTTAAATGTCTTTATTTATCAAGTGCTTAACCTGGCTTTGTTAGCGGTGTTTTTTGAGTCTGAATCCGTACACCAAAAAGCTTTAATTGCCGGAATTAGCTGTACTGTTTGTCAGGGGGATGAAGCCCAGATGCGATGACATTAAGGGCTTTGAATTAGTGTGTTGTTAGTTATTCTTTGGCAGGTGTTGTTGGTTGAGTTCTACCCATGCAGCCATAAAGCAAATTACAAACGATTGAATATAGCCACGTAAATCAACCTCACCTTGCACGAGTACATCATCAGCATTTGGCTCCATATTAAATGAGACTTTACTTTCTTTGATGCTAAAGAATACTCGGCCAATCAAGACAAAGTTATCGCCATTATCATCTGGGTTATACACCATGCCTGCGCCAATTTGATCATGCTCAGTAATTTGTAATGCACTGAATGCTAATTTTTCTGCGCCTTCAAAACCAAATCCAGCATAACGCTTACCTTGCTCTGGTTGTTGCAGTAATTGTGAAATTAACTGGGTGTAGGTTGTCAATGCTTCACTAGGGATCTCGTTAGTATTTACCTGACCCATACTAAATGGTTTATCGTCTTCTATCATTTCAACGGCATAGCTAAAATCAGTCATTGCTAATCCTTGTTAAGTTTTGTCAGCATTATAATGTTTATACGTTAGCGTAATTTGCTGCTCGTCGGTAGTATTAATCGATGTCTTAATGGCTGAGTGTTTTAAAGCTCACATTTATTATCAATAACCTCCTCTTTTGAAGAAGGGTAGGCATATTTTTGAACAAAATTGCGAACTATTAGTATTTATAGCACTGTAAACCCAAAGCTTTAGTTCGTCATGGAAAAAGCTCAAAAAGCTGCACAATTATTTATCTTTAAATATCAATTAGTTACATTCAGTGTTTGGTGCTGTTGATAGCGTGCTTGTTTTGCGCACCTTTTTGCTGTTTTTAGTATAAAAAGATGAACAATATTGACTGGTAATAAAAAAGCAGCCTCATGTGGCTGCTTGTTAATAATAGCATCACGCTAGTTTATTGGTTTTTTAGATGGCGATGGCTTTTGCCTGCATTTTTTTCAATATAATCAATGATCATGCCTGCGATATCTTTGCCTGTTGCTGCTTCTATACCTTCGAGACCGGGAGAGGAGTTTACTTCCATGATCAGTGGTCCGCGTTTAGAGCGTAATAAATCAACCCCAGCAACACTAAGTCCCATTGCTTTGGCTGCTGCAATCGCTGTTTTACGT
Source organism: Photobacterium sp. Alg240-V54 (assembly GCF_900537155.1). Taxonomy (NCBI): domain Bacteria; kingdom Pseudomonadati; phylum Pseudomonadota; class Gammaproteobacteria; order Vibrionales; family Vibrionaceae; genus Photobacterium; species Photobacterium sp. Alg240-V54. The sequence continues at coordinate 69,370 of NZ_UNRL01000008.1, forward strand.
TCTTCTGGTGTAATACGAATTAATGAAGCACTACCACCGCGGTGTAAGTTAGAGCGGAATTCCCCTTCTGCAGCTTGGCGTTTCATTGAGGCGATAACTTTATCACCAATCACAAAACAACGAATATCTGCTCCGCCAGCTTCCTCTATATATTCTTGCACCATGATATGAGCTTTAAGCCCCATAAATGCTTCGATAACACTTTCTGCTGCTTTTTGAGTTTCTGCAAGTACAACGCCAATACCTTGCGTGCCTTCTAACAGTTTTATTACCAATGGTGCGCCGCCGACCATTTTAATTAGATCTAATACATCATCAGGTTTACTGGCAAAGCCAGTTATTGGCATACCAACCCCTTCACGGCTCAGTAACTGTAATGAACGTAGCTTGTCGCGAGAGCGTGAGATCGCAATAGATTGATTCACAGAAAACACATTCATCATTTCAAATTGGCGTAATACAGCACAACCATAAAAAGTAATGTCTGATCCAATACGTGGAATAATGGCATCAAAGCCAATAAGATCAGTGCCTTCAAAATGAATAGAAGGTTGTACTGAGTTTATATTCATGTAGCAGCGAAGGGCATTGATAATAACCGCTTCATGACCACGTTGATGACAAGCCTCAAGCAGGCGACGGGTTGAATATAAGTTTGCGTCCTGTGACAAAATGCCAATTTTCATTACGGTACTCATGTTAGGGAGCGAGTTGGCAGCAGTAGTGACGTTTGGCGAACGCCGATACGATAAAGGACTGCTGTATGAGGCGCGACTATGCACGTAAACGCTATAAAAATCGAGATCTGCCACGATGATTTTTTTTAATGGTGAGCAACAACAATATTGCCATAAATGAAAAGTAACATCATGTTCCATTAGCTCTTTAGTTATATAACAGTAAAAGCTGTACGAGCTGTACAGTCATTATAAAACAATAGCTTATGTTTTATAATTGATTGACCTATGATAGGCGTAAAAGTTAGTGCGCGTTTTAGGTGTTTTTTTGTTTGAAAGCTGTACATTAGGTTTTTCTATTTATATAACAAAGCCTTACTGACCCGTAATGACAAGTCAGTATGGTTGTTGTGGTGTAGCAGCAAGGGATGCGATCGTTAAAATAAAGCTATAAACGTTATTCAAGGTGCAGATCGAGCGGTGTTTTGCTACTTCTACCACCTATTTCACGGGCTAATGTTGGCACAAGGTAGCCTGAAACATTACTAATGACGCCAGCCATTAATGTGCGCGCTTGTTGATCATCAACAAAGAAATGTGCCGCCCCTTGAACGTGATCAAGTACGTGTAAGTAATAAGGCAAGATCCCGGCATCAAAGAGTGCCTCACTGAGCTCTGTAAGCGCTGTGACGGAGTCATTAACTCCTTTAAGGAGCACGCTTTGGTTTAATAATGTGACCTTAGCTAGCTTGAGTTGAGTCATCGCAGTGGTTAATGCTGCATTGATTTCATTAGCATGGTTAATATGGGTCACCATGATAATTTGTAAGCGACTATTGGCAAATAATTCACATAGCGTTGGTGTAATACGATTTGGAATCACAACCGGTAAGCGGCTATGGATTCGTAATCGTTTAATGTGAGGGATCGCAGCGATATGTTCCAGCAGCCATGTTAGTTCATGATCTTTTGCCATCAGTGGATCACCACCCGATAAAATCACTTCATTAATTTGTAGTTGGGTGGCGATGTAATCAAGGCTCTGTTGCCAGACGGCTTTATTGCCTTTGTTATCTTGATAAGGGAAATGACGCCGAAAACAATAGCGACAATTAACCGCACACCCGCCTTTAACGATCATCAATACACGATTGTGATACTTGTGTAATAGCCCAGGAATGGGGTTATCTTGCTCATCAAGAGGATCAGTTGAGTAGCCTTGATGAACCTCGAATTCTTGCTCTAGTGGCAGTACTTGGCGCAACAATGGATCGTATGGGTTGCCAACTTCCATTCTTTCGACAAAACTTACAGGAACGCGAAGCGCAAATAATTTTTTAGCGGTGAGGCCTTTTTGCCAAGGTGTTGGATCAATTTTAAGCATATTAAGTAGCTTTAACGGATCGGATATCGCATTAGCTAGATCATTCAGCCAGTTTTGCTCAACAGATGGCACGTTTCGGGGTATGATATGCGACATTAAATACAACTCGAAGATGTTAAGAGGATTAGAATGGCGTCTTTCAGCACCAATGAATTCCGCAGCGGAATGAAAATTATGCTTGATAATGAACCATGTGTCATTATCGAAAACGAATTTGTTAAACCTGGTAAAGGTCAAGCGTTCAGCCGCGTACGAATCCGTAAACTTATTTCAGGTAAAGTTCTTGAAAAAACGTTTAAATCAGGCGAATCAGTTGAAGCTGCGGACGTAATCGATACTGAACTTGATTACCTATACAACGACGGTGAATTCTACCATTTCATGAACAATGAAACCTTTGAGCAAATCGCAGCAGACGTTAAAGCTGTTGGTGATAATGCGAAATGGCTAGTAGAAAACGATGCGTGTACGCTAACGCTTTGGAACGGTAACCCTATCGTTGTTACGCCTCAAAACTTTGTTGAGCTTGAAGTTACAGAGACTGATCCTGGTCTTAAGGGCGACACACAAGGTACTGGTGGTAAGCCAGCAACACTAACTACAGGCGCTGTAGTACGAGTTCCTTTATTCATCGCAATTGGCGAAGTTATCAAAGTTGATACTCGTTCAGGTGAATACGTAAGCCGTGTGAAGTAAGATCATATTGAGCTTTAAAAAAGGTCGCTTAGGCGGCCTTTTTTGTTGGCTAAAATTTATCGAGACTGATCGCAGATTAAATTACAGTCATAAAAAAAGCACCGTGGAGAGCGGTGCTTGTTTAGATTGCGATTACATGAAAATTAAATCATGAACACAAAGATAATCGATAGTGCAGTTACTAAGAACGCCGCAGCGTAACAAGCAATTTTACCTGCAACACCGGTGTGGAACTTAAGATCATGCATACCATGGTGTAGACGGTGCATACCATGCCACATTGGTAGTGATAACGTCGCAATCACAAATAAGGCACCAATAAAGCTTGTCGCAAAATCTGCTGCACGCTCATAGCTAACGGCGTCTGGGCTAATAATACCCAGTGGTACCATAATACCCAGAACTAAAATAGTAACCGGAGAGATCATTGCAAACCACGTACCACCGGCACCAAATAAACTCCACCATACTGGCTCATCGGAACGTTTTGGATGTAAATTAATCACGAGCAGCTCCTTAAACTAGTGCTAAAACAATAGCAGTGATAACAGCAACAACTGCCCACTGTGCAAGAACGATAATTTTCTTATCGAGTTTCTTACCCTTGATGCGAATTGGCACCACTTGCGGCATCATGCTAAAGAAAGTTTGCGCATGGAATAAGCTACCCGCTAACGCAATAATATTTAGAATAACAACAATTGGATTAGCCATAAAGTCTAACCAACCTTGCCATGCTTCAGGGCCTTTTACTAAACAGCCTAAACCAAAGGTTAAGCAGATAGTAAAGAAAATTAGCGGTAATACAGTGGCTTCACGCAACATGTAAAAACGATAGAAAGAACTGTCTTTCCACCATGTACGCGTCATTTCACGAACGTAAGGTTTACGGTTGCTCATCCTTATGCCTCCTGAGGCTTCAACATTGCAATAACGAAATCTTTTGATGATTCCACTTTGCCTTGGTTTACAGCTGCGGCTGGATCAACGCTCTTTGGACAGACTTCTGAGCAGTAACCCACAAACGTACAGCCCCAAGCACCATTTTCACTGTTGATTAATGCCATACGCTCATGTTGACCATGATCGCGGCTATCAAGGTTGTAACGGTGTGCCAGTGTTAGTGCTGCAGGACCGATAAATTCAGGGTTTAAACCGAATTGCGGACACGCTGCGTAGCAAAGACCACAGTTAATACAGCCAGCAAATTGCTTGTATTTTGCCATTTGCTCTGGTGTTTGTAGGTTAGTACCATCTTCAGGCTTACGATCGTTACCGATAATGTATGGCTTGATTGCTTCAAGACGCTCAATGAACGGCGTCATATCGACAATTAAGTCTTTTTCAATCGCAAAGTTAGCTAGTGGCTCAATTTTAACGCCATTTGGGTAATCACGAAGGAAGCTCTTACAAGCTAGCTTAGGCACACCATTGACCATCATGCCGCATGAACCACAGATTGCCATACGGCAAGACCAGCGGTAGCTTAGGTGCTTATCAAGGTGATCTTTGATGTAACCTAATGCATCAAGTACTGACATGGTTTCATTGAACGGTACTTCAAATGCTTGTAAATACGGTTCTGCATCTGTCGCTGGGTCATAACGCAGAATTTCAACTTTTTGAATGCGATTGTCTGACATTATGCCTTTTCCTCTTGTTTTACTTCAGCAGCTTCCGCGGCAGCGGCTTCTTCAGCTGCAGCACCGTATAAACGTGCTTTTGGCTGTGATTTAGTAATAGTTACATCGCTGTAATCGATGCGTGGTGCTGCACCATCGTTGTAGAATGCCAAACTGTGCTTAAGGAAGTTAACATCATCACGTTCAGTACAGTTATCATCTAGGCGTTGGTGTGCGCCACGAGATTCTGTACGTAAAATTGCAGAGTGCGCCATTGCTTCAGCAACATCTAAACCGTAACCAACTTCAATCGCATACAGTAGATCAGTATTAAAGACTTTGCCTTTATCTTGAATACTAATATGTTTAAAGCGTTGTTTTAGTTCTGCAAGCTTATCAATTGTCGCTTGCATCAAATCTTGCTGGCGATAGATACCACAACCGGCTTCCATGGTATGACCCATTTCGGTACGGATTTGGGCCCAGTTCTCGTCGCCTTCTTGTGCCATTAGGGCATCAATACGCGCTTGTACTGCATCAATTTGAGTCTTGATCGATGCGTCGTTCCAGCCTTGGAATGCTTCAGCACGTTTAACGGCGTGTTCACCCGCAACGCGACCAAACACTACAAACTCAGCTAGTGAGTTTGAACCTAAACGGTTTGCACCGTGTAGGCCAACAGAAGCACATTCACCAACAGCAAATAGACCCTTAATGCGAGTTTCACATTGGCCGTTAGTTTCAATACCACCCATGGTGTAGTGTACTGTTGGGCGAATTGGAATTGGCTCTTTCGCTGGATCAACGTTTACATATGCTTTTGCTAACTCACAGATGAACGGTAGACGCTCATGTAAGTACTCTTCACCAAGGTGACGCAAATCAAGCATTACCACATCACCTAATGGGTGTTGAATCGTGTTGCCTTTTTGCTGTTCATGCCAGAACGCTTGTGAAACTTTGTCACGTGGACCCAGTTCCATGTATTTATTTTTTGGCTCGCCTACTGGTGTTTCAGGGCCCATGCCATAATCTTGTAGGTAACGGTAACCGTTTTTATTAACGATAATACCGCCTTCACCACGACAACCTTCGGTCATCAAAATACCCGTGCCGGGTAAACCAGTAGGGTGGTATTGAACAAATTCCATGTCACGTAGTGGAATACCATGGCGGAATGCCATTGCCATACCATCGCCAGTCACAATGCCGCCGTTAGTATTGCAGTGGTAAACGCGACCAGCGCCACCTGTTGCTAGAATCACTGATTTTGCTTTAATACAAATCAGTTCACCTTCAGCCATGTGAATCGCAATCAGACCTTGTACTTCGCCGTTCTCAACTAAAAGATCAACCACGAAGTATTCATCGTAACGTTTGATTTGTGGGTATTTGATAGACGTCTGGAATAGGGTGTGTAGCATATGGAAGCCAGTCTTATCTGCCGCAAACCATGTGCGTTCAACTTTCATACCACCAAAACGACGTACGTTCACTTCGCCGTTTTCTTTACGACTCCACGGACAACCCCATTGTTCCATTTGGATCATTTCACGGGTTGAGTTCTCAACGAAATATTCAACCACATCTTGTTCACATAGCCAGTCACCACCACCAACGGTATCGTTGAAGTGATTATCAAAGCTATCTTCGTCTTTGATTACGGCAGCTGATCCACCTTCTGCGGCAACGGTGTGCGAACGCATTGGGTAGACTTTTGAAATAAGTGCAATTTCTAGTTCTGGGTTTGCTTCTGCAGCAGCGATGGCAGAACGTAGGCCTGCACCACCCGCGCCAATTACAGCGATATCTGTGGTAATAGTCTTCACAGCTATCCTCCGAAAGTAAGACGGTAAAAAAATGAAAAGATGCGTCGTGCGCATCTATCCTTGAAATCCTGCGCGTATTTTATGAAACCTCATTAAGATAAAATATGATGTAGACGCGTCTTTTTAACGAAATAATCAAAAAATGTAATCTGATTACAGAAATTGTGATTATTGTCACAAGTTGTCATGTTTTGTTGGTGTTAATTAGTTGTTTTGTTTGTGGTGAGTTGTTTGTAGCTTATTAATATCGTGTTACATGGGTGAGTTGTAACACATTGTTGTTAAAGATTTAATAAGCTATTTGATGCATTTTTCTGGTGATGGATGTAATCTTTTTTGATGAGTTTGTTTTGAGCTTGTTGTGTTTTGTGGTTTTATTTGTTGTAAATATTGGCGTTGAATGCTGGGGTGGTAATGTTTGCTTTGTTAATGCCATTCATTTTTATTCATAATCATTATTGGTAAACCATAAATATACTCTGCTCAATATTTGGTTAGGGGCATGGCTTTGCTAGAATGATGACTTAATTTCCTTTCATGTAAGAAGAAACTGTTATGTCTCAGCCTTGGCAGCCTACTGCTGATATTACTCAACTCAAACAGCGTGCTGTTTTACTTGCAACAATTCGTCAGTTTTTTGCTGATCGTGATGTTATTGAAGTGGATACGCCAGCCATGAGCCAGGCAACTGTGACGGATGTGCATTTACATGCATTCAAAACCCAATTCGTTGGCCCAGGCTATGCTAATGGACAAACATTATATTTAATGACAAGTCCTGAATTTCATATGAAGCGTTTATTAGCTGCAGGTAGTGGGGCTATTTATCAGATCTGTAAATCATTTAGAAATGAAGAATCGGGACGTTACCATAATCCTGAATTTACGATGTTGGAATGGTATCGACCGGGGTTTGATCATCATCAACTAATGGCAGAAATGGATGCGTTATTACAGCAAGTATTAGGTTGTGGTACAGCTGAGAAAATGACTTATCAACAAGCATTTATTGATGCATTAGCTGTATGTCCATTAGAAAGTTCGATGACTGAATTAAAAGCGGCGGCAGCTCGGTTAGGATTGGCAGATATTGCTGAGCCAGAGCAAGATCGCGATACCTTATTACAATTGCTATTTAGTGTCGGCGTTGAAACTAAAATTGGTCAAACAGTCCCTGCGTTTGTGTATGATTTTCCTGCGTCACAAGCAGCACTGGCTCAAATAAACCCAACTGATCCACGTGTTGCTGAGCGCTTTGAAGTGTATTTTCAAGGGATTGAACTTGCGAATGGTTTTCATGAACTCGCTAACGGTGACGAGCAATTGCAACGTTTTGAGGATGATAACCATAAACGCATCAGTATGGGATTACAACCACAACCTATCGACATGCATCTTGTTGAGGCACTACGGGCTGGGTTTCCTGATTGTGCTGGGGTCGCATTAGGCATTGATCGCGTGATTATGCTGGCATTAGAGCGCGATCATATTGATCAGGTAACCGCTTTTCCGATTGAAATAGCGTAAGATCTTGCACGGTAATATCAAGTAAAAAAGCACGGTTATAATGACCGTGCTTTTTTTATTATCAGCTAGTGGTTATGCACCCGTTGCTGTTAGTGATGATATATCAGTAACTGCATACGGAGGGAACGTGCGATAACCGTAAATGATATTGGCAGTGCACCATGATTAAGTTAAACGACAAGTAGGATTTCAAGGCGTTTAAACCGTGAAAAAAGTGTAGCCTGACTTATCTATTAATGCAACTGATTATCATTTGTAATTATAATTAATCAATCACAATGCGCGCATTTAACGGTTGTAATGGACGATTGTTATCACCCATCATTTGGTTTAATTGCTCTATTTGAGCCGCTGAACTTGTAAGATGGCTTTGCATCACATACCAGCGCACACCTTCTGTACATGGCGGTGTGGTTAATGAGCCATTGTAACGGAAATATTGACGTTCACGTGGTAGGAGCGCACTTGGGGTTAAATCATCATTAAAATCAATGGTTTCACCTTTTGTTGGGATTTTTTTCAATAAGGTGGTTAATTCATTATTTGCCCGTGGACCATTTTCAAACATCACCGCAATCACAGCAATATGGCCATTTGCATCAACGTTTACGAAATGCGCTTCTAATGGGTATTGCTTGCCGTCAATATAGTTTTCAGACGGAGTGTGGAAATGGAATTGTTTTAGTGTGTAAGTATCACCATCGATAATGACTTTATTATCACCGCTAACATTGGCTGAGATAGTATGACCGTTATTAGTCAAACTGGTGATTTTACCTTCATAATCGATTTGTAACGGTTGGGTTTGCGCTTGAATCGGCGACTTGATATCAATCGGGCTCTGATTTTCGCCGCCACAAGTTGGGTAACTATCAACCCAATGCTCAGTACCTTGTTGATCGCCGTATCCCCACGCCGCATTGGCGTGTGCAGAAAGAGAAAAGCAGCTTGCTAAAGCGAGCACTAATACTGATATTGTATTTTTTTTCATTATGATTACCTATAAGTGATAATTATCCCACGCTAATAATAGCATTTGATACGTGAGATAAAATGCTAACGTTAGCATAGTAATCGTTTGATTTGTGATTGAAAAATACGATTAAGGAATAACAAAGATTAGTCGCAGCAATATTGAATGGAATAAGGGATGGTCATTAATACCAGTAGGAGTTGATAAAAAGACGATATGTTTATAAATCGGTCTTAGCAACACGGAGCAATTGCTGCTCCGTGTAAGTATTATTAACCCATTTTATTTAATTAAACTTTCAGCATAAGGTTGTCCCATGCGCGTCACTTGACGTGATTGCATGTTTTCGACAAAGCGAATGCTATTTTTAGGGAACAAGTTAATTACCGTAGAGCCGAGCTTGAAACGGCCCATCTCTTGCCCTTTCTTTAAGCTGATAGCATCTTCACCCGTAGTCGAGTAATTCCAGCGACGGACCTCTGGACCTGTAGGTGGTGTTACTGTTCCTGCCCATACTGTTTCAATGCTACCGACAATGGTGGCACCAACTAATACTTGAGCTAATGGCCCAAACTCTGTTTCAAAGATACATACAACACGTTCATTACGCGCAAATAAGTTGGGTACATTTTCTGCGGTGAGTGGGTTTACAGAGAAAAGATCACCAGGAATATAAATCATTTGGCGTAGTACACCATCACATGGCATGTGAACACGGTGGTAGTCACTTGGCGACAGGTATAATGTTGCAAACTCCCCGCCCATAAACTCATCCGCTAAATCGCTATCGCCACCTAATAACTCACAAGCATTAAAATAGTGACCTTTAGCTTGGAATAGACGTCCTGCTTTAATTGGACCGAATTGGCTTACACAAGCATCTGCTGGATGACTAATGATGTGTTGTTCATTATTGATAGGGCGAGCGCCTTCTACCAATTCACGCACAAAAAAAGCATTAAAAGTCGGGTAGGCTGCAGGATCAGGATTCCGCGCTTCTGCCATATTGACGTTATATTGTTTGATGAACCAACGAATAATAGTAGTAGTGAGTTTTCCACCTTCATGAGCTGCCAGTTTACCCACGAGACGGGTTAACGCATGCTTTGGCATACAATATTGAAGGCCAATCTTAATCTTATCTAGCACAATCACTCTTCCAGTAAATATTAATTAATCAATAAGTTAGTTATTCTTTGCTTATTTGGAAGAATAACGTCAACCCGTAATAGTACCGAACTATTTTAATAATGTCAGTTATTGTGGCGTTATAGCAGCAGTAGATAAGTGAAGTTTGTCGGTACTTATTTACATCGTCGCAGATAAAAAATAAGCCTAAGAAAATAGTAAAATTTGCTTAGGCTTGTATTTATTATCAGTTCGGCTTGTTACGTGAAAATTGACGATTTGCCACATTTTCCGACATGCTTTCAATGATTTTATGGTAGCTGTTATAACGTTCACGACTAATATCGCCACGTTCAACCGCTTCGCGAATGATACAACCAGGATCGTTACCGTGTTTACAGTCACGGAACTTACAACCACCTAAATATTGACGAAATTCAACAAAAGCTTCGGTAATTTGCTCAGGTTCTAAATGCCACAGACCAAATTCACGCACCCCAGGTGAGTCAATTAAATCACCGCCGTCTGCAAAGTGATATAACCTTGCTGCCGTCGTCGTATGTTGACCTAAACCAGAGTTCGTTGAAACATCACCAATATCTGCTTCAACATCGGGCATTAGTGCATTAACCATACTTGATTTACCCACACCAGATTGGCCAGCAAAGATACTAACGTGATCTTTTAAATCAACTTTTAGATCATCAAGGCCTTCACCAGTATCGGTACTGACTAAGCGTACGCTGTAACCAATATTTTGGTATTGCGTTAACTTACGTTCAACATCAACCCGTTGTTCTGGTGTCAGTAGGTCAACTTTATTAACCACAATTAATGGCTTAATGCCGATGGTTTCAGCAGCAATAATGTAACGGTCAATAATGTTAAGCGATAGCTCAGGTAGAATTGATGACACGATCACAATCCGATCAACGTTAGCAGCCACAGCTTTTACACCGTCGTAGTAATCAGGACGGGTTAACATTGATTTGCGTTCATGCACAGCTTCTACAACACCGGCAATGCCTTGTAAGGCCTCAACGCCAGGACGCCAAACGACACGATCTCCAGAAACAAGGCTCTGAATACTGCGACGTAGGTTACAGCGATGAATAATACCCGTTTGAGGATCTTCAACATCAGCATGTTGACCGAATCGAGTAATAACTAGCCCTTCGCGAGCATTTTCCAATAAGGCTTCATCCCATTGGACTTCATTTTTAGCGCGATCTAGGCGCTTATTTTGGTTAGAGCGAACACGTCGGCTCTGACCTTGAGTTAATTTTTTCTTTTTTGCCACAAGAATATCGTTCTGTTTGGTTGGCTTTCGGTATTATCATACATGGTTTAGTCACAAAAGAGGCAATATCGAATGACAATCAGCGATCAGAACCTTATTTGGATTGATCTGGAAATGACCGGATTAGACCCAGAAACTCATAAAATCATTGAAATCGCGACAGTTATAACCGATCCACAGCTTAATGTGTTGGCAGAAGGTCCTGTTCTAGCTATTTATCAGGCAGAAGCTGAATTAGCAAAAATGGATGATTGGTGTACAACCACACATACTAATAGTGGTTTAGTAGAACGTATTCGTCAAAGTACGATCACTGAAGCGCAAGCTGTTGCTCAAACTGTGGCTTTTTTAGAGCAATGGGTACCTAAAGGTGTATCACCGATTTGTGGTAACAGTATTGGTCAAGATCGTCGTTTCTTATATAAGCACATGCCAGTACTTGAACAGTATTTCCATTACCGTTATCTTGATGTGAGCACGCTTAAAGAATTGACGCGTCGCTGGAAGCCAGAGCTGCTTGATGGTTTTTCTAAGCAAGGTAGTCATTTAGCATTGGATGACATTCATGATTCAATTGCTGAGTTACGCTATTATCGTGAGCATATTTTCAATATTTGATGTTAAAATAAGCAGTTAGAAAATAATCTGCGTTTTTTGGTTTAAGAACTATTGCATCCGACAATTTTAGTCGTATAATGCGCAGCCTCGAAAGGAGATAACGAGTTTGTTTTCTTTCGTTGTAAATCGGACGCGGGGTGGAGCAGCTTGGTAGCTCGTCGGGCTCATAACCCGAAGGTCGTTGGTTCAAATCCGGCCCCCGCAACCAATTCTCTTTTAAGAGATGTGATGCGACACTAGCTCAGCTGGTAGAGCGCAACCTTGCCAAGGTTGAGGTCACGAGTTCGAACCTCGTGTGTCGCTCCAATTTGTAGTTCATGGCGAAAGCGGTGAACGTTAGGTGAAAGACCTAGCTATGCGACACTAGCTCAGCTGGTAGAGCGCAACCTTGCCAAGGTTGAGGTCACGAGTTCGAACCTCGTGTGTCGCTCCAATTTGTAGTTCACGGCGAAAGCGGTGAACGTTAGGTGAAAGACCTAGCTATGCGACACTAGCTCAGCTGGTAGAGCGCAACCTTGCCAAGGTTGAGGTCACGAGTTCGAACCTCGTGTGTCGCTCCAAATTGATATTCATGGCTACGGCGGTGAATAAAAATAGTTGTCACCCAACTTAAACTAGGTGGAAAATCGGACGCGGGGTGGAGCAGCTTGGTAGCTCGTCGGGCTCATAACCCGAAGGTCGTTGGTTCAAATCCGGCCCCCGCAACCAAATCTCTTTTTAAGAGATGTGATGCGACACTAGCTCAGCTGGTAGAGCGCAACCTTGCCAAGGTTGAGGTCACGAGTTCGAACCTCGTGTGTCGCTCCAATTTAAATCTTCGCAATGTACACTAGCTCAGCGGGTTGTACGCAATATTGCCAAGGTTGAGGTCACGCCTAGTTCCTTGAAGATCGGGAACCTCGTGTGTCRCTCCAAATTGATATTCATGGCTACGGCGGTGAATAAAAATAGTTGTCACCCAACTTAAACTAGGTGGTAAATCGGACGCGGGGTGGAGCAGCTTGGTAGCTCGTCGGGCTCATAACCCGAAGGTCGTTGGTTCAAATCCGGCCCCCGCAACCAAATCTCTTTTATAGAGATGTGATGCGACACTAGCTCAGCTGGTAGAGCGCAACCTTGCCAAGGTTGAGGTCACGAGTTCGAACCTCGTGTGTCGCTCCAAATTGATATTCATGGCTACGGCGGTGAATAAAAATAGTTGTCACCCAACTTAAACTAGGTGAAAAATCGGACGCGGGGTGGAGCAGCTTGGTAGCTCGTCGGGCTCATAACCCGAAGGTCGTTGGTTCAAATCCGGCCCCCGCAACCAAATCTCTTTTTAAGAGATGTGAWGCGACACTAGCTCAGCTGGTAGAGCGCAACCTTGCCAAGGTTGAGGTCACGAGTTCGAACCTCGTGTGTCGCTCCAATTTAAATCTTCGCAATGTACACTAGCTCAGCGGGTTGTACGCAATATTGCCAAGGTTGAGGTCACGCCTAGTTCCTTGAAGATCGGGAACCTCGTGTGTCGCTCCAAATTGATATTCATGGCTACGGCGGTGAATAAAAATAGTTGTCACCCAACTTAAACTAGGTGGAAAAATCGGACGCGGGGTGGAGCAGCTTGGTAGCTCGTCGGGCTCATAACCCGAAGGTCGTTGGTTCAAATCCGGCCCCCGCAACCAAATCTCTTTTTAAGAGATGTGATGCGACACTAGCTCAGCTGGTAGAGCGCAACCTTGCCAAGGTTGAGGTCACGAGTTCGAACCTCGTGTGTCGCTCCAATTTAAATCTTCGCAATGTACACCAGCTCAGCGGGTTGTACGCAATATTGCCAAGGTTGAGGTCACGCCTAGTTCCTTGAAGATCGGGAACCTCGTGTGTCGCTCCAATTAAGTTATCATCGAACTTATCGGTGAACTACTACTGTGAAGTATTAGTCTTAATGTGGTATTCCTGGGGTATTCGATTACCGATATCATCAGTGTACTGCTTCAAGTGTTTCTAGTTTGACTACGAAGCCCACTTAGAAGCAATCAGCTTCGATTACATCATCTACTATTGATTATGCAACCTAACGGTTGTTTTTTTCATCTTAGCTATTTGCAAAGATGGTTGTAATATCAATATTGCCATATAAGGCAAACGCTCTTTTCCTAGCATTGATAGGTTGTTCTTACTACTTTATAGCAACATTGTGGTTGGTTTTTATTTGTTTATAAAAGATAGAAAACACATGATAAGTTGTTATTTTAGTAAGCGTTTTTAATTTATTGCACCGTTAGATCACAGTTCAATTAACAGAGTTATCCACATAAGATATTCTGTGGGTAAGTTGGTTGATTAGATGTGATAGCTAGGTGTGAATAACTTTAGCAGAAGAGCATAACTTAAAAATATTCGCCTTATTAACTGTAAAAAGCTAACAGGGTAACTGTATGTTTTTTATTGGTTATTTTTGTTTTATCTACAATTTGCACACAGTTCATTTAGTCCTTCCTTTATTGGGATAACCGTCTTGATTATGTTATCCACTCCCTGTGTTTAATCTTTCTTTTTACTACGATTTTTGACGCCATTAAAAAAGTTTTCCACATATACCCAGAGTGTTATGCGTCTCGAGGTAAACCTTTTTCTATAATTCGTACTAAACGTTTAGTGGCATTAGGTAAAACATCAATAACTATTTGTTGGCGTTTTTGATGTTGCTGCTCTAAAGCCCATTCAATATGAACATCGACGAGCGGGTGCTCACCCTGACGAGCGCTCAATGCATCGATAATGTCAGTTTGATAAGGCGCATTGCCTAATGCAATTGTGATATTACGTAACCATTGGGTATGGCCGATACGACGAATAGCTGAACCTTCGGTATTACGTAAGAATGTGGCTTCATTCCAAGTATAAAGCGTCACCAGATCTTGCTGGAATAACGTGTCTCGGCAGTGGTAGTCTGTTTCTGATGTGATCTCTCCATGACGATTAAATGGACATACTAATTGGCAGTCATCACAGCCATAAATTCTATTACCTATTGCTGTGCGATATTGTTCTGGAATGATACCGTCAAATTCGATAGTTAGATAAGATATACAGCGTCGTGCATCAATGACTCCAGCTTCAATAATAGCGTCAGTTGGACAGCTGGTCATACAGGCGACACATTTACCACATTGATTGACGACAGGTGCATCAACCGGCAGTGGTAGATCAATTAATAGTTCACCTAAAAAGAACCATGAGCCAGACTGGTCGTTAAGAATCAGCGAGTGCTTTCCTGTCCAACCTAAGCCAGCTTTTTCAGCTAATGGACGTTCAAGGACTGGCGCAGAATCGACGAATGGTCGACAGCCAAACTCACCAACAACGGCTTCAATCCGTTGGCCTAGTTGTTTAAGGCGGTTGCGAATCAGCTTATGGTAATCTCGCCCAAGAGAATAACGGCTAATATAGGCTTTTGTTGGCTGCTTAAGTGTTTGAGCAAAACCTGCTTGTGGCGGTAAATAGTTCATTCTGACACTAATTACACGTACTGTTCCTGGTAGTAATTCTTGTGGTCGTGCACGCATCATACCGTGACGTGCCATCCAATCCATATCACCGTGATAATCCGCATCCAACCACCGCTGTAATTGCGTTTCATGCTGCGACAAATCGATATCACTGATCCCTACAGCTTGAAAGCCGAGTTCTTGTCCCCAAGTTTTAATTTGAAGTGCGAGTTGTTGATAATCGATCGTCATAGTGTCTGCTTTATCTTCTAGCCAGTAAAAATCAGGGAACGGATTCTAGCACATTCTTATTTTAGAGTAGTCATAAGCTGACACCCCATTGTCAATGGTCGTAATAATTGCTGAGATAATCATGTGAATGTGTAAAGCTGCACCTGTGCTGAATATATGCATGACATAAATTGAATGGCATTGCTTTATTGCGGTAAAATTGCGACGGTCATCGTAGACTGAGATCGTTATTTCACGCCGTATATCGCTTGGTTTTGATTTATCGTAAAGTAGCAGATTTATGTGCGCAGCGCGGCGAGCGTGGTATGCTTGCGGCAGATCTTTTTCCGTTTATTCGTCAATTAGTCAATCCAAGATAAAAATATAATGCAAACATTTGAAACTTCTCTTGCTGATGAGCAGGCAACGGTAGATTTTGGCCTTAAATTGGCTAAAGCCTGCACGCAACAAACAACAATATATCTCCATGGTGATTTAGGCGCAGGTAAAACCACATTCAGCCGTGGCTTTATTCGTGCACTTGGTCATCAAGGAAATGTAAAAAGCCCAACTTATACATTGGTTGAACCCTATGATCTTGCGCCTTGGCAAGTTTATCATTTTGATTTATATCGTCTTGCCGATCCTGAAGAATTAGAATTTATGGGGATTCGAGATTATTTTACCAATGATGCTATTTGTTTAGTTGAATGGCCTGAAAAAGGTATAGGCATGCTACCAGAGCCTGATCTTGAGCTCGAGCTGCGTTATCACGGTGAGCAAAGAATGGTATTAGTGACGTCGAATACGGACTATGGTTCAGCGTTGATCAACCACTTACAGTTAGGTTAATTAGAATGGCGTTACGGACGTATGCAAATCTTTTAATTTTGGGAGTGGGATTAGTGAGTTCTGCTGCTTTTGCAAATGAACTCAAAGGAGTTCGTGTGTGGCCGGCTCCTGATGAAACACGTGTTGTGCTAGATATGCAAAGCAAAGCGGATTATTCGCAGTTTATGCTATCAAATCCATCACGGTTAGTGATCGACTTAAATAAAACCTCACTCAAAACCAAATTGCCAATCACTGTTGCTAAGAGTGAGATTTTAACCAAAGTCCGCAGCAGTAATGCACCCGAAAAAGGCACGACTCGATTAGTGTTTGAACTAAAGCGTGCCACAACGCCCCAAATTTTTTCATTATCACCGACGCCTGATGGTAGTTATGGCTATCGATTAGTGATGGATTTACCTAATGGTGCTGGTGCCGGTGCTGTTGATAAAGAAGAACAAGCTGAAGAAAAAGCCACTGAAAATAACTTAGCCAAATTGCCATCGGGTACTGCTGATATTGTGGTAGCCGTTGATGCCGGGCATGGTGGTGATGATCCTGGCTCTATTGGTCCAACCCATAAATATGAAAAAAATGTCACTTTGGCGGTTGCTCGTAAATTAGCAGCCAAGATCAATGCGACAACGGGTATGCGTGCAGTAATGACTCGCCGTGGTGACTATTATGTAGGATTAAGTAAACGTTCAGAGATTGCTCGTAAAAATAAAGCATTACTGTTAGTTTCCATTCATGCTGATGGTTTTAGTTCACCTAAACCTCGCGGTGCATCTGTATGGGTATTAAATACTCGTCGCGCCAATACTGAGATTGGTCGTTGGTTAGAACAAAGTGAGAAACAATCAGAATTACTGGGTGGTGGTGATGTACTTTCTAGTAATCCGAAGGATAAATATTTAGGTCGTGCAGTACTTGATCTGCAATTTAGCTATTCGCAGAAGGAAGGCTACGATGTGGCTAAGCGAGTATTAGCGAACCTACGTCATATTGCACGTTTACATAAAACAGTACCGCAGTATGCAAGTTTAGCGGTATTAAAATCACCTGATATTCCATCATTATTAGTTGAAACAGGCTTTATTACTAACCCAATTGAAGAGCGTCAATTAACCTCTAATGCTCATCAAAATCAACTTGCGAATGCGGTTTATAAAGGTATTTTGCAATACTTCACAGCACATCCGCCAGAAGGCACACTCTTTGCTTCGCGTTTGAAAGCCGGTGGCATTAAACATAAGGTGACATCAGGACAAACATTAAGCGGTATTGCGGCTAAATATGGCTCTTCGATGACGGCCATTAAAGCGGCCAATAACTTGAAATCAAATTCAGTTAATATTGGTCAAGTGTTAGTGATCCCTGGTACTGCGGTGACGACGGCGCCAGCTGTTAAAACGACGGCAGTAAAGGTGACGTCCAAAGCAACGCCTGCTACCCGTATAGTGTGGCATACCGTGACTCGCGGTGAGTATCTTGGCAAAATTGCGGCTAATTATGGAGTAACCATGAGCAGCATTCGTCGAACTAGTCATCTAAAGTCTGATAATGTCATGGTCGGTCAGAAATTAAAAATTGCGGTTTCTGCTGTGAAAACTGTGCGTCATAAAGTTCGCCGTGGTGAGTTTTTAAGTAAAATTGCGGCAAAATATGGGGTATCAGTAGCAACTATTCGTGATGCGAATAAGCTACGTTCTGATAAACTAGCAGTAGGACAGACGCTAATCATTCCAAGAAGTTAATTATGCCGATTCAGATTTTACCCGCTCGGCTGGCTAACCAGATTGCAGCGGGTGAAGTTGTTGAACGCCCAGCATCGGTAGTCAAAGAGCTTGTTGAAAATAGTATAGATGCCGGCGCCACTCGAATTGATATTGATATCGAAAAAGGTGGCAGTCGGCTGATTCGTATTCGTGATAATGGTAAAGGGATAGCTAAAGATGAACTTGGCTTAGCCCTGAGCCGTCATGCAACCTCCAAAATCGCCTCATTAGATGATCTTGAAGCTATAGTGAGCTTAGGATTTCGTGGTGAAGCACTTGCCAGTATTAGTTCTGTATCGCGGTTAACCCTAACCTCTTGTACTGAAGGTCAAACGGAAGCATGGTCTGCGTATGCGGAAGGTCGTGACATGGATGTGCAGTTGAAACCTGCTGCACACCCTATCGGTACCACCTTAGAAGTATTAGATTTATTTTTTAACACCCCTGCACGACGTAAGTTTTTGCGTACTGAAAAAACAGAATTCACCCATATTGATGAATTGATTAAGCGTATTGCACTGAGTCGATTTGATGTCGCTATTACCCTGCGCCATAACGGTAAGTTAGTGCGTCAATACCGTATTGCTGATAATCCACTGCAACAGGAGCGACGTTTAGCTGCTGCCTGTGGGCCTGGTTTTTTACAGCACGCATTAGTGGTCGAATTAGCTCATGGTGATTTGAAATTATCTGGCTGGATTTGTAGCCCGCAAGGGGCTCGTAGTCAAAATGATATTCAATATTGCTATGTTAATGGCCGTATGATGAAAGATAAATTAATCAATCATGCAATTCGTCAGGCTTATGAATCAAGCTTACGATCGGAACAATATGCTGCTTATGTGTTGTATATTGAGGTCGATCCGCATCAAGTCGATGTTAATGTCCATCCAGCTAAGCATGAAGTCCGTTTCCATCAAGCGCGATTAGTGCATGATTTTATTTATCAAGCATTACAAAGTGCACTTCAGCAAGGGGCGAGTAGCGATGATGCGCCTCAATATCAAGCACCTATCAGATCCAGTGCGCACGCACATACTGAAGTCACCACCGCAGCGATTGATCGTGCCTCTCATACTATTGCAGCGATGCCTGATTATCCGAACAAGGCTCAGCCCGAAAGTTGGTTAACAGCTTCTGATCCAGCCATTGTAGCATCGACACCCATATCCGCTGTCGATGTAGAGTCTCAGTCTGGCATGAATAATAACAAAACTTTATTAGCAAATTCAGTTAGTAAAGATGCTCAACAGGGCTATAGTCAAAAGAGTAGCCAAAAATTATCATCGCAATCAACCACGAGAGAGCGTCAGCAAGGTTCTGCATCAGTAGCTCCTGCTAATAGTGCTCCTCGTCATTATGGTGAACCAGGCCCAACAGCGGCAGAGCTAAAGGCCTACCAACAACTGATTTCAACTAATCATTTGGGATCAGCGCAATCGACACCAGTTACAGCACCATTAGATGTTAATACCACTCAGATAGCAGAGCCTCGGCGAGAGTGGTCAAGTGAGACTCCGGCACCGCCGACTAAACGTATAACCAGCAAAGATACTGGGTTAGGGAAACCATTGGTTGTTGTTGATGAGCAGTTTTTATTGTTAAGCCAGCAATCTGAAATGGTGCTATTACATTTAGCGGTTGCAGAGCATTTACGTTATGTTGGCCAATTGCAGTTGGCTCAAACAGTAGGTTTAAAGCCACAGCCATTATTGATTCCATTATCAGTGCCTGTTGAGGCTGAACTGATTCAATGCGCACAGCAGCACGGGCAATTATTAAAGCAGTTAGGGATACAGCTGAAATCAAAAGGACGTAGTAGCATTATCATTCTGTCAGTTTGTATGCCATTAAGGCAGCAAAACTTACAACAGTTAATCCCAAATTTGTTAACCTATCTTCATTCTGTGAGTGATGATCCCGATGCTCAAGGATGGGATAACCTTTTATTCTGGCTCGCTAAACAATGCCATACGCCAGTAACAAGTTACACTTTGGCACAAGCGATTCAGTTAATTACCGAATTAGAGCAACTATGGGGAGATCAGTTGATGACGTTTAGAAGCCAACTTGTTCGTCCGGTAGATATGCAAGCAGCGATAGAAGCATTTAAGTAATTTATGACTAAGCCACAAGTTATGACGAAGCCACAACCACAAGCTATTTTTTTAATGGGCCCGACAGCGTCAGGCAAAACCGATTTAGCGATTCGTTTACGTGAACAGCTACCGGTTGAGTTGATAAGTGTCGACTCCGCCCTTATTTATAAGGGAATGGATATCGGAACTGCGAAACCAGATGCGCATGAATTGGCACTAGCACCGCACCGTTTAATCGATATTCGTGATCCAGCGCAAAGTTATTCTGCTGCAGACTTTCGTTCGGATGCACTAAAAGAAATGGCTGATATAGTGGCAGCAGGGCGGATTCCTTTGTTGGTAGGTGGTACTATGTTGTACTACAAGGCATTATTGGAAGGCTTATCACCATTACCTGCGGCAGATAATGCTGTTCGTGATGGAATCGAAGCAGATGCTGCAGCACGAGGCTGGCAAGCACTGCATGATGAATTGGTAGCCATTGATCCTGTTGCCGGTGCAAGGATCCACCCTAATGATCCACAGCGATTATCTCGTGCATTAGAAGTTTTTCGTATCTCAGGTAAAACATTAACTGAGTTAACGAAAACTCAAGGTGAATCGTTACCTTATAAGGTTCATCAATTTGCAATTACGCCCACGGATAGGGCTGTACTGCATCATCGCATTGAACTTAGGTTCAAAAAAATGATTGAAGCAGGGTTTGAGCAGGAAGTAAGGGCATTATATGACCGAGGTGATCTTCACCTTGAACTTCCTTCTATTCGCTGCGTCGGTTATCGACAGATGTGGGAATATTTGGACGGGAAACATGACATAGATGAAGCGGTTTTCCGTGGTATCTGTGCTACTCGTCAATTGGCAAAGCGTCAAATTACCTGGCTTCGTGGTTGGAATGATTTGACTTGGTTGGATAGTAGTGATGTTGATAGCGCGTTACAAACCGTCACAAACTCAGTTAGATGTGATGTTTAATTAACGTGTATACTCTGAACTGCTTTGCGTATTTTTAGTTTTTGTTCGTTGCTAAATACAACTACAAACAAATAAGGAAAAGAAATAATGGCTAAGGGGCAATCTCTGCAAGACCCGTTTTTGAATGCGCTGCGTCGTGAAAGAATCCCGGTCTCTATTTACCTGGTAAACGGTATCAAACTACAAGGACAAATTGAATCATTTGACCAATTTGTCATTTTACTTAAAAACACCGTAAATCAGATGGTTTATAAACATGCTATTTCTACTGTTGTACCTGCTCGTCCGGTGAATCATCACCATGCGAGTGATCGTCCAGCAGGAACAGACCGTCCAGAGAAAACAGAAGAGTAAGATTATTTTCAAATAAGGAGTTGATTACTTGTTTGACCGTTATGAAGCTGGTGAGCAGGCTATTCTTGTTCATATTAATTTCACTCAAGATGAGGAATGGGAAGATCTTAGCGAATTTGAAATGCTAGTGTCTTCTGCAGGGGTTAATGCTCTGCATGTGGTTACGGGTAGCCGTAAAACACCACTTCCAAAATATTATGTGGGTGAAGGTAAAGCACAAGAAATAGCCGATGCCGTAAGAACTGTTGATGCAGATATAATTATTTTTAATCACGCATTGTCACCTGCACAAGAACGAAACTTAGAGCAGCTTTGCCAATGTCGAGTGATTGATCGTACCGGGTTAATTCTCGATATATTTGCTCAACGCGCACGTACCCATGAAGGTAAGTTGCAAGTTGAATTAGCACAATTACGTCATATCTCAACTCGATTGATTCGAGGGTGGACTCACCTTGAGCGACAAAAAGGTGGTATTGGCCTTCGCGGGCCAGGTGAAACTCAGTTAGAAACCGATCGACGTTTATTACGAGAACGTATTAAAACAATCTTACGCCGTTTAGATAAAGTAGCTAAACAGCGTGATCAAGGACGTCGAGCGCGTAATCGAGCAGAAATCCCAACAGTGTCATTAGTTGGGTATACCAATGCGGGTAAATCAACATTATTCAATCGTATTACCGATGCTGGGGTATATGCAGCTGATCAGCTGTTTGCTACCTTAGATCCAACATTGCGTAAGATTGAAGTTGCAGATGTCGGTGCAGCGATACTTGCAGATACTGTTGGTTTTATTCGACATTTACCCCACGATTTAGTGGCTGCATTTAAAGCAACATTAAAAGAAACGCAAGAAGCAGATCTATTGCTTCATGTGGTTGATGCAAGTGATGATCGTTTTCGCGAGAACATTGAGGCGGTAGATACCGTACTTGATGAAATCGATGCTGGCGATGTCCCTGTTTTACTGGTTATGAATAAAATTGATAACTTGGATAATGCGCAACCACGAATTGAGCGTGACGAAGAGGGTTTACCTCAACGAGTTTGGGTATCAGCCATGGAAGGGCAAGGCATTGACTTGTTATTCCAAGCCTTAACAGAACGCCTTGCAGGAACAATGATAAAACACAGTTTGCGTTTGCCGCCTGAGATAATCGGACGGTTACGCAGTAAGTTTTATCAGCTGGGCTGCATTGTGCAAGAAGAATATGAATCAGATGGCTGTTTAATGATTGATATTCGCTTACCGATGGCAGAATGGTCGCGGTTACAAAAAAGAGAAAGTACTTCGTTAGATGACTACATCGTTGCTTAATGGATTGCTGAGTAATAAAAACTGTCGTCATATCACATTGATGGAGTTCTATAATGGCGTGGAATGAGCCTGGTAACAACGGCGGCCGTGATGATAAAGACCCTTGGGGTAATAAAAATCATGGTGGACGTGAACAAGGACCACCTGATCTGGATGAGGTTTTCTCAAAACTAAGTCGTAAGGTTGGTGGTGTGTTTGGTAATAAAAAAGGACCAACAGGCAGCGGTAGCGCTGTAGGTTTGGGTGCTGTTGCAGTTTTAGCTGTGGCTGTATGGGGATTTTCAGGCTTTTACACTGTAAGTGAAGCAGAACAAGGTGTTGTGCTGCGCTTCGGTAAGTTTGATCAAATCGTCAAGCCGGGTTTGAATTGGAAGCCGACTTTTATTGATGAAGTCATCCCTGTTAACGTACAAGCAATTCGTTCGCTACGAGCTTCTGGCTTAATGCTAACCAAAGACGAAAATGTGCTGAAAGTTGAGATGGATGTTCAATACCGTGTTGATAATGCTGAAAAGTATCTCTTTAGTGTTACCAATGCCGATGATAGTTTGCGTCAAGCAACAGATTCTGCACTGCGTGCGGTTATCGGTGATTCAACCATGGATCAAGCGTTAACAACAGGCCGTCAGACTATTCGTGCGAATACTCAAGCTGCTATTGATAAAATTATCTCAAAATACGACATGGGTATCCGTGTTGTGGACGTTAACTTCCAAAGTGCACGTCCGCCTGAAGCGGTTAAAGATGCCTTTGATGATGCTATTGCAGCACGAGAAGATGAAGAGCGTTATGTACGTGAAGCAGAAGCTTACAGTAATGACATTTTGCCAAAAGCAACTGGTCGTGCTGAGCGTCTGAAGAATGAAGCAGAAGGTTATTCACAACGTGTTATTAATGGCGCTTTAGGTGATGTAGCACAGTTTGATAAGCTGCTTCCACAATATGAAGTTGCTAAGAAAGTTACTCGTGAGCGTATGTACCTTGATACGATGGAACGTGTATACAGCAATACCAGCAAGGTGTTAATTGATACTAAGTCTGGTGGTAATAACGTGATGTATTTACCGCTAGAGAAATTAATGAATCAATCAAATAACCAAGCGAAAAAGCCAGTAGACTCTGGCCGATTAAGTGGTATTGAATTGGAAAAAGTGGAAACACCGACACCAGTCGCTCCAACACCACGCGCTGATACTGGCCGTCAAGGGAGATATTAATTATGCGTAAGTTAATCATCCCAGTAGTTGTGATTTTTATTGCACTATTATTGATGTCTATGTTTGTCGTTAAAGAAGGCGAGCGTGGTATCGTGGTGCGTTTCGGTCGTATTTTAAAAGATAACAATACCGAAGTTGCCCGTATTTACGAGCCAGGTTTACACTTTAAAGTACCTGTGTTTGACCGTGTACATGATCTTGATGCACGAATTCAAACTATGGACGACCAAGCTGATCGTTTCCTAACTGCTGAGAAAAAAGACGTTATTATTGATACTTACGTTAAGTGGCGTATCAAAGATTTCGGTAAATATTACTTAGCAACAGGTGGTGGTAACACATCAACTGCAGAATCACTGTTGAAGCGTAAAGTTGTTGATAGCTTACGTGCCGAAATTGGTGCGAAAGAGATCAAGCAGATCGTATCTGGAGAAGACAGCATTTCAACACCAGCGACACCGTCTGATATTGCCCAAACGAAAGCGGCTAAAGCTGCTCTAGCGGTAATTGAAGGTGTGGTACCGGTGAAGAAAGTTGAAGGCCAACGTGATCAAATCATGGCTGATGTACTTGAAGAAACGCGCGAAAGTGCGAAAGATTTAGGTATTGAAGTGGTTGATTTCCGTATTAAGAAAATCAACTTACCAGATGAAATCAGTGAGTCTATCTACCGTCGTATGCGTGCTGAGCGTGAGTCAGTGGCGCGTAGCTACCGTTCTCAAGGCCGTCAACGTGCTGAAGAGCTTCGTGCTCGTTCAGAACTTGAAGTGGCAACAGTTTTAGCTGACGCAAAGCGTAAAGCACAAGTTGTACGCGGTGACGCAGATGCGAAAGCGGCTGAGATTTATGCGAAAGCATATAATCAAGACCCTGAGTTTTACAGCTTTTGGCGTTCTTTGAAGGCGTATGAAAGTAGCTTTAATTCGAAAAATGACATTCTTGTTGTTGATCCGAATAACGAGTTCTTTAAATACATGAACCATTCAGAGCTATCAGCAAAGTAAGCTCGCTTTAATAACAGCGTAATCGTTATAATAAAGACAAGGCCTTCGCCTTGTCTTTTTTTTGGATGAAATCTATGATGAATACAGTTTTGTTAGCTATTGGTTTAGTGTTAGTTGTTGAAGGCTTAGGACCATTATTAGCGCCTCAAGGCTGGCGTAATATGGTTAGCCAATTAAGCCAGCAAAACGATAACGTGCTGCGTCGTATTGGAGGCTGTCTGGTGGTTGCCGGCAGTGTTATTGCTTATATGATGTACATGAGAATGTAGATAAACAGCCATAAATAATCGTTGAAAGTAAGCGTGTAAGAAGCGCTCTGAGCCAAAAATGACTGCAAGCCGGCGGCTAAGGTGCTAGAATCCTTTTTTAACTACTGATAGATGAAGAAAGATGGCAAATAATGTAGTCGTTCTTGGCACCCAATGGGGTGACGAAGGTAAAGGTAAGATCGTTGACCTCCTGACCGAAGATGCAAAATATGTGGTTCGCTACCAAGGTGGACACAACGCCGGTCACACCCTAGTTATTGATGGTGAGAAAACAGTTCTTCACCTGATCCCATCTGGTATCCTACGTGACAATGTTAAATGCATCATCGGTAACGGTGTTGTACTTTCTCCTGATGCACTAATGAACGAGATGGGTCCACTAGAAGCACGTGGTATTCCTGTTCGTGAGCGTTTGTTCCTGTCAGAAGCTTGTCCACTAATTCTTCCTTACCATATTGCTCTTGACCAAGCTCGCGAAGCGGCTCGTGGTAAAAAAGCAATTGGTACAACAGGTCGTGGTATCGGTCCTGCTTATGAAGATAAAGTTGCTCGTCGCGGTCTTCGCGTTGGCGACCTATTTGATAAAGAAGCATTTGCAGCAAAGCTTAAAGAAGTTATGGCTTTCCACAACTTCCAACTTGAGCATTACTACAATGCTGAGCCAGTAAGCTATGAAGAAGTATTAGCAAAAGTACTTTCACAAGCTGATCTACTTACCTCAATGGTAATCGACGTAACGACTGAACTTGATGATGCGCGTTTACGTGGCGACAAGATCATGTTTGAAGGTGCACAAGGTACGCTGCTTGATATCGATCACGGTACTTACCCATACGTAACGTCTTCTAACACTACTGCTGGTGGCGTTGCTGCAGGTTCTGGTTTTGGTCCACGTCACTTAGGTTACATCCTAGGTATCGCAAAAGCATACTGCACTCGTGTTGGTGCAGGTCCTTTCCCAACCGAGCTATACGATGGTCTAGATAAGCAAGATCCAGTTGGTAAGCACCTAGGTACAGTTGGTAACGAGTTTGGTGCAACGACAGGTCGTCTACGCCGTACTGGTTGGTTCGATGCTGTTGCTATGCGTCGTGCAGTACAAATCAACTCTATCTCTGGTTTCTGTCTAACTAAACTAGATGTATTAGATGGTCTAGAAGAGCTAAAAATCTGTACTGGTTACAAAACTAAGTCTGGTGAGATCCTAAACGTTTCTCCTATGGCTGCTGATGCGTACGAAGATCTAGAGCTAATCTACGAAACAATGCCAGGTTGGAGCGAAACAACATTTGGTGCTAAGACACTAGATGCGTTACCACAAGCTGCTCTTGATTACATTGCACGTATAGAAGAGTTAACTGGTGTGCCAATTGATATTATCTCTACAGGTCCTGATCGTAACGAGACAATCATCAAAGTTCACCCATACGGTGAATAATCGCTGATGCGAATTTGAAAAAACCAGCTTTCGAGCTGGTTTTTTTATAACTCAACATTACCGTTATGCTGCTTTGTATTGAGTTAAAGTTTACTCTCAAATTGCCGATAGCTAATTATTCGACGTTTGAGGAATGCTAATGAAACCCTGGTTGATAATGTTTGCTGCTTGGTTAGCAACACCTGTTCATGCGATTGCTGTTATTGGAGAGGCTGTACCGGTTTATACCGAAGATCAGTTGAGTGCCTGGTTTGCAACCAATCACCATCTACGCCAAGTCAAAGCTGATGATTGTCAGTTAGTGCAAGATATTCAAGCGCGAGCAGAACAAATAGAATCACCGACTTATCAATTTCTTTACGGTGATATGTTGGCGTGGGGCGTGTGTGTGCCGAAAGATGTTGAACAAGGCGTATATTATATGCGTGCCGCTGCTCAGCAAGGTGTACCGGTTGCGTTAGAGCAACTCGGCCGCTATTACGCTCAAGGTGTGATTTTACAACAGGATAAAGAGCGTGCAATTCCGTATTTACGCGAAGCTGCTGCCCTTGGTAATATTCGTGCGCGGATTCAACTAGCACAATTATTAATTGCTGATAATGGCAGCCCATTAGATTATGAAGATGCCTATCGATGGCTGTATCAAACCGTGACCACCAATAAAAGCCAACATATACAAATTCGGCGTTTGCGGTATCAGTTAGCGCAAAAGATGCCAGCCAATATTATCGCGCGGGCTAAACGGCGTTCATCATTTTGGTAATCGTCGTTAATGATAAAAATAAAAACAGCACCTTATTTAGGTGCTGTTTTTGATTAAAACGATAGCATTGTGTGGCCAGTAATTGAAAAATATTACAGCACTTTATGCGGCCCAAAACACTCATAATGAATGCGATCGCTAGTTACACCTAGTTCAATTAACTGCTTGGCGATAAATTGCATAAAGCCAACCGGACCGCAGCAATAAAAATGCATGGTTGGATCAGAAATCTGAGTGGCAATGTTATTGAGTTCAATTAAACCTTGATAGTCATAATCTTCTGCTGGACGATCGGTAGCAGTCGGGGTGTTATACCAGGTTAATGCCGTAATATGCTGGTGGTGGTTAGCAAGAGTTTTAACATGATCTTTATACGCATGTTGGTGGCCATCTTCTGTTGCATGGAGCCAATTTACTGCTGCTTGATGCTGAGTCAGCGTTTCAAGCATTGCTAGCATTGGGGTTAAGCCCACACCCGCTGAAATAAGTGTTACTGGTATTTGTGGCTCAACATTCAAGAAAAAATCCCCAGCCGGAGCAACCAGTTTAACGTTATCGCCAATATTGATTTTATCGTGCAAATAGTTTGAGACCAGACCTTGAGACTCACGCTTAACGGAGATACGGTAATTGGCATTATTAGGGGCTGCAGATAAGCTATATTGGCGGATCTCTTGGTGCTCTAATTCATCGGCAGTAATATAAATACCTAAATATTGGCCGGGTTTATAGTCAGCAACTTGGCCTCCATCTGCGGGGGTAAACGTAAAGCTAGTGATAGCATCACTATTTTGTTGTTTCTCTGTTACTACAAACTCTCGCATTCCACGCCAGCCACCGAGTTTATTATCGTTTTCTTGGTAGATTTCTTGTTCACGGTTAATAAAAATAGTTGCTAGCACGCCGTAAGCTTCGGCCCAAGCATCTAATACTGCTTGCCCTGGCGCTAATAATTCATCAATAGTGGCTAATAGATGGCTACCCACGATCTGATATTGATCTGCCGAAATTAAAAAGCTGGTATGTTTTTGGGCTATTTTTTCAACGGCAGGCAATAATACCGCTAAATTATCAATATTATTAGCATAAGCACAAACAGCATTAAACAACGCTTGTTGTTGACTAGAAGGGGCGTCATTGTCTCTATTTTGTTGGTTGCTCATGTTAAAAATATCTTTTAACTCAGGGTTGTGGCGAAACATACGCTGATAAAAGTGCTGGGTTACTGCAGGACCTGCAGCGGCAATGGCGGGGGCGGTCGATTTTACGATATCAATGGTTTTTTGAGTGAGCATTACTTTCTCTTTATAAGTTGTATTTATAATATATGTTATAAGTTGTATCTGATCTGTATCTTTTAGTCAAGAACAAGATTAAAATAGCAACAGGAGGAGTGAATGTGCAGTTAACCAGTTTTACCGATTATGGCCTACGTGCCTTGATATATCTTGCAAGCTTGCCTGAGGGGGAGTTAACAAGTATCACAAAAGTAACCGATACCTATGCTGTGTCGCGCAACCATATGGTCAAAATTATTAATAAATTAGGCCAATTAGGTTATGTAGAAACCGTACGAGGGAAAAATGGTGGTATTCGCTTAGGAATGCCTGCGGGTAATATTGTATTGGGGCATGTGGTAAGGGCGATTGAACCGTTACAAATCGTCAATTGTGCGCCTGATTTTTGTAATATTACTCCTGTTTGTCAGCTAAAGGGGATCCTTGCTGATGCGCGTAATGCTTTTTTAAATGAGCTAGATAAGTACACATTACTGACTTTGGTAGATAATAATCCACCGTTACGTGTCTTATTGGGATTGCCTGCAGAACACTAAGACTATTTGATGATAATAGTCTAGCATCACACTACTCCCTATTATTTAGTGGAATTGGTTTTTATTGCCAGTTCCCATCTGTTCACCTAAGAGCTGGGTATACTAAAGGTATGGCTGGCCAACAGGAACTGTTTATGTCTAAAGGTACTACCGATTTACCGGTTGATCCTTTTCGCGAACGCGAAGCATCTAATTACGAAAACCCTATTCCAAGCCGTGAGTTACTGTTAGAAGTGATCCGTGGTTTTAGTGCACCCGTTAGCCGCGACCAGTTATTTACTGCGTTAAAGCTTGAAGGTGATGATCAGTATGAAGGCCTACGTCGTCGCTTACGTGCGATGGAACGTGATGGTCAATTAATTTTCACTCGCCGTCAGTGCTATGCATTGCCTGAGCGATTAGATCTTATTAAAGGTTACGTTATTGGCCACCGTGATGGTTTTGGCTTTTTACGTCCTGAAGGTACATTCAGTAAAGACACTGATTTATTGTTACCTGCCCATCAAATGCGCAGTGTGATCCATGGTGATTACATTTTAGCTCAAGCAGATGGCGAAGATAAACGTGGCCGCCGTGAAGGCCGCGTTGTGCGCGTATTAACCGAATCGCCAAACCAAATTGTCGGCCGCTTCTTCCTTGAAGATGGCATGGGCTATGTGGTACCGGATGATTCTCGCATTGCGCAAGATATCATTATTCCACAAGACGTGCGTCAAGGTGCCCGTATGGGTAATGTGGTGGTGGTTGAGATCAATCAACGTGCTACTCGCCAACATAATGCCGTTGGTCGTATTGTTGAAGTACTGGGTGAGAATATGGCACCGGGTATGGAAATTGAAATCGCATTACGCACCCATGATATTCCTCATGTGTGGCCATCTGAAGTTGATAGCCAAGTTAAGCATCTGACCGAAGAAGTGCCAGAAGAAGCTAAGCTTGGCCGAGTCGATTTACGTCAATTGCCGTTAGTAACCATTGATGGTGAAGATGCACGTGACTTTGATGATGCGGTGCACTGTCAGCGTAATCCTGATGGTGGCTGGCGTTTATGGGTCGCGATTGCTGATGTTAGTTACTATGTACGTCCAAAATCAGCATTAGATAATGAAGCGCTAAAGCGAGGTAACTCAGTTTACTTCCCAGCGCAAGTGATCCCTATGTTGCCAGAAGTGCTGTCAAATGGTCTCTGTTCACTTAACCCACAGGTCGATCGCTTGTGTATGGTGTGTGAGATGACAGTCTCTGAAGGCGGTAAGCTGACAGGCTACAAGCATTACGAAGCGGTGATGAATTCACATGCGCGTTTAACTTACACTAAAGTAAGTGACATGCTTGAAGGTGATGAAGAGTTGCGTCAACGTTATGCACCTTTAGTACCGCATCTTGAAGAGCTTTACAGCATGTTTAAAGCACTAAAAGTCGCACGTGAAGCACGTGGTGCGATTGAGTTTGAAACTGTTGAAACTAAGTTTGTCTTCAATGCTGATCGTAAGATCGAGAACATCGTACCGCTAGTGCGTAATGAAGCCCATAAAATCATCGAAGAATGTATGATTTTAGCCAATATCGCTTCAGCACAATTTGTTGAAAGTGCCAAAGAGCCAGCATTATACCGTGTTCACGACACGCCGGGTGAAGAGCGTCTCCAAGGTTTCCGTGATTTCTTAGGCGAGCTAAGTTTAGAACTTGGTGGTGGTTTAGAGCCAAGTCCGAAAGATTACGCTGCATTAGCGAATTTAATTCAAGATCGTAATGATCGTGAGTTAATTCAAACCATGCTGCTGCGCTCGATGAAACAAGCGATCTATCAAGCAGATAATATTGGCCACTTTGGCTTAGCCCTTAGCCAATATGCGCACTTTACGTCGCCAATTCGTCGTTACCCAGACTTAACCTTGCACCGTGCGATTAAATTCTTAATTGCTAAGCAAGCAGGCAATACTAAGAACGATACGCCTACTGGTGGTCATCATTATTCATTTGATGAAATTGATGCTATTGGCGAGCAATGTTCAACCACTGAACGTCGCGCCGATGATGCTACTCGTGATGTGTCTGATTGGCTTAAGTGTGAGTACATGCAGGATCACCTTGGCGATGAGTTTGAAGGTGTGATTGCTAATGTTACCGGTTTTGGTTTCTTTGTTCGCCTTAATGAATTAAACATTGATGGTTTAGTGCATATTTCAAACCTTGCTAACGATTACTACCAATTTGATCCTGTGGGTCAACGCTTGGTGGGTGAGAGTTCAGGTGTGATTTATCGTTTAGGCGATACCGTGCATGTCAAAGTGGCGGCGATTAACCTTAATGATCGTCAATTAGATTTTGATATTGTTGGCGCCGAGCGTAAGCAGCGCGGTGCGGGTAAAACTGCCAAAGGGCGTGAGAAAAAGCAACGCATGCGCAAAGCTGAAGGCCTTAAACGTCAGGGAATGGCTGCGTTTAAAGTTGAAAATGGCGAAGCGGTAGCTGATGAATCACGTTCTAAAAATAAACGTGAGCGTTCTTCGGTACGTAAAAAATTAAAAGAAGGCGCGATTCCAGCTGCTGATGCTAAAAAAGATGCTAAAAAGAAAAAGCCAAGAAATAAAAAACCACGCAAGTTATCGGATGAAAAGCCGCTGACTGATCCTAAAAAGAAACCCAAAGTTCGCAAGAAGAAAAAGCAACGTGCGGGTAAATCTGAACGTGCAGCAAAGAAGAGTTAATTGATGAGTAATGATATGATTTTTGGCATCCATGCCGTTAAAGCCGTGCTTGCATCTGATCCTGTGCGATTTATTGAAGTATTCGTACTCAAAGGACGTGAAGATGAGCGTTTACTGCCGCTAATTACTGAGTTGCAAGACTTAGGTATCACGATTCAGGAAGCGGGCCGTAAGGCATTAGATGACAAAGTTGATGGCGCTTCTCATCAAGGTATTATTGCGCGTGTACGTCCAGGTAAGCAATATAACGAAAACAATCTTGATGACCTATTAGCAACCAAAGAAAATCCGTTACTACTGATTTTAGATGGTGTGACAGATCCTCATAATCTAGGTGCATGTCTACGTAACGCAGATGCTGCTGGTGCTGTGGCCGTGATTGTACCGAAAGATCGTTCGGCACAACTTAATGCGACCGCAAGTAAAGTCGCCTGTGGCGCGGCTGAAATTATGCCGTTGGTGCGTGTCACTAACCTTGCTCGTACTATGCGTGCGCTACAAGACAAAGGTGTCTGGATTGTGGGTACTGCAGGCGAAGCAACCCATGATATTTACCACAGCAAACTAACAGGGCCATTGGCGATTGTGATGGGTGCTGAAGGTGAAGGTATGCGTCGTTTAACCCGTGAAACGTGTGATGATTTGATTAAGATCCCAATGGCGGGCTCAGTATCAAGTTTGAACGTATCTGTTGCGACTGGCATTTGTTTGTTTGAAGCAGTACGTCAACGCGGATAATGCGTGATTAAGCGCAAATAACTGCATAATTATTTAAACCTGTTTAGTTAATACTGAACGGGTTTTTTATTATTAAGCCGTATAAAAAACCACCATTGAGAAAAACGGTTATTACTCTAAAGGCAAGATTGACTGAGACAAGGGTGCATTTGATTGAAATGAGGCCAGTGATGATAAAATAAGCTTGCCTAGATTGATCATTCTCTGTACTATCCGTCATCCAAATTCTCGGTTCTTTTTTTTAGTTCCTTGCTTCCCCAGGATAACCGAGCCGACAAGGGAAGCTGAATAATCCGTAAGGAGCAACCTATGCGTCATTACGAAATCGTATTCATGGTGCACCCTGATCAAAGCGAGCAAGTTGCTGGCATGATCGAGCGTTACACTGCTGCTATCAAAGATTCTGGTGGTCAAATTCACCGTCTAGAAGATTGGGGCCGCCGTCAAATGGCTTACCCAATTAACAAACTGCACAAAGCACATTACGTTCTTATGAACGTAGAAGCTGAGCAGGCTGTTGTTGACGAGCTTGAGTCAAACTTCCGCTTCAACGACGCAGTGATCCGTAACATGATCATGCGTACTAAAAACGCTGTTACTGAGCCATCTCCAATGATGAAGGCTAAAGAAGAGCGTTTCACTAAGCGTGAAGATCGTGCTGAAGCACAATCTGAAGGCGAAGCAGCTGCTGAGTAATTTGTTTAAATGACTAATCGTCTGGTGTTGACTGGTACTATTGCCAAGCATCCCAAGCGAAGCCAATCTCCGGCAGGCATTCCTCATTGTCACTTTGTGCTTGAGCATCGTTCTGTGCAGCGGGAAGCTGACTTACCACGCCAAATATATTGTTATATTAACGTGGTAATCAGTGGTAAAGGTCAACAAATACTCACTCAAGATTTAGTTGTCGGAAGCAATATTAAGGTGGAGGGATTTATCTCTTACCAAACCGGCCGTAATGGTATCGGGAAATTAGTTTTGCATGCCGATCATATTGACTTAATTTAGATCAGGAGATAGCCCATGGCTCGTTTCTTCCGTCGTCGTAAATTCTGCCGTTTTACAGCAGAAGGCGTACAAGAGATTGACTACAAAGACGTAGCAACTCTAAAAAACTACATCACTGAAGCTGGTAAGATTGTACCTAGCCGTATCACTGGTACTCGCGCTAAATACCAGCGTCAGCTAGCTCGCGCTATCAAGCGTTCTCGTTACCTAGCACTTCTACCGTACACAGATAAGCATCTGTAAGCGGCAGTCGTTTTTAGAACTTAATAGAGGACAAGATAATGCAAGTTATTCTACTTGATAAAATCGCTAACCTAGGTGGCCTTGGCGACCAGGTTAACGTTAAAGCGGGCTACGCTCGTAACTTCCTTATCCCACAAGCTAAGGCAGTTATGGCGACTAAAGCGAACGTTGAAATGTTCGACGCACGTCGTGCAGAGCTAGAAGCTAAAGTTGCTGAGCAACATGCTGCTGCTGTAGCACGTGCTGAAGCACTAAACACGCTTGAAGGTGTTGTTATTGCATCTAAAGCTGGTGACGAAGGTAAACTATTCGGCTCAATCGGTACTCGTGACATCGCTGAAGCAGTTGCTGCTGCAGGCGTTGCACTTGTTAAGAGTGAAGTACGTCTACCTGAAGGTGCACTACGTACGACTGGCGAATTTGAAGTTAGCGTTCAGCTAAGCTCAGACGTATTCGCAACTGTTAAACTAAACGTTGTTGCTGCTCAGTAATCGCTTTTAGCTTTAATAGTAAAAAACCAGCCTTCGGGCTGGTTTTTTTATATCTGTGGTTTGGGATATTGGTAATTAAAGCGTATAAATGATCGAGATCGTGGTGGTTGAGTCAGAGTTTTTCATGGTTTCTGGCACCCAAGAATAAGAGGTCTGGGTATAACCGATATTTAAAGCGATATTATCGGTAATAGCATTGGTCGCATTTAATGAGCTTTCAATGGTGGTGTTACTTTTACCTGATACCAAATTTAACTTAGCACTTAATGTAAGTGTTTTAAGTGGTTTCCATTGTATATCAACCGTACTTTGCAGTACTGCCTCATTGACCACTTCTTGTTTTACAATACTGTCACTCTTGATCTCATCAAGATTAGGGTCTTGATGGCGAAAGCCGGGACCTATATCGACTAAGGTTTGAAACGTCTCATAACTAAAAAGACGGTAACCGATACCCGTTGAAACCAGTGAATCTGCATAATAGGGCCCATAGCGGTCATCAATATAACTACCATTGCCATACCAGTAATACCCATCGCGTATCATACGTTTTGCTTTTAAGCTGGCTGATAATTTGCGCTTATCTTCCTCGCCATTTTTTTTTGCCATAATATATTTGGCATCGGCAGTGGTTTGATAACGACCTTTGGTATAGGTGAGCGCAATATTACCATTCATGGTCTGAGAGTTAGAATTACCCGATAGCGATTGATAACCTAAACCGATACTACTGGTCAGTGGTGAGGGTTCATTTGACGCTTCAGTTGTTGGTGCTTCACTAGCATTGGCTGCGGTAGTGGCAAGCAATAGCAATGTGAGTATATATCTTGCCAAAAGACCTCCGCTGGCAGCTGGTGTAACAATAAAAACATTAAGCGCAGCATTCTACCGTAAATTTGTCAGCTTTTGGTTAGGAATGCGGGTCATACTTTTGGTTAAATTAAAAAGGAGGATAATTGTTAGTGCTGCAAGTGCGCAATCGTCATGGTTTATAGCTACGCTGGAGCAGGGGATAGGTTATACTATCGAGCTCCGTTCTTGGTTTTGGTAAATGCACAATTGCTATGACAGATAATCGTAAATCGAAACAATTAAAAGATAATCAAATGGACGCCATTAAGATGCCTCCGCATTCGCTTGAGGCTGAGCAATCAGTACTTGGCGGCTTAATGTTGGATAATGAGCGTTGGGATACTGTTGCTGAGAAAGTGGTTGCAAAAGACTTTTACAGCCGTCCTCATCGGATTATTTTTGAGGCAACCGCAGCCTTATTGGAAGGTGGACAGCCACTTGATTTGATCACGCTGTCTGAACATCTTGAGCGCTCTGATAAGCTAGATGATGTCGGTGGGTTTGCTTACCTTGCCGAGTTAGCTAAAAATACGCCATCGGCAGCCAATATTTTAGCGTATGCTGATATTGTAAGAGAACGGGCGCTGATCCGTGACATGATTGGCGTTGCCAATGAAATTGCTGATGCCGGTTATGATCCGCAAGGGCGCACCAGTGAAGACTTACTGGATATGGCTGAAAGTAAAGTTTTTGCCATCGCCGAGCAACGCACTAATGATAAAGAAGGCCCGCAAAACGTTGATACTATTTTAGAGCGGACACTTGAGCGGATTGAGTTGTTGTATCAATCACCGCAAGATGGTGTAACCGGGGTATCAACAGGCTTTACTGATCTCAATAAAAAAACCGCGGGCTTACAGGGCTCTGATTTAATTATTGTTGCGGCACGTCCATCGATGGGTAAAACCACCTTTGCGATGAACCTGTGTGAAAATGCTGCCATGGATCAAGAAAAACCGGTATTAATTTTCTCGTTAGAAATGCCCGCAGAACAAATCATGATGCGTATGTTGGCATCATTATCACGTGTTGATCAAACCAAGATCCGTACTGGGCAATTAGACGATGAAGATTGGGCTCGAATATCATCAACAATGGGTATTCTGATGCAAAAAAAGAATATGTTCATTGATGATAGTTCAGGTTTAACACCGACCGAAGTACGTTCACGTGCACGCCGTATTGCACGTGATAATGGCGGTCTGAGCATGATCATGATTGACTACCTTCAGTTGATGCGTGTCCCTGGCTTACAAGAAAACCGTACGCTTGAGATTGCTGAAATATCACGCTCGCTAAAAGCATTAGCAAAAGAATTAAATGTGCCCGTTGTTGCTCTGTCTCAGCTTAACCGTTCATTGGAGCAACGTGCAGATAAACGTCCTGTTAACTCTGATTTGCGTGAATCTGGCGCCATCGAGCAGGATGCTGACTTAATCATGTTTATATACCGTGATGAGGTTTATCACGAAGATAGTGCCCTTAAGGGGATCGCTGAAATTATCTTAGGTAAGCAACGTAATGGTCCGATTGGTACTGTACGTTTAACATTCCAAGGCCAGTTCTCACGCTTTGATAACTATGCTGGCCCAGCCTTTGATGAAGAGTAAGCCTTAAAAATTATTTAGGATATTGGATGAAAGCTGCAACTGCACATATTGATACCCAAGCTTTGGCACATAACCTGAGTCAAATCCGCCTGCAGGCACCAAACAGTAAAATTCTGGCGGTAGTTAAAGCCAATGCATATGGGCATGGGTTGTTAGATGTGGCGAAAAGCCTTACCGATGTTGATGCCTATGGTGTTGCACGAATAGAAGAAGCATTAACACTGCGTGCGGGCGGAGTAGTAAAACCGATTTTATTATTAGAAGGTTTTTACGCGCCAACTGATTTACCTGTATTAGTCACTAATAATATCCATACCGTGGTGCATTCGATTGAACAACTTGAAGCACTTGAGCAAGCTGACTTAGACGCTCCAGTACGAGTATGGGTGAAAATTGATACTGGTATGCATCGCTTAGGGTTACGTCCAGAGCAAGTTCCTCAATTTATGCAACGTTTAAATGACTGCAACAATGTTGCTAAGCCATTACGCTTTATTAGCCATTTTGGTAACGCTGATGACCTAGGTAGCGATATCACTGTTAAGCAAATTGAGTGTTTCTCAACGTTAACTAAGCCTTATGAAGGCGAGCGCTCACTAGCAGCATCTGCTGGTATTTTAGCATGGCCTGATAGTCATTTTGAGTGGATTCGACCTGGTATTATTATGTATGGCGTATCGCCATTTGATCAATTAGACCGCATGGCATCGAGCTACAACTTACAACCTGTGATGACGTTAACCTCAAGTTTAATTGCGGTGCGTGAAGTCAAAAAAGGTGAGCAGGTTGGCTACGGTGGTATATGGACCAGTGAGCGGGATACCAAAGTCGGTGTTATTGCAATTGGCTATGGTGATGGCTATCCACGTTGTGCACCGAATGGTACACCAGTGATGGTTAATGGCCGTATTGTACCAACCGCAGGCCGAGTTTCGATGGATATGCTAACCGTTGATCTGGGGCCTGATGCGACAGATAAAGTCGGAGATGAAGCCACATTATGGGGTAAAGGTTTACCCGCTGAAGTGGTGGCTCAATATACAGGTGTGATTGCTTATGAACTCATGACCAAGTTAACCCCTCGAGTTGCGATGACCTATTCATAATAAACGCTATAATAACAGCCGCGGCATTGTCCGCGGCTTTTAGTTGTTATTGGCCTTGAACGGTAATAACAATGCGTCGTGAACCACCGTGATCGCGGTGTTCACCTAAGTAAATTCCTTGCCACATACCTAACGCAAGTTGACCATCCGTGATGGGAATACTAATACTATTACCAAGTAATGACGTCTTAATATGGGCTGGCATGTCAT
Organism: Photobacterium sp. Alg240-V54; assembly: GCF_900537155.1. Taxonomy (NCBI): domain Bacteria; kingdom Pseudomonadati; phylum Pseudomonadota; class Gammaproteobacteria; order Vibrionales; family Vibrionaceae; genus Photobacterium; species Photobacterium sp. Alg240-V54. The sequence continues at coordinate 107,674 of NZ_UNRL01000008.1, forward strand.
CATCACCTTCATAGGTATGTTGATAAAAAGCCGCACGCTCAGGAACACTGTGATTAAAATGTGCCTCCATATCATCACGAACCGTTGGGTCTGCATTTTCATTAATGGTTAAGCTGGCAGATGTATGCTGAATAAAGCAATGTACCATTCCAACCTTTAATGATTGAATTATTGTTAAATTTTGCTCTATCTCGGCGGTTATTAGATGAAACCCCCGCGCTCTCGGAGTAAGATGAATCGTCTTTTGATACCACATAGCTATTTACCTATCGGTGAAACCTTTTAGTTTAATTAGTGATTACCATTATCATCTTATTGCTAAATACAGGTATGATGCTGTCATATTTTCGTGATTTGACGCAATGACGATAATGTTATTTTAAAGTCATAATTAGTTGTAACAGATAGCATTATTATTAGATACCTAGCATGCTAGGTAACAGGCATAGATCAAGGATCTTTCGAAGGTGATATGATTCGAGGGATGAACATAACAACATCGGGAACATTATTATGTTAAAGAACATTAATCCAACGCAAACCAATGCATGGCAAGCCCTGACCGCTCATTTTGAACAAGCTCAAGATTTTGAATTAAGTGATTTATTTGCTAATGATAGCGAGCGTTTTGCCAAGTTTTCTGCTCAGTTTGGTTCTGATATTTTATTGGATTACTCAAAGAACCTGATCACGGAAGAAACTTTGACTAAGTTGTTTGCACTAGCGAAAGAGACCGAGTTAGAGGCCGCTATTGCCGATATGTTCAACGGCGTGAAAATTAACCGAACTGAAGATCGTGCTGTGCTTCATGTTGCGCTACGTAATCGCAGTAACACGCCAATCATTGTTGATGGTGAAGATGTTATGCCGGCGGTTAATGCCGTATTAGCGAAAATGGAAAGCTTCACAAATCGCATCGTTAGCGGTGAGTGGAAAGGTTATACTGGCAAAGAAATTACTGATGTCGTTAACATCGGTATTGGTGGTTCAGATCTTGGTCCTTACATGGTTTCTGAAGCGCTATCAGCGTACAAAACCCGTCTAAACATGCACTTTGTTTCTAACGTTGATGCAACCCATATTGTTGAGACGCTAAAAGACTTAAATCCAGAAACAACATTATTCCTAATTGCATCAAAAACATTTACCACTCAAGAAACCATGACCAATGCACTATCTGCACGTGATTGGTTCTTAGCAATGGCTGAAGATAAAGCCCATGTGGCTAAGCACTTTGCAGCGCTTTCTACCAATGCTGAATCAGTGGCTGAGTTTGGTATCGATACCGATAATATGTTTGAGTTCTGGGATTGGGTCGGTGGTCGTTACTCACTATGGTCTGCGATTGGTCTTTCAATTAGCTTAGCGGTGGGTTTTGATAACTTCGTTAAATTGCTTGAAGGTGGCCACGCAATGGATAACCATTTTGTTCAAGCACCATTAGAGCAAAAGTTACCAGTGATCTTGGCGTTAATTGGCATTTGGTACAATAATTTCCATGGCGCTGAAACAGAAGCTATCCTTCCTTATGATCAATATATGCACCGTTTCCCTGCTTATTTCCAACAAGGTAACATGGAATCTAATGGTAAGTATGTTGATCGCGGCGGTAAGCCAGTAGATTACCAAACAGGTCCTATTATTTGGGGTGAGCCAGGTACCAATGGTCAACACGCCTTCTATCAGCTGATTCACCAAGGCACGAAGTTAATTCCATGTGACTTTATTGCACCAGCAATTAGCCACAATCCATTAGGTGATCATCACCCTAAGCTAATGGCTAACTTCTTTGCTCAAACTGAAGCATTGGCATTTGGTAAGAGCCGCGAGACGGTTGAAGCTGAATTTGTTGCCGCTGGTAAATCACAACAAGAAATTGATGAGTTAGCTGAATTTAAAGTGTTTGAAGGTAACCGTCCAACGAACTCTATTCTGCTTAAAGAAATCACACCATATACATTAGGCGCGTTGATTGCGTTATATGAGCACAAAATCTTTACTCAAGGTGTTATTTGGAACATCTTTAGTTTTGATCAGTGGGGTGTGGAATTAGGTAAGCAGCTGGCTAACCAAATTTTACCTGAGCTAAATAGCAACGAAAGTGTGGTGAGCCACGATAGCTCAACCAATGGCTTGATCAATGCATTTAAACAATGGCGTGCATAATGCCGATTATTGGTTAAAGAGTTAGCCGATAAAATAAAACGCCGCAATCGTAATGATCGCGGCGTTTTTTATTTTAGCTGTTTGTCAGTTATAGCGTAACAACATCGCTAGCTTGGGGGCCTTTCTGACCATCGGTTACGATAAACTCAACACTTTGGCCTTCACGTAATGTTTTACGTCCTTGTGCCTGAATAGCACTGAAGTGAACAAACACATCTTTACCATCGGCAGCAGAAATAAAACCAAAGCCTTTATCGTCGTTGAACCATTTTACGGTTCCAGTCAGTTTACTCATGTACGTCTTTCCCTTATAGACTAATAGTAGTAGTCACAGCTAATAGGTAACTAGATGCTTATGACTGGCTCAGTCTAGATCGAATTTATGACAATGAGTAGTTTTTTATTATGCTTTTATGTTTGAGCTAACGTTAATTAATACTGTGTTTAATATCATCACGATAGTTTATCAGTAGCGAACGAGTGCTATCACTATTTGTGATAGCACTAACGTTGGATTAGTCATGGTTAGCTTGCTGGCATTTATGACAAACACCATGGCTTTCAATTACGTGATGCTTGCTTGTAAAACCATATTGATCTGATTTTATACGTAACAGCTTTGCTAGTTCATCATCGTGGGTTTCTTCAACAAATCCACATTTATCACAAATTAATAATTGTGAGCAATGCTCTGCATGGCCTAATACACAACAAGCAATATAGCTGTTGGTTGACTCGACTTTATGCACAAACCCTTGTGCTAATAGAAAATCTAAGGCGCGATAAACCGTAGGTGGTTTAGCTTGGGGTTCTGATGCTTTAAGTAAATCAAGTAACTCATAAGCGCTAATAGAACTATGATGATTAATGATCAGTGCCAGTACTTTTAATCGCTGGGGTGTCATTCTTACCCCGCGTTGATCACAGAGCAGTTGTGCTTTGGCTAGCAGTTGAGTTTGAACCGTCATAGAGCCTCAAAAAAACGTCATTATGTTATTATTTTATCACAGCTATTTGAAAACATACTCACACTTAGCATGCAATAGCGATGATGAAAGGGATTACGTGTTAATGATCACCTTATCATCAATGAGAATTGTCATAGTGACTTATAAAGATACTTACAATGGCTGTGTCGCGGCGCTTGATGGCTGTAGTGAAAGTGTACAGTCACCACAAGGTAACCGCACACAGATTAAGGGAATTATTTTAGTTGCTGAAGGTGCTCACTAATCGCAACCATGACATTGCTAATGTTAACCGTCAGAGATTGATTAGTTTTTGGATACCACAATCCAACCTCATCGTTGTCATTGAGAGTGATGATCAGCTTGGAACCAGCCTTTAATGCTCGACTGTGTTGACGCTTGATTTTGCTATGACTGAGATCTGTTAGCACTTGTAGTTTAGGCAATTGATGACGAATATTATACGCAACCAGCAATGCATTGGCATTTTGGTGGTCAGACTCGGTGGTAATGGTGATATCAGGATCATTATTTATCCCTTTATCAAGTCCTAGCGTTTCGACTAATAACAATAGTCGTTCAATTCCGATAGCAAACCCTGAGCCAGGTAAGGCATTTTTACTGAACAATTCAATTAAGCCATCATAACGACCGCCACCACAAACGGTAGCTTGTGAGCCAAGCTTATCAGTTATCCATTCAAATACTGTTTTTGAATAGTAATCGAGGCCACGGACTAAACGTGGATTGATGGTGTATTTGATATCCGCTTGATCAAGTAAGTATTGCAGTTTATTAAAATGAGTCAGAGAATCTTCACCAATAAAATCAATCAGCTGCGGTGCTGCATTGATCATGTCCTGCATGTCGGGGTTTTTACTGTCTAAAATGCGTAATGGATTAGTGGTGAGACGATTAAGACTATCTTGATCTAACAAGGCTAGATGCTGCTCAAAATAAGTGATCAGATGTTGGCGGTGAATATGACGTTCTGCGGTGGTTCCCAGTGAATTAATTTCAAGGGCAATGTGTTGCTCAACGCCCAGTGCTTTGAAAATATCGTAGGACATGCAAATTAATTCAGCATCAATATCGGCCCCTGCCATGCCAAAGGTTTCGACACCAAATTGAGTAAATTGGCGTAGGCGTCCTTTTTGCGGTCTTTCATAGCGGAACATTGGACCCTGATACCATAACCGCTGAGTGTTGTTATAACACATATTATGCTCAATGACGGCGCGAGCACAGCTGCTAGTACCCTCTGGGCGCAGAGTAATATGTTCGCCACTTTTATCAACAAAATTATACATTTCTTTCGATACAATGTCGGTTGATTCACCGACCGCGCGCTCAAACAAAGCCAGAGGCTCAATAATTGGCAGCCGAATTTGTTGATAACCATAGCTATGAGTCACTTGTTTGATTATTGATTCAAGCCATAACCAAATCGGAGTTTGTTCTGGTAAAATATCAGAAACACCACGGATTGATTGAATGTTTTTTTTCATAGGAAAACCTATTTATTTAGCATTGTCGGCTATTTGTTTCCTCTATCATAAGAAATACAGTTATAATAAATGCGACATATAATGGTATTAGATAATAGCCGTTAGGTGTGATATTGCTGGTAAATAGTGGAATAGGCACCAGCAATATCGACTCATAAAGGCGGTAGTGAACTACCGCTTTTTTTATGCTGCAATCGTTTCGCCATTGGCATCTTTAATCACATCATCAATGAGCGCATCGACTTTTGATGCATCAAGATGGTGCGCTGTGGTGATTAAGTGCGCTTGGCCGCCAGAAGTTGCAAGGCAGTGTTTTTTCCATACTGCTTCTGATGGGCAAGGGAATACCACTGTAATTGAGTTTTTGTTACACCATGCATTGATGCCTGCGCTTTGTAGGCGCTGTACAGCATGTTGTGCCAGATCTAAACTACGATTAATACGACGCTTAAAATCTTCATGTGTGTGAGACTTAACAGCACACCACATCATCAATGGCGTATGGCCATTACGAGAACCGGTGATGGTTTTATCGTGAGCAGAGATATAATCAATTTCAACTGAAATCGCATCAACATTGCGCTTTTTAGCAACCACGATACCACATGGAATCGGTGAACCGATCATCTTGTGGCCAGAGACACCAATAGAGTCAATACCATCAGCAAAGTTAAACCCTTGTGGTTCATCGACAAATGGTAGGATCATGCCGCTTAATGCCGCATCAGCGTGAATATAGTAATCTTCACGTTTAATACCTAGCTCACCAATCATCGCTTGGATCTTACTAATATCATCAATCGCACCACGTACAGTTGTACCAATATTAGCAAAAATAATTGGGTGCTTTTCGTCATCTTGTTTGATCTTCGCGATCAGATCATCGTAATCAATTTCGCCATTTGGTAATGACTCAACCAGCTGTGACTTAATACGTAATAGTTTAACGATTTTAGCTACAGAGTAGTGAGTATCTTTTGAGTAATACAAAGTACCATCAGGGAAAAGCTCACGACCAAGGTAACAGCCAAACATATTACTTTCAGTGCCGCCATTAGTAACGTAACCCCAGCTATCCTCAAATGGAATTTTGAAAAGATCGGCAAAGTATTCCATCACTTCTTTTTCAAAATCAAACGAGTTAAGCAGGTAGTTACAGTATTCTGCCCAGTCACCACAGTTGTTGATTGAGAAACGCATAAAGCGTTCTAGAATAGTGTAATCAAAATCTGCTGACTCAGGATAGCCAATATTAAAGTATTGGTTTTTTACACAGTAAGCCCAAAATTCGTCAAGTTTATTTTGATTTTCAATTGATAATGTCATGATATATATCCTAATAAATTTTTTAATTGCTACTTTCAAATAATTGTCAGTTAACTCATTAATCTTTTAAATAAAGAACTTTCTCGCCGTTTTTATGGCGTTTTGCGGCAATAAAGCTATATAGCGGAATAGTGAGCATCACCATGACTACACCCCAGTACATAGAGTCTGCACCTGAGCCAAGCATCGCGAATAAGCTATAAGCCATACCAATAACAACCAGAATGCTGTAAATCACGAAGTTACCGCCTTTGTTTTGTTTCTTAGCAATCATAATGATTGGCAACGCAATAACGGCGTAGATATAAGGCAGTAGTGAAGCAAATACTGACATTAGAATGACGACTTGGAATTGATCGGCAAGATCAGGCGATGCGGTCATTAACAACACACCACTCATTAATACACCAGTGAAAATCAAGCTTTTCATCGGAACATCATTACGGTTTACAGCAGCAAAGAATTTAGGGAATAAACCTTGTTCTGCACCTGCACGTGGTGCTTCTGATTGCAGAATCAACCAGCCTGAGATTGAACCGAAACAAGCGATGATACTTAGGATTGATGCGATGGTACCGGCAGTGTCACCAAACATGTAACGCGCTGCATCAGCAAATGGTGCCGCTGATTTAACAAGCTCTTCGTGTGGTACAAGACCCATAATGACACTACAGCTACCGACGTAACATACAGAAGCAATTAGCAAACCATAAACAGTTGCTTTGGGAACGGTTTTTTCAGGATTTTCAACTTGACCACTAGAAACTACCGCAGATTCAACTCCTAGGAAGCCCCATAATGCGATTGATGCCGCAGATAAAATGGCATGAGTATTACTTTCACCTGTGCCGTTATAAACCTGAGTAAACATATGCGGGTCAAACCAGAACCAGCCCACAATACCAACGCCCAGTACCACGACTAGCATACAAACGGCTGTAAAGGATTGTGCGCGACCTGCTGCTTGAGCACCAAGACTTGCCAGCGCAATAAAGCCCCATAAAATAACAATGGCAACCACAGAGCCTATACTTGGATCTGTAAGTTGTGGGAAAAAGTAACTTAGGTAGCCAATACCAGCGACAAGTAGGGCAACGTTACCTATCCAGGCACTGATCCAGTAACAAATGGTACTTTGAAAGCCAACAAAAGGACCAAAAGCATCAGCAGCATAAGCAACGATGCCGCCGTTTCTTGGTGTTAAAAGACTGGTTTTGGCAAACACAAGTGCAAGTGCGATAACACCTACAATGGTGATAAGCCAGCCCCATAATGAAATATAACCAACCCCAGCAAGGTTGGTCGGTAGCATAAATACCCCAGAACCCATCATATTTGATGCGGTAACTAAGGTTAATGCGACTACGCCCATTTTTTTGGCGGAGCTAGCACTCATGGTGCTTGAATCGGAGTTTCCGGCAGCCATCTCTATTTCCTCATTTGATTTGATGAGGCAATAGTAAAGTTTTACTTCACCAAAAATGTGACTTATATCAATTTTTTTCTTGCAAAAGTTTTAATTGCAGCCAGTTTTGATTGATTTTTGCTCATAATCAATTAATTTGACTCTGTCCCCTTTTATTGTGGGTATCATGTTTATTCATTAATAAATGTTATAGATTTGGAGGGCGAACCATGCCAAGAAAAGAACGGTTATTTATTTTAGGGTTGCCTCAAATCATTCAATTACAGGGGCATAATAAGTGTGATCTTTTTATCGATGATGAGGATTATGACTACTTTCTACAATGTATAGACAAGGCAATTTCGCGCTATGGTGGTGATTTACATAGTTATTGTTTATTGGCTGATAAAGCGTTGTTACTTATAACGCCCAATGAAAAAGAAAATATTGGCGCTATTATTCAGCACGTAGGTAGACGTTATGTGCCTTATTTTAATAAGAAATATCAACGTAGTGGCAGTCTGTGGGAAGGACGTTATAAAAGCTGTCTAGTTGAGCCTGAAAATTATCTATTGCCAAGTATGCATTATATTGAGTCAGGTGGAACGTTGCTTGATGTTGCAGCAGCAAACTATCGTTGGAGTAGTTATGGTCATAATGCAGGGTTTGTGTCACTGCCTCGTATAACCCCTCATGCTGAATATAGCTTATTAGGTAAAACCAGCTTACAGTGCGGTGAGGCCTATCGGCGTTTTAGTCATAAACCCATTGGCCGTTATATTTTACAGCGAATCACTGAGTGTATTCACCAAAACACGATTTTAGGTATGGCTAAGTTTTGTCAACAACTTGAAAGCCAACTTCAAGGAAATGTTCGCCCAAGAAAACGCGGTCGTCCACGCAAGAACTATAATATATCAGAGCAGCAGTTGAATTTTATTGAAACCAAAATACGATTACTGTGCCAACAATATAGTTATACTGAAATTAAACTTCCTATCATTCAAGATGTTGCCCATACACCCGAGTTTTTAAGTTTTTCAATGAGCCCTCAGCGCTTAACGTCCTCTAATGATCAAACCATTTTAAGCAGTGATGGTTCATTGAGTTGCTTACAGTTTGTTAATCAGCACCCAACACTGTTACAAGGTAGCCGTATCTGGTATCAAGGGCCTATTTTTCGCCACGCAGTAGATCAAGAGGATCGGCTTGAACAACATTACCAAGTCGGTATTGAGGCGTTTGGGTGGAGTAATGATGCCATTGTGGCGGAGCAATTACAGTTACAATACGAACTCTTTAAACTACTCGGGCTTGAGAAAGAAGTTGAACTGCGAATCAACTACATTGGCAGTCTGAGTGAGTTTTCCTGTTTTCGAAATGCGCTAACCGCTTACTTTCAACCCTTTAGTATTTTATTAGACAGTCAACGCCAAGCATGGTTATCCACGACTCCTGAAAAACTGTTAGTTGATTATCCAATAGAGCTTAAGCCAGTTATTACCCAAGCACCTAAGTTGAATCAGTTTTTGGCAGAGACAGCTGTCGAACGATTTCAACAGCTGCAACAACTGCTAAATGATATGGGGTTACCTTATATTGTTACACCAAATCTCTACCCCGCTTCACATTATTCTGACCTGTTGTTTGAGTGGCATGGCGAGCGTATTGCACCCCATAGTTTATTGTGCCGTGGTGGTCGTTATGATGAATTTATGAGTCAAACGATGCAGCTATCGAGTAATGCCTGTGGCTTTGCTTTTATGCTTGATAATCTGATCAAGCTATTGGTGGCTGAAGGATATCGCCCAGGTGAATACAATGATTATAAAATTATTGTTATTGCTGACGCTGATATAGATAGCGCATTAGGGTTTGAGGTGTGTCGACAACTAAGGCATTCCTTTTCAGGTATCGCGGTCGTTTTGGATTGTGCTGATCAGCTAGCCATCAAGCGTCAAACTAATGCAAATAAAAAAAGTAACAATATTATTGTTATTATTCATGATGATGAACTTATTAATCTCGAATTAATTTGTAAGCAACAGCATGAAACGGGGTTATCGCTTGATACTATTCGAGGCCGTATATCGCATCTAATTCAGTGCTAATGTGTATTTGGTGTGGCTTATGATCATCATACAAATAGTCCTCAATGTGTGATTAGAAAAACTAATGCCTAGGTGGTGTTTTTTTTCATTTCTCAACCAATGCAAAATACCTATAATGACGCCCATCGAAACGTGACCGATGCCTTAAATATTTAGAAATTAGGCGATGGTTATACATTAACAGCTTAATCTTTAAGGTAGAAAAATGTCTGGTATCATTAATAAAATCGTTGCTCTTTACACGCCTGTATTCTCTTCAATGTACAAAAGCGGTAACATGACTAAGTAACTTTTTGTTGTCAGCCACAGCATTGCTCTGACGTTAACAAGAATATTGAAAAGGCCTTGAACAAACTATTGTTCAAGGCCTTTTTCGTTATTAAGAATCCGCCACAATCCTCACATTATTCTATTAAGCGCTGCTCTGAAACTGTTTGAAAATCCACTCGTCATTATCGAGTTGCTACACAGATGGTTACATTTTATTGAAGGTATTAATGTTATTTAGCGGCTGCCATTCAGGCTCTAGCAAGATAACTAATAGCCTTATAATTCATTAAGTTGCGGTACAGTTAACCTGTTTTAGTTTATGGGTAACAAATAAATTCAACGCTCAAAACACGTTGTAAGATATTTATTTATAAGCGGTATTACCGTAAACAAAAGGGATTAACTAATGAAAAAAAGTTTATTAGCAGTGGTATTATTTTCGAGTGCATTATCATCAAATGTAATGGCACAAAGTAATATAGATAGCTTTATTGGCGGCGGTATAGGTTACCAAACAGATACCTTTAAAGGCGACGCAAAACAACACAGTGAGGATGCCAGTTATCAATTACGTGCCGGTGTGATTGTTAATGACCACCATCGTTTGAGTGCGACATATGGCTATAAAAAAGATCGTTACTCGATAGAGGACGCTAAAGCAAAACATACTCAAAACCTATTCTTAGCCTCTTATGACTATTTAATGCCTGTCACTTCTACAATTAACTTTTTTGCAGGCCCGTCAATGGGAATTTCACATGATCGTATCTCATACTCTAACGCTGGTGCACAAAGTGCGACTGATTTTGTTTGGGGTGGTCAAGTAGGTGCAAATATCCAATTGACGAATACCATTTCCAGCGATTTAACTTACCGTTATTTAGATCAAAATTATAACCAAGCCAATACACGTCTAAAAGCAACTGAACAAGTTGTATGGTCTGTCGATTATAAATTTTAGCTCTAAAGTAAAATAATTTTTTGCGTTCGAAATTCTATCCGTGGGTTTCGAGCGTTTTTTTGGTTTAGGGTAACAATGGTGACAGTGGCTATTTTAAGGTAGAATCCGCGCCTCAAACGATATTTTAGGACAGTCCGTGCCTCCTAAATTGTCCCTCATCCGCTTCTTTATTGCTAAAAAAGCCTAAGTAGGATGAAGTATATTGCAATACCCGTAAGTGGTATTTGCCATAACCACTTAATATTTAAGGAATATTGTAGTATGTATCCTACCGCTCGCTTTTCCGTCGCGCCAATGCTTGATTGGACTGACCGTCATTGCCGTTACTTTCATCGTTTAATGAGTAAAGAAGCATTGTTGTACACTGAAATGGTAACAACAGGCGCGATCATCCATGGTAAAGGTGATTTCTTAGCGTATAACGAAGAAGAGCATCCATTAGCGTTACAACTCGGTGGCTCAAACCCAGTCGATCTTGCGCAGTGTGCAAAGTTAGCAGCTGAGCGTGGTTATGATGAGATTAACTTAAACGTTGGTTGCCCCTCTGATCGTGTTCAAAATGGTATGTTTGGCGCTTGCTTGATGGGTGAAGCGGATCTTGTGGCACAATGTGTAGCAGCGATGCGTGAAGTGGTTGATATTCCTGTTACTGTAAAAACTCGTATTGGTATTGATGATCAAGATTCTTATGAGTTTTTAACCCACTTCATTCAAACGGTATCAGAGAAAGGCGGTTGTGATAACTTTACTATTCATGCCCGTAAAGCTTGGCTAAAAGGCTTAAGTCCAAAAGAAAATCGTGAAATTCCAGAACTGGATTACCCACGTGTTTATCAATTAAAGCAAGATTTTCCACAGCTGACGATGGCAATCAATGGTGGCATTAAAACCTTTGAAGAAATGGAGCAGCATCTCCAGCATCTTGATGGTGTGATGGTTGGTCGTGAAGCATACCAAAGCCCATACTTAATGGCTGAGGTTGATCAGCGCTTATTTGGTAGCGACCGTCCTGTAATGAAACGTCGCGAAGTGGTTGAGGCGATGTACCCTTATATCGAGCGCCAACTCGCGAATGGCTCATACTTAGGTCATATTACTCGTCATATGTTAGGTTTATTCCAAAGTATGCCTGGTGCTCGTCAATGGCGTCGTTATATCAGTGAAAATGCCCATAAGCCAGGAGCTGGTATTGAAGTGGTGCAACAAGCACTAGCAAAAATTCCTGCTGAATTAGATGTGTAGCGCTATTTTAACGGTATAGATTAATGTGGTGAATTTTACGAGTGTAAGGTGAAATTGACCAATAAATAGTAAACGCCAATATTTGATATATTGGCGTTTTTTTATGTCTATGAAAAATAAATAAAATAATTAATTTAGAGTTGGCGTGAATTGTGCAGTATTGTAGGTAATAATCAATTCAGCACTGTGGCTTTATGTGAATGACGCAGTAAAACAAAAGGATAATCTATGTTTGAGTTTCTGTTTTTAGTCGCTTTTACCTTGGTATTGGTGTTTACCGGTGTCAGTTTGATTGGATTATTGATTGCTGTCGCTGCGGGATTTGCCGTGATGGCGGTTGTTGGAATGTTAGGCTTAGTATTTAAACTGCTACCATGGATCATTGTTATTGCGTTGGGGATTTGGTTTTTTCGTGAGCGTAATACTGATAAACAGCAAGTGTCACGTCATCGTCGCTATTAACTGCGATTGATTGCAGAGTTTTTATACGGCTTCTGATATAATTTTGTGCGATTAATTACATAAAATGTTAAAGAGCGGAGACTCGGCATGAAAAAAGTGGTGCTTTCAATTGCAGCTGCAATGACGCTAGCGGCAGCCCTTCCAGCCCAAGCTGATACCTTATTAGGTGTTAAAGTGGGTGCGGATGCATGGTTTACAAATGCAAAAGTAAATGGTCATAAAAGTGATGATACCTCAACATCTTATTACGCATCTTTAGAGCACTTTATCCCTTTAGTGCCTAACGTGATGGTACGTTATAACGATATTGATACTGGTAATGTGAATTTTGAGCAAAGTGATTTCACCGCTTACTATGAAATTCTTGATAACGATTTAGTCGCGCTTGATTTAGGTGTAACAATGACTAAGTTTGCTGGTGTTAAAATTCAGCATCAGAACAGTTTTAGTGATTGGCAGCCAACAGTTTACGCTGCTGCCGAGTTAGGTATTCCAGCAACACCACTTGCAGTCTTTGCCCAAGCGAATGCTGGTAAGTATGACGGCACGCGTTTGTTTGATGGTCAAGCGGGCGTGAAATACAGCTTAGGTTTGATTGCAGCTGATCTTAATTTGCGTGCGGGTTACCGTATGATGGATTATGACTTTAAGAAATCTGATTCAAGTGATGTCGAGCTAAACGGATGGTTTGCTGGTGTAGAAGTTGATTTTTAATTAACTGTTAACCAATATTCTGTGATCCAGTTATAAAACCACGATTATTTCGTGGTTTTTTTATTGGCGCTAATTGGGTTTATGTACCACTTTTAAAGGTAAGTAAACTGATTAGTAATATCGGTTTTAGGGGGAGTAAGTGATGACATTAACTGAATTGAAACACCTATATGCTCGCCAAGATCTTGTTGAGGCATTGGTCGAACCATCGATTAATAGCGGTTATATTGTTGAATTTCGTCACCGTCGTGGTGGTTTGGTACCGTTAACGGATATCACGGGTAGTGAGCAATGCTATGGTGATATTGATAGTGCGACACAGCAGGCTTTTGATGTTGGTTTTCAGCAGGTTAGAATAGCTGACGAATATTAAATATTACTTACTTGCCCTGATTTAAAAACCAAATAGTGATATCACTGTTTGGTTTTTTTGTGCGATTAACCTTACAAATGGTTATAAAACATTCTTATCTATTCTTTCTTGTTATTAGCTTAAATAGCTACTCTAACATAACGCAATGAATAGGGATCGTCGTGCTATGTCAATCAATCAACTATCAGCTTTAGCTAGCCCACTCAATGATCAACAAATAGATCAACTCAAGTTAGCGGCTGCAGAATCATCACCCCAACAGCTGGCTTGGATCAGTGGTTATTTTTGGGGCTTGAGTCAATCTCAATCGCCAGCAGCAACTGCTGCCCCTTCGTCAAATGTACTTGCCGCAGCCAAGCCTGCAGGCCAATTAACCATTATTTATGCATCACAAACAGGCAATGCCAAAGGGGTTGCTGAAGCGTTACAACAACAAGCTCAGGCACAAGATATTGCAGCTAAGCTGGTTTCTGCTGGTGATTTTAAAGGTAAAAATCTGGCTAAAGAAACCCATGTCATCATTGTTGCCTCAACACATGGAGAAGGTGAGGCCCCTGATGATGCAATTGAGTTACATGAGTTTTTACAATCAAAGAAAGCCCCTAAGCTACCAGACTTACATTATGCCGTTATTGGTTTAGGGGATTCGAGTTATGAGTTTTTCTGTCAAACGGCAAAAGATTTTGATCAATACTTAGCAAAATTAGGTGCTCAGCCAATGCTAGAGCGATTAGATTGTGATGTTGATTATGATGCAGCAGCGGCTAAATGGCAGTTGCAGGTATTGGAAAAAACCCAACAAACGTTATCAACCGGTGCAGCCGAAGTGGTGCAACTACCTGTAGGCCAGCATCAAGCTGCGACTACGATTTATAATAAACACCACCCATTTAGTGCCAGTTTATCGGTTAGCCAGAAAATCACCGGCCGTGGCTCAGATAAAGATGTGCGTCATATTGAAATTGATTTAGAAGAGTCAGGATTAACTTACCAACCCGGTGATGCACTCGGGGTGTGGTTTGAAAATGACCCCCAATTGGCAGATACCATTTTAGCTAAACTTGGCTTAGAAGCAGATACTTTAGTCAATGTTGATGGCAGCACTTTAAGCCTGCGTGATGCACTCATTACTCAATATGAAATTACCGCATCAAATCCACAATTTGTAACTAAATATGCAGAACTTTCAGGTAGTAAAAAGTTACAAAAGCTGGTAGATGATCGTGAAAAGTTGCGCGAGTATGCTGCCAAAAATCAAATTATTGATGTACTCGCTGAGAAGAAGACATCCTTAACCGCAGCGCAATTACTCGGTTTATTACGTCGCTTAACGCCACGTTTATATTCTATTGCCTCAAGCCAACAAGAAGTAGGTGAAGAAGTGCACTTAACCGTTGGTGTGGTTGAATTTGAACAAGCGAATGAGCAACGCCAAGGTGGTGCATCAAGCTTTTTAGCCCAGCGCTTAGAGCAAGGTGATGCAGTGAAAGTGTTTGTTGAAGCCAACAATAACTTTAAATTGCCTGTCGATGATAATACGCCAGTGATCATGATTGGTCCGGGAACCGGTATTGCACCGTTCCGTGCCTTTGTTCAAGAGCGTGAAAACCGTGAAGCAAGTGGTAAGAATTGGTTATTTTTTGGAGATAGAACCTTTACTGAAGATTTTCTCTATCAAGTTGAGTGGCAAAAATATTTAAAATCTGGAGTTGTGACTCAGATGGATGTCGCTTTTAGTCGCGATCAAGCCGAGAAGGTGTATGTTCAGCAACGCATTTTAGAGCAATCAGCACAGGTATGGCAGTGGTTACAACAAGGCGCACATGTTTATGTCTGTGGTGATGCAACTCATATGGCAAAAGATGTTCATCAAGCCTTGTTAACTGTGATTGAGCAGCAAGGGAATAAAACGCGCGAGCAGGCTGAGCAGTATCTTAACGAGCTGCGTAAGGATAAGCGCTATCAAAGGGATGTGTACTAATGACAGAGCAAAAATTATCAGATAACGAACGTCTAAAGCGCGAGAGTAATTTTCTTCGTGGCACCATTGAACAAGATCTTGGGGATCGCATCACCGGTGGCTTTACCGCTGATAACTTTCAGTTAATTCGCTTTCATGGCATGTATCAGCAAGATGATCGTGATATTCGTGCTGAGCGTGCCAAGCAAAAATTAGAGCCACTCCAAAATGTAATGTTGCGTGCGCGTATGCCGGGAGGAGTGATCACACCTAAGCAATGGCTTGCGATTGATAAATTTGCCGATGAGCACACTTCTTATGGCAGTATCCGTTTAACAACTCGTCAAACGTTTCAGTTTCATGGGGTACTAAAACCTAATATTAAGCTGATGCACCAAACGCTAAATAAAATTGGTATTGATTCGATTGCAACAGCAGGAGATGTTAACCGTAACGTGCTGTGTACCACCAATCCCGTAGAATCTGAACTTCATCAACAAGCGTATGAGTGGGCGAAAAAAATCAGTGAGCACCTATTACCTAAAACCCGTGCTTATGCGGAAATTTGGTTAGATGGAGAAAAACGAGAAACAACTGATGAAGAACCAATTTTAGGCAGTAATTATTTGCCGCGTAAGTTTAAAACCACTGTGGTTATTCCGCCGCAAAATGATGTTGATGTTCATGCGAATGATCTTAACTTTATTGCGATTGCAGACAATGGCCAGTTAGTTGGTTTTAATGTTTTAGTTGGTGGTGGGTTGGCAATGACTCACGGTGATCACTCGACCTATCCTCGTCGTGCTGATGATTTTGGTTTTATTCCATTAGAGAAAACATTAGATATTGCAGCAGCGGTAGTCACCACTCAACGTGATTGGGGAAATCGTTCCAACCGTAAAAATGCCAAGACTAAATACACCTTAGATCGCGTCGGTAGTGATGTATTTAAAGCCGAAGTTGAAAAGCGTGCTGGGATTAAGTTTGAGGATAGTCGACCTTATGAGTTTACCGAACGTGGTGATCGTATTGGTTGGGTTGAAGGTATCGACGGTAAGCATCACCTAGCGCTGTTTATTGAAAATGGACGTTTATTGGATTATCCAAATAAGCCACTAAAAACAGGTGTGGCTGAAATTGCTAAGATTCATCACGGTGATTTTCGCATGACGGCTAACCAAAACTTAATTGTTGCGGGTGTATTAGCAAAAGATAAAGCCAAGATCGAGCAGATAGCCCGAGATCATGGTTTGATGGATGACAGTGTCAGTGAACAACGTAAAAACTCAATGGCTTGTGTTTCGTTGCCAACTTGTCCACTGGCGATGGCGGAAGCTGAACGTTTTCTGCCTGAATTCGTGACTGACGTTGAAGGAATTTTAGCAAAACACGGCTTGAATGAAGATGAAAATATTATTCTGCGTGTCACAGGGTGTCCAAATGGTTGTGGCCGCGCGATGTTGGCTGAAATCGGCCTCGTAGGTAAAGCCCCAGGACGCTATAACCTTCATTTAGGCGGTAACCGTAACGGTACTCGTGTACCAAAAATGTATCGCGAGAATATTACCGTAGCTCAAATTATGGATGAAATGGACAGTTTAGTTGGGCGCTGGGCAACGGAGCGTCAACAGAATGAAGGCTTTGGTGATTTCACCATTCGTGCTGGTATTATTGATGAAGTTAAAATATCGATGAGGGATTTCTATGCCTAAATGTCAACTGGCTGAGTTGCTTGAACTGCCAAAAGTGAGTCAAATTATTCAGTTGGCTGAGATTAATGCCATGCTGGAGACACTGACAGCGCAACAACGAGTGCAATGGGCATTAGAGAACCTTGAGGGTGAGTTTGCGTTAGCTTCTAGTTTTGGAATCCAATCGGCAGTGATGCTACATCTGGTCACGCAAGCGAAAGCGAATATTGCAGTGGTGCTAACCGATACTGGGTATTTATTTCCTGAAACCTATCAGTTTATTGATAGTTTAACCAAGCAGTTAAACCTCAATCTTCATGTCTATAGTGCTAAACAAAGTGCCGCATGGCAAGAAGCACGTTATGGTCAATTGTGGCTACAAGGTGTAGATGGGATCAAACAATATAACCAGCTTAATAAAGTCGAGCCGATGCGACGAGCATTAAATGAACTCAATGTGAGCACCTGGTTTTCTGGTTTGCGCCGTGAGCAAGCCGATTCTCGAGCGACATTGCCAGTGTTAGCGATTCAAAATGGGCGGTTTAAATTTTTGCCAGTGATAGATTGGAGTAATGAAGATATTGATGCTTACTTGCAACAACACGGATTACCTTATCATCCATTAAAACAGCAAGACTATTTATCGGTCGGGGATACCCATACCACCGTTAAATGGCAACCGGGTATGACCGAGCAAGAAACGCGCTTTTTTGGTCTTAAGCGTGAATGTGGATTACATGAAGATAATGATACCGAATCGCATGGTTCTGGCATTTGATACTCCGATAAATATCGACGTTTAATAAAAAAACAAGGCAGCGTTTAGACGCTGCCTTGTCGGTTATTGCTGTTGAGTCTGCTTATTTTGCAGCAGGTGCTGCTGGTGCCCAAACTTTATCTAATGCACCTAAAAGGGCATTACTTGCACCTTGTTGGCCTAAGAATTGAGTGATAACGGGAATGAATTTATTGATCATGCTTGGATCCATTCCGAGCAATGAGAATACTTTATCAATATTAGCTTGGTTACTTAGCAATTGACCTAATCCCATTGGTAGTGAGTCTGTTAGCTTTTCAGCACCAGGGATTAATTTTGAAAGTTCATTGCCTTGTGGGCCTGAAAGTTGGCTTGCTGCTAAGCCTAATAAAGCACCTGCGCCACCTGCAGCTTGTTCAGGTTTGACACCAAGCTCAGAAATAAGATTTTTTGTCAGTGGGTTATCTGCGATCTGTTGGGTAATTTGATCACTGTTTTCTCCCCCTAAAGCACTCGTGACATCAGATAGGCTGAATGCATGGCTCATTGCACTTGATGATAATAATGCAATTGCAGTGAGAGTCGTTACGATACGACGTTTTTTCATTGAGAGACTCCTTAGTAAAGATAAATACCGAAGTCTTTAAAATTAGAAATTGACTTGGGTATGTCAATCCTAGTGAAGATTTATCAAATTGTAATGCTTTTTTATTGGTTAACAGTTTATTGCAATTATAAAAAACGGCGCTTTAAGCGCCGTTTAGTTATATGTTCAGCTTACGATATTAAAGAATATCTAGTAGCTCAACTTCAAATACTAGTGCCGCATACGGAGGGATTGCAGCACCTGCGCCGCGCTCACCGTAAGCAAGGTTTTGTGGAATAGATAGTTTCCACTTAGAACCTACAGGCATCATTTGAAGAGCTTCAACCCAACCAGCGATCACGCCAGTTACAGGGAATTCTGCAGGTTGGCCACGAGATACAGAGCTGTCAAAAACAGTGCCATCTGTTAGCATACCGTGGTAATGCACACGAACTTGCTTGTCAGAAGTTGGAATTTCACCGTTACCTTCAACTAGAACTTCGTATTGAAGACCTGAATCAGTAACTGTAACTTCTGGACGCTGTGCATTTTCAGCTAAGAATGCTTCACCGTCAGCAGCAGCTAGTTTAGCTTGCTCTTGACGTGCAGCGTCTGCTGCTGTGTGAAGTTCACGTAGTGCATTGTTGATTTCGTCAACTTCGATTTCTGGCATCTCGCCAGCAAGAGAAGCTGCAATACCTTTAGCAATTGCTGCTACGTTTAGGCCTTCAAGACCACTTTGTGCTAGTTGTTGGCCCATTTGTAGACCAATACCGTAGCTTGCTTTAGTCTCAACTGTATCTAGTTTAACGTCAGACATTATTGTCATCTCTTAATGTAGAATGAATTAAAGTAAGCAGGATAACAGTTTCGCCCCCATCGGGTAAATGTTTGTAACTAATATTCGCTAATTGCGTGACATATGAAGCTTCGGAGTGCTGTATATGGGAAAGGTAAATCGCCGTTCAAATAAAAAAAACGGCCGCCGTCAACCGCCAGTAACATTTAATATTGGCGTGATGAAGGCAAAGTGTGGTGAGCGTATAGCTGGCATTGGTCAGGTATGGCAGCGTTTTCCACGTTTTCATCGCTGGGCGTTGATCATTTTAATTCCGATATTTATTGGCGTGTTAATGTTACCGTCAGAACAGGAATTAGAAGGAGGGGCGGGTAATGTACCGATGCGACGTGATATCTCACTAAACCTAGGCAATAGTGATGTTGCAAGCCAAGTTAGCTCCGGTCCAAATATTCAGGCAGAAAATAATCCTGATGGCAGTGGTAAGCAAAGAGTGGTTAAACGTACCGATGTAGTATTAGATAGCGCTGACATTAAAGAAGATGCAGGAATGAAAGCTACGGGGGGAATGGAAGATCGCGGCCCGGCACCTGAGCGTAAACCTATGGCATCAAAAATTTACCCAATTAATGGCGGTAAAGTCTATACCATTGATCCTACAACCCATAAACCTGTCGTAGTATCAAAAGCGGCTCCACCTAAAGCCCAGCCGACATCAGTGGCAGCGAGTCAACCTGCGGGTATTGCTGGTAAGTGGTACAGTTTAAAAGTGCCGGCTGGAGAAACACTAGCGAATATTTTCCGTGATAAGAATTTACCGTTAGGTGATCTTTATGCAATAGCGAATATTGAAGGTGCGGGTAAGCCAATTAGCCGTATTCAAGCCGGACAAACATTACGTTACCGTCAAAATAGCCAAGGTAAAATTGACGGCTTACAAATTCAAGGCAATGGTATTTCTGCGTCATATGCAAGAAATGCGAGTGGACGTTTCTATCGTCAATAAATTCGATTGTAATTGGATCTAAACCAACCAGCCGCCAATGAATCTGTCTTACTTATTAAGTCAGCTTGGCGGCTGATTTGTTTTTAATCGCTATCATGGATAAAGGTATTGTTACGATAACGACGTTTTGGCCATGGCGCCATTGGCACTATAATCAGTAAAATACCTAATCCAGTGAGCCAATCAGGTGTTTCGTTAAACCATAAATAACCAAAAACTGTCACGAATATCAGCCCTGAATATTCAGCAAGGCCAATTTTATAGGTTTCACTTTGACGGTATGCCGCAACACAACTTCCTTGATAGCCTAATGTGAATATCGCGCTTGCCGTAATTAATAGCCATTGCTCGGTCTGTAACGGTTGCCAATATTGATACGCTAATAGACTCGATACTGGTAATGATAAAATACCTGTCCAAAACAGAGTACTGATAATCGGCTGCTGTGGTGGCAGTTTTCGCACTAAAACATTATACAGCGCTAAGGTAGACGCCGTACCTAAAGCAGCAAATGCCGCCCAATGAAATTGCTCTGGCCGTAACACGATCACTATGCCTATAAAGCCGATTGCAGTTGCCAGTACTTTTTGTTTATTTGGGCGTTCACCTAAAATGATCATTGAGAGTGGCAGCATTAATAACGGCGCTGCATAAAACAGGGCATTGGCGGTTGCTAATGGTAAATAGGTTATGGCAATCAGTAACATGCCGCTACCCGCTAATACCAGATGCGCACGAATAGCATTAATTTTCCAATGGCCAATATCACGTTGGGCAGAGGGTAATCGTAACCATAACGGCGCAATCAGCATCACACTTAATAATTGGCGAATAAACATATATTGAAATGCTGATACGCTGCCATTTAATAGTTTTACTGCCACATCAGATAATGATGACGATAAATTGCCGCAAATTAAAATCGCAATGCCTATTGAAACGGCAGACCACCGCATTACACCAGCTCTTGCAATAATTGCATATCAACGTGAGGGATACCGTCTTCAAGGTACATCTCAGAGGTCTGAGTAAAGCCGTGTGATTGATAGAAATCAACTAAGTATTGTTGAGCGCCAATTTCAATTAATTGCTGCGGCCAAATTGCTTCTGCATGTGCTAACCCTTGACGCAGTAATTGATGACCTAACCCTGATTTACGTTGGTTTGGTGTCACTACCACTCGACCAATGCTGACATTGTCATAGGTTACCCCTGGTGCTAAGAGACGTAAGTACGCGACTAACTCATTATTGGCATAACCGAGTAAGTGATAAACATTGTCGGCACGATCATGATCATCAAGATCGGGGTACACACAGTTTTGTTCAACACAAAATATGTCGGAGCGCAGTTTTAAAAGGTCATAAAGCTGGTGGGTGGTCAGCTGTTCAAAGGGTAAACATTGCCAAGTTGTCATGATTGAAGTCCTTGTTAAGTATGCTTTGAGTGTATCGATATTTATTCGTCATGAAATTAACAATGGTTAACTTTTCTCAATAATATCGTCACTTGCAATCCGTTTTTTAATACGACTGAGGCTAATAGAAGTAATCCCTAAGTAAGACGCTAATTGGTAATCGGTAATACGGCCGACTAACGCTGGAAAATGGTCGCAAAATAATTGTAATCGCTGTTCTGGCGTGTGCATTAACATAAAGCGTTCTTTGTGTTCTTTATGCAGTAATTGGCGTTCTAATAATGCTTGATAAAGTGGATGTTGTTGCTGACGCCATTGTTGAAATAAGCTGATTGGCAACATGATTAATTGACTGGCAGATAATGTTTCTAATAAAAATGCCGAAGGTGCGTTAGTGATTAAACTTTCAAAGCCAATAATTACATCTTGATCCCAGTAGAACTCTTTACTGAATTGTTTTCCTTGATCCGTAAGGTAGCACGCATGACAAAGACCATTTAACAGAAAGTAGCAATGGGTTGGCGTTTGTCCTTGGTGTAATAGAATATGTCGAGTGGGTAGTTCTAGTTGTTCTGCAACGGCAACCACATCGTTAATGGTTGCTGCATCAGCGCCAAGTTGGGTTAAAAAAGTGGTTAATTCAACGTGGTTTTTAGATGGCATAGGTTATCTAACGTTTAAAGAGGCAGTAGCAGTAGTGTATCAAAAAAAATACCGCAACCAAGGTTGCGGTATATCGATGTTACTTAAGGCACAGATTATTTTTTAGACTGAAGATCCAATTGGTAAATCGCAAACCCACCCGGAGTGGTGCTTACTTGTTGCATTGGATATTGGCCTTTATCTTTAATAAACGTTGCCGCTTTATCGCTGTTTGCTGTTTCAAATTGAATGTTTAACTGCTTATCACTTGTTAGCGGCGTGAAGTGCCAGTTGTTATCAGCACTTGGTACCACTTGACCTTTTTGTTTGCTAACGCGACTGATGTAATCTGACAATACAGTGCGGTTCTCATCCGGTGACGCAAAGGCAATAAATGCTTCGCCTGTGCCAGCAAACTTGCCGCTGTAAGCGCGGTAGTTGTTGGTTGCAATTAAGAACGTTTGCTTTAGATCAATCGGCTTACCATTAAAGCTTAAATCTTTAATTCGGTTCGCGGTTGGATTAATTAGCTTACATTCGCCATCGTATTTAGCTGGTTGTGAAATATCAATGTTGTATTTGACGCCATCAATGACATCAAAATTGTAAGTACGGAAACCATCCCAGTTAATTAAACCTTGTGGTTTATCACTATTAACATCAATTTGGTTAAATTGTGCTGCTGAACATTCAAGCCACTCTTTAACTTCTTTACCCGTCACTTTCATTGCAACCAGTGTATTTGGGTATAAGTATAAGTCAGCGGCATTACGGAATGTCAGTTGTCCTGCTTCTACTTCAGTGTAGTTACCAGCATCATTACCACGACCACCGGCTTTAAATGGTGCCGCTGCTGATAATACAGGTAGACCATCAAGATCGGGGTCGCCTTGAATAAAGCGTTCAACATAGTCTTTCTGCGCAAGGTTGACGATTTGTACTGTTGGATCATCTTGAACCAATGCTAAATAGCTGTACATTACATCGCTAGCTTTACCAATTGGCTGATTCACAAAATCACGAGTAGCGTTATGGTCGATTTTTACCGCTGCAACTAATTTAGGATCGGCTGTTACTAATGGTTGTTGGTTAGCTTTATCAAAGATCGGACGCGCTTCAGTTTGAACTGAGGTTACTTTCCAACTATTACCGTCTTTGTCTAATACTAAATCCATAATACCGACGTGATCGCCCCAGCGGCCCGGCATTACTGCTGGAATACCATTGATAGTGCCTTTTTCAATATCAGCACCAGGTAGGCTGGCAAAGTCTTTACTAGGGAATACTGCATGTGAGTGACCAAAAGCGATCGCATCAATTCCTTCAACCTGAGTCAGGAAGTAGACTGAGTTTTCTGCACCCACTTTATATGGATCAGCTGATACGCCTGAATGTGGAATGGCGATAATAATATCGGCACCTTCCGCTTTCATTTGTGGAATAAACTTTTCAGCGGTTTGTTTAATATCTTTGGCTTCTACTTTGCCTTCAAGATTGTTTTTATCCCACACCATAATTTGCGGTGGTACAAAACCGATATAACCAATTTTTAGTTTTTGGTTGTTGCCATCGTTATCTTTAAAGGTGTAATCCTTAATAAGGTAAGGTGTGAATAAGTTTTTACCTGTTTTTAGATCATACACATTGGCATTGATGTAAGGGAAGTTAGCGCCTTCAATGCTGGTATCAAGGAAATCTAAACCATAGTTAAATTCGTGATTACCAATATTACCAACAGCATAGCCAAGCTGGTTCATGACTTTATAAACAGGATGGACTTCGCCTTTTTTAATACCTTTTGCTGCCATGTAATCACCCATAGGGCTACCTTGCAACAAATCACCGTTATCCACTAACACACTGTTTGTTACTTCTGCGCGTGCTTTCTCAACCAAAGTCGCAGTACGTACTAACCCCGTCTTATCGGTTGGCTTATCCTTGTAGTAATCATAATCCATCACATTAGTATGAATATCTGTTGTTTCAAGAATACGTAATTTAATCGTTTCTGCATTTGCAGGACCTGCAAGCAACAGTAGTCCGCCCAATACCGCGATAGATAAAGGTTTAACAGCTAGTGTCATGTGAATCTCCAAAAGGGTAGGCAAGAAAAGCGCGCCTAAAATAGCAAATCTTATGCGAATACTATCGCCATCAATCACGTAATTGTGCTTTAACTCTCATTTTTTATATGCATAGCTATTATTAAGCCGCCAACAAATAGCAATTACACACTTAAAAGCACAACGGGTTAATTAAATTAAGAAAGAAAAAGCATAACTTAGGTTCGAAGTGATATTTGAATATGCTTCATTAGGCTTGCTATTAGCTATTTATATTTAGTTTGTATTTATTCATGGTTGATCATTCTATTCGGTGCTCAAAAATTAAGGACCGATGTTCCAACCAAACTTTTGGGTATAAAAAATGAAACTTTAGAATTTCAAGTAATATCGCAGCCTCTCTATAGTGGTAACAGAGCAACAATGGAGAGTGAACAATGGATTATTTGCCAATATTTGCAGACTTAAAACGTCGACCATGTGTGGTTGTCGGTGGTGGCAATAGCGCATGGCGCAAGACAAGGATGTTGTTAAAAGCGGGAGCTGATGTCGGTGTGATAGCGTCAAAGCTTAATGCTGACTTTGAAGCGGCTATTGCTGCAGGTCAAGTACGTTATATTAGCGAAGCATTTTCACCGAGCGATCTCGATGGTGTTTTTTTGGCTATTGCAGCAACGCCACATAAAGAACTTAATGCGTTGGTGTATCAATCAGCTAATCAACGTCAAGTGTTAGTCAATGTAGTGGATGATACGCAGCGTTGTAGTTTTATTGTGCCCTCTATTGTCGATCGTTCACCTATCATTGTTGCCATTTCATCATCAGGTAAAGCCCCAGTTTTAGCACGGTTATTACGTCAAAAATTAGAAGCAATACTACCTCAGCATTTAGGCAAGATGGCAACGCTGGCTGGTGGTTTTCGAGGCTACCTTGCAGCCAAGCTTCCTTCATTTTCGAGTCGTCGCGCCTTCTGGGAGCAAGCATTTAATGGTCGCTTTGCTGATTTGGTTGCCGTCGGTCGCGATACCGAAGCGCAGCAAGCATTACAACAACAATTACATCAGCATACGTCGCCTGTCGGTCAAGTTGCTTTAATTGGTGCCGGGCCTGGTGATGCAGGATTATTAACCTTACGTGGGTTGCAATTAATGCAGCAAGCAGATGTGGTGCTGTATGACTACCTTGTCTCTGATGAAGTGATGGCATTAGTACGCCGTGATGCAGAGCTCGTCTGTGTCGGAAAAAAAGCTGGTTTTCACAGTGTGCCGCAACAGCAAACTAACCGATTAATTGTTGAATATGCACAACAAGGTAAGCGAGTAGTAAGGCTGAAAGGTGGTGACCCATTTGTGTTTGGACGTGGCGCTGAAGAATTAGAAGTGCTAGCAGAAGCTGGTATTGATTTTCAAGTCGTACCGGGTATTACCGCAGCTGCTGGCGCAACCGCTTATGCTGGCATTCCATTAACCCACCGCGATTACGCGCAAACAGCGATGTTTATAACCGGTCATTTAAAGCCCGATGGTAAGCAGCTCGATTGGTCAACTTTAGCGCGTGGTAATCAAACTTTGGTGATTTACATGGGGTTAATGAAATCAAGTCATATTCAGCAGCAGTTATTACAACATGGCCGTGCTCCTGAAACGCCCATCGCCATTATTGAGCGCGGTACACAAACCACCCAAAAAGTATTAACCGGACAATTAGATCAACTTGCCGATTTAGCACAGCATGCTGCTTCGCCATCGTTAATTGTGGTCGGTGAAGTCGTCAAGTTGTCACATAAATTAGCTTGGTTCACAACAAAGGAACAGTTATCACCGCAACCTGAAGCGGTAGTGAAGCTGGCATAGCATGGAGAGAGAGATGGACCCGAAACGTTTAACCCACCTCAAGCAACTCGAAGCAGAAAGTATTCATATTTTGCGTGAAGTCGCCGCTGAGTTTGATAACCCTGTAATGATGTATTCGATTGGTAAAGATTCATCAGTGATGTTGCATTTAGCCCGTAAGGCTTTTTATCCCGGAAAAATTCCATTTCCGCTATTGCATGTTGATACCACTTGGAAGTTTCGTGAAATGATTGAGTTTCGTGATCGTGCTGCCAAGAAATACGGTTTTGATTTATTAGTCCATCAAAATCCAGAGGGGATCGCGATGGGAGTGGGACCATTTACCCATGGTTCGTCAAAGCATACCGATATCATGAAAACTCAAGGCCTAAAACAAGCACTCGATAAATATGGTTTTGATGCCGCATTTGGTGGTGCTCGCCGTGATGAAGAAAAGTCGCGAGCTAAAGAGCGTGTGTATTCTTTCCGTGATAAAAACCACAGTTGGGATCCTAAAAATCAACGCCCTGAATTATGGAAAACCTATAACGGTCAGATTAATAAAGGCGAGAGTATTCGCGTGTTCCCGTTATCCAATTGGACTGAGCTCGATATTTGGCAATATATCTTCCTTGAGCAAATTGAAATTGTGCCACTGTACCTATCCCAAGTACGGCCAGTTGTAGAGCGTGATGGCATGCTAATTATGGTAGATGATGAACGTTTAGAGCTACAACCAGGCGAAACCATTGAGCAAAAAAGTGTCCGGTTTAGAACCTTAGGATGTTACCCATTAACAGGAGCGGTGGAATCAACTGCTGATACTTTACCGGGGATCATCGAAGAAATGCTGGTGGCCACTTCAAGTGAGCGTCAAGGACGTGCCATCGATCATGATCAATCGGGCTCAATGGAATTGAAAAAGCGCCAGGGTTATTTCTAAGGAGAGAATAATGAACAGTGTCATAGAACAACAGGTGGCAGAGCTGGGTATCGAAGCTTACCTTGATCAACACCATAATAAATCGCTGCTACGGTTTTTAACCTGTGGCTCCGTTGATGACGGCAAAAGTACCCTCATTGGTCGCTTATTACATGACTCGCATCAGATTTATGAAGATCAACTTGCGGCTATTCATACTGACAGTCAAAAAGTCGGTACTACAGGCGATAAACCGGACTTAGCCTTATTAGTCGATGGCTTACAAGCAGAGCGTGAGCAAGGGATCACCATTGATGTTGCTTACCGTTATTTCTCAACCAAAGCACGTAAGTTCATTATTGCCGATACTCCAGGGCATGAGCAATACACCCGCAATATGGCAACAGGCGCATCGACGT
Organism: Photobacterium sp. Alg240-V54; assembly: GCF_900537155.1. Lineage (NCBI taxonomy): Bacteria > Pseudomonadati > Pseudomonadota > Gammaproteobacteria > Vibrionales > Vibrionaceae > Photobacterium > Photobacterium sp. Alg240-V54. The sequence goes on from NZ_UNRL01000008.1 coordinate 135,274, forward strand.
GTGATGTTGCGGTTATTTTGATTGATGCACGTAAAGGCGTGTTAGATCAAACGCGTCGTCATTCTTACATTGCCAGTCTATTAGGTATTCGCCAGTTTATTGTGGCGGTAAATAAAATGGATTTAGTTGATTTCGACCAAGCGCGTTTTGAAGAAATTCAGCAGCAATACCTTCAATTCTCAAAAAAGCTTAATCCTAAGATCAATATTCAAGTGTTGCCACTATCGGCATTAGAAGGCGATAACGTTGTTAGTCAAAGTGCCAAGATGGCGTGGTATCAAGATAAGCCGTTATTGACCCTATTAGAACAGGTAGATTTATTATCTGGTGATGACTCGTCAGCATTACGTTTTCCTATTCAATATGTAAATCGTCCTAATCTTGATTTTCGAGGGTTTGCTGGCACATTAGCTGCCGGTGAAATTCATGTAGGACAGCGTGTAACTGCATTACCTTCAGGAAAAACATCCACAGTTGAGCGCATTGTTACTTTTGATGGTGATTTGGAGACCGCAGCTCAAGGGCAAGCAATTACCGTTACCTTAGCGGATGAAATTGATATCAGCCGTGGTGATACTTTGATTGCAGCCGAAGACGAAGTGCCATTAAGTAATAATGTACTGGCTGATATCGTGTGGATGGGGGAGAGCGCACTCGCGACTGGGCGTCAGTATGATATTAAAGTCGCAGGTAAAAAAACCTTAGGTAGCGTAAGTGCAATACGTCATCAAGTTGATATTAATAGTCTTGATACTTTTGCGACCGAGACGCTACCGCTTAACGGTATTGGTTTGTGTGAAGTGAATCTTCATGATGCGATAGCTGTCGATAGCTATCAGACCTGCAAAGACACGGGCGGATTTATCATTATCGATCGTTTAACCAATGTCACTGTTGGCGCCGGTTTAGTTCGTGAAGCACTCGCTGATCAGCAAAGCAGTCGTTATTCAGCGTTTGAAGTTGAATTTAACGCGCTCGTTCGTAAGCATTTCCCACATTGGGATGCCAAAGATATTGGTCAATTACTGGAGTAACGTGAATGAGCTGGGAACAAGCTACTGTGCTGGCAATGCTAGTAGTGATTATTCTCTGCTTGCTCACCACGAAGATTAAACCCGCGTATTTATTTGCTGGCAGTGCGTTTATTGGTTTTCAATCAAATTTAATTGAATTACCAGCCATTGCCGCAAATTTTACCAATCCGTCGTTATTAACTTTAGTGTTATTGATTTTAGTATCGATAGCACTTGAAAAAACGCGCTTGATAAGTTGGGTAGGGCGGCAAATTTCACAAGGTGGACATAGTTCAGTTGTCGCAAAGCTTGGAATATCAACCGCGTTATTATCTTCATTTACTAATAACACTGCGGTGGTGGTGTCGTTAATCGGCGCGATAAAACGTAATCAGCGTCATGCACCTTCTAAATTATTACTGCCTTTATCTTATGCTGCTATTTTAGGGGGAACACTGACCCTCATTGGAACATCAACCAACCTTATTATTAATAGTTTTGTTGAAGATGTTGGTTTACCTAGTCTGGGATTTTTTGCACCGTCCATGATTGGCTTAGCAGTATTAGTGATCGGTTTAATGATTTTAATACCCTTGAGTTATTTATTACCTGATAACGACGATCATAGCGAAGAGCAATTACCTTATTTTTTAGAAGCGCGCGTTAAAAGTGATTCTCCATTGATTGGAAAAACGGTCGCAGAAAATGGATTGAGAGCATTACGACGGTTATTTTTAGCAGAATTGATTCGTGATGGTAAAACCATTGCACCAGTTTGTCCTAACACACACTTACAAGCAGGTGATCGGTTATTGTTTTGTGGTGATATTGAAAGTGTTACCACCTTACAAGAAATCGACGGTTTGCATCTCTTTGGACAACATCACTTGAATGGCCAATCGATGATGGAGGTCGTGGTTAGCCATTCTGCTGCTATTTGTGGTCGTACTTTAAAAAATGCCCAATTTCGAGAAAACTTTGATGCCGTTGTGGTTGCAATTCGTCGTGGTCATGAACGATTAGCAGGGGGCTTGGGAAATATTGAGTTACGCGCAGGTGATACGTTAGTTATTGTGCCGGGAAAAATGTTTAATCAAAAGCGGGCTATGCTTGAACGTGAATTTGTATTGGTTAATGGTCTTGATTCAAGTACACGTTTAGATAAACGTCGTAGCGCTACCGTATTAGTTGGATTTTTAAGTGTTATCGTATTGGCATTAATTGATTGGTTACCCTTAATAAAAGGATTGGCTATTTATTTGGTGTTACTCGTTGGATTGGGGCTGATTTCTTTTACAGAACTTCGACGCCGATTTCCGATTGATATTGTGGTGATTGTTGGATCTGCATTAACACTGGCGCAATTAATGATCACCAGTGGCTTATCACACCATATGGGGCAAGCTTTGATCGCCGCATTTAATGGCTGGGGTGTTTACGGCGGGTTAATTGCGGTTTATTTACTAACATTAGTTCTGACAGAATTGATCACCAATAATGCAGCGGCTGCCTTAGCTTTTCCTATTAGTTATAGCTTAGCGCTTGGGTATGGCGTCGATCCAATGCCGTTTATTATGGCAGTACTTTTTGGCGCGAGTGCGAGTTTTATATCTCCTTATGGTTATCAAACTAATTTGTTGGTGTATAGCGTTGGTAATTATCAAATTAGAGATTATCTAAAACTGGGATTACCGCTCTCGATTGTGTATTCCACTGTTGTGTTGATCTTGATCCCATTAGTCTTTCCTTTTAACTAAATTAACAATGGAATATGTTATGAATACAACACCGAAGTCTCATGATGATAACAATAATATTGTTTGGCATAGTTATAGTGTGACCAAACAACAACGAGGGCAGCAAAAGCAGCAGCAGCCTTGTGTATTATGGTTTACAGGATTGAGCGGTGCCGGAAAATCGACAATTGCTGGCGCGCTAGAGCATAGATTACTGGCGTTGGGTTACCATACTTATTTATTAGATGGTGATAATGTTCGGCACGGATTGTGTAAAGATCTTGGTTTTTCAGCTCAAGATCGACGTGAAAATATTCGCCGTATCGGTGAGGTTGCCACATTAATGGCAGATTCAGGATTGATCGTACTGAGTGCGTTTATATCTCCTCATCGTGAAGAAAGACAAATAGTACGAGATTTACTGCCACAGGGGGAGTTTATCGAAGTGTTTGTGGATACGCCTTTAGCTGAATGTGAAAAACGCGATCCTAAAGGACTGTATAAAAAAGCACGAGCAGGTGAAATAAAGCAATTTACAGGGATTGATGCAGAGTACCAATCGCCTTTACAGCCTGAAATTCACTTAGCTGCTGATAGTCATAATATTAATGAATTGGTTGAGCAATGTATTAATGCTTTACGTCGTCGAAGTATCATTGCTTGACCATCGGTAATAGGAGTACCGTAAGTGACCACATTACTTGATGCTATATATGCCATTGCATTGGATGCAGGTAAATCGATAATGACGCATTATCACAGTAATATAGCCATTGAAAATAAACACGATAATAGCCCTGTCACCATTGCTGATCTTGCTGCAAATGAAATTATTATTAGTCAATTACAGCAATTGACTCCCGACATTCCTATCATATCAGAAGAATCACCACAGACTGATTGGCACCAGCGCCAACATTGGTCATCTTTTTGGCTGGTGGACCCACTTGATGGTACCAAAGAGTTTATCAATAAGAATGGTGAGTTCACTGTTAACATTGCGCTGATTGAGAATGGAAAACCTATTTTAGCCGTTGTTTATGCTCCGGCATTAAATAAAGCCTGGTTGGGTAATGGAAAAACAGCTTGGGTTGTCACGAAAGCAGGCAAAGAGGTTATTCGTCTTTTACCTTCTACTATACCGACAGTTGTTGGTAGTCGTTCACATCCATCGGTTGAGTTAGAGGCTTATCTTCAACAACTCGGAGAGCATAAATTAGTGGCGGTAGGCTCATCATTAAAGTTTTGTTTAGTCGCTGAAGGACGAGCTCAATATTATCCGCGTTTAGGACCAACAATGATGTGGGATACTGCGGCTGGTCAATGTATTGCTGAAAGTGCCGGTGCGACAGTGAACGATCTCGATGGTTTTCCACTTCGTTATGATCGTGAAACGTTATTGAATCCTGCTTTTGTTGTTTCATAAACATCATAAATGAACCAAAAGTCATGGGGTGGTTAAATAGTTAGCACTATTTTTAAATAACGACTATCAACAAAGATTCTTTCTGTATGAAAATTGACTCTTTTGTGGCTTTTGGTTGGTATTACTAGCATTCGCACCAAAAAACCAAATAAACAATTGTCATCATTCTCGTTCTATCTATAATGCACCCCAACGACACGGAATACCTGTGGTTAGTAACTTGATTACAACCTGTGTATAACTTGTCGGTAAGCGGTTTATAAAAAATCACAAGCTTTAATTAAGGGTTTACCTTTAGTATTAGATGTGAAAATCGCAGTCTTGATTTGAATTTTATTCAAATAGTAAGGAATATTAAATATATCTTACGCAAGGCAGGTCATTAAAGGGTTTTGAAAAGTAAATTTTAAAAAAAACTTGTTGACTTTAAATTGGCGCGGAGTAATATACGCAGCCTCAGCCAATACGACGTATTGCGCTAATGTTCTTTAATAATTTGACCATGCAATCTGTGTGGGCACTCGTTGAATAGTTAAGTCGAAAGATTTATCAATGAACTGAGTGACCTAGAGCTAGAAATAGTTCGATTGCTTTTTTGTTTTACTTTTTTATAAAAAGTAAGAATAAGAAAGCGGCACAGTCAATTCATTATCGTTCTGTTGGAACGATAATAGCTTTAAAATTACTAAGGTAGTTTTGAAGTCAGTATTCATTGAGCCGTTTCGAAAGAAACAACAAAACTTTAATTGAAGAGTTTGATCATGGCTCAGATTGAACGCTGGCGGCAGGCCTAACACATGCAAGTCGAGCGGTAACAGATTGATAGCTTGCTATCAATGCTGACGAGCGGCGGACGGGTGAGTAATGCCTGGGAATATACCCTGATGTGGGGGATAACTATTGGAAACGATAGCTAATACCGCATAATCTCTTCGGAGCAAAGAGGGGGACCTTCGGGCCTCTCGCGTCAGGATTAGCCCAGGTGGGATTAGCTAGTTGGTGGGGTAATGGCTCACCAAGGCGACGATCCCTAGCTGGTCTGAGAGGATGATCAGCCACACTGGAACTGAGACACGGTCCAGACTCCTACGGGAGGCAGCAG
>NZ_UNRL01000009.1:0-126898 GCF_900537155.1 Photobacterium sp. Alg240-V54
GGTAAGGTTCTTCGCGTTGCATCGAATTAAACCACATGCTCTACCGCTAGTGCGGGCCCCCGTCAATTCATTTGAGTTTTAATCTTGCGACCGTACTCCCCAGGCGGTCTACTTAACGCGTTAGCTCCGAAAGCCACGGCTCAAGGCCACAACCTTCAAGTAGACATCGTTTACGGCGTGGACTACCAGGGTATCTAATCCTGTTTGCTCCCCACGCTTTCGCATCTGAGCGTCAGTCTTTGTCCAGGGGGCCGCCTTCGCCACCGGTATTCCTTCAGATCTCTACGCATTTCACCGCTACACCTGAAATTCTACCCCCCTCTACAAGACTCTAGTCTGCCAGTTCAAAATGCTGTTCCGAGGTTGAGCCCCGGGCTTTCACATCTTGCTTAACAGACCGCCTGCATGCGCTTTACGCCCAGTAATTCCGATTAACGCTCGCACCCTCCGTATTACCGCGGCTGCTGGCACGGAGTTAGCCGGTGCTTCTTCTGTTGCTAACGTCAAACGCTAAAGCTATTAACTTTAACGCCTTCCTCACAACTGAAAGTACTTTACAACCCGAAGGCCTTCTTCATACACGCGGCATGGCTGCATCAGGGTTTCCCCCATTGTGCAATATTCCCCACTGCTGCCTCCCGTAGGAGTCTGGACCGTGTCTCAGTTCCAGTGTGGCTGATCATCCTCTCAGACCAGCTAGGGATCGTCGCCTTGGTGAGCCATTACCCCACCAACTAGCTAATCCCACCTGGGCTAATCTCAGCGCGCGAGGCCCGAAGGTCCCCCGCTTTGCTCCCATCTCGTAAAAGATCGGAGATTATGCGGTATTAGCTATCGTTTCCAATAGTTATCCCCCACACTGAGGTATATTCCCAGGCATTACTCACCCGTCCGCCGCTCGTCAGCATTGATAGCAAGCTATCAATCTGTTACCGCTCGACTTGCATGTGTTAGGCCTGCCGCCAGCGTTCAATCTGAGCCATGATCAAACTCTTCAATTAAAGTTTTGTTGTCTCTTTCGAGACGGCTCAATGAATACTGACTTCAAAACTACCTTAGTAATTTTAAAGCTATTATCGTTATTCTTTTCATATAGAGAAGAGAACGATAATGAATTGACTGTGCCAAACAATCTTCTCTATAAATAGATTAGGTTATTTGTATTGGTCACTCAGTTCATTGATAAATCTTTCGACTTAACTATTCAACGAGTGCCCACACAGATTGCATGGTCAAATTGTTAAAGAACAATACTGATTTCGGTAACCGCTTGCGCCGTTGTCCGTGTCAGTGAGGTCGCATTATAGGGACTTCGATCACATTGGCAAGTGTTAATTTTCAATTTTATTAAAAAAAATGCACATTAGTACACACTCTAACCAAACCATTAAGATATGCTTCAAAAACAATCACTCATTAGTGTTTTTCGTGCTTTACACCATCGTTCTATATTGTCTCTATTTATAGTCGTCACTTAGCTAAGGTCATTTTATTGAGCAAAAGCGTCCAAATACGACCAAGCGACAGTAACAATATATAAATAACAGCATATATTGTTAAAAAAACTTAAATTCACACAAAAACAAAAACAATAAAAACAACCAGTAGAATAAAACCAACTTATAAATTTCGATTATTTATATCTTATTGGTATGATAAATCCCCCTGTGTCATATAATGGTGAAGTACGTCACAAACAAAGCTAGTCCTTATGTTAGGATTCAGCCCTTTCATTAATTGGCACCTTATTCTGCCTCTTTAATTATAATCGAAAGCTATACAGGATTTGCTATGACAAACCAGAATCGCATCCTTCTGACGTGGATAAGTTTCTTATCTTATGCCCTTACTGGATCTCTGATTATCGTCACCGGTATCGTTATGGGAGATATTGCCAAATATTTTGATTTGCCAATATCTAGCATGAGCAACACTTTTACTTTTCTTAATACCGGTATTTTAATTTCGATCTTCCTTAATGTGTGGTTGATGGAAATTGTACCGCTTAAGCGCCAGCTCATTTTTGGTTTCATTCTCATGCTATTAGCAATTCTTGGCCTTATTTTCGGTCATAATCTTGCTATCTTCTCTGGCTGCATGTTTGTACTTGGTGTGGTAAGTGGTATTACCATGTCGATTGGTACTTACTTAATCACCCATATTTATGATGGTAAAGAACGAGGTTCTCGCCTGTTGTTTACTGATTCATTTTTCAGTATGGCTGGTATGATTTTCCCAGTAATCTCTGCAGCAGTACTCGCACACCACATGCAATGGTACTGGGTATATGCCGCAATCGGTGTTATCTATCTTGCTATTTTCGTATTAGCATTAATTTCTACATTCCCTGTATTAGGTAAAGATGCACCTCAAGAAGAGAGCATTAATGAACCAAAAGAAAAATGGGGATTAGGTGTTCTATTTCTAGCCATTGCTGCTTTATGTTATATCCTCGGTCAACTAGGCTTTATTTCTTGGATCCCTGAGTACGCAACTCAAAAGCTAGGCTTATCAATTAGCGATGCAGGCCAATTAGTCAGTTACTTCTGGGGTGCTTATATGATTGGTATGTGGATTTTCAGTGTTTTACTTAAAAAATTCGACCTGCACTATTTTGTCGTTGTTTTATCTGGTTTAGCAACTGTGCTGATGTATCTATTTAATAAAGATACGGATCCTCACAACCTTATCTATATCATTTCAGCACTTGGCTTTATTAGTAGTGCAATTTACACCACGATTATTACCTTAGGCTCACAACAGACCAAAGTATCATCACCCAAATTGGTTAACTTTATCCTGTTATGCGGCACAATCGGTACTATGTTAACTTTCGTAGTAACAAGTCCTATTGTTAAAAACTACGGTGCACACGCTGCACTAGTTACTGCCAACGGCTTATATGCTGTTGTGTTTGTAATGTGTGTATTGGTTGGTTTTGTTACTAAACACCGTATTCATGGTCATAGTGGTCACTAACTAACATTACGCTAATAAAAAAGCCTCACTATTGAGGCTTTTTTATATTTGAATAAAAGCAGCGAGTCTGCTGCCGCTGCTGGAGCTATTATTAATTATTATTAGGACGCATTGATGGGAATAGGATCACATCACGAATAGTATGTGCATTCGTAAACAGCATCACTAAACGGTCAATACCAATCCCTTCACCTGCAGTTGGCGGTAAACCAAATTCTAGCGCACGAATATAATCTTCATCATATTGCATTGCTTCATCATCACCGGCATCTTTCGCATCCATCTGCGCTTTAAAACGCGCATCTTGATCTTGAGCATCATTCAGTTCAGAGAAACCATTCGCAACTTCACGACCACCAACAAAAAACTCAAATCGATCAGTTAAAAACGCATCGTCATTACTACGACGTGCTAATGGCGAGATATCTGCGGGGTAACCAGTAATAAAGGTTGGCTGTATTAATTTAGGCTCAGCAGTTTCACCGAAAATTTCTTCTAACAACTGACCACAAGTCCAAAATGGTTCAACCGTTAGACCAACTTCTCGCGCTATATTTGCCATCAATTCACGATTCTTAACATCATCATAGGTTAATGCTTGAATACGTGGATTATCTTGAGTGTAGTGTTGAATTGCAGCTAGCATCGTCATTCGAGTATAAGGTCCATTAAACTCAATCACATGCTCGCCATAAGGTAGAGCTGTATTACCACAAAGATCTTTAGCAATAGTACTTAATAGGCTTTCTGTAAAATCAATCAGATCATTGTAATCAGAATAGGCCATATAAAATTCCATCATGGTAAATTCTGGGTTATGCCGAGGTGATAGTCCTTCATTACGGAAGTTACGGTTAATTTCAAATACCCGTTCAAAGCCACCAACCACAAGACGCTTTAAGTACAGCTCAGGCGCAATACGAAGATACATATCAATATCTAGTGCATTATGGTGAGTCACAAAAGGTCGCGCTGAAGCACCGCCCGCAATCGGGTGCATCATTGGTGTTTCAACTTCCATAAATTGCTGTTTAATCATGAACTGACGAATCGCTGCCACCACTTTAGATCGCATGATCATGGTATTACGTGATTCTTCATTAATGATCAAATCGACATAACGCTGACGGTAGCGTTGCTCTTGATCGGTTAAACCATGGTATTTTTCAGGCAAAGGCCGTAATGCTTTGGTTTGTAGCTCATAGCTATCCATAGTGACATAAAGCTCACCACGATCAGAACGATGTAACTGGCCTTTAACACCAATAATATCGCCAATATCTAAACCATGATATTTTTGCTTTAACTCTGCCTGAACCTGTTTATCAGCATAAACTTGAATACGTCCAGAAACATCTTGTAATACCAAAAATGGCCCACGCTTTGCCATAATACGACCAGCGACAGCAGTTATATAACTGGTATTAATCAAATCGTCTTTAGATTTATTCTTAAATTCAGTGATTAATTCATTTGCTAATTTCAATCGACGAAAAGTATTTGGGTGACCATTTGCTTTACTGTCTTTTCTTATATAATCAAGTTTTGCTCGACGTTCTGCAATCAGCCTATTTTCATCAATTTCATTTTCTAACATAATATTTCCTTATTCATGAATCGTTTAATTAAAGCAAGAAGGGTTCGAATATTTATTTAAAAAAACTATATTTATAACCCGATATTAGACTTACTTTAAAATAAATAACCACAAAATAAAAAACGTGACACACATCACAAAACATTAGAAACACATAATTTATTTATTACTTAGATTTAAAAATGAAATATGAAATTACAGTTACCATTTAAATAAAAAATTCCATCTATATATAAAAGCAAATAATATAGAAATTAATATCATTATATTTTTTAACAATAGAATAAAAACCAAATGGCTTGGGTAAATTATAAAATAAATAACTGGTTATTAATTACAACAGAAAATTGTTTATATAAATCAGGACAAAATTATATTATAGAACCGAGAATTACCAAGCTATTAGCCTTTTTAGCCAAGCATCAAGGCATTGTTTTTACACGCGATGAATTAATTGAAAATGTTTGGGATGGTGCCGTTGTTAGTGAACAAGTCGTCACGCAGTCTATCTTTGAGCTTCGTAAAACGCTAAAAAAAATGGATGAAGATCATTGGATTGTTACTATTCCAAAGCGAGGTTATAAGCTTGATATCGACGTACAACAAATATATGTCGATCCCAATACAGGCTTTAAGTTGGAGGAATTTCACTCTTCACATGAACACACTAATGACACCGCATCCCACGCTTCTTTCCCTGCAGGACCAATGACGCGTGCTTTTAACGAAACCTCAAAAGAAGCGCCATCAACGACAATAACAAGTTCAAATAATGTTAAGTGGAACCATTGGTTTTTCGATATTTGCATCCTAACTATGTTATTAATTACACTCGTTTTTATCAGTTGGAGCAACGAGAAAATTACACCACCTACAACAATATTAAATCCACGCTTAATAAATATTGAATTAACACAGCAGTCATCGACAAATCAGTTATATTCGATCGCAAAAATAATCAACAATGCTTTATTTAAATCTACAAATTACATCAGTAGTTTCAGCGAACAGCCTAATGCAGGTAAAACACTGTCACTCTATGTCAATCAACAACACCAATTACACATAGAACTATTTAATAACATATCAAAAACGGTTATGTTACAACAAAATCTTCATCTTGATAGCAATAACTCATATTTAATTATAGATGGTTTTCTCAACAAACTAATACAGGCATTAAATTACAACCACCAACAAATCCAGAATCATATTACTCTCACCAACCCTACTATTTTGTATGGCTATCTTGAATTGCCTAGTGTCATAAATAATGATGGTCAAACGAACATTAATTATATTAAAAAAATCAGTAAACTTATTAAACTGTCGCCAAAAAATAGTTATTTATTAGCACAGCGATACCTTGCTTATGCAACCATACTGACCATAAACAATAAAGTAACATCAATGCCAATATTGATGAATTATGGAAAAGTGCTAGTCAAAAGTATTACATCAAATCAACAATTTGTATCCAGTGAAATATATGATGCTTTAGCACTCAATGATCTTTACCAAGGTAACTTAACCGCTGCTGAACATTATTTATCACAGGCGGCATTACAATCTCAGCAAAATACAGCATTACGTTACATTTTATTAGGTAAGCTCAGTGAACTTACACATAAAAGACAGCAAGCCAACGAGTATTATAGTATGGCTATGTATTTATCGCCTTCTCAAGAGACACTTCAACTTTGTCAAAAACTCGTTTTCATATCAGAAATAAATACTGCTGAAATCACACCTCCGCACTAAATTTATAGCATCTACATATTTACTATTAAACAACGCTATTTATTTCATTTCTCAATCAGTAACTAATTTATTTTTTTAACAGGTCGCAATGCATAGACCTGTATTTGGTGATCATCACTAATAACTATGCTGATGTAGCGTTGATAACGCTAGTACTGTGACAGCTTAAATTAACATCCCCAAGTTTATAACGATTATCACACGGTCATTATTTTACTGATAAATAATTTATTTTTTCACAAATGCAATAAGATATTGATTTAAAAGGATTCTAAAATAAATAAAATTAAAAAAAACCAACTTTATTATTTAATTATCGTTGAGTAGAAGGTTATTTAATTAACTTTTCCATCTGCTGTAGATTAAATCGAAATTACTCGTCATTGATTACCTAGAAGCAAAAGCCTTCTTATTACTGACGTTAAACGTGCTTAAACATTTTAAATATAATTGTATTATTTGGAGATCGTTACATGTCGTCCGATACATCAAAAAAGATAGGCTTAATCGCCTGTACCGGTGTAGTAGCCGGTAATATGATGGGTAGTGGTATCGCACTCTTGCCATCGACATTGGCAAAAGTAGGTTCAATATCTATTTATAGCTGGATTATTTGTTTAGTTGGCGCCTTGTCTTTGGCCTTTGTTTACGCTCGTTTAGCAACGAACAACCCCCAAGAAGGTGGTCCTATTGCCTACGCTGGTGAAGTTTCGCCTGCTTTTGGTTTCCAAACTGGTGTGCTTTATTACCACGCTAACTGGATCGGTAATCTTGCTATCGCTATCACTGGGGTATCGTACCTTTCTGTGTTCTTCCCAATTTTGAACAACACTATTCCAGCGGCAATCGCAACTATTGCCTCAGTTTGGATTTTCACCATTATTAACTTATTGGGTGGTTCGTGGGTAAGTCGTCTATGTACTTTAGGCTTAGTACTTATTCTTGTTCCTATCGTTGGTACTGCAGTTGTTGGTTGGGGCCATTTTGATGCGACAACTTACATGCAAAACTGGAATACATCACATAGCTCAAATTCACACGCTATTGTTAGCGCGGTACTAATCACTCTTTGGTCATTTGTTGGTGTTGAATCAGCAGCGGTATCATCGGGTATGGTTAAAAATCCAAAGAAAACCGTTCCATTAGCGACACTGCTTGGAACCGTTATTGCAGGTGTTATTTATATTCTATCAACCCAAGTTATCGCTGGTATGTTCCCAGCTTCTGAAGTAGCAGCTTCTGGTGCACCATTTGCACTTGCAACAACTGCTATCTTTGGTGCTTGGACAGCTCCATTTGTTGCAGCATTTACCGCTTTAGCGTGCTTTACATCTCTAGGTTCTTGGATGATGTTAGTAGGTGAGGCTGGCAAACGTGCAGCTAATGATGGCAACTTCCCTGCTGTTTTTGGTGAAACTGATAAAAATGGCGTCGCTAAAAAAGGCTTGGTTTTAGCATCTGTAATGATGACGATTCTAATGATTGCAATCACTATCTTTAGCTCTAGTGATAGTCATGCTTCAAACCTATTTGACATCCTAACATCTGACGCAGTGCTATTAACTATGCTGCCTTACTTCTACTCAGCTGTTAACTTAATTCGTTACGAAGGTATGACAACTCGCAATGTGTTTGTAATGTTGTTTGCAGGTGTTGCATGTATCTTCTGTTTCATCGCACTTATCGGTGCAGATCCATCAGCATTAGCCGCAACTTTCGTTGTTTCGCTAGCTATCTTCATGTTCTACGCTCGTAAGCTTGGCTTCCGTCAACACTTGCAACTGGAACAACAAGAACAAGCGAATAAAGTGGCTCAATCTCACTAAGTTTACTCCCTAATAATATTATCAAGGCGCACATTACACCTCCCAAATTGGAGTGGTGCGCCTTTGTTCACCCTGGAGATATTCAATAATGAATACTATAGCAATCTTAAATAACTTAGGTGTATTCTTCAAAAAATACCCAGTTCAAGAATTAGAACAAGCATTAGCAACACGTGGCTACAAAGTTGTATACCCTGTTGACGAAAAAGATTTAATGAAACTACTTGAAATGAATCCACGTATCAGTGGTGTGATTTTTGACTGGGATACTTACTCATTAGACTTGTGCCAGCAAATTAACCAAATTAACGAGAAACTACCGTTATATGCATTTGCTAATGAACATTCTACTTTAGATATCAATTTAGCTGATCTTCGTTTAAATATTTACTTCTTTGAATATTGCCTTGGTAGTGCTTCTGATATTGCGCATAAAATTGAGCAAGCAACTGAAGATTACAAAGACAGTATTTTACCACCGCTAACCAAAGCATTATTTAACTACGTTGATGAGGCTAAATATACTTTCTGTACACCAGGTCACATGTCAGGTACTGCATTTAATAAAAGCCCTGTAGGTAGCATTTTCTACGATTTCTACGGCGCAAATACCTTTAAAGCAGATATTTCAATCTCAATGCCTGAACTTGGCTCATTGTTGGATCACTCAGGTCCTCATAAAGAAGCTGAAGAATACATTGCACGTACATTTAACGCAGATCGTTCTTACATTGTGACTAACGGTACTTCAACTGCGAACAAAATTGTTGGTATGTTCTCAGCCCCTGCTGGCAGCACAGTATTAGTTGACCGTAACTGTCATAAATCATTAACTCACATGATGATGATGACCGATGTTGTGCCAATTTACTTCCGTCCGACACGTAACGCTTACGGTATTTTAGGGGGTATTCCTAAGAGTGAATTTAGCCGTGAAGTCATTGCAGAAAAAGTAGCAAATACGCCAGGAGCTACTAAACCAGGTTATGCGGTAGTCACTAACTCAACTTACGATGGTTTGTTCTACAACACCCAATTTATCAAAGAGTCACTGGATACTAAGTTTATCCACTTTGATAGTGCTTGGGTGCCTTACACTAACTTTAACCCTATTTACGAAGGTAAATGTGGTATGAGTGGTGAAGCAATGCCGGGTAAAGTGTTCTATGAAACACAATCAACCCATAAATTACTGGCTGCATTCTCACAAGCTTCCATGATTCATGTTAAAGGTGAGCTTGAAGAAGAGTCTTTTAACGAAGCATTCATGATGCACACTTCAACATCACCACAATACGGTATTGTGGCGTCTGCTGAAATTTCTGCAGCGATGATGCATGGCAATGCTGGTCGTCGTTTAATTCAAGACTCAATCGACCGCGCAATTCGTTTCCGTAAAGAAATCAAAAAACTACGCTCTGAATGTGATGGCTGGTTCTTTGATGTTTGGCAACCAGAAAACATTGAAACAACGGAATGTTGGGACCTAAACCCTAATGATAAATGGCATGGTTTTAAGAATATCGATGAAGATCATATGTTCCTTGATCCAATCAAGATCACCCTACTTACTCCAGGAATGAACGAAGAAGGCAAACTATCTGCAACAGGTATTCCAGCTTCTATCGTAGCTAAGTTCCTTGACCAACACGGTATCGTGGTTGAAAAAACAGGTCCATACAGCCTATTATTCTTGTTCTCAATTGGTATTGATAAACCAAAAGCAATGCAGCTATTACGCGCATTAACTGAGTTCAAACGTGGCTATGATCGTAACATGACTATCAAGTCATTCTTGCCAGCACTATACCAAGAAGATCCTCAATTCTACGCTAATATGCGTGTACAAGATCTTGCACAAGGTATTCACGATTTAACCGTGAAATTCCAATTACCCGAGCTTATGTACAAAGCATTTGATGTGTTACCAGAAATGAAGATGACACCACATGATGCATGGCAACAAGAGCTACGTGGTGAGGTTCGTGAGATTCCATTATCAGAAATGGTCAATGAAATCAGTGCCAATATGATCCTTCCTTATCCTCCAGGCGTGCCTGTTGTGCTTCCTGGTGAAATGGTGACCGAGCAATCTCGCCCTGTATTAGATTTCCTTGAAATGCTATGCGAAATTGGTAATCACTTCCCAGGCTTTGAGACTGACATTCACGGTGTTTACAACGTTGATGGTGTTTACAAAGTGAAAGTGATCAAGCAGTAATCAATACGATCGACATAAGTCATATTAGGGCATGCTAGTAATAGCATGCCTTTTTTAGATCCTGTAAATAATTCTGTGTAACAGCTCTTCCTCAGTGGTATGGACTCCCCACCTTACTGACATTGTCAGCTACAGTTATAGCGTCAACCAAAAAGGAGCCCACACCATGAATAAGCCTAGCACTATTTGTATTGATCTCGCTAAAAACGTTGTTCAAGTTGCATTGTTTAATCAACATGGAAAATTAAAGTCTAATCAAAACATGTCTCAAGCTTAAATGGTCGCATTTATAGCACAATACCCTACATCTATAATTTATATGGCGGCGTGTGGCTCTGCTCATTATTGGGGAGCGATATTTTCAAAATAATAAGCATCATATTCATCTGCTCCCGGCTCAAATTGTCAGGATGTATCGAGCGAGTCCCTCTAACCACTACACTCTAACCTCGCATCTCACATCTCACATCTCACATCTCGATCCTAAAACCTCGACGCCATCTTCACTAACAACAGATCAAAAAAAGGCACACTCAGATGAGTGTGCCTTACTCTTTAGTTTATTGGCGCTAATTAAATATTACGTGCGACTTCGTAAGCATCCCAAACCGCATTCATAATATTAGACACTTTACGTGCATCACCAATGAGGTAAGTATCTTTACCACGACTTAAAATCTCGTCATGAAGATCGTTAACGCTGGAGTAACCCACCGCAATACAAACGTTATCAGCTACAATCTGCTCAATGCCATTCGCTGTTTCGATATGCGCATGGCCATTCTTATAACCAACAAACTTACTGCTGGTCATAATGTTAACTTGCGCTTCTTCCATCAAATCAAGCAGCATTGATTTGTTGGCCCAGTTAGTATCAGCACCACCGTCCATCACTTTAGACAGGTACTCAACCACTGTTACTTGCTTGCCTTGATTCTTAAGCCATAGTGCAACTTCACAGCCCACTAAACCGCCACCAATAATCACTACGTCATCGCCAACTGGCTTTTTGGCTAATAAAATATCATCAGCGCTGCAAATCTGTGGCTCATCAATACCTTCAATATTACGTAAACGTACTGGCACTGAACCTGTTGCAATAATCACTGCTTGCGCGTCATCTAACTCTTTTGAGTCTTTATCAATAGCAGTATTTAAATACATTGGTACAGCAAGACGCTCTAGCTCGACACGGTACCAATCAAGTAGTTTCTCATCTGCCTTTTTGAAATCAGGAGCGGCAGCTTCATAAATATGACCACCAATTTGATCTGATTTTTCAAACAGCTTCACTTCATGGCCAGCAAGTTTTGCCACGCGAGCACTTTCAAGACCTGCAATACCACCACCAATAACAATTACACGCTTAGGCTCTAATGCTTTTTCAATGTTATAGATTTTTTCACGACCACAAGCAGGGTTCACTGAACATGAAATTGGCTTGTGATTGAAAATACGTTGTAGACAGCCATCATGACAACCAATACATGGACGAATCTGCTCTTCACGATTTTTCATGACCTTATTTGGCCACTCAGGATCAGTCAATAACGGACGCGCTAAACCAACAAAGTCAATTGAACCATTTTTAATTGAGTCTTGAGCAAGTTGAGGATCACCCATCTTACCGCCCATAATAATAGGCACATTAACAACATCTTTGAGCTGTTTAACAAATGGAAGGTATAGACCATCTTTCGCGTATAGTGGTGGGTGCGCCCAATACCATGCATCATAAGATCCAGTATCGGCATTAAAGCCATCATAACCCGCTTTTTCAAGGATCTTAGCTAACTCAAGTCCTTCTTCTGTATCGCGTCCAGATTCTTTCGCTGCGACATTAATACCACCTTGACCCAATTCTTTAATGAATGAACGTATGCTGTAACGTACAGTCACTGGGTAGTTTTCACCCGCACCACGACGAATCGCTTTAAGAATTTCAATTGGGAAAGTTGCACGTTGTTCAAGATCGCCGTTAAAACGGTCGCTACGATCTTTGTTAAACACTGACATGGTAAATTGATCGGCTAAATAGCCTTCATGCACTGCGTGCAGTTCAATACCATCAAAACCGACTTTTTTAGCAATCGCTGCCGCTTCCTCAAAACGAGAAATAATGCGTTCCACTTCTTCTGTGGTTAAGGCACGACACATCACATCAGGTTGCCAATAGTTAGGTACTTCTGTTGGTGCAACCGGTTGAGTTTCAAGCAGGGTCGGTTTTGCTACGCGACCAAGACCCGCTGATACTTGTAAGAAGATTTTTGCGCCATAAGAATGCACGCGCTCAATCATTTCATAACATGAATTTTCAAAAGCAGTGGGATTATGAGTTACACAGGTGAATGTCGGCATTTTCATGCGCTCAATTTCATTTTCTACCTTAGTAAAACCCGTAATAATCAGACCAACACCGCCTTTCGCTCTTTCAACAAAATAATCAGCAGCGCGTTGATTAAATTCGCCTTCACGGCCAGCAAGTCCCATTAGACCCATTGGTTCCATTACAATTCGGTTTTTAATAGTTACGCTACCAATTTTCATTGGTGTAAAGAGTTCTGATCTATTCATTATTATGCTTTTGAGTTAATCAACAGTAACTCAAAGTCTAAAAGTAAAAATACTATTAATTAAGTGCATTAAATGCATGTTGGATATGCCCATATATCATAATAATTGTTTTTTGTATGACAATTGCATTAGTTTTTATTACCTTACCAACTCAAGTCATTACTAATGCTGCCTTTAAAGCTATTGTTATTAAAACCATGACAAATCATTATATAAAGTAGGGATATCGTGTTTGATAGATACCACTGCAATACGGTATTCAGTGCAACCTAATAGTGACTTAGGGTCTTGATTAGCGTTTACGTTGAAAATATCCATCATTAATGAAATAAGTCGTTATCGCCTGTAAAACCAGACAAAGCCAACCATCAAAAATATTCACCATCACATTGATAAAATCATTTAAACGATCCTTAATCAACGCGATTTAAGGCTCAATGTTGCTAGCGCCACCACAAAAATACATGCCAAAAAAGAATAAAATGCTTTATTAGTTACTTTAAGGAATTCCCAAATGCTTAAAAAATGCATGTTAACACTGGCTTTGATCAGCATCAGTCAAGTCGCACTAGCAAGCCCTTCCCCCGCCTCAATAACCAGTTACAACCTGTTTTTAATCCCAAGCCACAATGTTGATAAAACAGTATCAGCCATTAGCAGCCAACTTAAACAACAACAGTTATCTTCTCTTTACAGCCAAGGCTATTTACCTCATATCACGCTCTATTTATCGCAATATTCGACCTCAAACCTCAAGTTACTAAAGCAACAAGCCCAACAACTAGCAAGCCAATGGCATCAATTTCCATTAACACTTGAACATATTGAGCGCACCAAAGGAGACTGGTTGATGCTTGAAATAAGTAATACTCGAGAGCTACAACGTTTAGCTGATACCGCAGCCATTACTGTCTCTCCACTACGTACCATGGATCAAAAAGCGCCAGCTTGGGTAAGTCACTACCCTGAAAAACTTGCTGCATTCCAACGCTATGGTAGTCCCAATGTCTTTACTAATTTTGACCCCCATATCACCTTATTAGCGCAATCTGATCCTCAAAAACTAACTCAGTTTATGACCAATTATGGCCAAAAATTTCAGCAACTGAAGTTTGATGCATTGGGAATAGGCATCGCTGCGGTTAATAGCAACGGTCAGGCTAAAGCCGTTATTGCCCGCTACCCATTTACCAAATAACAGCCACAAAAAAAGCCTCAACTATTGAGGCTTTTATTTTTAACCTTCCTATATCAGGCTAAAAAACGATAGCGATTACTCACTTTCTTGTTCGTGCATTTCATCCATGAAACGTGCTCGACGTAATTCAGCCTCAGCCATAACAGCATTGATTTCTGCCATTAAACCATCAATATCAGCATCAATCTCAGTTTCAATATACACACCGGTTAACTCAGTCTCGGGAGTTAGCGTACCAGCTTGAAATAATGCCCACATTTCTTTGCCATATTGAGTTGCTAGTAGCTCTGGCGCATAACGACCATAATAATTGGCCATGTTATTGACATCGCGCTCAAACATCCATTTGGCATTATTATTTGCAGAAGCATCTACAGCTTGAGGTAAATCAATAATCACCGGACCTTGACCATCCACCAGCACATTAAATTCTGATAAATCACCATGAATAAGACCAATGCATAGCATGCGCTTGATATAGGTGATCATTAACCCATGATCACGTAAGGCTTGTGCTTTGGTTAACGTGATATCATTTAAGCGTGGAGCAACAGCGCCATCGGCATCTGTAATTAACTCCATCAATAACACCCCATCAAAACAACCATAAGGGATAGGGGCACGCACATTCGCCTGTAGCAATAATGACAACGCATCAACTTCTGCTTGTTGCCATACTTTTTCTTGCTCATCACGGCCAAATTTAGAACCTTTTTCCATAGCACGAGCACGACGACTATTACGTACCTTACGCCCTTCACGGTAGGTCACTGCTTTTTTAAAACTACGCTGGTCGATTTCTTTATAGACCTTGGCGCAACAAATTTTGCCACCACTGCGAACAACATACACAGAGGCTTCTTTACCGCTCATCAGCTGAGATAAAACGTCATCAATAAGACCATCTTCAACCAAAGGTTGTAATCGTGGAGGAATCTTCATTACACCTACATTTGTCCGTAACTGGAAATATACCTGCTTATAATATCGCATTATCGCTAGCTGAAAATATTTAACAAGTAGTGATGGGTGGTTATTTCTAAACCAGTACATTAACTATAACACTGCAGCACTAACCCCCCTCAACAACAACTACAATATTTTTCTTAAAAAACAATAAGGTAAAACTAATCGCTTACCCTATTGTTTCTATATTCAGTGGCGTCCAATAGTAGCAAGCCTAAACACAAGTGATATCAATAAACAGATGACACAATGGCTACAACATTCAACTTAGAAAACAACAACATAAAATTCCGCTCTTCAATATAGCTTTCATTTTCAGCTGCTTCCATTATTAGCGCCAATATAGATAGCCCTCATTAATGGGTAACGATTTAACAATAAAAATAATAATGAGAAATCACATGAACAATAGCTTACAGCCCCAAAAATCATTACTCACTCTAGCAATCATCAGTGCGCTAACGTTATCACCATTAGCGATGGCACAAACCACAACGAATAATAGCTTTATTAATGGCGCGTCACTCACGACTAAATTTATCAGTGATACTCGCGTTCGATCTCGAAATGACAATGCAAATTTTAACTCTTACAGCAGACTCAATTACTCCGCTTACAATGCGATTGTCGATTTAAACTCCGGTTACTATAACAATTTTATTGGGGTCGATGTTGCTGGCTATTTAGCTGGAGATGTCTATAACAACAGTATTCAAAATGATAATGGCCAATATTTATCCAATGAGATTTCATTTTCACATAACCAAGACTGGGGCGCGGGTAATGGTCCTCATTTCAAACTTTATACGGCTGCGGTTAAATTTAAATACCACGATCTGTTTAGCGGTAAAGTTGGTTTAATTCAATCTACAGGCAACGGCACGGTTGGTAATGTGTGGTCATTTGTACCTGGTACTTACCGTGGCTTAGAGGTTAATGCGGAGGTTGGTAGTGGCAAATTAACTTACTTCTGGGCTGATAAATACACCGCACCATGGTTACTAAGTGAGGATGATTATGTTGGTTGGGCAAATACGCAGTGGAACTATTTACATTCATTAGGTTATGCAAACACTGTCGGAGATTTTTCTTATAATCTCGGTATTGGCCAAGCAATGGATGTCCGTTATAGCGACACTACTCGTAGCGTTAATCCAACCTCTTATAAACTCTATACCCATTATCAACTAACCCCTAATACTCAACTCGCGGCTGATTTTTATGGCGTTAACGACAAGATTAAATATAACGGTTTAGGTTATATGACAGGGCTATCGTTACATATCAATCATGGTCAATGGAGTTGGCTATCTCAACTACGTTATGCCAACAGCAATAATGATACTGAAATTGTGCCACGGACTATTTATACCTACGCCATGAATAACGGTAATTGGTCACAATTTTGGGATGCGTTATCTGATTGGAATCAATCTGGTGAGATGTCAATGTATAACCGATTGTCTTTTAATGCTGGTAATGGCTGGAACTACTATATGGGTGTCGGTTACGGCTCAGGAATGAACAGCAATAAAGTCGGCTACAGCAGTGAGGCAGCAGTCAATGGTACTGTTGGCTATACCCTTCAACAGGGCACTTTAAAAGGCAGTGTAGTGCAGTTACATAGCACGTGGTTAACCCGTGACGAAATTAAATCAGCCACCGCAGGTAGAGATGAAACCGATGTTCGTCTGCAGGTGATCGTCCCTTATTCCGTGTTTTAAGCACAGCCAATAAGATCTGAGCCTCAAGATTTCGTTGGGGCTTTTAAAAGGGGACTTAAACCCGCTTTCCTTTGATTGATGACAAGGTGAAAAGCGAACTTAAGAAATTTAGAATAGCAATGAGGCACAAAAAAAGCCCCAATCTTGCGATTGAGGCTTTTTTTTGAAATTTGGTGCCCGAGGACGGACTTGAACCGTCACTCCCGAAGGAAACGGATTTTGAATCCGTCGTGTATACCAATTTCACCACTCGGGCTTATGGTGGCTATTATACGTATATCGTGTTGATGCGCAAGCAATTAGCTAGTATTTTTATAATATAAACACTATAGCGTTGGTTTTTTAAACTAGATTGATTGTATTGCTGCTAATCAAACCATCGCTAATACAGCAATGAATATATTTTGTAGCAATTTAGTCCATTCATTCGCATTTAGTTACTGCTACACTGCCGCGCATAAGGATTTGTTCATCCATCATTGATACTGGAACCATCATGAAGAAAATCAAGCCAAAGCATATTGCCCCTTCACACCAATACCCAAGCTTATTGCGTCGTTTAGGCGCTTGGTTCTACGATATGTTGATCATCGTGGCTATTTTAATGGTTGCAGGTGCACTGGCGATGGCTGTCGTAGCAGCACTACTTCATCTTGATGTTCTTACGTTAGGTAACTACCAAGATGCCAGTGACTATTTGATGTCAGATCCCACTGCGAGCATGTTATATAGTGCTTATCTTGCCATGATTATTATTGGTTTTTATAGCTATTTCTGGACTCAAGCCGGGCAAACATTAGGTATGCGAGCATGGAAACTCAAGCTTCAAAACCAAGATGGTTCTCACATTAAAATCACTCAGGCATTAATTCGTATTGCGACCTCTGCTTTTGGTTTAGGCAACTTACTGGCATTTAATAGCCAGCGTCGTTCAATGCAAGATATTATGGCTGAATGTGAAATGGTCGTGACCGATAACGTCAAATAAGACCCGCTAGCTTATAAGATAACAATCAATAAAAAAGGAGCCATCAGGCTCCCTCTTTATCGCTATAATTTACGTCTGAGCAAGTAGATAGTTATCGCTAAAAACACCAGACTTGGCGCAAGTGCCCCAATGAACGGCGGTAAGTTATACACTAAACTCATCGGCCCAAAGACTTCATTGGAGATATAGAAAGCAAAGCCAAAAATAACCCCCGATAATACGCGCGCGCCCATGGTCACAGAGCGCAATGGTCCAAACACAAATGATAACGCCAATAGCATCATTACCGCGATAGAAACAGGTTGTAATGCTTTACGCCAAAATGCCAATTCATAACGCATAGCATCTTGCTTCGATTCCTTTAAATAACCAACATAATCATATAACCCCGATAACGATAACTCTTCAGGTTTCACTGTTACTACCGCTAATTTATCGGGCGTTAATGTGGTTTGCCATTTTTTAGTCTCATAATGGGTATTGCTGATCTGGGCCTTATTGGTCATATCAGTCACCGTCACATTGTGCATTGTCCAGCCCTTTTGAGCGTCATAACTGGCTGTCTTGGCTGATAACACATCAAGCAGTTTATCTTGGCTATTAAATTGCCAAATATTGACCACATCAATTTGATTTTTATCATGCACACGACCGAGATAAATAAAGTCATTATCATCTTTAGCCCACACACCACTTTGAACCGATAGCATACTGCCACCACTGATCCATAATGCTCGCAGTTCACGCGCCGCTTTTTGTGCTTGTGGTGCCCCCCATTGGCCTAATAAGGTCACAATGATCATTAATGGCACCGCGGTTTTTAAGGTTGATAAACCAATATCTAACTTCGAAAAGCCCGCCGCTTGCATTACCACCAGCTCAGAGCTTGACGCTAACATCCCTAAACCGATTAATGCGCCGAGTAATACCGCCATCGGAAAGAATGTCACAATATCTTGTGGCATCGATAACAATACAAAATACAATGCTTTCAGTAAGTCATAACTGCCTTGACCCACTTTACGTAACTGCTCAACATATTTAATGATGGCAGATAAACCCACTAACGTTGACAAGGTTAATGCCGATGTCGCGATAATAGTTCGGCCAATATACCAGTCGAGAATTTTAAACATTAACCGCGTCTCCGTAATTTATCTTTGAGGCGTCGAACCGGTAAACTATCCCAGCTATTTAACCCAATGGCGATCAATAACGCACCAATATTAATCGGCCACATTCCTACCCACCCCGGAATAAAACCATCTTCAATCGCAGATTTTGCGGATGATATTGCCAAGAAATAAGCTAAATAAATCAATACTGCAGGCGCTAGTTTTGCAAACCGTCCTTGACGCGGATTAACCGCAGACAACGGCACCACAATCATCACCAATAACGGAATACATAGAATTAACGATAATCGCCATTGAAGCTCAGCCGTCGCCGCTTTAGTTGGATCTTTTAATAATTCAGCCGTGGTTTTTGCTTCCCAATCACGGTCGCCTTGCTTCACTTTTCGCTGACCAATTAACGCTTGATAGTCATCAAATTGAGTGATGCCATAATTAAGCTGCGTCGGTACACCTTCATAACGGGTACCTTGCTGTAAATCCAACATTTGGCGACCATCGGCTTGCTCAGTCACAAAACCACGTTTTGCCACCATCACGCTAGGTTGTAACGTATCTTGCGCTCTTAATTGGGCAACAAAGACATTGTGCAGCTTTGAGCCTTTATCAGTAATATCATTAACGAACACCACGCCAGAACCGTTGGGTGTCATCTGGAACGTCCCTTTAACCAGCATATTTAAACCCGGATCGGCTTTAGCTTGTTCGGTAATTTGTTCAATTTTATATTGCGCCCACGGTGCAACCCACAATGCATTGGCGGTTGCAATCGAGCCAGTAATCAAGGCTAACGCTAAGGCAGCACGAATAAGAAATTTATTCCCCATACCGGTAGCGCTCATTACTGTAATTTCACTTTCAGCATACAAGCGACCAAAGGTCAGCAAAATACCAATATATAAACTCAGTGGTAACATCAGCAACGCCATTGCTGGAATAGAGAGCCCCATTAACGTCACAATGAGATCACTCGGGATCGAACCATCCGTCGCTTGTGCTAAAATGCGAATGAATTTTTGGCTAATAAAAACAAGAAAAAGCACAAAAAGAACGGCTAATTGGCTTTTTACTGTCTCTCTCGTCAAATACCTAACAATAATCACGCGTTATATTCCCATAGAAAACTTGTTTTTTTGATGGAATCACTATAGTTTTTGGTTAAATTAGTTATTTTTTTATCTTTCAGCTGAATGTAAGTCCGCGCTTTAAGCCTATACCGAAATCTCGGCAGAGCAAGCAAGTGTGGTATTATCTAACATTTAGCGTTAATTGTCTTTATAGGATGTTAGGAGTACGCATGGAGTTCAGTGTCAAAAGCGGTAGCCCCGAAAAACAGCGCAGTGCGTGTATTGTCGTGGGCGTATTTGAGCCACGTCGCCTCTCTCCAATCGCGGAACAGTTAGACAAAATAAGTGATGGCTATATAAGCTCATTACTACGTCGTGGTGATCTTGAAGGAAAACCAGGACAGATGTTGCTATTACATCATGTTCCAAACGTATTGTCAGAACGTGTACTACTTGTTGGTTGTGGTAAAGAGCGTGAGCTTGATGAACGCCAGTATAAGCAAATCATCAAAAAAACCATCAGCACGCTTAATGAAACCGGTTCAATGGAAGCGGTATGTTTCCTTACTGAACTGCACGTTAAAGGTCGTGATACCTACTGGAAAGTACGTCAAGCAGTAGAAACCACCAAAGATAGCCTTTACACTTTTAATCAATTTAAAAGTAACAAGCCAGAGACGCGCCGTCCACTACGCAAATTAGTTTTTAATGTACCAACGCGTCGCGAGCTGTCTTTAGGCGAACGTGCCATTGCTCATGGTCTTGCTATTTCTTCTGGTGTTAAAGCCAGTAAAGACCTTGGTAATATGCCGCCTAACGTAGCAAACCCTGCTTATTTAGCCTCACAGGCTCGTCGTTTAGCTGATGATTTTGAAACGGTAACGACCAAAATCATTGGTGAACAAGAAATGGCGTCTTTAGGTATGACATCATACCTTGCAGTTGGCCAAGGTTCTAAAAATGAAGCCATGATGTCGGTGATTGAATATAAAGGTCACCCAGATCCAGACACCAAACCAATTGTATTAGTTGGTAAAGGCTTAACATTTGACTCAGGCGGTATTTCTATCAAGCCTGGTGCGCAAATGGACGAAATGAAGTACGACATGTGTGGTGCCGCTTCTGTATTTGGTACCATGAAAGCACTGGCAAAACTGAACCTACCGATCAATGTTGTCGGCATTCTAGCGGGTTGTGAAAATATGCCAGGTGGCGGTGCTTACCGTCCGGGTGATATTTTAACCACCATGTCAGGTCAAACAGTTGAAGTATTAAATACCGATGCTGAAGGCCGTTTAGTATTATGTGATGCATTAACTTACGTTGAGCGTTTTGACCCTGAATGTGTGGTTGATATTGCTACATTAACTGGCGCATGTGTGGTGGCACTTGGCCATCATATCAGTGGTTTAATGGGTAACCATAATCCATTAGCACATGAGTTAATTAATGCATCAGAGCAATCAGGCGATCGCGCTTGGCGTCTACCGATGAGCGATGAGTACCAAGAGCAGATTGCAAGTCCATTTGCAGATATAGCGAATTTAGGTACCCCAGGTGCAGGTACGATCACTGCAGCTTGCTTCTTATCACGTTTTACTAAGAAGTATAATTGGGCTCACCTTGATATTGCCGGTACCGCTTGGAAAGGTGGTGCAGCAAAAGGATCAACTGGACGCCCAGTGCCATTGCTGGTCCAATTCCTTCTCAATCGAGCAGGCCAAGAGATTGTCGAATAAGACACTCAGAAAAGGGCCATTGGCCCTTTTCTTTTAGGACATTAATTTATGACTCATGCTACGTTTTATATATTAGATGATAATCAAGATGGTGCTGATAGCGATTTTCAGTGGCATTTTGCTTGTCGTTGCGCAGCTATGAGTTACCGTCAAGGATTACGTGTTTACTTACTTGCAGCAGACAAACAACAAGCAGAACAAATAGATGAGTATCTATGGCAACAAGATCCTGACAACTTTGTCCCACACAATTTAATTGGTGAAGGACCAAGAGGCGGATCGCCGGTTGAAATTGGTTGGCCTGGTTTACGCTATAGCGGACACCGCGCAGTATTAATTAATTTAGCCGAAATTGTCGCAAATTTTGCGGTTAGCTTTGCACAAGTGGTAGACTTTGTCCCTTGCGATGAAACGCTCAAACAGCAGGCGCGTGAACGTTACAAGGCCTATCGCCTTGCTGGCATTCAAATTACGACTGCCAATGCTGTTACTGAGACGCCTTAATTCCACATAGAATCCTTCTAAGAGCGCTATGGAAAAGACATACAACCCACAATCAATTGAACAAGCGCTATATCAGCGCTGGGAAGAGGCTGGCTACTTTAAGCCTCATGGTGATACATCTAAAGATGCTTACAGCATTATGATCCCGCCACCAAACGTCACAGGTAGCCTACACATGGGCCACGCGTTCCAAGATACCATTATGGATACCTTGATTCGTTGTGAGCGTATGAAAGGTAAAAACACCCTATGGCAGGTTGGTACTGACCACGCAGGTATTGCTACCCAAATGGTTGTGGAGCGTAAGATCGCTGCTGAAGAAGGCAAAACGAAACATGACTACGGTCGTGATGCTTTCATCGATAAGATCTGGGAATGGAAAAACGAATCTGGCGGCACTATCACCAAACAGCTTCGTCGCCTTGGCGCATCTGTAGACTGGGATCGTGAGCGCTTCACGATGGATGATGGTCTATCAAATGCCGTTCAAGAAGTTTTCGTTCGCCTATACCAAGAAGATCTACTTTACCGTGGTAAGCGTCTGGTTAACTGGGATCCAAAACTACACACAGCAATCTCTGACATCGAAGTTGAAAACAAAGATGTTAAAGGTCACATGTGGCACTTCCGTTACCCTCTTGCTGATGGCGTACAAACAGCCGACGGTAAAGACTACATCGTGGTAGCAACAACACGTCCAGAAACGATGCTGGGTGATACTGGTGTTGCAGTTAACCCTGAAGATCCACGCTACAAAGATCTGATCGGCAAAGAAATCATTCTACCTATCGTTGGCCGTCGCATCCCTATTTTAGGTGATGAGCATGCGGACATGGATAAAGGTACTGGTTGTGTGAAGATCACACCAGCACACGATTTCAATGACTACGAAGTAGGTAAGCGTCATAGCCTACCGATGATCAACATTCTAACCTTTAACGCTGATATTCGTGATGCGGCTGAAGTCTTCACCACTAACGGCGAAGAAAGTGATGTTTACAGCACTGAAATCCCTGCGAAATACCAAGGTATGGAGCGTTTTGCAGCCCGTAAAGCTATCGTTGCTGAATTTGACGAGCTAGGTCTGCTAGAAGAAATTAAAGATCACGATCTCACCATTCCTTATGGTGATCGTGGTGGCGTGGTTATTGAACCAATGCTAACTGCACAATGGTATGTTCGCGCGGCACCATTAGCTGAGCCAGCTATTCAAGCGGTTGAAAATGGCGATATTCAGTTCGTACCGAAGCAATACGAAAACATGTACTTCTCTTGGATGCGTGATATTCAAGACTGGTGTATTTCACGTCAGCTATGGTGGGGTCACCGCATCCCTGCTTGGTACGATAACGATGGTAAAGTTTACGTTGGTCGTAACGAAGCAGAAGTTCGTGAAAAGTACAATCTAGCACCTGTTGTGGTACTAAACCAAGACAATGACGTACTTGATACATGGTTCTCTTCAGCACTATGGACATTTGGTACGCAAGGCTGGCCAGAAAACACCGCTGATCTTCAAACCTTCCATCCATCTGATGTGTTGGTAACTGGTTTTGATATCATCTTCTTCTGGGTTGCACGTATGATCATGATGACCATGCACTTCTGTAAAGATGAAGACGGCAAAGCACAAGTACCGTTTAAAACTGTTTACGTAACCGGTCTTATCCGTGACGAAAACGGCGATAAAATGTCTAAGTCTAAGGGTAACGTAATCGACCCTATCGACATGATCGACGGTATTGATCTTGAAGCGTTAGTTGAAAAGCGTTGCGGTAACATGATGCAACCACAACTTGCAGCGAAGATTGAAAAAGCAACCCGTAAGACATTTGAAGCAGGTATTGAACCATACGGTACCGATGCGCTACGTTTCACTCTTGCTGCTATGGCTTCAACTGGCCGTGACATCAACTGGGATATGAAGCGTCTTGAAGGTTACCGTAACTTCTGTAACAAGCTATGGAACGCAAGTCGTTACGTACTTATGAACACAGAAGATCAAGATTGTGGTTTTGCAGCAGGTAGCGAGCTTGAATATTCAGTTGCTGATAAGTGGATTGAATCACAATTCCAACTAGCGGCAAAAGAATTCAATACCCATATTGATAACTTCCGTTTAGATATGGCTGCGGGTGTACTTTACGAGTTCATCTGGAACCAATTCTGTGACTGGTACCTAGAGCTAACTAAACCTGTTCTATGGAAAGGCACTGAAGCACAACAACGTGCAACACGTCATACGCTAATTACTGTATTAGAAAAGACATTACGTCTTGCACATCCAGTATTACCTTACATCACTGAATCAATCTGGCAGAGCGTTAAGCCGCTGGTTGACGGTGTTGAAGGTGAAACCATCATGAATCAAGCATTGCCTCAGTTTGATGAAGCACAGTTTGACCAAGCAGCAATCACTGACATTGAGTTTGTTAAAGCATTTATCACTAGCATTCGTAACCTACGTGCAGAATATGATATCGCGCCAAGCAAGCCATTATCAGTCATGCTAAAAGTCGCTGATGCCGCTGATACTGCACGCGTTGAAGCAAACCTAACCGTACTGAAATCTCTAGCAAAACTAGAAGAAGTGAAAGTATTAGCTGACGGTGAAGCTACCCCTGCTTGTGCAACAGCACTTGTGGGTAAATCTGAATTGATGATCCCAATGGCGGGTTTGATCGATAAAGATGCAGAGCTTGCACGTTTAGACAAAGAAATCGCGAAAATGGAAGGCG
Source organism: Photobacterium sp. Alg240-V54 (assembly GCF_900537155.1). NCBI lineage: Bacteria > Pseudomonadati > Pseudomonadota > Gammaproteobacteria > Vibrionales > Vibrionaceae > Photobacterium > Photobacterium sp. Alg240-V54. Next base: position 25,016 of record NZ_UNRL01000009.1, read on the forward strand.
AAATCAAACGCACTTCTGGCAAGCTAAGTAACGAAGGCTTCGTTGCTAAAGCGCCTGAAATCGTGATCACTAAAGAGCGTGAAAAGCTAGCGGGTTATGAAGAGACATTGGTTAAACTAACAGAGCAGAAAGCAACAATTGCTGCGCTATAAGTCTTAACTACGATCTAACAATAAAAACCGACGCTTTGGCGTCGGTTTTTTATTGCTCTTTGCATTACAACTTTTAATCTCCTCATCTAAATACACCCACAATAATAGCTTCTACCTATTGGTGGAATATAAAGTACCAAATTTACCTATTAAACTATTTTTGTAATACTCATTACATCAAATTAATGAGATTACCCTTATGAAGAAAACCCTCAGTTTTGCCATCATCCATTTTAGCGTTGCTTTTAGCTTGGCATTCTTATTAACGGGCAATCTTTTAATCGGTGGCCTGATTGCTTTAATCGAACCTATGGTTAATACCGTTGCTTTTTACTTCCATGAGAAAGTATGGCAAACCAAAAAGCTTGTTCAGACCCAATATAGCTCACCAAGCCGAAAAACAATCAGCTTTGCAGTACTGCATTTCAGTGTCGCATTTAGTGTGGTGTATTTATTAACGGGTGATTTAGTGATTGGGGGGGCAATGGCGATGATCGAGCCAACAATCAATACCTTAGCTTATTACTTTCATGAGCGAGTGTGGCAAAAGAAACAACGCCATCAACATTCATCTCAGCAGCTAATGTCAATGATGGTGTGTTTGCATCATTAAAACGCAAAACCCCTGCTTACGACTTATCATAAGCAGGGGTTTGTTAGTTATGGCTAGTAACTTTGCTTTAAGTGATAAACCCGCAGGCCCTGTACCACTTCATCATAGCTAGCCGAGCCAATATATTTAATTTGGCGTTGGTGCTCAGGTACTAGGGTAAAACTTGAATCATCAAATCTTCCCTCGCCCTCAAACTCTAAATGCACAAAGAAAGCTGGCTTACTGCTACTTAGCATCACCACAATGTCATTATTGTGTTCAGCGACTTCAAAGCGTAAATCAGGGCACGCTAGCTCACAGTACTTAGGGCGTGCTGGCAACCAAGTGTTCTCAATCAATTGCTGACCACTATGCAAATGAACATGGAAAAAACCATCTTGTTCATGGCCGTCTAAATCTTCATTGAGCCACTCCCATACCACTTTGGTTGAGTCTGCTTCTAAATATTGATTAATCGGTTCACGATAAAGGATTTCCCCTTCCCAACTTTGCCACACCACTTCGCCTTTTAGCTCGGTGTTTTTACGGCCATCATTGACTAAATGTAACTTTAGCCCGTGTTGATCACGAGTAAACGTCGCCATTAGTGGAGCGAAAAAGCGGCGTGCATGATAATGCAATTGCTTCCAACGACCACTGTACTCTATTGATGACCACGAACTCACGGGCCAACAATCATTTAACTGCCAAAATAGCATGCCACGATTAAGCGGTTTTTGTGTACGCCAATATTCAGCGGCTGTTTTGACCGCTAATGCTTGTTGCACTTGCGATAAATACAACATATTGACAAACCCATTTGGAAACCGGAAATAGCGAGTAAACATCTCGGTAATGATCGAGTTACCATTGCTATTTTTCTGATGGTTTTCAAAGCTTGGGGAGCTAATATTCCAATCTTGTTCCGGCAAGCAACTTTTGATGGTTGGTAATGATGGCCAAGATTGAAAACCAAATTCAGAACAAAAACGTGGCGTCACTTGCAAATAAGCATCAAATTCTTTACCACTGTCCCACACATCCCAACAATGCATATCACCCCGTTGCGGATCATGGTGCCAAGTGTCGATAATATCTAATTCGCCATTGCACGGTGAGCTCGCCCAAAAACGTCGTGAGGGATCTTCACGCTCAACCACTTCAGCGAGAGTACGGTTAAGACGATCATAGTTAATCAAGTGTTTTTCACGGTGCTGACGCGATGCTGGATCACGATCAATCGCCCCCAACACTTCATTATCTCCACACCACAACACTAAACTTGGGTGATCTTTTAGACGCCGAACCTGAAACTCAACCTCTTGTTCAACTTCAGCAATAAAATCTGGCGTTGATGGATACAATGCATTGGCAAACATCAGATCTTGCCAAACAAGTAACCCTAATTCATCACACAGGTTATAAAAGATATCTTTTTCATACATGCCACCGCCCCACACGCGTAACATGTTCATATTGGCAGCAGCAGCATCGGTAAGTAAACTACGATAACGCTGTTCTGTCATACGCGCAGGCATGGCATCAAGTGGAATCCAATTAGCACCACGAGCAGAAATGGGCACATCATTGACCATCACCACCATGCTTTGGCCATGCTCATCATCTTCGGTGATAAGTTCTAATTTACGCAGGCCAATTTGCTTGGTAATAGCAACGCCATCAGCTTCTAAAGCTAACTTATATAATTGCTGTTTACCGTAACCCGCAGGCCACCAGTGACGAGGGTTATCAATACGAAAAATAACACAAGCTTTAGTCGATTCACGATCAAGCGTCAGGTGGAATGTTTGGCCATCAAAAGTAACATCAGCATTAGCCAGCCCTTTTTCAGACACAACTTCATAATGCAATGTAACCGCTAATTCACACTCTTGCTGGTGCCATTTCTGTTTAGTGGCTAAATGACTAATGCGAACATGCTCAATCGGCTGCAGCACAATATCACCATAAACCCCCAATACCGACAGGCAAATACTCCAATCCCAACCACTATGAAATTGCGGTTTACGCAGCGTATTCATAAATGGAATTTGGTTATTGCCCTCGGCCCAAGGTAACGGAAATGGTAATTTATCAGCTCGATTTTTAGCCGCTAAATCAGCACGATGTAATACTATTTCAATCCGGTTGGTCCCAACTTGCAGACAACTTAATACATCCACTTTATGACGCATGAACATATTATTAAAATCGGCAACAGTGTGGCCATTAATACGAATTTCAGCAACCGTATCCAGCTGTTCCAACACCAAATCCATGGCATTGCAGGTTAGCTGTTCGGCTGTTAATTCAAAGTGGCGGCTGACAATCCAGTCGCACTCACCAACCCACTGAACTTTTTTTTCATTGGTTGCCCAATAAGGATCAGGGATCTCTCCAGCTGCATATAATGCAGAGTGAACATCACCCGGCAAATTAATATGAAGGTCTTGAATTGCTGAACGTTGCACACACGCAAGCAACCACTGGCCATTAAGTGAGATTGTCATCAATCACTCCAATACTGAATTATTCAGTATGATTTAAATGTATGAGGATAATTGGAAAGATTTACACGCGTTGTGATTACAGACAGTGATCACGAGTAAATTTCTATCATGTTATTGATATCAAAATTTGATATCACCGCCAAAAAGTAGAAAAAGCCAGCAAAATGCCGGCTTTTAAGAACAGAGTGATATTATGACGATTTATTCTTCGTCTTCATTCTCTTCTTCATCATCTTCGTCAGATTCGAAGTAAGTACCCCAACCGTCATAATCGATGTTGTGCTTTTCAGCCAGTTTAATTAGCTTTTCAGCTTGCTCATCAATTAATTCTGCGTTTAGAGCGGATTCCATTACGGCATCAAAACATACAACTTTGCCGCCGCCATCTTCAGGATCAAGTTCTAGCTCTTCTGCTTCTAAAACATTAAAACCAAGTTTAAATGCTTCAACTGCAGCCGCTTCTAGCTCTTCAAAGGTGTCTGCAGAGAAATGGTGCTCAATAGTGTAAAGCGCCTCAGGCTCACTGCCATCTTCAAGTAATGCGGCAATAATTTCGCGCGTTTCTTCTTTTTGCTCTGCAATCAATTCTGCGTAAGACATGGTATCACTCCACCTATGGAATAAATTTGCTGGCAAATATCGCATGGTTTGCACTCAATTACCATATGTTACGTATATACCAGACCTAAATTGATCTTAATCAACCATTAATCAATTAAGGTTAAACCACCAAATACTCATTAATATGCATAATATTCCATACTGATTTTATTGATTACTGTACAATAGCGGCAACATAAGCTCTTATCCTCATGTCGTATAATCATCATTCGCATAGCCACCCATTTTTTTTACGCGAATATCCCTCAGCTAAAATTAATACTGTGATGCACTAATTTTGATACAAAAAAACTGTGAACAATGGTTGAGTTAGTAACTATATTCCGCTTTAGAATCATAACGCCACCACAAAAAATGAGGCTGTTTATTAGCGACTTACACACTCAGCAACACCCATTTAATAAGTTACGTTTATTGTTTGTTCCCTTATTTATTCATAAGTGATTATTACCACTCATGCAGACAAACACACCTTATGGTTATCACTAACCAATGGTGCAGGAGATAACCATGACGACACACACCGAAATTAAACCGCAAAAGAAAAGCTTTTTTGCTCAATTAAAATTCCCATCGGCTTACACCATTTTATTTACTCTAATTGCGTTTGTTGCCGCCCTGACATGGGTAGTACCTGCTGGACAATATGATCGTCAGATGAATGCCGAACTGGGTAAAGAAGTGCCCATTACAGGTACTTATAAAGCAGTAGAAAGTAACCCACAGGGGGTTATTGACGTGCTATTGGCCCCTATTGATGGATTCTATAACCATGAGTCTTATGAAGCCGCAGCGATTGATGTGTCATTGTTTATTTTAATTATTGGTGGCTTTTTAGGACTAGTAACTAAAACCGGAGCAATTGATGCCGGTATTGAACGTGTCACAGCTCGCTTACATGGCAAAGAAGAATTAATGATCCCAATTTTAATGGGACTGTTTGCCGCTGGCGGTACTATTTATGGCATGGCTGAGGAATCATTACCTTTTTATACCCTGCTTGTTCCAGTGATGATGGCTGCGCGGTTTGATCCTTTGGTTGCTGCTGCAACAGTATTATTGGGAGCTGGCATCGGCACCCTCGGCTCAACCATCAATCCTTTTGCTACTGTTATTGCGTCTAATGCTGCAGGGATCCCTTTTACTGATGGCATAATGTTACGGGTTATTATCCTCACTATCGGTTGGTTAATCTGTGTCGGTTATGTTATGCGCTACGCAAAAATGGTGCGAGAAGATCAAACTAAATCAATTGTGTATGACCAATATGAACAAAATAAAGCCCACTTCTTAAGTAATCAATCAGATCAAATGCTTGAGTTCACTACTACCCGTAAAGTTATTTTGGCTATTTTTGGTCTCTCTTTTGCGGTGATGATTTATGGCGTAGCCATCGCGGGTTGGTGGATGCCACAAATATCAGCAATGTTCCTCGGCGCCTCAATTTTGATTGGCTTGGTATCACGCATGAGCGAGGAAGATTTCTCTACCAGCTTTATTGATGGTGCGCGCGATCTACTAGGCGTGGCATTGATTATCGGTATCGCTCGCGGCATTGTGGTGATCATGGATCGCGGTATGATCACTGACACCATTTTAAACTCAGCCGAACATATCGTTACTGGGCTATCTGCGGTGGTGTTTATTAATGTGATGTATATTTTAGAGATATTACTGTCATTTTTAGTGCCATCGACCTCAGGTTTAGCGGTATTAACCATGCCAATCATGGCACCATTAGCTGATTTTTCAGGTGTAGGCCGCGATCTGGTTGTCACAGCTTATCAATCAGCGTCAGGCGTGGTTAACCTGGTTACACCGACCTCTGCAGTGGTCATGGGAGGACTGGCTATTGCCCGTGTTCCGTATGTAAGATGGTTAAAATGGGTCGCACCATTACTGGGTATTATTATTGTATTTACGATGGTGGTATTAAGTATCGGCGTAATATTAGTCTAGTTTGCTCATTTACTCTTAACATTCTCTTCATTAATAAAACCGCCTACGGGCGGTTTTTTATTATACTGATAACGATAACTCGCTTGTTATTACGCTTAATTTGCAGCAATAGTTAATTATTTACACCGTTAGCCTTACAGCCAATATATTCTCTTTTCTACTCCTCTATTTCTCTGTTTTTCTATTTCTTCATTTCTCTATTTCTCTATTTCTCTATTTCTCTATTTCTCTATTTCTCTATTTCTCTATTTCTCTATTTCTCTCAGACAACATATTTAAAATCAAAAAATAACACCAAATCATTAAATAAAATAGTAAACCCCCATCACAAAAAAAACATTATGGTATTATTTAAAGTATAAAAGTAGGGGTTATTTAATATATCTACGCATATTCATTGAATAATATTTTCAACTGTTAATACTTAATTTAAAAAATTAAGTGCATAACATTTCATATTAAAATAAAATAAACAACAAAAACAACAACTTGAAAACAAACTTACCTTTAAAAAAACAGCATAAACACATAATAAATCGGTAACTACCTTTATTTACCGATGCTATCTTTTGGTAAATAACCATCTCAAACCAGCTAAGTCATTAATAATTAAAGTGTGATAACGATCTTATATAAATAACACTAACTACGTAGAATCAATAACATCAACAACACGTAATACTTATTTAACGCTTCGTAACTTTAAACATAGCCAATCACTGACAGGCATATATAGAGAGATACTATCATGAGTAACTTTTATGTGGGTTCTGAAATAGGTCAACTACGCCGCGTACTCATTCATCGTCCAGAGCGTGCTTTAAATAATCTTACACCTTCTAATTGCCAAGATTTATTATTTGATGATGTTTTATCTGTTGAAAAAGCAGGTAAAGAACATGATGTATTTGCTAATACTTTACGCCAACAAGGTGTTGAAGTTTTATTATTACAAACCATGTTAAGCGAAACGTTAGCCATTCCAGAAGCTAAAGATTGGCTATTATCAACTCAAATATCAAATTACCGTTTTGGTGATACCTTCGCTAATGATATTCGCTGTTTCTTAGCTGATTTACCTCATGCTGAACTAGCGTCAATTTTATTAGGTGGCTTAAGTTACGCCGAATTACCACTGCAATCATCCTCTATTATGCAAAAGATGCATTCGCCTTGTGATTTTATTATCAAGCCATTGCCAAATCATCTTTTTACTCGTGATACCTCATGCTGGGTTTATGGCGGTGTGTCTATTAACCCGATGGCCAAAGAAGCACGTCAGCGTGAAACCAACCATTTGCGCGCTATTTACCGCTGGCATCCAACCTTTGCAGGCCAAGATTTCATTAAATACTTTGGCGATGACCAAAATGCTTATGACAAATCGACTATTGAAGGCGGTGATGTTTTAGTTATCGGAAAAGGCAGCGTATTAATCGGAATGTCTGAGCGCACTACGCCACAAGGTGTTGAAGCATTAGCGGCGAGCTTATTTAAACACGGTCAAGCCAAGCAAGTCATCGCAATGGAATTACCAAAACATCGCTCATGCATGCACCTCGATACCGTGATGACCCACATGCGCGAAGATACCTTCTCTGTCTATCCTGAAGTGATCCGTAAAGACGTTCAATGCTGGAGTCTCACTGGTGATGCTTATGGCAGTGTTAAAGCCAAACAAGAAAACTATTTTGTCCATGCTATTGAAAAAGCTTTAGGCGTTGATCAGCTTAATTTAATTACCACCGGTGGCGATAACTTTGAAGCTGAACGTGAGCAATGGAACGATGCTAACAACGTATTAACGGTAAGTCCTGGTGTCGTTATTGGTTATGAGCGCAACACTTACACCAATGAAAAGTACGATAAAGCTGGTATCACAGTACTTCCAATTCCTGGTGATGAACTTGGTCGTGGCCGTGGTGGTGCTCGCTGTATGAGCTGCCCAATTGAGCGTGATGGTATTTAACCCAATAACAAAGGCTGGAGCGCCTATCGACCAGCCACCAATAAATGTGGAGATACACAACTATGACTAAACAAACTGTTGTTGTTGCCCTTGGTGGTAACGCCTTATTACGCCGTGGTGAGCCTTTAGAAGCTAGCATTCAACGTCAAAACATTGCTACAGCAGCTAAAACCATCGCAGAAATTGCCCAGCAATATAATGTGGTGCTGGTGCATGGCAATGGTCCACAAGTCGGGCTACTGGCGCTGCAAGGGTTGGAATATAAAAAAGTCATGCCTTATCCATTAGACGTATTGGGATCAGAAACCCAAGGCATGATTGGTTACATCTTAATGCAAGAACTGAAAAATTTACTGCCACAACAAGATGTATCTTGCATGCTCACTCAAATGCTCGTTGATCCACAAGATCCTGCTTTTGCCGATCCAACTAAGCCTATTGGCCCTGTGTATCAAGAGGCTGAAGCGCGTGAGTTAGCAGAGAAGTTTCACTGGACAGTAAAAGCTGACGGCCAATATTTCCGTCGCGTGGTGCCAAGCCCACAACCCATTGGCATTGTTGAATGCGATGCCATCGAAACCTTAATTAAACGTGATCACTTAGTTATTTGTACTGGCGGCGGCGGTATTCCGGTTAAACGCGAAAATAACAAACTGGTCGGTGTTGAAGCTGTGATCGATAAAGACATGTCAGCCGCTTATTTGGCTAAACAGTTAAATGCTGATGCATTGCTAATTTTAACCGATGCAGACGCTGTTTATCTGGATTGGGGCCAAGCAACTCAAAAAGCCATTACCAGCACCACGCCACGCGCATTATCGCAGTACAGCTTTGATGCCGGCTCTATGGGTCCCAAGATCGAGGCTTCGTGTGAATTTATCAAACAAGGCGGAAAATTGGTCGGAATAGGTGCGTTACATGACGGTTTAGAAATTCTAAAAGGTCTCGCGGGAACAAATATTATTGCAGACAAGTAGAATAACCATTCACAAACGATAAGAAATAAGATAAACATATTATTAACATTGATCATTATCGAGTAACTCAATCATAACATAAAAGATTCAGTCGAAGAGATACTGAACCTTAAGAGGGATACATCATGGCTTTTAATCTTCGTAATCGTAACTTCCTAAAATTACTTGATTTCACTCCTCGTGAGATTCAACATTTACTTGAGCTTTCGGCTGAATTAAAAAAAGCAAAATACAATGGCTATGAGCAACCACGCCTTAAAGGTAAAAACATTGCGTTGATCTTTGAAAAAACCTCAACCCGTACTCGGTGCGCATTTGAAGTCGCAGCTTTTGACCAAGGTGCTCAAGTTTCTTATTTAGGCCCTTCAGGCTCTCAGATTGGCCATAAAGAATCAATGAAAGACACCGCTCGCGTATTAGGCCGTATGTACGATGGTATTGAGTACCGTGGCTTTGGACAAGCCATTGTTGAAGAGCTTGGCGCCTATGCTGGCGTGCCAGTGTGGAATGGTTTAACCGATGAATTCCACCCTACGCAGATTCTAGCTGATTTTCTAACCATGCAAGAACACGGCCGTGGCAAAGCATTACACCAAATGTCATTTGCTTACCTTGGTGATGCACGCAATAACATGGGTAATTCATTAATGGTTGGTGCTGCGAAAATGGGGATGGACATTCGTCTAGTCGCACCAAAAACATTTTGGCCAGATGCTGAACTTGTTGCTCAATGTCGTGAAATTGCAGCTGAAACAGGGGCTAAAATCACTATGACAGAAGATGTTCAAGAAGGTGTTCAGGGGTGTGACTTCCTTTACACTGATGTATGGGTATCAATGGGCGAAGCCAAAGAAGCATGGGCAGAGCGAATTAATTTAATGTTGCCTTACCAAGTCAATATGGCAATGTTAAAAGCAACGGGAAATCCACATGTGAAATTTATGCACTGTTTACCCGCTTTCCATGGTGAAGATACTGCTGTTGGTAAAGAATTAGCTCAAGCGTATCCAGTATTATCAAAAGGAGTGGAAGTGACCGATGAAGTGATTGAGTCATCACATTCAATTGTATTTGATGAAGCTGAAAACCGCATGCACACCATTAAAGCAGTAATGGTTGCGACACTAGGCAACTAAGCACTCAAGTTTAAATGCTTACGCTATAATTCGACTGCCGCTCACTTGAGCGGCAGTTGCATATTGTTTCAACTATGTTTTTTAACACCAACAAAAAAACATTTAATTTCAATCAAATACCTAAAAATAAGCGTTAAAAAATCACCCTTATAATTGCATAAAAATCCATCCGTTGAATAGTTAACGCAAACGCTTGCGCCATAAAAAATAGACGGTATAATCCTTGCAATTTGCCCAGCAAGAGATAAAAAATGAAACCTGCCATCACCGCAAAATTAAGCTGCTGTAATCATCCTTTGATGATGGTTGGTTATTTTATTTTTACTATTTTTCAAAAAAAAGCCTCCTTTTAGTAGGGGGCTTTTTTTTGTCTAAAATTTAGCAACACCAAAAATTCAATTTAATCACACCATCATAGGGAAAGAAGCCATGGCTAATTCGCTGTTTAAAAAGCATATTATTTCCATCCCCGAGCTTAATCGTGCTGAACTAGAGCTTATTGTTGATACTGCTGCAAGACTAAAAGCGGAGCCAAACCCAACGTTACTGCAAAATAAAGTCATTGCCAGTTGCTTCTTTGAACCTTCAACCCGTACCCGTCTTTCTTTTGAAACGGCTATCCAACGCCTAGGCGGTACTGTGGTCGGATTTGACTCGCCAGGAAACACTTCGCTTGCCAATAAAGGCGAGACATTATCGGATTCGGTACAGGTGATTACCTCTTATGTTGATGCATTTGTTATGCGTCATCCACAAGAAGGTGCTGCTCGGTTAGCCTCTGAATTTTCTAATGGTGTCCCGGTTATCAATGGTGGTGATGGCGCCAATCAACATCCAACCCAAACATTATTGGATCTGTTTACTATCTATGAAACTCAAGGTCGATTAGATGGGATTAATATTGCCTTTGTCGGTGATTTAAAATATGGCCGTACAGTGCATTCACTCACTCAAGCACTGTCAAAGTTTAATGATGTTAAATTCTTCTTCATCGCCCCAGAAGTATTGGCTATGCCTGATTATATTTGCGAAGAATTAGATGACGCTGGAATTAGCTATAGCTTACACAGCAACATGGAAGATGTGATCCCTGAACTGGATATTCTTTACATGACTCGTGTACAAAAAGAGCGTTTTGATGAGTCGGAATATGTACACATGAAAGCAGCCTATATCCTTACAGCGAGCATGCTAGACAACGCCCGTGACAATCTAAAAGTATTGCATCCGCTACCACGGGTTGATGAAATTACGGTTGATGTTGATAAGACTAAGCATGCTTATTTCTTCCAACAAGCTGAGAATGGCGTCTATGCACGTCAAGCGTTACTTGCACTTGTACTTAATGAAACCCTATAAGAGGAATGACGATCATGGTTAAAGAGACCCAACTCAAAGTTGAAGCAATTAAAAACGGCACCGTTATCGATCATATTCCTGCAAATGTTGGTATTAAAATCCTGAAATTATTTAATATTGACGGCACTAACGAACGCGTGACTATTGGTCTTAATTTACCCTCATCAGCATTAGGTGCTAAAGATCTAATCAAGATTGAAAATGTGTTTGTTAGCGAAGATCAGGCCAACCAATTAGCGCTTTACGCGCCACAGGCTACAGTCAATCAAATTGAAAATTATGCGGTGGTAAAGAAACTTAACTTATCACTACCTGAATTTATCAGCACCATTTTTAAATGCCCAAATAGCAACTGTATTTCACATGGTGAACCGGTTAATAGTGGCTTTAAGGTATTGACTAAAAAAGCTGATATTCAATTAAAATGTAAGTACTGCGAAAAAGTATTCTCACGCCAAATCGTGACTGAATCTAATAGCTAAAACAGACTATATCTTACCCAGTAATTAGTGATGACAACTAACTCAAACACGTCATTATCATTACTGGGTATTTTTTAGGAAAAAGTAATCCATAACGCAAACTCGCATCACATTACTATCATTCACTACAATAATTACCTATAACGTTTGTTATTTGGTGATAATGGTCATATCTCCGCTACATTATAATTGCTACCATCAATATGCAACTGCGCACATTAATAGCACAAACTACAGCCTCATAATAGCGACACCAATAACCTGTATTGTCCAATGTATTATTGATCCATACATTGCCAAGGAGTGACCAAGCATGGATACCCAAGCCCCAGCAATCGATCATAATTATTGTAATGATAATATGACATCAGCATGTAAACGCTTATTACAACAGCAAAGTTTTACAACACAAGATGATATTCGAGAACAGTTAATTCAATTAGGTTTTCATGATATCAGTCAATCAACGGTATCACGGCTACTATTAAGGCTTGGTGTTGCTAAGGTGCCTAATGCTGCTGGTAAAAAAATTTATTGTCTAACTGCTGAAAATGAACCCATTAAAATTAATGCTTCGATTGCATCACAAATTGAATTTGTTAGTCACAACCAGTTAGTTGTAGTGATAAAAACCCATCCAGGAGGTGCACAATTAGTAGCAAGATTAATCGATATGCAACCTCATGTGGATATATTAGGCACCATTGGCGGTAATGATACCGTTATGGTTGCGCCCAAAGACATTACACGCATTAACCAATGCCTGTTGGTTGTAAAACAACGTTTAGGACTACAGTAGCCACTGATAACGATCATTATTAGTTGAATATAGGTTTATTGCCCCCATATCAATCCATGGTTAAAGGTAATTATTACGCCTTTTAATGATCATAAATAGGATAACTCATGACAAAAATTCTTCATACAGAGCAAGCGCCTGCAGCGATCGGTCCTTATGTACAAGGTGTTGATCTTGGTAACATGGTAATGACATCAGGCCAGATTCCAGTAAACCCACTAACAGGTGAAGTTGCAGAAGATATTGCAGCTCAAACACGTCAATCATTAGATAACGTTCAAGCGGTTGTAGAAGCATCAGGCTTAGGTGTTGCTGATATCGTTAAGATGACGGTATTTGTTAAAGATCTGAATGATTTTGGTGCGGTAAATGAGGTCTATGGTGCATTCTTTGATGAACATAATGCGCCTTACCCTGCTCGTTCTTGTGTTGAGGTTGCGCGTCTACCTAAAGATGTGAAAATTGAAATTGAAGCGATTGCAGTACGCAAATAATGCTGAAATAGCGATCACGAGACTGAAATCAGTGATCGCTGTTTGCTGCAACAACTAACGATATGTTTGCTCTGCAAGGTCTAATACTTGTGCAAACCATGCCGTAAATAACTGCGGTGCCTGCTGTAATTGCAATGCTAATTCAGCCATAGACCACCAACGATATGCCATCACTTCTGCCGAGTTAGGCGTAAACACCAACCCCTTACCATCAGCAATAAGCACATGATCTAATTCATGTTCGATCAACTGATGATCTAAATTAGCGAAATAACAGAAATTACCGATATCTGTTAAGCTGGTTGTTAAAGTAATGCCCATTTCTTCTTGTAAGCGACGCACACCTGCTTGACTCATCGTTTCCCCCTGACGAGGATGAGAGCAACAAGTATTGGTCCACAAACCACCACTATGGTATTTCTCTAATGCGCGTTGGTGTAATAAATATTCACGCCCAGAAGCCGTATCACGGTAAAGTAATACAGAAAAGGCCAAATGCAGTGAACCATCACGGTGAGCTTGCATTTTTTCTTGTAAGCCAAGTTCATGGCCTTGCTCATCTACTAATACTACATATTCTTCAGTCATGATCATCTTCTACTTCTATCACTAAATACTGTTTATCGTTATTCACTAACTATAAAACAAAACAAGGACATGCTCAGAAAACATGTCCTTGTTAATAATACTTATACCATCTGTTTTGGTTATACTTATTAAGCGTTAAATAGCTAAAATTAATGTTTATTGCGCTCCGCAACTTCTTGATCTAGTTGTTCTAGTTTAGCGGCCATTATGTCACGGCTTTGGGTCAATAATTTACGTACATCTTCTTTTTCTAAACCCACGGTGCTGATTGGTTTCATTAGCTCAACAATCACCACACCGTTGTTCCAGCGGTTAAGTCTTACTTTATCGGTTGAGCTACACACAATCGGCACAACTGGTACTTGGGCGCCAATTGCAGCATGAAATGCACCTGTTTTAAACGGTAATAAGCCACGACCACGTGAGCGAGTACCTTCAGGAAACATCCATACAGACACTTTGTTTTTTTTGATTTTCTCAACCACTTGACCAATAGTGCCGACCGCTTTACTGCGATTTGCACGATCAATCAGAATATTACCTGTGATCCAGTATAGCTGCCCAAATAATGGGATCCAGACTAAGCTTTTTTTACCGACCGTCACGGTACGTTGCATAATTGCACCAGAAACAGTAAATAAATCATAAGTATTTTGATGATTAGCAATATAAACAGCAGAGCCTACTTGCTCAGCACCGTCAGCGTAACGAATTTCAAGCTTAATCCCTAACACCCGTGACATCTTGCTAAACAGGCGTCCAAAAGTATAAACATGTTTAGGGTTACGTGGGCTTAATAAACAATAACCACAGCCAAAGACAAAGGTTACGATGGCAAAAATTGCGATCGCAATCAGGCGTAAAATATAAATCATTCAAACATTCCTCAGCGAACAAGTGTGCGCTAGTATACCCACAGTAAGGAAAATAACACCTGTTATGTGGGTTAACACCTTAACCAACAACACCACAACTCACGCAAATAAATCATTTAAAACCCCCAATAAATGAGGGTTCTGTTGTCTATATAACGAGTATTAATTCTCGATAATTTGCTCATCACTGAGTGTTTGTGGTGAGTCAACATCAATCTCAGTCACACGCTGTAATCCACGTGGTAACATCGATCCGCGGCGTCCTCGCTCACCACGGAAGTTTTCAAGATCCGTTGGTTTTAAGCTTAACTTACGTTTACCAGCATACAAGGTAACATGGCTATCGGCAGTAAGAACAACCAAATAAGATAAGAATTCTTCGCGAGCTTTTGAGCGTGCTGATGGAATATTGATGATCTTATTGCCCTTTCCTTTACCTAATTGCGGTAAGTCTTTTATCGGGAATAACAACATTCGACCTTCATTAGTGATCGCCATAATTTGATCATTATTAAGATCAGCAACTGGTTGAGGCGGTAAAACCAAGGCATTTTCAGGTACTGTTAATAAGGCTTTACCGCTCTTATTTTTAGATACCATATCACTGCTCTTACAGATAAAGCCATAACCCGCATCCGATGCCATAAGCCATAACTGATCATCTTCAGCCATCATAACTTGGCGCATATTCGTGCCAGGGGTTAAGTTTAAACGACCAGTGATCGGTTCGCCTTGGCTACGTGCCGATGGCAAACTATGTGATTCAAGCGCATAGCTGCGACCATCAGAGCCTAAGAATATGGCTGGTTGATTGCTCTTACCGCGAGCATGAGCAAGATAATTATCACCTGACTTATAATTTAAGGTCACAGGATCAACCTCGTGCCCTTTAGCATGACGGATCCAGCCTTTGTCTGACAGCACCACTGTGATTGCTTCACTTGGTAGTAAGTCACGTTCCGTCATCGCTTTAGCTTCTGCTCGCTCAACCAATGGTGAACGACGATCATCGCCGTACTTTTCAGCATCTGCGATAATTTCTTTTTTGATCAAGGTATTTAAACGACGCTCAGAACCTAGCAGCTTTTCAAGTTGATCGCGCTCTTTGGCTAATTCCTCTAATTCACCACGGATCTTAATTTCTTCAAGCTTGGCTAACTGGCGCAGTTTTATTTCTAAAATCGCATCGGCTTGAGTCACGGTTAAATCAAAACGTGACATTAACTCAGCTTTTGGATCATCTTCACTACGAATGATCTCAATCACTTCATCAATATTAAGGTAAGCTGCCAATAAACCTTCTAAAATATGTAATCGAGCGATCACTTTATCAAGACGGTATTGCAAACGGCGACGTACGGTACTACGACGATACTCAAGCCATTCTTTAATGATTGTCACCAAGCCTTTTACTTGTGGACGACCATCTAACCCAAGCATGTTAATGTTAGCGCGAAAACTTTTTTCTAAATCAGTTGATGCAAATAAATGATTCATCAGCTGATCGCAATCAATACGATTAGTGCGTGGCACAATCACAATTCGAGTCGGATTTTCATGATCAGATTCATCACGTAAATCTTCCACCATTGGCAGCTTTTTAGCCCGCATTTGCGCGGCAATTTGCTCTAATAATTTAGCACCCGATGTCTGATGTGGCAGCGCGGTAATAACAATATCACCATTCTCTTTATGCCATATCGCGCGCATTTTTACGCTACCACGGCCAGTGGCATACATCTTCTTTAAATCTGATTTTGAAGTGATGATCTCAGCTTCGGTTGGGTAATCAGGACCTTGAACAAATTCCATCAATTGATCAAGATCAGCGCTTGGGTTCTCGATCATGTGCACTGCAGCATTGGCGACTTCACGCACATTATGCGGTGGAATATCCGTTGCCATACCAACAGCGATACCGGTAATACCATTCAATAAAATATGCGGCAGCCGTGCAGGTAACATTTTAGGCTCAAGCATAGTACCGTCAAAGTTTGGTACCCAATCAGCTGTACCTTGATTTATCTCTGAGAGTAATACTTCGGAAAAACGTGATAAACGTGATTCGGTATAACGCATTGCTGCAAAAGATTTCGGATCATCTGGCGCCCCCCAGTTACCTTGACCGTCGACTAATGGATAACGGTAGGAGAAAGGTTGTGCCATCAGCACCATCGCTTCATAACACGCTGAGTCACCGTGTGGATGGAATTTACCTAATACGTCACCAACTGTACGTGCCGATTTTTTATATTTTGCTGTTGCGTTCAAACCTAATTCAGACATCGCATAAATAATACGACGTTGTACTGGTTTTAAGCCATCACCAATAAAAGGCAAGGCACGATCCATGATCACATACATGGAGTAATTTAAATAAGCGTCTTCAGTAAACTTTCTAAGTGGAAGCTGTTCAACGCCATCCATAGAGACATCAGTCATCGTGAGATAATCCGTCTTAAATAATGCGATTCGGCAAACATAATGTTTGCCGATTTAAAAAATAATATACGTGGAGAGGAATTACACTTCCGCCATATCGCCTTTACTTTGCAACCAATGACGACGATCTTCTGCGCGTTTTTTGCCGAGCAGCATATCCATCATCTCATTGGTTTCACTATCGTCATCAATAGTCAGTTGCACCAAACGACGAGTATTAGGATCCATGGTAGTTTCACGTAATTGCAATGGGTTCATTTCACCCAGTCCTTTAAAGCGCTGCACGTTAACCTTGCCTCGCTTACCGCTTAGACGTTCAAGGATGGCATTTTTTTCCGCTTCATCAAGCGCATAAAACACCTCTTTACCTAGATCGATACGATAAAGTGGCGGCATTGCAATGAACACATGCCCAGCACGGACTAAAGCTTCAAAGTGCTTCATAAATAAAGCACACAATAAGGTCGCAATGTGCAAACCATCCGAGTCCGCATCGGCAAGGACACAGATTTTACCGTAACGTAGGCCACTTAAATCGCCGCTGTCTGGATCAATACCCAATGCAATAGAAATATTATGTACTTCTTCTGATGCCAACACTTGATCAGAGGAAACTTCCCAAGTATTCAATATCTTACCGCGTAAGGGCATGATAGCTTGGAACATTCGATCACGGGCTTGTTTGGCTGAGCCACCTGCCGAGTCACCTTCGACCAAAAACAATTCAGTGCGGTTTAAGTCTTGTTGTGAACAATCAGCTAATTTACCTGGCAAAGCAGGACCTGAAGCAATTTTCTTACGCACCACTTTCTTACTAGCGCGCATACGACGATGGGCATTAGCAATACAAACTTCGGCCAATAACTCCGCTAGTTGTGGGCGCTCATTAAGCCATAGACTAAAGGCATCTTTTACTACACCTGCAACAAATGCCGCACATTGACGTGACGATAAACGCTCTTTCGTTTGACCGGCAAATTGTGGATCCTGCATTTTTACCGATAACACGTAAGCACAGCGATCCCAAATATCATCAGCTGTTAGTTTTACGCCTCGTGGTAATAAATTACGGAATTCACAGAACTCACGCATCGCATCAAGTAAACCTTGGCGTAAACCGTTAACGTGAGTACCACCTTGGGCGGTTGGAATCAGGTTAACGTAACTTTCAGTGATCAGCTCACCGCCTTCTGGCAACCATAGCAGCGCCCAATCGGCAGCTTCAGTGGCACCACTAAAGACACCAGTAAATGGCTCTTCTGGTAATAATGTATAGCCTTTAACACCTTCGGCTAAATAATCTTTCAAACCATCTTCGTAGCACCAACGTATTGTTTCATTAGTGATTTTATTGGTAAAGATGATTTCTAAGCCTGGACACAATACTGCCTTGGCTTTTAAATTACTTTTCAGGCGCGTAACAGAAAACTTAGCGCTATCAAAGTATTTAGGGTTTGGCCAAAAATGCACTTTGGTGCCTTTTGCACGACGACCACAAGTACCAATGACTTCTAATTCAGAGACTTTATCGCCATTTTCAAATGCAATTTGATACACTTGACCATCACGTTTAACCGTGACTTCAACCCGATTAGAGAGGGCGTTTACAACCGAAATACCTACCCCATGTAAACCACCTGAAAATTGATAGTTTTTACCCGAGAATTTACCTCCGGCATGTAATTTACATAGAATAAGCTCAACCCCAGAAACACCTTCTTCTGGATGAATATCGACCGGCATACCACGGCCATCATCAATCACTTCTAATGACTGGTCGGCATGAAGAATGACTTCGACTTTACGAGCATGTCCAGCCAAGGCTTCATCGACACTGTTATCGATAACTTCTTGACCTAGGTGGTTAGGTCTTACCGTATCGGTATACATACCCGGACGGCGGCGTACTGGCTCAAGGCCATTTAGAACCTCAATGGCTCCGGCGTTATAGCTTTGATCTGTCATATCAAGGAAATTTACGAGAAAATTTTGCAAACAATAGTCAGTAACCCTCGCGGTGTTGTCAAGCGAGAGTCAGCGGAAAACTCACATTCAGTGAGTCGGGTCTCTTTTCAGTATCACTAAAAAGGGACATAAACTGGGTATCGATTTTATGCTAATGCACATAACTTGATTTATAGGGTAGCCTATCTCGTTACTCAATGAACAGATAAGTCCGGTTATAACCCTAAGAATTGAAGAATGGTGGCGGGAAAACGTTCAAATTGGCAAAAACTATGATCACCATCAGCTTCAATTGTTAGCCGACAGTGTGCATATTTTGATGCTGCTTGACGATAATCAAGCACCTCATCACCTTGTTGCAATAGTACCCATAGTTGTTGAGGATAACTAATGTTTATCACTTCAAGCGCTTTTAGCTCATCAATGTGTTGCGATGCCAACACATACTTTTCACCGCTATACGGGTTTTGTTGTGGCCCGAGGTAATTCGCAAGTAATTGATAAGGCTTAACCGCAGGATTGACTAATACCGCAGGCAACTGATAACGCTCACTGAGCCATGCGCTTAAATATCCCCCTAACGAACTACCAACGACGCCAATCGTATAGCGATCATTGTATTGCTCAACCAATTGGGCTAAATATTGACTGGCTTGCGCCGGATAGCTCGGTAATTGAGGGGCTACAAACTTGATATCAGGTCGATGTTCACGACAATAAGCCATCATTTGCTGCGCTTTCAATGATGATGGTGAACTATTGAAACCGTGTAAATAAATCAATAACGATGGCATCAGTAACCTTCAGCATCAAGTTTTGGTTTAAATTGATCGCCATCAACACGATGCACACTGGTTATGATTTTTCCATCACGGGTTAGTTCTAAATAACGCCAACCAGGATTATTGTCATCTAAGGCAAAGTCATCTGAATCAGGCATAAACTGAATACAGGTTGATGGTGTCGCCAGCACACGCACACCATGGTAAATGCGATCTAAATTTTGATGAATATGACCACATAACACAGCTTTAACTTGTGGGTACTTATCAATCACATTCCAAAATTGATGATTATTATGGAGTTGATGCTGATCTAACCACGCACTTCCCGCCTCTAACGGATGATGGTGCAATAAGATTAATGCATACCGATCAGGGTAACGTGCTAAAGCGGTCTCTAATAGTGCTAACTGAGCGGCGCTAACTTCACCATGCGGCACGCCTTGTACTTGGCTATCCAATAAAATCATTTGCCAATGCTCACCAACTAATACCTGCTGATGTGGCTTAATTTGCTCACTTGGTAAAATAGATTGCATTGTTGGCTGAAAATCATGATTACCGGGTAACCAAAAACACGGTTGTGACCAGCGTGAAATACCATCAGCAAAACGCTGATAGGAATACGGGGTATGATCTTGAGATATATCACCGGTAGCGACAATGGCATCAAAATGACGCGCAGCAGTGTCTACCCCATTAAGCACGGCATGAAAACTGTCTTTGGTTGCCACACCAAGCAAAGAGCCGGAGCCATTGGCAAACAAGTGAGTGTCGGTGATCTGCAAAAGAACCACACTATCGGGGTTACTCTGTGGCAGCGAATAGGTTTGCAAAACGTCAAAAACCTTGTCTATTCTGAGCAATTAAGTTCAATTAACAAACGGATTGTTTACTAAGCCCATGGCGTAAACAATGCTTCAACCAGTCACCTAAGAAAAGGTTGACTTGATGTTTCTCATTTTTTTGATGCATACGCAAGTTAGGATAATCATATATTGGCTTGAGACGTGAAATCTGCTGTGCAGCACACACTTCTGCGACCTTGGCATCATGATATAACCGTACCGTTAATAATGGCGCTAGATAGTCAACGATCTTATCCATATCAACCAAAGCTAATGTTACCACAGTGGTATAACGGGTTGATTCAATAATTGTTAGCTGGTATGCATCATCACACACGAGATATACTTGCGTATCTCCGACCTCATCACTGCGAGGCAATAACGGTAGGAGTTTAGCATAATTAGTTTCATACAAGCGCATTAGGCTTGTCAAATCAACAGTATACCTTTTATTCAAATCATTCCCCTATAGATTATACAATAATTTATTTTATGCCTGTTGCAAACGTTGATAATGTAACTGCAACCATTGTAATGCGATGATTGTGGCTGCATTTTCAATTTTACCAGATTCTAGCCATTGATAAGCCTGATTTCGTGACACAACATGAACACGAATATCTTCAGATTCACTGGCGACACCATGGATCCCTTGTGCTAAGCGACTATCAACATCACTAACAAAAATATCAAGCACCTCTGAACAACCACCTGAACTGGATAAATAACGGGATATTTTTTCAGTTTTTCCCAATACTAATCCTGATTCTTCTGTCGCCTCTCGATGCACAACTTGCTCTGGTGACTCCTCCTCATGATCGAGCATACCTGCAATAATTTCTAACTGCCACGGCTGGCAGTCTGCAGCCATTGCACCAACTCGAAACTGTTCAATTAATACCACTTGATCACGTTTTGAATCATAAGGTAACACTGCTGCCGCATGACCGCGTTCAAACAATTCACGTTCAAACTCACCACTCCAACCACCTGCAAAAAGCTTATGTCGTAAGCGGTATTTTACCATTTTAAAAAAACCGTCATACACTGTTTGAGTTGATAACACTTCAATATCTTGACGATTAAATTGTGGTTCTAAAGATGAACACACTACTGCTTTCTTCATATGCTAGTTCCTTTTTAACGTAATATGGCTCTTAAAAATTAATCTATTTCAATCGAGATAGTCTTAAAATCACGTTATAATCTTTAAATTTATACTAACAGTGTAATATTCCACTTTTCGCGTTTAAACAATCAAATATCATGGATCTTTTTGACACGCTGTTTATTAAATCGATTACAATGAGCTTATAGTTGAATGTTAAAATATAATCATTAAGTAAAACTACGTAATGATCAGTTTCAAGCAAGCCTGCTTTAGGTAAAATAGCGCTTGTACTCTATATTCATTCCCATTTTTGTCAGCAAGACCAGGAAAGGCATCCATGAAAAAATTGCTTCCAATCATTATCAGCCTTGCAATTGGCTCTATCAGTCAATCAGCATCGGCTGACGATCTCGCTCAGATTTATCAGCAAGCCAAGCAAAATGATCCAACACTTCTAAAAGCCGCGGCCGATAAAGATGCAGCTTTTGAAGCAATCAACTCTTCACGTAGTACCCTTTTGCCACAAATTAATCTTTCTGCTGGCTATAACACTTACTACCTTGATTCAAAAGCAGCTAAAGACAATGGGTTTAGCGGTGGCGTGACATTAAGCCAATCATTATACAACCGTGCCAGTTGGGTTGGTCTTGATATCTCAGAAAAAACAGCGCGCCAGAGTGATGCTGCATATGCCGTCGCGCAACAAGGTTTGATTCTACGCGTTTCATCAGCGTATTTTAATGTGTTAAAAGCCAAAGATGACTTAAAATTTGGTGAAGCAGAAAAAGCCGCGGTTGGTCGTCAATTAGAGCAAATGAAACAACGCTTTGAAGTGGGTCTATCTGCAATCACTGATGTTTATGATGCTCAAGCACAATACGATACCGTGCTTGCGTCTATCATTGTAAAGAAAAACACCCTCGCTAATAGCTATGAAGAATTACGTGAAATTACCGGTCATGCATATTCATCACTCGATCCGTTAAATACCGCCAGCTTCTCTGCAAGTAAGCCACAACAAGTAGCAGACAAGCTTGTTAAAGATGCTGAAACTGAAAACTTAACCTTATTAGCATCACGTATTGGTCAAGACGTCGCGCGTGATAACATTTCACTTGCAGACTCAGGTCACCTACCAACGCTATCGTTTGAATCTGGTTATCAATATGATGATACCAGCGCTTTATCTAAGCCAGATCAAGGTAATCTAACTGCTGGTATTAAACTTGATTTACCGGTTTACAGCGGCGGTAATACGTCTTCACAAGTAAAACAAGCTCAATATAAATATGTATCAGCAAGTGAAGATCTTGAAGCGCAATACCGCACAGTAGTTAAAGATGTCCGTAACTACTACAACAACATTAATGCCACAATTGGTTCGATTAATGCTTATAAGCAATCAGTCGTTTCAGCCAAGTCTGCATTAGAAGCGACCGAAGCCGGTTTTGATGTCGGTACTCGTACTATTGTTGACGTTCTAGATTCAACCCGTAGCCTATATTCAGCTAACAGCGAACTGGCTAATGCGCGTTACGACTATATTCTAGCGCGCCTACAGTTGAAACAAGCTGTCGGCACTCTAAGTGAGCAAGATCTATTAGATATTAATGCTGGCTTAATTCAAACTAAGTAAGCCAAATTATATCGATATAAAAAAAGCGCCTGACGGCGCTTTTTTATTGTAACTAATCCTGAGATTAACCACGTCCACCACGAATAGCTTCAATAATTTTCGAAGTTGAACACCCATCTTCAAAATTAAGCACCAACACTTGACCACCCGCAGCAATTACCTCTTTGCCGCCCGCAATTTGTTCAGGGGTGTAATCACCACCTTTCACCAAAATGCTCGGTAATACTTCGCTAATCAAGCGTTGCGGTGTTTGTTCAGTAAACGGAACCACCCAATCGACAGCACCTAAACCTGCTAACACTGCCATACGACGATCTTCTGGATTAACTGGTCGACCTGGGCCTTTTAAACCTTTTACTGAATCATCCGAGTTAACTGCAACAATAAGTCGATCACCCAACTTTGCTGCTTGCGTTAAATAAGCGACATGGCCAGCGTGAAGAATATCAAAACAACCATTGGTCATAACGACAGTTTCCCCTCGCGTACGCGCAGCTTTTACAGCCTCAACCAACATCGGCTCAGAGATCACCCCAAAACCACTATCCTGACTACCATGAATCGCTTCGGTTAATTCAATAGTTGATAAGGTTGAGGTACCAAGCTTCGCCACCACTACGCCCGCCGCAGCATTCGCTAGCTTACAAGAGTCAGACAACGATTTACCTGCTGATAATGATGCTGCCAATACAGAAATAACCGTATCACCAGCACCCGTTACGTCATAAACTTCTTGCGCCAACGTTGGCATATGCAGCGGTTCACAGCCTTTTTCAAGCAGAGTCATACCATGTTCGGAACGCGTCACTAACAACGCCTCAAAGTCATATTGCTCAATAAGCGCCATGCCTTTTTCAACCAACTCTTGTTCTGAGTTTACACAACCAACAACGGCTTTAAATTCAGATAAATTAGGCGTTAATAACGTTGCACCACGGTAGCGTTCAAAATCAGTCCCTTTAGGATCAACGAGTACAGGTAAGTTAGCCGCACGAGCCAATTGAATCATCGACTGTACATGCTCCAACGCGCCTTTGGCATAATCTGAAAAGATCACTGCTTTCGCATTAGCCAACGCAGGCTGCATACGTTCAAGTATTAATGCAGGCTCGACACTTTGAAAGCCTTCTTCAAAATCTAATCGAATTAACTGCTGGCCACGGCTCATCACTCGTAATTTAGTGATAGTAGGATATTGTGCAAGCGCAACAAAATCACTACTGATATTTAATGATGATAGTTTTTCGGTTAACGCACGCGCAGCCTCATCGACTCCAGTTAAGCCGATTAACTTGGCATTGCCACCTAACGCTGCAATATTCATTGCCACGTTTGCCGCGCCGCCCGGGCGCTCTTCAATCTGATCAACCTTAACCACGGGCACTGGCGCTTCTGGTGAAATTCGCTCAGTCGGTCCAGTCCAGTAGCGATCTAACATTACATCGCCAACAATCAATACCTCTGCGTGGTTATAATCAGGCAGCGTCAGTTTCATTTCTTTCTCCGAGAATATGGCAACCTTCAAATACTAACATAAACTAAAATCAAGAGGCATCACGATAGTCACTAAACCTTATGTGACGCTAACCATTGCTGCCACACTTGCGCCACAGTATGGCGTTCATCAGTAAATTGCTGTTGTTCAACATAAGCCGGTAATCCTAATAAGCTCAACCGATGAATGGCATTACGCATATCACAATAGGCTTGTTGTAATTTCGCTGCTGTAGAGCTATCAAGAATGCCGTTGGCAGCCAGTGATTCAAAAATTCGAATGTTATCTGACCAACGTGTTAAAGCAGGTTGCTGATGGGCATAAGCTAACACTAAATATTGCGCTAAAAACTCAATATCCGTAATGCCACCTTGGTCTTGTTTCAGTCCAAACATACCCGCTTTTTTCTTACCTAAATGGGCACGCATTTTATCGCGCATGGTGACGACATCATTTGCAAGTTGCGCCGAATCTCGCTCAACCGTTAATACCTGTTGACGAACCTCACTAAAGGCCGCTTGTAACTGCGCATCCCCATACACCGTTCGCGCCCGGACTAAGGCTTGATGCTCCCATGTCCATGCTTGTTGTTGTTGATATTCACCAAAAGCACTGACTGTTGTGACTAATAATCCTGATGCGCCAGATGGCCGTAATCGCATATCAACCTCATATAAAACGCCAGAAGCGGTACGGGTAGAAAACAGATGAATGATCCGCTGTGCTAAACGTAAATAAAACTGTCGCCCATCGATCTCTTTATTACCGGTGGTATAAACATTATCAGGACAATCATGGACAAACACTAAATCAAGATCAGAGCCATACCCCAATTCCCAACCGCCCACTTTGCCGTAACCAATCACCGCAAAACCTTTACTTTGTCGCTCTAGTAAATGACTTGGCTCACCGTATTTAGCTGCCGTTTGTAACCATGCCTGATTAACAACCGCAGCAATAATCGCTTCAGCAAGATAAGTTAAGTGATCACTTACTTTCATCAATGGCAGTACACCTGCTATATCAGCAGCTGCTATACGCAATAATTGAGTCTGTTTAAATTGCCGAATAGCTTCCATCTGTTGCTCCATATCCTCTTCCGGAATACGAGCAAGATATTCACGTAATTCATCTTGATAACTGGTGAGTTCTGTCGGTTGATACAAGTGCTGAGGATCCAGCAGTTCATCTAATAATAATGGGTATAACGCTAATTGATCGGCCACCATTGGACTCGCCGCACATAATCGAATCAATTGTTTAAGTGCGACAGGATGCTCAGTTAATAACTCCAGATAAGTGGTACGAGTAGCAATTCGAATAATGAGTTTGGTCAAGCGGGGCAGTAGCTTAACTGCGTCGTCACGTAATACCACTTGCGCTAAAATTTCAGGCATTAGTGTTGCTAACGCTTCACGCCCTCGTGGACCTAAAGTGCGCTTAAACAATTCATGCTTAAACGAGATTAAATTTTGCGCTTGCTGCTGTGGTTCTGGGGCTTTAATTTCTGCCAAAATAGTTAATAACACATCTTCATTGGTCACCATTGCCCACATTTCATGATATTGCGTCGCGACTTCTTGCTGACTATCTTGATCATCATGACCAATAATATCGTCGAAAATAGCGTGAATGGCGGTCATATGCTGCGTTGTGATGGCCATTAATGATGCCCAATCAGGTTGGGCCATTGCACATGCTAATCGTGCTTGATCAAGCGGCTTATCTGGTAGTGTTTGAGTCTGCTTATCGTCAATAGCCTGTAATAAATTTTCTAACCGCCGTAAATGGCAATAGCCGCTGGTTAACGCATCAACATCAGCATCAGGTAACAACGCCAATGCTTTAATTGCAGCTAACGTTGGTAATAATCCTCGCCCACGTAGACTTGGCTCGCGACCACCACGAATTAATTGAAAAGACTGAGCAATAAATTCGACTTCTCGAATACCACCAGCGCCCAATTTAATATTATTGGTCAGCCCACGTCGGCGCACTTCACTGCCAATCATCGCCTTCATACGCCGCAATGATTGAATAGCACTAAAATCGATATAACGTCGAAACACAAACGGACGTAACATTTGGCGCAAGCCTTGATATTGGCTAAAGCTTTCTTTACCCATTACTCGTGCTTTGATCATCGCATAGCGTTCCCAATCACGGCCTTGTTCTTGGTAATAATCTTCTAATGCCGCATAGCTCATCACTAATGGACCGCTATCACCAAAAGGACGCAAGCGCATATCAACTCGGTAGCAAAAACCGTCATAAGTGATTTGATCAAGCGCTTTGATCAACCGCTGCCCTAGACGTGTAAAAAACTGGGCATTAGCGAGGCTACGGCGACCACCGACGGTTTCACCATTTTCTGGATAGGTAAAAATAAGATCAATATCTGATGAGAAGTTAAGCTCACCACCACCTAACTTACCCATGCCTAAAATTAACATTGGCTGGGGTTCAGCTTGATCATTAACTGGCATGCCCCACTCAGTGCAACATTGCTGATAAAGCCAATGATAAGCTTCCATTATTAATGCTTCTGCCAATTGCGATAAACTGGCTAAACTGTGCTCTAAATCGACACGATGGCTAAAATCTTGCCACGCAATCAAGGCCATATAACGACGTCTAAAATGACGTAAACTGCGCATCAAACTGGCTTCATCGGTAACTTGAGCAAGTTGCAGGGCTAATAACTCACGGTAATCAATCATTTCATAAGTTTGATAGTGCTCAAACAGCCATTCAAGTAATTGAGGCTCTTGTTGTAAAGAAGCACTAATAAAATCACTCAAACCCAACATCGCGAATAACTCATTTTTGGCTTCATCTTGCCATAACGCCAGTTGTTGCGGCTGTTGCTGAGTGAGTTTCTCCCACGCTAAATCTGCTGCGGCGACTAAGTCACTACAATGATGAATAGTTGGATATGATTTTTCGATCGCCATGTGCTGTCCTTGAACAAGTAACTCGATAAAGAGTTCTAATTTAGCATACAAAAACGCCCATCACTGACGGGCGTTATAAATTTATTTTAGAGGGCTAAGCGGGAGGTTTATACCTTAAAAGTGGTTATTTTAGTTTCGAGATCATTGGCTTGTTGGTGCATATCAACAGCGGTAAAGGCAAGCTCTGTCACCACCCCTACCGAGCCATTAGCAAGCTCTCGTACATTGGTTAAATTGATATTCATCTCATCTGCGACAGTACTTTGCTGTTCAGCAGCCGCGGCAATCTGAAAATTCATATCGTTAATCTGTTGAATTTGCTCAACGATTTTATTTAACTCACCGCCAGCATTAGTCACCAACTCAACCCCTTCAGCAGCTTCAACAACACTGCGTTCCATTAGGGCTACTGCCTGCTGAGCA
The DNA here is from genome assembly GCF_900537155.1 of Photobacterium sp. Alg240-V54. NCBI lineage: Bacteria > Pseudomonadati > Pseudomonadota > Gammaproteobacteria > Vibrionales > Vibrionaceae > Photobacterium > Photobacterium sp. Alg240-V54. The sequence goes on from NZ_UNRL01000009.1 coordinate 53,185, forward strand.
CTTTGTTGTAATTGGGCGATCATATCTTGAATTTCAACGGTTGCAGTCTGGGTTCGTTGGGCTAAATTACGCACCTCATCAGCAACAACCGCAAATCCACGCCCAGCATCACCCGCGCGGGCGGCTTCAATAGCAGCATTAAGTGCTAATAAATTGGTTTGCTCTGAAATACTTTGAATGGTGACAATTACTGAGCTTATTTTATCGACACGGGTTTCAACTTGATTAACCGCCGCTGCCGATTGAGTAATATCATCAGATAATTGATTAATGGTTACCATGGTTCGACCGACAAACTGTTGTCCGGTTGCTGCTTGTTCTGAAGTATTAAGCGTCGCATTTGATGCATCACGGGCATGGCCTGCTACTGTTTGTACTGTTGATGTCATTTCTGCCATTGCCGATGCTAATTGATCAATTTCAGCAAACTCTTCTTGCGCAGACTCTTTGGTTTGATCCATGGTTAGTGACATCATTTCAGCCGCTTGTGACAGCGAACTAGCAGCCTGACGCTGAGCAACAAATACCGCCGTTAACTGGCAACGGGTTTGCTCTAATTCACGGCTTAGTTCACCAAACTCATCTCGACACTCCATCTGTAGCGATTGCGATAAATCATTGTGAGCTAATGCTTGAATACTTTGTTTTAAACAACCAATCTGGCGTAACATAACCCGTGAAACGAGTAATAAAATCAGCATGAAAATTAATATCATCAATCCTGTTTGCCATACAATTTGCACAAGATATTGTTGATAATGATGTAACGCTACTGTGTTTGATTGATAACTAATCACGGCTAAATTAGCACTCGCTAATTTAACAATATAACCATAGCCTTGGTTATCTGGTAGCGAAAAGGCCTGCTGACTGGAGTGACTATTAAGAAGACTAATCAATGTTTGACCATTTGATAATGGCTGATTTAGATTAACCACCTGATTAAATTCAGATTTTTCTATGTTATTTTTATAATCAATGAAATACACACTACTACTTGAGTCTGATGCAGTTAAAAGCTGCTCAAGTGACGTTGAGTCTAACGGTTGGTTAGCTATCGATGCCGCTAACGTTTGTGCGTTAGACTGCGCTAATTGCTGAACTTTGGCTTGTTGGTTGACGACAACAGATTGATAAAATAACTCGGCATCCCACAACTGCTTACCGATTAACAATAATGTACTAACGACCATTAACATGATCAGTTTGGGGATTAATTTAAGATTTGTGAGCCATTTTTCCCATGGTTTAAACATTAGCGTTGCCATTTGTTATCTCCCTATTGCAAACGTTTAAACCCTTCACGCTGATCGTGATAGTGTTATTTGCAAGCCAGTAATATCATCACTCGATCATGATGGTCTGAATACATTATCGACATCAACGAGTAAATATTTAGCACTGAGCACAACAGAGCCATTAAAACATGATCTTCACCACAGATGATTGTTGTTATGATGAAATGATTATCACGCTAGAAACAACAACGCCCCGCATTAAGCGAGGCGTTGTTATTATAGAGACCGGGTTGTCGAGATGACGTTATGTCCAATACGGCGTTAACTCAATACTGATCTGTCGAGTCTGGCTCATTGCATGCAACAGTGATTCTTCTTGGCGTTGTAACCATTTTTCAACTTGAGCTAAATCATCACCTTCAAATAGCGGCAATAACTGTCGAATTGGCTCCAACTCGCGTAAGTCATCTAAGCCTTGTAATAAGTCTAACCATGGCATTCTAAAAGAGGCACGACGTTCTTCGTCATACAACCCCGCAAACGCAATACCACTCATCAAATTACGCACTAAGCGTGGTTTTTGATCAAGGTAATCAATACGGCTAAGCTGACGCTCTGCAGGAAAGACATCCAATAACTCAGACCATGAGCGGGTTAACATATTATCCGCAAATGCTTTTACAGGCGCTGCTAGTTTAGTACGAGATTTATCATCAAGAAAAGGTTGCCAACCTCGACTTAAAATCCAGCGACTTAAATCAAGTAATAAACCACAATAGCGTGCTGAACGCATCAGCTGGATCATCATTTCGCTATCAGGTAATTGAACGTAGCGAAGTTCTAATTGCTGTTGCAGCTCTTTACGTACATTTAGTTTACGCAGTACATAAGCTTTATCATCAACCAGCTCTTGAATACTATTGGCTTCTTCTAACCAATCAAGTTCACCTTCTAGCCATTGCAATTCTTGACGTAACAAGGCACTGGCACGACGGGGAATAATACCGCCAAAAGTGGCAAAAGTTTGTCGCAATAAACTTAATGCTTGTGAAATTTGAACTAATGCTTGTGGATCTTGGCGTTCCACATAAATTTGTTCGTGGTATAGCCAATGTTCAAGCGCATGCTCAAGAGTATGAATAAATGTTTCTTCAACGGAATCTTGCGCCATTGTTTCAACAAAAACTAACGGCTTAATAGGATCACCTTGATAATCAGCAGCAAGTCGGTAGCCACGAGCAGCCTTGCTAAGATTACCTAATCGCATACCGCCATCAGCGCATAATTCTCGTGCTAACGTAAATAATGCATCTGTTTGACCCGATTTAAGCTCTAATTCAACTTCACAAATAGGTGCGCGTTTATCATCAACACTCACTTCACCATGATCAAAGGCTAATTCAATTTGACTACCATCAGCCATAGCAACCAACCATTGCTGACGGGTAAAATCGGTACTAAATAATGGCTTAATGTTTTGTTGTACTGCAGCAACATCAAAACCATGGGGCCAAGCATCCATTGGGTGGAGTGCTAAACTTGGTTCAGTGCTGTTTACTTCAACATTGTATTCTGGACGCTGATGTAATCCAGCCACAACTCGACCTGCTGTTTTCAATGTTTGAACAAACACATCATCAAAACGGCGAATGCGTAAACCAATATCATATTGGCGCAATAATTGGTCGGGAGTGTCAAAGTAAACATTACCTAACTCACGATGGCTCTGTTGCAGAATTTTAGCTGCGGAAATTTTATCCAATAGCTGGGTCGAAAATTCTGGTAAGACAAAAAACTTCAGTTCTATCTCGGTTTCCATAGTTATACCTATAAACGGTGGCAAACCAAGGATATTTGCTTCTTCACCGAAGGGCAAGTGAGAAATATCAATAAAACCTTGATCAAAACTGGTTCCACTATACTCTTTAATACGTTAACATGCGCGATTCAATGACCATCGCTCAAGATTTAGCCTTATTCGGGCGCTCTTTAGGTTGATCGGCTATGCCAGTAAATACAATTATGGGGCTCTTTGCAAAATCCCCAATCAAACCACTACAACGTCATGTTATTCGCGTAACTGAATGTTGTGACCTGCTTATCCCGTTCTTTGAGGCATGTAATGCTGGAGATTGGGAAAAGGCGGCTATTTTACGCGAACAAATCTCGCAACTTGAAAAAGATGCGGATGTGCTTAAGCGTGAGATCCGTCTGAAGCTTCCTCGTGGTCTTTTCATGCCAGTAGATCGTACTGATATGTTAGGACTGTTAACCCAGCAGGATAAACTTGCTAACCTCTCCAAAGATATCGCTGGTCGAGTCTTAGGACGTAAGCTACAAGTTCCTGCTATCATGTACCCAGACTTCGTGGCATACATTCAACGTTGTTTAGACGCAGCTGATCAAGCTCGCCGTGTAATCAATGAACTGGATGAATTACTCGAAACTGGTTTCAAAGGCAGAGAAGTGACGCTTGTTGCTGAAATGATTAATCAGCTAGATGTTATCGAAGATGATACCGATGCTATGCAGGTTGTCTTACGTCAACAATTAATGTCCATCGAAGACCAACACAGCCCGGTGGATGTCATGTTCCTGTACAAAATTCTCGAGTGGGTAGGCGCAATTGCTGATCAAGCACAGCGGGTCGGCTCACGTTTAGAAATTATGCTTTCGCGTTCTTAATAACGAGAATTAAACAAAACAAGGTTTTACAATGGAAATCCTGGCTAACTACGGCACTCTATTAATCGGAGTGGCAGCTTTTTTTGGTCTTTTGATGGCGATTGGTATTGGTGCAAATGATGTTGCCAATGCCATGGGTACTTCAGTTGGTTCAAAAGCACTTACAGTAAAACAAGCAATCATCATTGCGATGATTTTTGAATTCGCAGGTGCTTATCTTGCAGGTGGTGAAGTTACCGATACTATCCGACAGGGTGTTATCGAAACTTCTCTATATGCAACCCACCCTGAAACCCTCGTTTTTGGCATGATGTCAGCGCTTCTTGCTGCTGGTACATGGCTACTTGTCGCTTCTTTTATGGGCTGGCCTGTTTCAACTACACACTCTATTATCGGTGCTATCATCGGTTTTGCTTGTGTGTCAGTTGGCACCAATGCAGTGGATTGGCATTCAATTCAAGGTATTGTGGGTAGCTGGTTAATTACACCGCTTATTGCCGGTATATTTGCGTATCTGATTTTCATCAGTGCTCAAAGATTAATCTTTGATACTGATAACCCAATGAAAAATGCAAAACGTTTTGTTCCTGTCTATATGTTTATCACAGCGATGGTCATTGCATTGGTAACAATTAAGAAAGGCTTAAAACACATTGGTTTGCATTTATCTACCGGTGAAGCTTGGATCGTTTCTATTGGTGTCTCTTTGATTATCATGGTTGTAGGTTATTTCTACATTCAGCGTAAATATGCTGACGATGATCTTATTGATAGCAATGGTTATGCTGGTGTGGAAAGTGTATTTAGCGTATTGATGGTTGTTACAGCGTGTGCGATGGCATTTGCTCATGGTTCAAACGACGTAGCAAATGCGATTGGTCCACTATCAGCGGTTGTTTCAACCATTGAAAGTTCAGGCCAAATTGCAGCGCAAAGCCAAATCGCATGGTGGATCCTTCCACTCGGTGGTATTGGTATCGTCATCGGTCTAGCTACTCTTGGTCATAAAGTAATGGCTACCGTAGGTACAGGCATCACAGAGTTAACACCGAGCCGTGGCTTTGCTGCTCAGTTAGCAACAGCATCGACTGTTGTACTGGCATCAGGCACAGGTTTACCTATCTCAACCACACAAACACTTGTTGGTGCGGTATTGGGTGTAGGTTTCGCTCGCGGTATTGCTGCTCTTAACCTAGGTGTTGTTCGCAACATCGTTGCATCATGGATTGTGACTTTACCAGCAGGTGCATTACTTGCTGTCATTTTCTTCTACATTATGCAAGCATTATTTAGTTAAATAGTGGCAGAGTTCAAAGAGAGAGGTCTCCCCCTCTCTCTTTTCTTGCCCCCTTCCTATAAAGCTCTTACTATCCTCGAACTCTAACTATTTCAGGTTCATCAAGGATTCAATAGTGAAGCACCTCATAAGTTTTTTTTTGTTCTGTTTTACACTGATTAGCCCGATCGCTAATGCTGAACAAGCGCAGTATATTTCTGATAATTTATTTACTTACCTATTAAAAGGTCCTGGTAACCAATACCGTATTGTCGGCAGTGTTAATGCAGGCACTCCTGTAACAGTGCTAGAAACCAATAAAAATTACAGTCGTATTACTGATGATCGTGGTCGTAGTGGCTGGGTTGAATCTAAATTTATTTCTACTGATGTCGCGCTTAAAGAGCGTTTACCCGCTTTAGAAACAGAACTGGCAACAGTAAAAGCGCAACTTGCTGACGCACTGACTAGCAATAACGCTCAAAATAGTGAACTCAATAAAACCTTAGTTCAGCGCACCAACCAAATTAGCCAATTTGAAACCCGTAATCATCAATTACAAAATGAACTGACTACAGCTCAAGATGAAGTTCGCACTTTACGCGCAAAAATTGATACTCAAAAAGATGACCTGCTAATGAAATGGTTTACTTATGGTGGCCTAGTCGCTGGCGCAGGGTTGTTATTAGGATTGATATTACCGCATATCACACCACGTCGTCGCAAACGTACCAATGGTTGGGCATAATCCTCGATATTGATATTCAATGCTGTTATCAATCACCGTATAAAAAACGAAAGGCAGCTCATCATTAGCTGCCTTTTTTAATGGGGTTAATTTGTGGCCCCCCTTACCATTCAGATAACGCTGGCATACTGAATTGATAACCATCAAATGCCAAAATGACATCCCTTGATTCAATTTTGACTAACTTAACCCCTGTCGCAACCATGTCACCTTGGTGACGCTCATGGCCATTAACTTTTACCCATCGTTTAGCAGGGGTAGAAGAGTAAATATGCTGATTAAAATTCATTTTAGGTAACTGTCGTTGTACTGCTGCAGGTAACAATCCAATGGGCGTGACTTGGTTATTGGCAACCGCTGGTGTTACTGACACCACTTCGCCTGCTGAAGCATTACGTTCAGCAGGACTTCGATCAACATCGCTATCTTGATAGTGTGTACCATCAGTCGCCACTATCGCCGATTTAAGCTTGGCTGCTAAATCTGGGGATAAATCAGATAAATCGAGATTGTCTAACTTATAAGGGTCATGAGACGCCGGTAATACTTTAGCGGCACGTTTTACTGGTTTAGTGACGACATCATCATAAGTAGGACCAAGATCACCGTATTGGCTGTCACTATCATCGAACGACGGGTTAACATCAGGATGCGATACATAAGCGGGTGCAGCCGAATACAGACTATCATTGATAGGTAAAGGCTCGGTAACCATCTCTGGGTACGACATAAAAATCACATCACCCGCGGTTGTCGTCGGTGCTGATTGTGGTTTTTGTGGTGGCTGTAACACCGTATTAATCGGCGCTGATAGCACTTGTCCATGTACAGGTTGATTATTTAACGCCACTTGAGGCACAACTGAGGATTGTTGATATAACTTATAAGCCACAATTGACGCTGCAGGCAGTAATGCAATCAAGATCGGTAGTATCCATTTAGAACGCGACTGTTGGGCTTTTACCGCTCGCATTGGATGCACAATTTTCATGGCCTCAGCATCACTGTTTCCGTTACTAGATTGCTGAGTATTCTTTGTATCAGATTGCTTTAATGCCGTTAATAACTGAGACATTATGCTTGCTCCGGTTGTAACGTAGGCCCTGGAAGATTAAGGGCTGAATCAAGGATCATTAGTGTCATTGGCCCTGCAATACCATCAGCGGCAATATCTTGTGCGCGCTGAAATCGACGTAATTTATCTAATACTGTTTGATCAAAATAATTTACCTTAGGCCCGCTTTCACCTAAGAAACTATTCAACTGCTGGTTTAACCATGCCACTCGTGGACCACTCTGACCAAAACGGATCGTGGTTTTATCCCCTAGTGGTGGCCGCCATAGCAAGCTAAATTGACCACTCCAGCGTGCTTCAAACCATGCTGGTGTCACTGCAATACGTTGATGATCCAATAGTAATTCAACCCGCTCGTGAGTAATGGCATATACCACCGCATAAAATGGCTGCTGTTGACCATCCTTTAAAGTCACGATCACTGGCCGATTAATCAAGCCTAACCGCGCTAAAGTTGTGGTGCCAGAAAAACACGTTAATGCGATACGAGAGCTGGTTGCACATGTTGCTTGATTTAACGCGGTATCAAACCCCCACAACTGATACAAACTCTGCATCGCATTACGGTGCTGACGGCTATCTTTAATCATTGCAATTAAGCGTGATTCTGCACTTACTTTGGTCGATATTGCAACCGGTGCTGGCGGGGTAATCAAAGTGGAAACAGGCGCAAGTGCAGTGGCAACGTTGGGTTGTGGCGGTACATTATGTTGAGGCCAGTAATACCATACTGCCGCAGCCATAACACCACACAATGTTGCGGCAACAGTCCAAGGTAGCCATGCTGACGTCGTTTTCGCTATGGCTGTGGACGGTACTTGCCAGCTAAAAATATCTTCACAAGCCTGAATCGCCATCGCTTTAGTAACGCTATGTACACCGCTCTGACACCCAAGCTGCATTGATTTATCACATACCAAGTTGATTAACCTTGGTACACCTTGCGTTTGCTTAGCAATATAGCTAATGACATTGGCATCAAACACTGGATAAAGACAATCAACAGCACTTAGACGGTAATGGATATACTCACTGACTTCAGTTTCAGTCAATGGCAATAAGTGATAACGGGACGTAATCCGTTGGGCTAATTGGCGTAAACGCTCTTGCTGTAATAATTGCTGTAATTCTGGTTGGCCAATTAAAACCACTTTTAATAACTTACGGCTATCGGTTTCTAAATTGGTCAATAAGCGTAATTGCTCTAGCACATCCGGCATTAAATGCTGCGCTTCATCAACTAACAATAGTGTTTGCTTACCCGCCGCATGATTAGCAATAAGATGCTGATAAATAATATCGGTTAGCTGCTTAAAACTCGCACCATCAACATAATTTAAACCTAATTCATCACAAATAGTCGCTAACAAATCATGCGATGACAGCGCTGGATTTAAAATAACAGCCACTTGCGCTTGCTGAGGTAATCGCGAAATCATCGCTCGTAATACGGTGGTTTTACCGGTGCCAACTTCACCAGTTAATAGCCCAAAGCCACCACCATCAGTGAGCCCAGATAACATATGGGTCAAGGCTTCTCGATGACGCTCACTGAGATAGAGAAAACGGGCACTTGGCACAATTGAAAACGGAGCTTCCGTTATGCCAAAAAAATCTTGGTACATATATATTCTCTGATACTTACGTTATTTATAAACACATTGTCAGCACTATTGATAACGACACTAACAACATCAGCAGCCATATCGGCTGCATAATACCGACCGACTCTCATTACGGATCAATCTTTGCTATCATGATGCTAAATAAATCAGTGTATCTTGGTTAACAAAATAATACCGATTAACATTGTCATGATGTGATAATGATGATTTTTATTGCGAACTACAACTATTAACCTCAGCGTGGTATTTAAGGAGTCTTCATTGCAAACTTATCTTGTCGGCGGTGCTGTGCGCGACACCTTATTGGGTTTACCCATAACAGATCAAGACTGGGTCGTTGTCGGCACAACCCCTACCGCCATGCTTGATTTAGGTTATGAACAAATCGGCACTGACTTTCCGGTATTTCTCCACCCGCGCACCAAGCAAGAATATGCCCTTGCACGTACAGAGCGAAAATCAGGCCATGGCTATACTGGTTTTACTTGCTATGCTGCAGCCGATGTTACCCTTGAACAAGATCTATTACGACGTGATTTAACCATCAATGCCATTGCTCAAGATCAACATGGACAATTGGTTGATCCTTACCATGGTAAACATGACTTAGAGCATAAGATCTTACGCCATGTCTCACCTGCATTTAGTGAAGATCCCTTACGGGTATTACGGGTTGCGCGCTTTGCGGCACGTTTTGCTCACCTTGGCTTTACTATTGCCGCTGAAACCATGGCATTAATGCAAGAAATCGTCATCAGTGGTGAGCTTGCAAACCTGACGCCTGAGCGAGTATGGAAAGAATGGCAAAAGTCACTCTCTAGTGATGATCCACAAGTATTTTTGAGTGTACTACGTCAATGTGGCGCGTTAGCGGTTGTCATGCCTGAAATTGATGCCTTATTTGGCGTACCACAGCCTGAAAAATGGCATCCAGAAATTGATTGTGGTATCCATACACTACTCGTTGCTAAACAAGCAGCGCAATTAAGTGACAGCACTATCATCCGTTTTGCAGCTCAAGTGCACGATCTTGGAAAAGCATTATCACCTAAAGATGATTTACCTCACCATAAAACCCATTGCCGTGATGGTATTAAGCCGATTAAAAAACTTTGCCAACGCATAAAAGTACCCAATGAATACCGAGATCTAGCGCTACTTGTATGTGCACAACACACCAAAATACACCATGCACAAGAAATGCGAGCCAGCACTTTTATCACTATTTTTGATCAAATAGATGGTTGGCGAAAACCAGAACGTATTGCACAGCTAGCCATCTGTTGCCGAGCTGATGCTCGAGGCCGTCAAGGTTTAGAAGATACACTCTATCCACAAGCAGACATTCTCATTGCGGTGTTTGATATTGCTCAAGCAGTGTCCGTCAAACCGATCATTGCAGCCGGGTTTACTGGGGCTGATATTAAGCATCAATTAGCGCAATCACGCATTGCAGCTGTTGATGACTATTTGCAACAACATCGCAGCTCAGTTTAAGTCACAAAAAAGCCGACATAATGTCGGCTTTTTTATAAAACATAACTTGGCTTTTATTTAGCCCATAAAAACAGGAATAAACCCACACCTAAAATTAAGCGGTAAATAACAAACGGCATCATTCCTAAACGGGTTACAAGCTTTAAGAACACATGAATACAAGCGTATGCGCTCACAAAAGAGACTGCGATACCAATACTAAGATTACTGATATCAATTGGATCGCTACCTGTGACTAATTTAAGGCCTAAGTAACCACCGGCAAGCAGGATAATTGGAATCGACATCAAGAATGAAAATCGTGCTGCTGCTTCACGAGTAAAACCTAAGTACAGTGCAGCAGTCATGGTCGCACCTGAGCGTGATGTGCCGGGAATAATGGCTGCGGCTTGTGCCAAACCAATCAATAGCGCACTTTTCCATGTGGTTTGATATTCATTATCTGTTTGCTTAGCGTGTTTATCGACCCACCATAACAGCAAACCAAAAATGATTGTCGTACAAGCAATTACCCATGCTGAACGTAAATACATTTCAATGAAATCTTTCATCAACAAACCAAATACACAAGCAGGAATCGTTGCAATAACGATCATCCATGCCAATTTTGATTCAGCATTATGCTGACGTTTAAAAATTGAAGCTAGCCACGCGCCCAGTAATGTAACGACTTCTTTACGGAAATAAATCATTACCGCCAATAACGTACCTACGTGAACCGCAACATCAAATGCAAGTCCCTGATCGGGCCACCCCAGTATTTCTGACGGTAGAATCAGGTGGGCAGAACTTGATACAGGTAAAAACTCTGTTAATCCCTGTAGCAGGGCAAGCATTATCGCTTCAAAGTGACTCATTGATGATCCTTAATTGATATTTTAACATGCCAGCCAAGTAATAATTTACTCAGTATTATTCAACAGGCCATAATGACTGTTGAGGTGAAAATTTTTGCCATAATTGCGCAATTGTTTGTTGTTGCCCGGGAATAACTAACTCAGGGCACAGCTCACTCATAGGCCATAATACAAATGCAAATTTATACAGATCAGAGCGAGGTAACGTCGGTGATGCTTCATTAATCACATCACCATAAAGTAAAATATCAAGATCAATAGTACGACTTTGATTTTTTACCGCGTTATCAGGTCGCCCAAGCTGACGTTCAATCGCTTTTAATGATTGTTGCAGAGTAACCAGTGATAATGATGTTTTTATTTCAATCACACCATTAAAAAAATTATCACCCTCAAAACCCACCGGTTCAGCTTCAAATACACGCGACATTCGCCATGTGGTTGCCAATTTCGCAACTGCAGCAACTCCAGCAGGTAAATAATGTTCACGCTCAACATTGCTACCAATGCTGATATAAGCAGTGATCACTACTTCATCCCTCGCTCAATTTGAACACCAACCCCACGCGCATTAGCAATAGCACCAGGTTTAGTCACTCTTACTTTAATCCAAGGTACCGCAAACTGAGTCATGATTAGGTTAGCAATATCTTCAGCAACTCGCTCTACCAATAAGAAACGTCCTTGAGTGATATAGTCAGTCACAGCAGAGCTTACCGTTGAATAATCTAAGGCTAAATTGACGTCGTCATTGACTGCTGCCGGACGATTATCGTGAGCCATCTCCAAATCCAGCACCAATTTTTGCTTGATTTGCTGTTCCCAGTCATACACTCCAATAGTGGCGATAACTTCAAGTTGTTCTATAAATACCGTGTCCATATTTAATCGCTAATTTTGTTAGAGGTCGGATACCTAATACACACAAAAACGCGTATTATCAGGCTATATTGTTAGCGTTCATTAATGCTAACAGGTCAACAATACAGTTAATATTGACCATGACAGCGACTATATCACAGCCATAAACACCCTGATATTTATCAGTATTAATATTGATAAATATAAGATCTAACTAACATTTAACGTCAACACATAGCACAATTTAACGTTTACATAATCAGGACATTGCATGACACCATTAGCGTTACTGATGATCATTGCTGCCTATTTATTAGGATCAATTTCCAGTGCAGTGTTAATTTCAAAACTGTACCACTTCCCTGATCCTCGAACTCATGGTTCACGTAACCCAGGTGCAACCAATGTACTTCGCCTCGGTGGCAAAGTTGCAGCAACGTTAGTTCTTGTTGCTGATATCCTTAAAGGTATGATTCCAGTATGGTTAAGCTACTTTTTTAGCTTAAATCCTTTTCTACTCGGTATTATAGGTATTGCAGCTTGCCTAGGTCACATCTATCCGATTTTCTTTCATTTTCAAGGTGGTAAAGGCGTTGCAACAGCACTTGGTGCCCTAGCGCCTATCGGCTGGGATCTTAGCGGTAGTTTAATCAGTATCTGGATATTAGCGTTAACACTGACAGGCTACTCATCACTAGCATCGCTGATCACCGCCTTAGCAGCACCACTGATGACATGGATGGTTAAACCTGAATACACCATGCCAGTAGCTATGCTTTCGTGCTTAATTATCTTTCGACACCAAGACAATATTCGGCGTTTACTTGATGGTGACGAAACCAAGATATGGCAGAAATTTGCCCGAAAAAGTAACGAAAAGCAATAAAAATGCATAAAAAAAGCGAGAGTATTCACTCTCGCTTTTTATTTAACCTAACACATAATCGCCATTAAGCAATAGGTTTCAACTGATCGATAGGCCAACGCGGATAAACCTTAACCCCAAGATCCATTAATTCATTATTTTTCAGACGCTGCATGCCAGCATAAGCAATCATAGCGCCGTTGTCGGTACAAAACTCTGTACGCGGATAAAATACTTCGCCACGCATGCCTTTCATCAAGGTTTCAAGTTGCTGACGTAACGATTTATTGGCACTTACGCCACCGGCAATCACCAAGCGCTTGTAGCCTGTTTGCTTCAATGCTCGCTTACACTTAATCGCTAATGTATCTACCACCGCATCTTGAAATGCGTAAGCAATATCTGCACGCGTTTGTGGATCATCATCATTGCCACGAATCGTATTCGCTGCAAAGGTTTTTAAACCTGAAAAACTGAAATCAAGCCCTGGGCGGTCCGTCATTGGACGTGGAAACTTAAATCTTCCCGGAGTACCTTGCTCTGCCATTTTGGACAGTAACGGGCCTCCTGGGTAATCTAACCCCATCATCTTAGCCGTCTTATCAAACGCTTCACCTGCTGCATCATCAACAGATTCACCCAGGATCTGATAATCACCGATGCCACGAACATCCACCATCATGGTATGTCCACCAGAGACAAGCAGTGCCACAAATGGAAACTCAGGGGCGTTATCTTCCAACATTGGAGCCAATAAGTGGCCTTCCATGTGATGGACAGCCACAGCTGGTAAATCCCATGCGTATGCAAGACTACGACCAATGGTCGCGCCAACCAATAATGCACCAACCAGACCAGGGCCGGCCGTGTAAGCAACACCATCAAGATCGTCTGGGGTTAAGCCTGCAGCAGCAAGTGTCGCAGTAATTAATGGAATGGTTTTTTTAACATGATCACGTGATGCTAACTCAGGCACCACACCGCCATAATCAGCATGTAACTTTACTTGACTGTAAAGTTCATGTGCCAATAAGCCTTTTTCATCATCAAAAATTGCGATACCTGTTTCATCACAGGAGGTCTCAATGCCCAATATACGCATAACAGCCTCTATACTATTCGGTGACCCAATATGAAAAATCAGTATAGTTTCAATAACAACCGATAATTCACGTAGGTTTGTAAGGGGGGGATTGAGTGCCATGTTACCGCTGTTAACACAAATTAACCAGTTCATAGGCGCAGAATGCTTTACAAATACCCCCAAATCAGATTAGAATTTCGCACCATTTTAATCGACTGACACTTTGACGTCAGTATTAAACCGAATCACTCTGAGGTGAGTATTACATGCCAGTAATCAAAGTACGTGAAAACGAACCGTTTGACGTAGCACTACGTCGTTTCAAGCGCTCTTGCGAAAAAGCAGGTATCCTTTCTGAAGTTCGTCGTCGTGAGCACTTCGAAAAGCCAACAACTGTACGTAAGCGTGCTAAAGCAGCGGCAGTTAAGCGTCACCTGAAGAAATTGGCTCGCGAAAACGCGCGTCGCGTTCGTCTGTACTAATCGTTAGATTATAAACAGAAGGATCGCGTAATGACTCTTATTGAACGCCTAAAAAGCGAACAAATAGCGGCGATGAAGGCGAAGGATAAACCTCGTCTTGGTGCCATCCGTTTGGTGCTTGCTGCAATTAAACAACGCGAAGTTGACGAAAAGATCACTCTTTCCGATGACGACGTGTTAGTAGTGTTGACCAAAATGGTGAAACAACGTCGTGACTCTGTAGCTCAATATGAAGCTGCAGGCCGTCAAGATCTTGCTGATGTTGAACATGCTGAAATCAGTGTTCTTGCAGAATTTATGCCTCAACCGTTAAGTGAAGATGAAATCTCTGCTTTGATGGATGATGCTATTGCTGCAACGGGTGCTGCTAGCATGCAAGATATGGGTAAGGTCATGGGCGTACTGAAACCGCAAATTCAGGGTCGTGCCGATATGGGGATTGTTAGCAAGCTGGTGAAAATCAAGCTAGGTTAATCACTCCTCTTATTCTGCAACAAGCCGTGCTATTCTTTTGGAATGCGCGGCTTGTTTGTATCTGACAATCCCACTTTAACGGGCTACCGTTACACTCTTTATTGACTTACTCTAGGTTGTTTACTTTGTTATGGCAGGAAAAATACCGCGTTCATTTATCGATGATTTAATCTCTCGACATGACATTGTCGATGTCATTGACGCGCGTGTAAAACTCAAAAAACAAGGCAAGAACTTTGGAGCTTGTTGCCCATTTCATAATGAAAAAACACCATCTTTTTCGGTAAGCCAAGAAAAACAGTTCTATCATTGTTTTGGGTGTGGTGTTCACGGCAATGTACTTGACTTCGTAATGGAGTATGATCGATTAGAGTTTGTTGATGCCATCGAAGAGCTTGCCTCGCAGTTAGGATTAGAAGTTCCACGAGAAAATGACGGCACTGCGCCACGTGGTCCTAAAGCGGCTGATAAACGTAATTACTATGAGTTGATGAGCCAAGTTTCACAATTTTATCAATCACAATTACGCGCACCAGAAGCACAAGTTGCCGTAGATTACCTTAAAGGTCGAGGCTTATCTGGCGATGTTGTAAAGAAATTTAATATCGGTTTTATTCCCGATCAATGGGATATGGTCCGCACCCGCTTTGGGCGTGATAATGAATCGCAAAAATCACTTGTAAACACCGGCATGTTGATCGAAAACGACCAAGGTCGTCGTTATGATCGCTTTCGTGGCAGAGTGATGTTTCCGATCCATGATCGCCGTGGACGTGTGATTGGTTTTGGTGGTCGAGTATTAGGTGATGGGACACCGAAATACCTTAACTCACCAGAAACGGATATTTTCCATAAAGGCCGTGAGCTTTACGGTTTATATGAAGTATTACAAACCCATCGTGAGCCTGAAAAAATCATGGTGGTGGAAGGTTATATGGATGTGGTGGCTTTGGCCCAATTTGGGGTCGATTACGCTGTCGCATCACTAGGAACAGCTACCACAGGTGATCATATTCAAAGTCTGTTCCGTCAGACTAGCACCGTTGTGTGTTGCTATGATGGTGACCGTGCTGGACGCGAAGCTGCATGGCGAGCGATGGAGCAAGCATTGCCCTTCCTCACCGATGGTCGCCAGTTAAAATTTATGTTTTTACCTGATGGCGAAGATCCAGATTCGTGTATTCGTGCGGAAGGGAAAGCCCAATTTGAACAACGCATTGATACCGCTACAACGTTATCTGATTTTTTATTTAACAGTCTAATGGTTCAAATTGATACCAGCAGTCGTGAAGGCAAAGCCAAGTTAACCACTTTAGCGGTTCCTTTAATTGATAAAGTACCAGGTGGTACGCTACGACTATACTTGCGTGAGTTACTAGGTAAAAAACTCGGTTTACCCGATGAAGCCCAATTACAACAATTACTCTCAAAACATGGTCAAGTCACAAAGCCTGTCGGCCAAGTACAAATTAAACGCACCCCGATGCGAGAAGTTATTGCCTTGCTGATTCAGCATCCACACTTTGTGCAACAACTTGAATTTGATATGGATGCATTTACTGGTATTGAGCTTGCTGGCTTAAATTTATTGCTATCGATAGTTGATAAATGCCGAAGCAACCCCAATATTAGCACAGGACAGCTTTTAGAATATTGGCGTGGCACCAAGAATGAAGCCATGATGGCTCGGCTTGCCGCGTGGGAGTTGCCGTTGTCAAATGATGAAGACAACAGCCTCGATGTATTTTTAGACGCAATGGATAAGATAATTATCCAATGTGTTAATCAACAAATTGAACAGTTGCAGACTAAATCAAGAACTGTCGGCTTATCAGTCGAAGAAAAGCAGGAGTTACAGCTATTAACGCTGAATCGCCCTGTCTAATAAGTAGTCAACAATTAAGAAATTTGTTATAATGACTGGTTTGCAACTCTGCATACTAAATTATCACTCAGACCCGAAGTTGGATACCGTCTATGGAGCAAAATCCGCAGTCACAGCTAAAGTTACTTGTTGCTAAAGGCAAGGAACAAGGCTATCTGACCTACGCCGAAGTAAATGACCACCTACCAGAAGATATCGTTGATTCTGATCAGGTTGAAGACATTATTCAAATGATTAATGACATGGGCATTAAGGTAGTTGAAACTGCCCCTGATGCCGATGAACTCATGATGACTGAAGATAATGCCGACGAAGACGCCATTGAAGCAGCGGCGCAAGCATTATCAAGCGTAGAAAGCGAGATCGGTCGCACAACTGACCCAGTACGTATGTACATGCGTGAAATGGGTACGGTTGAACTACTTACTCGCGAAGGCGAAATTGATATCGCAAAACGCATTGAAGATGGTATTAACCAAGTTCAATGTTCTGTTGCTGAATACCCTTCAGCAATCGCTCACTTACTTGAGCAGTTTGACAAAGTTGAAGCTGATGAACTTCGTCTAACTGATATCATTTCAGGCTTTGTTGATCCTAACGAAGAAGCGACCGCAGCACCAACAGCAACGCACATTGGTTCAGAGCTAAGCGAAACTGATCTTGAAGATGAAGATAAAGATCTTGAAGACGATGATGACAATGATGATGAGACGGACGAAGAAGAAGACGACGGCAGCATTGACCCAGAACTAGCACGTGAAAAGTTCCTAGAACTACGTCAGTCCTATGAAAAAATGGCATTAGCTATTAGTGAAAATGGTCGTCAACACGCTACTACCGAAGTTGCCGTTGAAGAGCTATCAGAGATCTTCAAGCAATTCCGTCTGATTCCGAAGCAATTTGACCGTCTAGTTAGCTCACTACGTGATTCTATGGATAAGGTACGCACTAACGAGCGTCTTATCATGCGTATGTGTGTTGATAACAGCAAAATGCCAAAGAAAACATTCATTAGCCTATTTGGTGGTAATGAATCAAACAGTGATTGGATTGACACAGCACTTAACTCAGGCAAGCCGTACGCTGAACGTCTAAAGAACTATGAAGAAGATCTTCGTCGTTCGACGTTAAAGCTACGTATTCTTGAGCAAGAAACCGGCCTGTCTATTGAGCGTATCAAAGATATTAGCCGTCGCATGTCAATCGGTGAAGCGAAAGCACGCCGTGCGAAAAAAGAGATGGTTGAAGCAAACTTGCGTTTGGTTATCTCTATTGCCAAAAAGTACACCAACCGTGGTCTACAATTCTTGGATCTTATTCAAGAAGGTAATATCGGTCTAATGAAAGCGGTTGATAAATTTGAATACCGTCGTGGTTACAAATTCTCAACTTACGCAACATGGTGGATCCGTCAGGCAATCACACGTTCAATCGCTGACCAAGCACGTACTATTCGTATTCCAGTACACATGATTGAAACCATCAACAAATTGAATCGTATCTCACGTCAGATGCTTCAAGAGATGGGTCGCGAGCCGTTACCTGAAGAGTTGGCTGAACGCATGCAAATGCCGGAAGACAAAATCCGCAAGGTATTAAAGATTGCTAAAGAGCCAATCTCAATGGAAACCCCTATCGGTGATGATGAAGATTCGCACCTAGGTGATTTCATTGAAGATACAACACTTCAGCTACCTATGGATGCAGCAACGGCAACAAACTTACGTGCTGCAACTAACGATGTACTTGCTGGCCTAACGCCACGTGAAGCTAAAGTACTTCGTATGCGTTTTGGTATCGATATGAATACCGACCATACGCTAGAAGAAGTGGGTAAGCAGTTTGATGTTACTCGTGAGCGTATCCGTCAGATCGAAGCAAAAGCGTTACGTAAATTACGTCACCCTAGCCGTTCTGATGTACTTCGTAGTTTCCTTGACGAATAAGTACACGCGATAATGTAATCAAAAAAGCGAGCTCTTAGCTCGCTTTTTTATTATATGCAATAACGACATTAAAAGTTTGCGAGACTTATTCTATTTTTCTAACTGTCGAAAAAGCAAACAATTTTTTAGTGTTAATCGCTAGACAAGCGTTTCGCCATCCCCTATAATTTGCCGCATATGGCCCCTTAGCTCAGTGGTTAGAGCAGGCGACTCATAATCGCTTGGTCCCCAGTTCAAGTCTGGGAGGGGCCACCAAAATTTCAAAAGGCTGAAGTATTTTTACTTCAGCCTTTTTTGGTTTTCAACGACAGTAATATCATCAATACGGCATATTTTACTGTCGTGCCAGCATAAAAAATATCATTAACACACCGACACTTGATAAATAGCAAAGCTTTGTTTTTATTTTTCCACATAATCATCATTTTTATGTCACACGCACCATCGACAATGAACAGCTATATCTCAGGGTGCTAAATGGTGGAATATCTGCTATAATCCTGCGCTTGAATATTGAGACTAAAATCAATGTTTAATAGGCATTTTTCTGCTCGTTAACTCGTAATAGTGACATACTAAATGGCGTTTTCTAGCATGTAGATGAACTTTACAAAAGCGCATTAACGCTTTTTTAAAGTAATATTGAAAGAGTTTTTTATTTATTCATTATTCACTATCAGATAACAAAATAAATTGGTTATTTGGTAATGGTTAATGTTAATTTTCCCTTGGGTAGCAAGTTCGTCCGGAGAGTATCCTCAATGAAAAAGACCAAGATCGTATGTACGATTGGACCGAAAACTGAATCTGTAGAAATGCTTACTAAACTAGCTAACGCTGGTATGAACGTAATGCGTCTTAACTTCTCGCACGGTGACTTTGAAGAGCACGGTCAGCGTATCACTAACTTACGTGAAGTTATGGCTAATACAGGTAAAGAACTAGCAATCTTGCTAGATACTAAAGGTCCTGAAATTCGTACTATCAAGCTAGAAGGTGGCAATGACTTCACTCTAGTAGCTGGTCAAGATTTCACTTTCACAACAGATACATCTGTAATCGGTAACCAAGACCGTGTGGCTGTGACTTACCCTGGTTTTGCTAAAGACCTAGTAAAAGGCAACATTATCCTTGTAGACGACGGTCTAATTGAAATGGAAGTGTTGGAAACAACAGAAACTGAAGTTAAGTGTAAAGTACTTAACAGCGGTGACCTAGGTGAAAACAAAGGTGTTAACCTTCCTGGCGTTTCAGTAAAACTTCCAGCACTTGCTGAAAAAGATAAAGCTGACCTTAAGTTTGGTTGTGAGCAAGGTGTTGATTTCGTTGCTGCATCTTTCATCCGTAAGGCTGAAGACGTGCTAGAAATCCGTGCGCTACTAGAAGCAAACGGCGGCGCTAACATTCAAATCATCTCTAAGATCGAAAACCAAGAAGGTGTTGATAACTTTGATGCTATTCTTGAAGCATCTGACGGTATCATGGTTGCTCGTGGTGACCTTGGTGTTGAGATTCCAGTTGAAGAAGTTATCTTTGCTCAAAAGATGATGATCGAGAAGTGTAACCGCGCTCGTAAAGTGGTTATCACTGCAACTCAAATGCTTGATTCAATGATCAAGAACCCACGTCCAACACGCGCAGAAGCGGGTGATGTTGCTAACGCAATCATGGATGGTACTGATGCAGTAATGCTTTCAGGTGAATCAGCTAAGGGTAAATACCCAATTGAAGCTGTAACTATCATGGCGCAAATCTGTTCTCGTACCGACAAAGTACTTAAAGCTGAGCTAGGTTCACGTCTAGATAGCCCACGTCTACGTATCACTGAAGCGGTATGTAAAGGTGCAGTTGATACAGCTGAGAAGCTAGGTGCTCCACTGATCATCGTTGCAACTGAAGCAGGTAAATCTGCTCGTTCAATCCGTAAATACTTCCCAACAGCACGTATCCTTGCTGTAACAACAAATACTAAGACAGCAGCACAGCTATGTCTTTCTAAAGGTGTTACACCTGTTGTTGTTGAATCAATTGACAGCACTGACGCATTCTACCTTCGTGGTAAAGAGCTAGCGTTAGAAACTGGTCTTGGTGCTAAAGGCGATATCGTTGTAATGGTTTCTGGTGCACTTGTTGCTTCAGGCACAACGAATACTGCATCTGTTCACGTACTATAATCGTTCGTAAACAGTGATAAAAAAGGGAGCTTTGGCTCCCTTTTTATTTGGACAAATTACGCTGTTTTTAATCTTATTCGCTTTCAATATTAGCAACCCTCACTTGATTTATAAAATAACCACCACCAAAACTTTATTGGCATATCATTTTATAAATATATAGCTCGTAATTGTTACATTCTTGGTGTCAATCCATTCGAATCCTTGTTTATCCCTCTCTTTAATGTTTAAGCGATAAACAAAGCCAGTTATACTTCTTATCAATAGGTACTAGCACACATAACATTGACAATGTTATGTCTGTATTGTGTCGAATAACAATAACAATAAAGAGGGAAACTGTGTCCAGTCCTACGCAAACAAATAAAATCATGGAGGTCATACGACAAGATATTTTGCTTGGCAAATTGACTCCCGGACAAAAACTTGTTGTTGCCGATTTAAAAGAACATTATCAAGTTGGCGCTTCACCTATTCGTGAAGCTCTTGTCCAATTATCGTGGAAAAAGTACGTCAAGTTTGCGCCACAAAAAGGCTGCTGGGTAGCACCGGTATCGGTTGAGGAATTGACTGATCTTTTCAATGCTCATCAACTAATCTCACATGAGCTGTTAAGAAAAGCGATTTTACAAGGTAATGAAGCTTGGGAGCTCAACATCCTTACCAGTTACCATAAGTTAAGCCGCCTTAACCCAACCTCTGATGACGCTGATCTTTCTGAGTGGGAGCAACGCCATGGCGATTTTCACATTGCTATTTTATCTGGCAGTAACTCACCAGTGTTACTTGATCTTTATGTTGATATCTACGAACAAATTAAACGTTATCGCCACATTTGGCTGAGCAAATTACGAGATAGTGATAGCCGTTACAATGATGACGGTGAACATGAAGCATTAATGAAGGCGGTATTAGATCGTGATATTGAGCTTGCCCAAACGATTCTAAATAACCACTCTAAAAATGCTGTTAGCTCGGTTAGTCCTTATCTGTAGTTTTACGCTAATAATTAAATAAAAAACCCATGACACATTGATGGCATGGGTTTTCTTTTATACGGTTGCAGCTATATTTTTAGCGCCCGCTCCCCACGAGCAAGACCAACAACCCCACTACGCGCAACTTCAATAATGTCTGTTGCTTCACCGACCGCTGCTAAAAAAGCATCGAGTTTTTCGCTGGTACCCGTTACTTGGATGGTATAAATCTGACTGGTCACATCAACAATTAAACCACGGAATATATCAGCTGTACGTTTCACTTCTGCACGAGCAAAACCACTGGCTTTGACTTTTACGAGCATTAACTCACGCTCAATATGATCCGATTCAGTGATATTACTGACCTTTAAAATATCAATTAACTTATGCAGTTGTTTCTCTATTTGTTCGTAAGCAGCTTCATCTTTAACATGAGTGGTAATATTTAACCGTGATAATGTGGCATCATCAGTGGGCGCAACGGTTAATGACTCAATGTTATAACCGCGCTGAGAAAACAGCCCCACCACTCGAGAAAGCGCACCTGGCTGATTTTCAAGTAATACCGAAATAATTCTACGCATTAAGTTCGCTCCGTCTTGCTTAACCACATATCACTCATTGCACCACCACGAATAAGCATTGGATATACGTGCTCAGTTTCATCAACACTAATATCAATAAATACCAACTTATCTTTTAAGGCTAATGCTTGCTCTAATTGCTGATCCAGCAATTTGGGATCAGAGATCCTTACGCCCACATGACCATAGGCTTCTGCAATAGCGGCAAAGTCAGGTACAGAGTCCATGTACGATTGAGAATGGCGACCTTGATAAATCATATCTTGCCATTGCTTTACCATGCCAAGAAAACGATTATTAAGATTGATAATTTTCACGGGAATATCGTATTGCAATGCGGTTGAAAGCTCTTGAATATTCATTTGAATACTGCCATCCCCCGTTACGCACACCACTTCTGCATCAGGTAAGGCAAATTTAACCCCCATCGCGGCAGGTAAACCAAAGCCCATAGTGCCAAGTCCACCTGAGTTAATCCAACGGCGCGGCTTATCAAACGGATAATACAATGCAGCAAACATTTGATGCTGACCAACATCAGAAGTGACATAGGCATCACCACCAGTAAGACGGTACAAGGATTCAATCACCTGTTGCGGCTTAATACGCTCACTGGTGGTGTCATACTGTAAACACTGACGCTGACGCCAAGTTGCAATTTGTTGCCACCATGGCTGCAATAATTGTTGATGCTCAACACTATCTTGTTCATTAATCAGTTTAATCATGCTGGTGAGTACTGTCTCTGCCGAACCAACAATCGGAATATCAACCGCGACTGTTTTTGATATCGATGAGGGATCAATATCGATATGCATAATGGTGGCATTTGGACAATATTTCTCAAGGTTATTGGTTGTTCGATCATCAAATCGAACCCCAATACCAAAAATTAAATCTGCGTTATGCATTGCCATATTAGCTTCATAGGTGCCATGCATACCGAGCATGCCTAAACATTTCTGATGTGTACCAGGAAAAGCACCAAGCCCCATAAGGGTATTAACCACCGGAATATTTAAGCTTTCAGCTAAGGTCATTAGTTGCTCACTGCAACTTGACATAATTGCACCACCACCGACATAGAGCACAGGTTGTTTGGCGGCTAATAAGGCTTTAACACCACGTTTAATCTGGCCTTTGTGACCTTGTGTGGTCGGATTATATGAACGTAAAGCAATCGACTCAGGATACTGATACGGATAGGTTTGTGCTGGATTGAGCATATCTTTAGGAATATCGACCACAACAGGTCCTGGGCGGCCACTTGCAGCAATATAAAACGCTTTTTTGATAATAGTGGGAATATCTTCAGGTTTTGTTACCAGAAAGCTGTGCTTAACCACCGGTCGTGAGATACCAACCATATCACACTCTTGAAAAGCATCATTACCAATTAGATTACTCATCACTTGGCCAGACAATACCACTAATGGAATTGAGTCCATATACGCCGTTGCAATGCCGGTAATCGCATTAGTTGCACCAGGGCCTGAAGTGACTAACACGACCCCAACATCACCCGTTGCTCGTGCATAGCCATCAGCCATATGTACTGCGGCTTGCTCATGACGTACTAGCACATGTTCAATATCGCTTTTTTCATGCAGCGCGTCATAAATATCAAGAACCGAACCTCCGGGATAACCGAAGATATGCTTAACGCCTTGATCGATCATTGATCGAACGATCATATCTGCGCCAGACAACATTTCCATATTTTGTCTCCAGATCGATGAAACATAGTTAGGGCTTATTTTTAGCCTAATAAAATACATGACTAAGCATGCTATGTTTATCACAGTTGCAATAACAACCACGAATAACCTTAACAACCTTAACGCTTTTGCAGCATTCATTGCTAGATCAAAATAGGAATTTACGGTTTTTATCTGCTGCGGGTGCAATTACCAATGCTTTATATAAAACATTATCTGACAAGCTGCTAGTAACCACTATTACCAACTAATAAACTAGAGGTTATCACTATATAACAGCCATAAAAAAAGAAGCCGAATGGGCTTCTTTCTTAAATATAAGCAAAAAACAACTTAGTCGTCTTTTTGTTGGGCTTTTTTGTGGCTTTCTTCGTACATATGTTCAATCTCTTTATGGTAACGATCTTGAATCACTTTACGACGTAATTTTTGAGTTGGTGTCAGTTCACCTTTATCCATCGAAAACGATTTTGGTAATAAGGTAAATTTTTTCACTTGCTCAAAACGGGCTAAATCTTTTTGAAGCTCAATAACACGTTTTTCAATTAACTCAACAATTTGGCTATGTTTAACCAATTCCATTCGGTCTTGATATTTAATGTTAAGTTCACGTGCATGCTCTTCTAGGCTTTCAAAGCACGGTACGATCAATGCTGATACGAATTTACGTGTGTCAGCAATAACCGCAATTTGTTCAATTAGATGATCTTTACCAATCGCACCTTCAATCACTTGTGGTGCAATATACTTACCGCCCGATGTTTTCATTAACTCTTTGATACGATCAGTAATAAACAAATTACCTTGCTCATCGATATAACCCGCATCACCCGTTTTAAGAAATCCATCATCAGTAAAGTTGTTCGCTGTCTCTTCTGGCATATTGTAATAGCCACGCATCACCATCGGACCGCGTACTAAAATTTCATTATCTTTACCAATTTTAACTTCAGCACCTGGCATTGGCATACCAATTGAATCAGGGTTATAACAGCGATCATCCCAACAAGACACCGTCGCAGTGGTTTCTGTCATGCCATAGCCTAACTTTACGTTAATCCCCATAGCATGGAAAAAACGACCAATGCCAGCATCTAATTTAGCACCACCACATGGCATACACTTGATATTACCACCCAATACCGCGCGCAGTTTAGACAGCACCATTTTATCAGCAAGGTTATAACTCTTTTTTAATAACCATGATGGTTCACGACATTGCTGGCGGGCAAGTGACATTCTTGCTCCCATATTCACAGCCCAAGTAAAAATAATCTTACGTTGAAACGGTGCTCGCGACACTTTTTCATGAACGCCAGAATATATTTTCTCGTATACCCGCGGCACAGCAGACATGTAATTAGGCTTTACATCCACCAATGCTTCTTTAAGCTTATTGGTGTCAGAGAGATAGCAGTTAATCACACCACGGTGCAACACATAGAATGTCCAAGCTCGCTCAAACACATGTGATAACGGCAAAAAGCACAATGAGGTATCGCCTTCATCGAGTGCTAAACGTTCATCATGCGCAATAATTTGTGAGGCAACATTGGCGTAATCTAACATCACCCCTTTTGGCGTACCGGTAGTGCCAGAGGTATAAATCAGGGTTAATAAATCATCCATTACGAGATTATCAAGACGCCTATCGAGTTCAGGCTGATGCTCTGCACTTGCGGTCTTTAAAAAATCGGCATAATGACAAACTAACGGGTGCTGAGGTAATTCCACATTATCGGTTAGGGCGACAATGCGTTCTAAATTTGGACATTGGTCAGCTATCGCAACAGCAGTATTTAGCTGTGCTTGCTCGCCAACAAACAGTACTTTAACATTCGAATCTTGCAGAATATAAGCCGTTTGTTGAGCGGTATTGGTTGGATAAATAGGAACCGTAACACAACGGTTATACAGTGAGGCAAAATCAGCAACAGTCCAACGAGGCATATTATTAGCAAAGATACCCACTTTATCTTGTACTGCTAACCCTTGATTTAACAATGCTAATGCTAATTGTTGAATTTTTTCACCAAAATTATTCCAGCTAATATCTTGCCACTCACCATTAACTTGATGACGTAAAGCAGGACTGTCGCCTAAGCGCGCAATTTGCTGACGAATGCGGTGAACAATATGGAAATCATGTTGTGCCATAAGTACTCTATTTTTTTAGCTTACACTTGTAAGCTTATTTTGAGAGGTGCAGTCTACAATTCAGTCTTTAAAAAGCCAACTATAATGCATATTAAATTATAGGTTCTAATGATCCATATCACTGTATACCTGCTTACTTATTGTCTTCAATAACTTTTTAACTAAACAATAAAAGTGTAAGAATCTATAAATAACATGACCTCATAACCAAAAATCGTAATAAATAATTAGCGCAGAAATATCAGCTTTAAGTCATGCCAATTAAAATACCATTACGTTAGCTGATATGATTTTACTCAACCAATAAAAAAGCCAGCATTTAAGCTGGCTTTATAGTAGCGCTATATCAATTATTAGCTGGTCAGATCACCACAGATAGCCATTAGTTGATCACGCATCCAGATATTACCTTTATCTTTCTGCGTAGATTCATGCCAGCTTAGGTAGCCGGTGATCTTGGCGTTAGCAAAGGGTAATGGTAATACCTTAAGTTGTAAGTTATCAGCAGACGCTTCAGCTAACCAGCGTGGAGCAACAGCAATCAACTCAGATTGGCTAACCACAAACATAATGTCGTTTAGACTTGCACCTTGATATGCATCCTGACAATTTACTGCACTGTGGTTATAAATGTCATCAGCGAACATTTTGACATCTGATACTGATTTTAGAACTGCATGCATTTCAGTATTAAAATCATCAGCAGTGATACTGTCACCAATTCGAGGGTGGTTATTAGCAACAATTGCCACTAACTCATCACAAAATAGCTCGGTACTACAAAAACCATCTTCGTCAAATCGTGCGTAATCAATTACAAAATCCACTTCTTGATAACGCATTTTTTGTGGCAATTCTGCATCTAATTCAGCTTCTAGTTGGAGTTGAATATTTGGTGCTTGATCGCGCATCGTCGATAATACTGTTGGCGCAAAACGCATATCAGAAGGGCTACAAATGGCAAGTTTAAAAGTGCGGTTTGATGTTAATGGCGTAAAGATAGAACATGGCAATTCATTTTTTACTAATTGTAGTGCCTGACGCAATGGACCAAATAATTGTTTAGCGCGTTGCGTTGGTTGAATACCACGACCATGACGAATAAATAATTCATCGTTAAACATCACTTTTAAACGTGCAACTGCATTACTTACTGCCGGTTGCGACATACCTAAATTTTGCGCAGCGCGAGTAATATTTTGTTCCTGCATAACAGCATCAAAAACGGTTAATAAATTAAGATCAACACTGCGTAATGTTGATTCCATACTGTAATTATCAACGGCAGAAACTGAAGTAGTCGTTCGGCTCATGGTATACCTCTAAAATTTAATTATTATTAGTGCATCGCAATGCCATACTTACTTAGACGTTATTTTAATTATCTACAGTGTCTGCTTTGAATGCCCTTGTTGGGATGCATTAAGTATCAACCATATAGATTGATGAAACTAATAATAGAAAATAAGATAATATGAACAGTCACTTATTTAATTATAATTCAGGAAAATAAAACATTAAATTTCAATACCTTAGATTAAAAAATAGGCCATTTAATTTTAATATAAATAAAACAATCGTTAATAAAATAAGATAAAATAGCGTTTTTATTTCAAGAATTATCATTTATTTTCAATTTAAAATTCACAACAAAAATAATACCCACCTACTATATATTTAATTTTTATCTATATTTTAAGTTAATAATTACCGACATATAAATATAACAATTAATAGCGATTACTAATTATTATATTATTGATTAAACATATAATTGATATTCTTATTAATATTAACTATCAACTTCTACTCTTATCGTTAGTAAGCACCTACTCTAAAACTGATTTAGCATCATCTTGCTCGCTGTTGATAGCATAAACCCACATGTAAAGTACAAAAAAAACACAACTTTTGGTTGACCTATAGCCTGTCTATTTGATATTCATTTGTTAACTAAATTAATTGAAGTCTTTAATAAAATGAAAACACGTTTCTCTATCCTCTTAGCTCTCCTCCTTATCGTGACATAATCACGCGGGTTGCTATCGAGTGGGAAACACCACCAAAGATTTCAAAACCCGCGCAAACAAGCGCGGGTTTTTTCATATTTTGACCAGCGCAAGTGGATGCGGAACTCAGCCTTATATCGGCTTATATTTAAAAGGATGTCACTATGAAAGATCAGGTCATTATTTTTGATACAACCTTGCGTGATGGCGAGCAAGCATTATCAGCCAGTTTAACCGTTAAAGAAAAATTGCAAATAGCCTATGCGCTTGAACGTTTAGGTGTCGATGTCATCGAAGCCGGCTTTCCTATCTCATCTCCCGGTGATTTTGAATCAGTACAGACTATCGCAAAGCACATTAAACATAGCCGTATCTGCGCCCTTTCTCGTGCCGTAGCAAAAGATATTGATGTAGCAGCTGAATCATTAAAAGTCGCCGAAGCATTTCGCATTCATACCTTTATTTCAACCTCAACGGTTCATGTGCAAGATAAACTACG
This sequence comes from Photobacterium sp. Alg240-V54, assembly GCF_900537155.1. Lineage (NCBI taxonomy): Bacteria > Pseudomonadati > Pseudomonadota > Gammaproteobacteria > Vibrionales > Vibrionaceae > Photobacterium > Photobacterium sp. Alg240-V54. Next base: position 81,904 of record NZ_UNRL01000009.1, read on the forward strand.
TCGTAGCTATGATGATGTAATTGAAATGGGTGTTGCCGCGGTAAAACGGGCACGTAAATATACTGATGATGTCGAATTTTCTTGTGAAGATGCAGGCCGGACACCGATTGATAATCTATGCCGCATGGTAGAGGCTGCTATCAATGCCGGTGCCAATACCATTAATATTCCAGACACTGTTGGCTATACCCTACCAAGTGAATTTGGTGGCATTATTAGCCAACTGTTTGAACGTGTGCCTAATATCGATAAAGCCGTCATCTCTGTTCACTGCCATGATGATCTTGGCATGTCAGTCGCTAACTCAATGGCAGCAATTCAAGCTGGTGCTCGTCAAGTTGAAGGAACCATAAATGGTCTTGGTGAACGTGCTGGTAACTGCGCCCTCGAAGAAATAGCAATGATCATTAAAACTCGCCAATCACTTTTGGGCGTCCATACCAATATCAAACATGACGAAATTCACCGCACCAGTAAAATGGTCAGTCAGTTATGCAATATGCCAATTCAAGCTAATAAAGCCATTGTTGGCGGCAATGCCTTTAGTCACTCTTCAGGTATTCACCAAGATGGCATGCTGAAAAATAAGAACACCTACGAGATCATGACCCCAACTTCTATCGGCCTTAAAAATCAGGCTTTAAATCTAACCAGCCGTTCAGGCCGAGCCGCCGTTAAAAGTCATATGGATACATTAGGCTACACTGAACACGACTATGATCTGGATAAACTTTACGCTGACTTCTTAAAGCTAGCTGATCGTAAAGGCCAAGTATTTGATTACGATCTAGAAGCATTAATGCATTTTGCTAATCTGCGCGATGAAGATGACTTTTTCAAAATAAACTATTTAAGCGTGCAATCTGGCAGCGTGATGGCCACCACTAGTATTAAGCTTCAATGTGGCAGCGAAGAAAAATGTGAAGCCGCTGTGGGCAACGGGCCTGTCGATGCGCTTTATCAATGTATCTATCGTCTAACCGGTTATGAAATCGTATTAGATAAATTTGATCTTACCGCCAAAGGCGAAGGTGAAGATGGCTTAGGCCAAGCAGATATCATTGCTAATTATAAAGGTCGCAAATATCACGGTACCGGTTTAGCCACCGATATTGTTGAGGCATCAGGTCAGGCTCTGATCCATGTTATCAATAGTATTCATCGCGCAGATCAAATAGCAACCATCAAACAACAACATAGCCAATAACGGATTAAGAATTCCATTTTATTTTTGGTACATTACGGAGAGCATCTACCATGGCAGGTTCATATAATATAGCAGTACTACCCGGTGACGGTATTGGCCCAGAAGTCATGCAGCAAGCGCACAAGGTATTGGCTGCGGTACAACAAAAATTCGATATAACACTTCATTGTCACCAGTTCGATGTTGGCGGTATTGCGATTGATAATCATGGTTGTCCGCTGCCGTTAATTACCCTAAAAGGCTGTGAAGCTGCAGATGCGGTGTTATTTGGCTCTGTCGGTGGCCCTAAATGGGAACACCTAGCCCCTAACGATCAACCTGAACGTGGCGCTCTATTGCCGTTGCGTAAGCACTTCCAATTGTTTTGTAATCTACGTCCGGCACAAATTCACCGTGGGTTAGAACGCTTCTCACCACTGCGCGCTGATATTTCTGAGCAGGGTTTTGATATTGCAGTCGTACGCGAACTCACTGGCGGTATTTACTTTGGTCAACCCAAAGGCCGTGAAGGTGAAGGGGCGCAAGAAAAAGCATTTGATACTGAAATTTATCATCGTTATGAAATTGAGCGGATTGCAAAAATTGCGTTTGAATCGGCACGATTACGCCGTAAAAAAGTATGCTCAATTGATAAAGCTAACGTTCTGCAAAGCTCAATTTTATGGCGAGAAGTGGTTGAAGAAGTTGCCGCAGATTATCCCGATGTCAGCTTAACTCACATGTACATTGATAACGCCACCATGCAGCTCATTAAAGATCCATCGCAGTTTGATGTGATGCTATGTTCAAATATTTTTGGCGATATTATTTCTGACGAATGCGCCATGATCACAGGCTCAATGGGCATGTTGCCATCTGCAAGTTTAAATCAACAAAAATTTGGTATGTATGAGCCTGCAGGCGGCTCAGCACCTGATATTGCAGGTAAAAATATTGCCAATCCAATTGCACAGATTCTATCAGCAGCCTTAATGCTACGTTATAGCCTTGGTGAAGAAGAAGCAGCACGCGCCATAGAAAGAGCGGTTGCTCAAGCACTTGAAGCAGGAGAGCTGACGGCAGACTTAGCTGGCGCAGGTGTAGCCCTAACCACCAGCGAAATGGGTGACAAAATCGCAGCCTATATTCAGCAAGCATAAGGAGCATCATTATGTCGAATAACACATCATCAACGACTGCTAAAACACTATATCAAAAAGTTTATGATGCTCATGTCGTTGTTGCAGCAGCGGGTGAAAACCCAATTTTGTACATTGATCGCCATTTAGTGCATGAAGTTACCTCACCGCAAGCATTTGATGGTTTACGCGAAAAAGGTCGTCGTGTTCGCCAAGTCGCTAAAACCTTTGCCACTATGGATCATAATGTTTCTACTCAAACCAAAGACATCAACGCATCAGGTAAAATGGCACGAATCCAAATGGAAACACTTGCCAAGAACTGCGCTGATTTCGGGGTTACATTATATGACTTGAACCATAAATATCAGGGTATTGTCCATGTGATGGGGCCAGAACTTGGCATTACCTTACCCGGTATGACCATTGTTTGTGGTGACTCACATACCGCTACCCATGGTGCATTTGGTGCCTTAGCTTTCGGTATTGGTACCTCAGAAGTGGAGCACGTATTAGCCACTCAAACTCTAAAACAATCTCGTGCTAAAACCATGAAGATTGAAGTTAACGGCAAAGTAGCGGAAGGCATTACCGCTAAAGATATTGTACTGGCCATTATCGGTAAAACCACCGCAGCTGGCGGAACCGGTTATGTGGTTGAGTTCTGTGGCGAAGCAATCACCGATTTGTCTATGGAAGGTCGAATGACCGTTTGTAACATGGCAATTGAACTTGGTGCTAAAGCTGGCTTAATTGCACCGGATCAAACCACCTTTGATTATATTAAAGATCGTAAGTTTGCTCCCAAAGGTACTGATTTTGACGCTGCGGTAACATACTGGACATCCTTGAAATCCGATCCTGAGGCCGAGTTTGATGCGGTAGTGACACTGGATGCTAAGGATATAAAACCACAAGTCACATGGGGTACTAATCCTGGTCAAGTGATTGCGGTAGATGAGCCTATTCCAGCACCTGAAAGTTTTACTGATCCTGTAGAACAAGCATCTGCAAAAAAAGCATTAGCTTATATGGGATTAGAAGCTCAAAAATCACTGTCTGATTACTCTGTCGATAAAGTGTTTATCGGTTCTTGCACTAACTCACGTATTGAAGATATGCGCGCAGCAGCAGCGATTGCTAAAGGCCGTAAAGTGGCCGCTAACGTTCAAGCTTTAGTCGTTCCAGGCTCAGAACAGGTCAAAGCACAAGCAGAGCAAGAAGGATTAGATAAAATCTTTCTTGATGCAGGTTTTGAATGGCGTCTACCTGGCTGTTCAATGTGTTTAGCAATGAATAACGATCGCTTAGGCCCTGGTGAACGCTGCGCTTCTACTAGTAACCGTAACTTTGAAGGTCGCCAAGGTCGTGATGGTCGTACCCATTTAGTTAGCCCCGCCATGGCAGCTGCGGCAGCCTGTGCTGGTCACTTTATCGATATTCGCCAACTTGATCCCGTATCTGCGTAACAAAAGGATTTGAACATGACAGGTTTTACTCAACATACCGGATTGGTGGTGCCATTAAATACTGCCAATATTGATACCGATGCCATTATTCCAAAGCAGTTTTTACAAAAAGTGACGCGTACAGGTTTTGGGCAGCATTTATTTCATGATTGGCGTTTTTTAGACGATGCTGGTAAACAGCCTAATCCTGATTTCATAATGAATGCTTCGCGCTACCAAGGCGCAACCATTTTACTGGCACGTGAAAACTTTGGCTGTGGCTCATCGCGCGAACATGCACCATGGGCCTTGGCTGATTACGGCATTCAAGTCATGATTGCACCTAGCTTTGCTGATATTTTTTATGGTAATTCAATCAATAACCAAATGATTCCTGTTCGCCTGACCGAACAACAAATTGATCAATTATTTGAATTTGTTGAAACAACCGTTGGCGCAACGATCACGGTTGATCTTGAAGCTATGACTGTCAGTGCTAATGGCCATCAATACTCCTTTGAAATTGATGAATTTCGTCGTCACTGCTTATTAAACGGACTTGATAACATTGGCTTAACCCTGCAACACCAAGCAAAAATTACCGATTACGAAGCCAATATTCCCACTTATCTTGCGTAGCTCGCTCGGCTAATAAAAACGCCTGCTCATCAGCAGGCGTTTGTTTAGCATGTCATAATGTACAGTGTAATAAATACCATTTTATGGCGGTCTTAATTGTTATCTTCTTTTATCAATGGAATATTTATGCGCGTAATCTTAGGCTTGTTATTAATGTTATGGTCGGTGAATCTTTTCGCAGCGCCAAAAGCAGATCTATTACCTTATTGGCAAGATCAACGTGCCACAGATCAACGTCAAATTGATCATCACCAATGGCAACAGCTATTGGATAAATATTTAGTCGTACAACCTCAACAAACACTGTTTCGCTACAACGCAGTTACCCCTGCTGATAAACAACTATTACAGAATTATATTAGTCACTTAACTAAACTTGACCCACGCCAATATAATCGCAAGGTGCAATTTGCTTACTGGGTTAATCTATACAATGCCCTAACAGTACAATTGATCATTGATAATTATCCTCTAACTTCAATCACTAAACTGGGCGGCTTTTTCAGTTTTGGACCATGGGATCAAGCCATTGTAACCATCAATAATAAAACCCTTAGTCTTAACGATATTGAACATCGAATATTGCGCCCTATTTGGCGTGATCCTCGTATCCATTATGCGGTTAATTGTGCCAGTTTAGGCTGTCCCGATTTACTGCCACACGTGTTTGATAGCCAGCAACTAAATAGCCAACTTGATGCAGCTGCCAGTCGCTTTATCAATAGTGATAAAGGGGTACGAATCAATTCCAAACAAACCACTTTATCGTCTATTTATGATTGGTATAGTAGTGATTTTGGCAATCAACAAGCGTTATTACAGCATATAAATCATTACCGCACTGATAATAAAATCAACACTAATAGCCTCAAATATGATTACAACTGGTTGTTAAATAGGAAGCTATAACTTAACAACCATTACAGGTACAATACTCGCGTTCTCATTGGGGAGCCACTAGGCTGAGATTGTTGTTATTATCTTGATTGATATAGCAGAACCCATTGAACCTGAACCAGGTAATGCTGGCGTAGGAATTGAGAAACGCACTGGTATCTACCATTGCCCATCTGCTATTACAGCTGATATTTACCCTCTCAAGCCTGTGCCGCTCTCTCTTTTATTTTGTTCGCAGGATGCTGACATCAGGAGCGCATAGTGAAAATCAGTTACACACTTTTACCGCTAATATCGATAGCGTTATTGTCAAATAACGCCTTAGCGGCCGATAACACCCTTAATGTTTATACTTACAGCTCATTTTCATCTGAGTGGGGTCCAGGGCCTATTATCAAAAAAGCCTTTGAAGCCCAATGCGATGGTTGCAAAGTTAACTTTGTCTCTTTAGAAGATGGCGTCTCGATTCTTAATCGAGTCCGTTTAGAAGGCAACCGCAGCCAAGCGGATATTCTATTGGGGCTTGATAACAACCTGATGACTGAAGCCAAACAAACGGGACTACTGGCAAAACAACATGTTGATCTAAGTAAATTAACCTTACCTAAAGGCTGGCATGACGATACCTTTATTCCCTATGATTATGGCTATTTTGCGTTTGTTTATGACAGCACCAAATTACCCCATCCACCCACCAGTTTAAAAGCGCTGGTTAACGATCAAAATATCAGTGTCATCTATCAAGATCCTCGCACTTCAACCCCAGGGCAAGGGCTGATGCTATGGATGAAATCGGTATATGGTGATAAAGCCGCCGCTGCATGGCAACAGCTTGCCAAACATACGGTGACGGTAACTAAAGGCTGGTCAGAAGCTTACAGCATGTTCCTTGATGGTGAAGCCGATATGGTATTGTCATACACCACCTCACCGGCCTATCACATCATCGAAGAGCACAAAAACCAGTATAAAGCGGCTAATTTTAAAGAAGGCCATTATATGCAAGTGGAAGTGGCCGCTAAAATGAAAAATAGCCCCCATCCTAAACTTGCCGATCAATTTATGCAGTTTATTGTTAGTGACGCTTTTCAATCTCAAATCGCGACTCACAACTGGATGTATCCGGTCACCAAACAGCCACTGCCAGCCGCTTTTAAGCAATTAACCATTCCTGATAAAGCATTAGAATTTAGTGCCGATGAAGTGGCTCAAAAGCGTAAAACATGGATTAGAGAGTGGCAGCAAGCGCTGACCCAATAATGGCATACCGCTGTGAATAAACCTGTAACTCAACTATTGCCCGGACTATTCAGTGCTGGGCTTATTCTCTTATTGGTGATCGCTGCGATCACTAGCCTGATACTCCATGCTGGGCAATGGCAACTAAGTAGCTTATGGCACGATCCTTATCTACGTCATGTGACTCGATTTAGTTTTTACCAAGCCTTGCTATCGATGCTACTTAGTATCGTACCTGCAATTGCAATAGCTTACGCGCTATCACGACGCCATTTTATTGGTAAACAGCTGCTATTACGTTTGTTTGCAATGACGCTCGTAATGCCAGTATTAGTGGCGGTGTTTGGTCTATTAGCTATCTACGGTAAAAGTGGCATTATTAGCCATGGATTAAACCTGTTGGGATTACCACGGCTAAACATCTATGGTTTAAGCGGCATTTTACTGGCGCATGTGTTTCTTAACTTGCCGTTAGCGGTGCGGTTTTTACTTCAAAGTCTAGAATCAATCCCCCATGAACAACATCAATTAGCGGCCCATTTAGGCATTCGCGGCTGGCATAAATTTAAGTTCGTTGCTTGGCCACGGCTACGCCAACAATTACCTCATGTTGCTGGGCTCATTTTCATGCTGTGTTTTACCAGTTTTTCGGTGATCATGTCGCTAGGTGGTGGCCCGAAATCAACCACCATTGAACTGGCAATTTACCAAGCGATTCGCTATGACTTCGATCTTGCTACAGGGGCTATTTTAGCGCTGTGGCAAATGCTACTTTGTGGTGGATTAGTACTACTTAGTCACCGCTTTGCAAAACCACTAGCAACTTTTAGCGCTTCTGTTGGTAACAATGTGGCCAACTATCAAGATAACTGGCGCGCAAAATGCTGGGATTGGAGTTGGATCACCGCTGCGATATTACTGGTGATCCCACCGATTATTGCGGTATTTGTAGCAGGACTTAATCGCCAGTTACCGCAGTTATTACAACAGCCAGCATTATGGCATGCAGTGGCTAATTCACTGCAAATAGCGCTAGTAGCATGTGGGTTAGCGTTTGTGTTTGGAGTGATGATCCTATTGGCTAGCCGTCAGTTACGTTTAAATAAACACGCTATTGGTGCCGATAGTATCGAGATGATCGGTACCATTATATTAGTCACTCCAGGGTTAGTGTTAAGCACCGGTATCTTCTTACTATTACGCCAATACACTGATGCCTATGGCGCCGCTTTTTGGGTCGTGGTTGGGGTTAATGCGTTAATGGCGTTGCCTTATGTGATCAAAACGCTTAGCCAACCGATGTTACACATTGCCCAGCAATACAACACGTTATGTCGAAGTTTAAACATGAGCGGCTGGTCGCGGTTACGATTAGTAGAATGGCGAGCCTTACGTAAACCAATCGCACAATCACTGGCTATTAGTTTAGTGCTGTCATTAGGCGATCTCGGCGCGATCGCTTTATTTGGCAGTCAAGATTTCCAAACCCTACCACTGTATTTATTTCAATTAATGGGCAGTTACCGTATGGATGGGGCTGCGGTGGCGGCATTATTACTATTACTGCTCAGTTTGGGCTTATTTAGCGCGATTGAATACTGCGTTCAACCTCGACGCACTAAAGGTAAACACCATGCTTAATGTCAACCAACTCAGTTACACCTATCAGCCGCAACGCCAACATGAACAGCCAATGACGTTAAGCTTTAACTTTAGCCTTCAGCAAGGGGATATTGCTGCGCTTATTGGGCCAAGTGGCGCAGGGAAAAGTACGCTCTTAGCACTTATTGCTGGTTTTCTACAACCAAATAGTGGTGATATTCATATCCACCAGCAGTCAATTATTGGATTGGATCCCGCTCTACGACCATTATCAATGTTGTTTCAAGAACACAATTTATTTCCTCACCTTAGCGTCTATGAAAATATTGCGCTCGGGGTTGATCCACGTCTGAAACTTACCCCTCAGCAGCAACAGCAAGTACACGACGCTGCAGCCAAAGTTGGGCTAGAATCCTATTTAACCCGCTTACCCGAAAACCTATCCGGAGGTCAGCGACAACGGGTCGCCCTTGCGCGTTGTCTTATTCGTCAACGGCCACTATTATTGCTTGATGAACCCTTCTCGGCACTTGATCCCGCCCTGCGTAACGACATGCTCAAATTGGTACAACAATTAGCGCAACAGCAAGCAATTACCGTGTTAATGATCACTCATAGCCCTGAAGATGCTAACAAAATAGCCAATAAGTGTATCTTTGTTGATGACGGTGAAATTAAAGCTCAGGGGAATACCAACGCCCTTCTCAATCATCCGCAACACCCAGATTTACGCCGCTATCTTGGATTAACGGCAGATTAAATAAGCCAAATAAATGACTGCGGGCTCAACACATCCATGCGTTGAGCCCGCTTTATTTTGTCAAGCTAATCAATAACACAATAATTAGCTTAAAGGTTTTCTTCTGCAAACTCGGCTAAACGACTTCGTACCACACCATTAAGATAAATATTGGCACTACCATCAAAATGTTTAAACCGTTCAACAATATAGGTTAAGCCTGATGTCACAGGTGATAAATAATTCGAATCAATTTGCGCCAAATTACCCGAACACACCAACTTAGTGCCTTCACCACAACGGGTAATAATGGTTTTAATTTGAGAAGCGGTTAAATTCTGGCACTCATCCAGCAATACAAACGCATTTTGAATGGAACGCCCACGCATAAAGTTTATCGATTTAAATTGAATATTGGCTTTATCAAAAATGTATTTCATTGAGCCATCAGTACAGACATCATGTTTATGTAGCGCTTCCATGGTGTCGGTGACGGCAGCTAACCACGGCAGCATTTTCTCTTCTTCGGTACCCGGTAAAAAACCGATAGATTCAGCAATTTCAGGGGTATTTCGAGTGACAATAATTTTGTCATACATGCCTTTTTCTATCACTTGTTCCAGTGCCGCTGCCATGGCTAAAATGGTTTTACCACACCCTGCAGGGCCGGTTAAGATCACCAAATCAATGTTAGGATCGAGCATCGCATCCAACGCCATTCCCTGATAAATATTTTTAGGATGCACTCCCCATGCCTGACGGTGCATTAAGCGCTCATAACTAATATCTTTAATGGTGACCTCTTCACCTTCAATCGTTTTTATACGCGCGGCAAATTCTTGACTATCATCCAGTAAATATTGATTCACATAAGGGCTTTCAAATAACGATTTTGGCAAGGTATGTAAGGTTGAGCTACCTCGATTTTCAGAATGACATTCCGCAACATTACTCCAAAAATCACCACTATAACGATGAAACCCCTTACTAAGTAAAGCCACATCATCAATCAATTGATCTGAGCGATAGTCATCGACATTCAATACTCCAGCACCTTTTGCTCGTAGGCGCATATTGATATCTTTAGTGACTAAGACTACGCTTCTTGGAGCATGTTTTTGTTGTAAAAAAAGTACGCTATTAAGAATTCGATTATCACCGGCTTTATCGCTAAACGCATGTACCGTTTGCTTAACTTCATAGTCAGCAAAAATAGCGATAGTGCCATTGTGAGCAATTTTATCATTAAAGGTGATACCCGCTGCAATTTGCTCTGGGGTTGCATCGTGAAAAATATTTTCAAGGGCGCGAATAGCTACCCTTGCATCACGGGAAACATCACGTTTACTGTCTTTGATACGATCTAGCTCTTCCAAAACCGTCATGGGTATCACCACGTCGTGCTCTTGGAAAGAGAAGATAGCGAGAGGTTCATGAAGCAGAATATTTGTATCTAATACAAATAGTTTCCGTTCGGCGTTGTCCATAAGCACCTCCTTGGTAGAGTGGATAGCAAGCAACTTACTACCCTCTTTTAGCTTACTTCAAAATCAGTGATTTAGTTAAATAGTGACACAATAACTATTAAGACCGAGATAAATGAAACTAAAATGACAATGAGACTCACGCCTCTTTTAGACACTTTCACCGTGACCTTAATCACATCATGCAGTAACATAACTCCCCCCATTTTTGAGTTATGCGGTTGGCGTATTATCCATCTATGCCTTTAGTTTTATTATAGACGATAAACAGACAACGCGAATTATAACATTTTCCTTTATATCAAATAATTAGAAGGTTTTTAGCACTATGCCATTTGCTTTGGGTCAACGTTGGATCAGTGATACAGAAAGTGATTTAGGTTTGGGCACAGTCGTTGCTATTGAGCCACGCACTGTTAGCTTGATGTTTCCAGCATCAGATGAAAACCGTTTATACGCTCGCCATGATGCACCCGTTACCCGTGTAATGTTTAATGTTGGCGATGTGATTGAAAGCCATGAAGGCTGGTCGTTAAAAGTAACTGCGATCGAAGAAGATAAAGGAATTATCACTTATATCGGTACCCGTACCGACACCGAAGAAAGTGATGTTGCGTTACGAGAGATCTTTTTAAGCCATCAAATTCGATTCAATAAACCACAAGATAAGCTCTTTGCAGGTCAAATCGATCGCATGGATCGTTTTGCACTACGTTACCGTGCCCTAAAAAATCAATATGAGCAGTTAAAAAGCCCATTACGTGGCCTGTGTGGCATGCGTGCAGGTTTAATTCCACACCAGCTTTACATTGCTCATGAAGTCGGTCGTCGTTACGCACCACGTGTATTACTGGCTGATGAAGTTGGTTTAGGTAAAACCATTGAAGCAGGCATGATTATCCACCAGCAAGTGCTGTCTGGTCGTGCTGAACGTATTCTAATTTTGGTACCAGAAACCCTGCAGCACCAATGGTTAGTAGAAATGATGCGCCGCTTTAATCTGCATTTTTCTATTTTTGATGAAGAGCGCTGTGTTGAATCGTTAGCCGATGCTGCCAACCCTTTTGATACCGCACAGTTTGTATTATGTTCATTGGATTTTCTACGCAAAAGTCGTCGTCGCTTTGAACAAGCCCTAGATGCCGATTGGGATTTATTGATAGTCGATGAAGCCCATCACCTAGAGTGGAGCGAAGAGCGTCCTAGTCGTCAATATCAAGTAGTTGAAGCGATTGCAGAAAAAACCCCTGGGGTATTATTGCTAACAGCAACCCCTGAACAATTAGGCCGTGAAAGCCACTTTGCTCGCCTACGCTTATTAGATCCTGACCGTTTTTACGATTATGAAGCGTTTGTTGAAGAAGAACGTCAATACGAACCTGTTGCCGATGCTGTATCGAAATTATTGGCAGGTGAAACACTTGATAGCAACGCTAAGCAAACACTCATCGACTTATTGGCAGGTCAAGATGTTGAGCCGATGATCACTGCGATTGAAAATGCTACCACTGCAGATGATGCTGAGGCCCTTGAAGCACGCCACGAGTTGATCCGTAATCTAATGGATCGCCACGGCACCGGTCGCGTATTGTTCCGTAATACTCGCTCTGCAATCAAAGGATTCCCTAAGCGTCACCTTAATATGTACCCATTGCCAATGCCAAATCAGTACAGCACCGCAATGCGTGTTGCTGCCATGATGTCAGGTAAATTAAGCATTAACGAAAAAGCGATTAAACTGCTTTACCCAGAAGATATCTATCAAGAATTTGAAGGTGAGTCTGCCACATGGTGGAACTTTGATCCTCGGATTAGCTGGCTGTTAGATATGCTAAAAGCTAATCGTAATGAAAAAGTATTAGTGATCTGTTCTCGTGCACAAACGGCATTAACGTTAGAGCAAGCATTACGTGAACGTGAAGGTATTCGTGCAACGGTGTTCCATGAGGGAATGTCGATCATTGAGCGCGACAAAGCAGCTGCGTATTTTGCTCAAGAAGAAAGTGGCGCTCAGGTATTAATCTGTTCTGAAATAGGCTCTGAAGGACGTAACTTCCAATTTGCAAACCAACTGGTGATGTTTGATTTACCAAGTAACCCAGACTTACTAGAACAACGTATTGGTCGTTTAGATCGTATTGGTCAACAACGTGAAATTGAAATTCATGTGCCGCACCTTGAAGGTACTTCACAAGCATTACTGGCACGCTGGTTTAATGAAGGTTTAAACGCCTTTGAAGAAACCTGTCCAACAGGCCGTCCGGTTTATGAAGCGGTATGTGAGGACTTAATCACGCTACTTGCCAGCGATAAGCAAGACAATGATGCATTGGAAGCGGTGATCACTCAAAGTGCAGCACTGCATAACCAACTTAAAGCGAAATTAGAGCAAGGTCGCGATCGCCTTCTTGAAATTCACTCTAATGGTGGTGAAGCAGCGCAACAATTAGTTGAGCAAATCAGTAGCAAAGACGGCGATACTAACTTAGTTTCTTTCGCGCTGGGCTTATTTGACACTATCGGTCTTAACCAAGACGATAAAGGTGAAAACGCCATTGTTGTTACACCTTCAGAACACATGATGGTCGCAAGCTACCCAGGCTTACCGTATGACGGCTGCACGATCACCTTTGATCGTAACACTGCGTTATCACGCGAAGATCTGCACTTTATCAGTTGGGAGCACCCAATGATTCAAGGTGGTATCGAATTACTATTAAGCGAAGGCGTGGGTACAACGGCTGTTTCATTGCTAAAAAATAAAGCACTGCCAGTCGGTACATTGTTATTAGAGCTGATTTACGTGGTTGATGCCCAAGCACCAAAACAATCAGGCATTGGTCGTTTCTTACCGAAAACACCGATTCGTATTCTGCTTGATGGTAAAGGTAACAACCTGTCTGCCAATGTTGAGTTTGAAAGCTTTAACCGTCAGTTAAGCCCGATTAACCGCCATTTAGGCAGTAAGTTGGTTAACTCAGTACAAAAAGATATCCATACTCTTATTGCTCATGCTGAACGTGAAATTGACAAAGAGTTAGTCTCTGTACGTAGCCAAGCACAAGCTGAGATGGAAGCGACATTACGTGCTGAACATCAACGTTTACTAGCACTAAAAGCAGTTAACCCGAACATTCGTGATGACGAGCTAGAGTTAATTGAATCTCAAATTTTAGATTTAACAGACTACATTGCTAAAGCTCAGATTCAACTCGATTCATTACGTCTGATAGTTGTAAGCCACAACTAATTATTGATGTTACCGCTCTAAAATTTAGCCGCCGATGATATGTTTACTGCATGCTATCGGCGGTTTTTTATCGCTGCAGTGCTATATACATACCAATTGTAAGGTATTCATATTAGTATGCTGACCAATTTTTTCACTCACACCAACGAGCGCACCATGAAACCATTGCCTGTGTTGAACTACAACCCACCGACCGATCCTTGGCTAGATACCCTTTTTGTTGATAACGATATTATTGCCGTCAACAAACCTGCAGGTCTGTTATCAAATCCAGGTCGTCAACCTGAGCATCATGACAGTGTATTTGCGCGCGTATTAGAACAATATCCGCAATCACAAATCGTACATCGGTTAGACATGGGGACATCAGGTTTAATTGTATTGGCACTCAATAAAGCTGCTGAATGCCATTTCAAAGCGCAATTTCGTGAACGTGAAACCAAAAAAGTCTATTACGCACGAGTATGGGGACATCTTGAACATGATAGTGGTACGGTCGATTTACCCTTGATTTGTGATTGGCCTAACCGTCCGCGTCAGAAAGTGTGTTTTGATGATGGCAAACCGTCAGTGACACATTATGAAGTATTAAGTCGCGACGAAAACAGCACCTTAGTTCGATTATTACCAATCACGGGGCGCTCACACCAGCTGCGAGTGCATATGCAAGCACTAGGACACCCAATTTTAGGTGATAAGTTCTATGCCAATGATGAAGCCATTGCAGCATCACCACGACTGTTATTGCATGCAGCAGAGCTAACGTTTACCCATCCTGGTAGCAATGAGCCGATGCACCTTTTTGCACCGTGTGAGTTTTACCCACAAGCACCGACTCAAACAATTTACCCGTAAGCGGTAGGCATCTTGAATAATGAATGCTAGCGTAAAGCCTGCATTCATTGTTTATTGAGGTTACCCATGGAAACCATCGTTTTTCTTGATCATGGAACCATTCCGGCGCATATCAGCCTTCCTCGTCCTAATTTTTGTCATCAATGGCATCAATACGAAACGACAACGCCAACACAAGTCATTGAACGACTTCAACATGCGACGATCGCGATCACTAATAAAGTCATCCTTGATAGTCAAGTACTGGCACAATTACCCCAGCTTAAATTTATAGCCATTGCTGCGACGGGCACCAATAATGTTGATCTCGATTACTGTCGTAGCCACAATATTAAAGTGGCTAATATTCAAGGTTATGCCACCCGCTCAGTACCAGAGCACGTTATTGCGATGATTTTTGCCCTCAAACGTAACTTGGCAGGTTATCAACAAGATATCGCTAACGGTGAATGGCAACGCCAGCACCAATTTTGTTTTTTCACTCATTCCATTACTGATGTTGCAGGCTCAACCCTAGGTATTTTTGGTAACGGCAGTTTAGGTCAGGCTGTTGCGACACTGGCACGCGCCATTGGCATGGAGGTGTTATTTGCCGAGCATGCAGGAGCAAGCCAGTGCCGAGATGGTTACCACCCTTTTGAGCAAGTGTTGCGTGAAGCCGACATCATTAGCCTTCATTGCCCACTCACTCCAGCAACCACCAATATGATTGCAAAACCACAATTTGCTTTAATGAAATCAAGCGCAATTATTATCAACACAGGTCGTGGTGGCTTAATAAATGAAGTCGAGTTAATTGACGCATTACTAACAAACCAAATTGCAGGTGCGGGAATTGATGTCTTTACTCAAGAACCAGCCCCAATATCGAACCCTTTAATTGCCCATAGTCATTTACCAAATTTAATTTTAACCCCACATGTGGCGTGGGGTTCAGACTCTGCCATTCAAACATTAGTCAATCAATTGATTGATAATATTAATAGCTTCCATTTAGGCACCGATAAAAATCAGCTTTAACCTCGATTTTTAGCCATAAAAAAGCGAGCTTTTACGCTCGCTTTTTTATATAACGATTCAACCATCGTGGCGATTAATAGGCTATTTAAAGCCCTTTTCTTTACGGATCAAATCATAAGCAGCCTGTAACTCTTGGGTTTTTTGCTTAGCGATTTCCATCATTTCTGGTGGTAAACCTTTAGCCGCCAACTTATCAGGATGGTGTTCATTCATTTGTTTACGGTAGGCACGTTTAACTTCTTGCGCTGAAGCGTCATCATTTACACCTAATACTTTAAATGCATCCGCTAACTGATCGCGTGTAGGCGGCGCTTGAAAACCACCACCCTGCTGGTGATACTGCTGATGAAAGCCACCCTGTTGAAAACGGAATGCGGCTTCTTGCATTTGCAAACGTTGCTCAAGTTGTGCTTCTGAAAAACCAAGGTAACGCGCAATCACATGCAATAACTCACGCTCTTTCGGGTGTAATTGACCGTCAGCAAATGCCGCTTGGATTTGCAGTTCTAAGAAAAACTGTAATAAATCTGCCCGCCCAGCACGGCTACGAACACGATTAAGGGTTGCTTCTAATGGGAAGTTATCTTCTTTACCTTCACGAAACGCATTTTGCGCTTGGCGACGAGACTCACCTTGCAACCCCATCCGATCCATGATCGTACTCGCCACTCGAATTTCATTTTCAGTCACACGGCCTTTAGCTTTAGCCATGTGGCCCATGGTGGCAAAACAGGCATTAAAAAACTCGGCTTGGCGCTCAGCATTAGTGGCATTTTTACCACCAAATCCACCAAAGCCGCCATTCATCTGGCGCGCATAAGCTTTATCAAATTGATGACCAATAAATAAGCCTATTAAAAAACCTATATATTTAGGGCCAAGTAAGATTCCCAGTAGAGCACCGAAAATTTTTCCCCATATACCTGTTCTCTGCATTCTATACTCTCTGGTAATTCGTTAATTTTTTCACTGTTTACCCAACAGCATGCGCTGAAAAGATGCCGTCGCGTTAAATTTGCATTATGATAGCTGTCATTTGTCGGGAATGCTTGTAAAAAGCGCAACAATTCGCCTTGCACCAAATTGATACAGGAATGTTGAATTAGATGTCACTTACCTCTCACAGTTTACTAGCCACAATGATTAGCTTGGCCCTTTATGGCCCAGCAATGGCTGCCGACATCACTCCTACAAGTGGTGATAGTCACAACCAACCTACCATTGCAGATCCCGCTAATGATGCGGCTCATGGTAGCAAAGATCCTCTTGCGATGGTACGTGGCGTCTGTATTCCAGAAAAAGATCGCCAACAAGATACCAACAACGAACCAATCCATATCAGTGCTAACCGAGTAGAAGCACAGCAGAATAAAACCGCCGTTTATTCGGGTGATGTGATCGTCAAGCAAGGGACTCGTACGATTGTTGCCGATAAAGCAACCCTACAACAACCAGACAATATTGTGACCGCTAACGGTAATGTTTTCTATCAAGATGGCAGCATGGATATCGATGCCAAACGCCTAACTAGCGATCTTGATACTAAAGATGCTCAAATGGATGACGCTGTCTACCAGATGACCTGTCAGGCTGGTCGTGGTGATGCCAAGTTAATTGAACGTCGCAATGTTGACGGTACTCAATTTTATGAAATGAAGGATGGCACTTACACCACCTGTCCTAGTCGCGATAAGAGCTGGCGTTTTGCTGCTGGTAGTCTAGAGCGTGAAGGTGAATCACCATTTGCAGATTTATATAACGCCCGTTTTGAAGTACTCGATTTCCCGATTTTTTATCTACCGTGGTTACGCGTACCAGTAACAGATCAACGTCTGACCGGTTTCCTTTACCCATCGATTACCTACGGCTCCAAGAACGGCATGGAGCTTGAAACCCCCTTTTATTGGAATATCGCCCCTAATTACGATCTAACTTTTACGCCTAAATACATGAACCATCGTGGGTTGCAATTAACCTCTGAGTTCCGTTATTTGACTGATTTTGGTCAAGGCAAGATGATCGGTGAATATTTAGGTCACGATAAAAAGCATCAAGATTATGATAAACGCTGGGGTATTCAATGGACACACAGCGGAATTATTAATAAAAACTGGTTGCTGAATATTGATTACAGCAAGGTCAGTGATCCTAAATATTTTGATGACGTTGATTCGATTATTGGTCAACGTGAAGATAATAACCTGCTGCAAACAGCATCATTGGCATACCGTAATGCTAGCTGGGACACCAGTTTAATGGTACGTGACTTTCAACCACTGACAGAAAGTGGCGAAGGCACTCAATACCGGCTAATGCCTCAACTATCAAGCACGTACTACAAATCGGATCTACCATACGGTTTAGATTTTACGCTGCCGATGAGCATCAGTAAATTTGATACAGATGATCGTACTAAGCCAACCGCAGATCGGGTTACTATTGATCCAACATTAACCTTACCTTATGCGACACCATGGTGGTCGGTTACCACCCAAGCAAAATTAAATTATGCTCATTACAATCAAAAGTTTGATGTAAAACAAAACTCTGATTTAAGCACCCTAGATAAAACAGTTGATCGCACTGTTCCTGAATTTAGAGTTAACAGTAGCTTATATTTTGAGCGCGACACCTCCATTATGGGTGAACATTACACTCAAAGTTTAGAGCCACAGCTGCAATACTTATACGTTAAAAATGTTGATCAATCTGGGATTTATAACCCTGTTAATTATAATGGCGGTGGTTACGATTCAACCCGTCTACAACAAGACTATTATGGCTTGTTTAGCGACCGTACCTACAGTGGTCAAGATTACATTGCACCTGCCAACCAATTTACGGTCGGCGCCACAACACGTTATTATGATGCTAATTTTAAGGAACGTTTTACCCTTTCATTGGGTCAAATATTCTATATTGATAAACCGGTCGCTGATGGCAGTGAAGCAAAAAGCTATTCTGCAACTGCATTAGAAACCGAATTTAACCTTGATGATAATTTATTCTTCAAGAGTTCAATGCAATATGACTCAAGTGAAAATGAAGTCCAGCAAGGCAGTACCGCGGTTGAATACCGTAATGGACGTGTTTTCATTCAACCAAGTTACCGTTACGTATCCAGTAATTATCTAAATCAATACGTTGCTAATCCAAATCCAGTGATCCCTAATACTAATGGTAAACGAGATGGTATCTCACAATTAGGTCTATCGACGGGTTTCCCTATTAACGATAATATTGATATTACTGCAGATTATTTCCAAGACATGAATGTCAATAAAATGCTAGAGAGTCGTGTAGGCTTAGTTTACCGCTCAGCATGTTGGATGATTGGTCTAAGCTATAATCGCTATGCGAAAGATCCATTAAGTCAAGACTTTACTGAATATGATAGCAATGTCAGTTTCTCATTTAGTCTGCTAGGACTACAAGGTGCACGACCATTAGGTCAAGCTTCTGATGATGGCGGCAATATCTTAGGCTATGCTGACCCATTTACACTTAAAAATTAATGATCGTGGCGATAATACATATCGCCACTCAACATGACGGACTATAAATGAAAAAGTGGAAGTATTCGGCGATAAGCGTAATGCTAATGGGGATGACAGCAACTGCTATGGCTGCCCCTCAACCGCAAGAATTAAATCAAATTGTTACCACAGTTAACGATGGTGTCATTTTACAAAGTGACGTTAATGCGATGCTAAAAACCGTTCATCTTAATGCTGCAGCGGAAGGTCAACAATTGCCTCCAAACAATATCCTACGCCAGCAAGTGATGGATAAATTGATCATGGAAACGCTACAAATCCAGCAAGCAAAACAGCTGGGTTTACGTATTGATGACAGCCAACTTGATCAAGCTATTGCAGATGTCGCTAAACAACGTAATGTCACTGTTGCCCAGTTGCGCCAACAGTTAGCTAATGCTGGAATTAGCTTCTCGATGTTCCGTGAGCAATTACGTAACGACATGTTAGCCTCTGAAGCGCGTACTATTATTGTCCGTAAGCGGGTCAACATTTTGCCACAAGAAGTCGATAGTTTAGCAGCACAGCTTGCAAAGCAAACTCAGCAAAACGTGCAATACAACATCAGCCAAATTCAAATCGCTGTTGATGATGATGCCGATAAAGCAACCCGCGAAAAAGCGAAGCAAGAAGCTAACAAGATTTATGGCGAGCTAAAACAAGGCGCTAATTTTGCTGAATTGGCTTACCGCTACTCAAAAGGTCCTAAAGCCCTTAAAGGTGGTGAGTGGGGCTGGATGAGTAAAGATGAAATGCCAACAATTTTTGCTGACCAAATTAAAACCAGCAGCAAAGACAGTATCATTGGTCCTTTCCGTAGCGGCGTTGGTTACCATATTTTAAAAATCAATGACGTTAAAGGCATGCCGACAGTATCTGCGGTTGAAGTAAAAGCACGTCATATTTTAATTAAAACCTCCATTATTTTAAGTGACGCCGCAGCGAAAAAAGAATTACAACAAATTCGCCAGAAAATCATTAGTGGTAAAGAGAGCTTTGCCGCAGCGGCAAAACAATACAGTGAAGATCCAGGTTCTGCTAGCAATGGTGGTCAACTAGGTTGGCAACTTCCTTCAATGTATGCCCCTGCTTTTGAAAAAGAAGTAGAAACATTACCGGTCGATCAAATTAGCCAACCGTTTAAATCTCAGTTTGGCTGGCATATTGTAGAAGTAGAAGGTCGTCGTAATGTCGATCGCACTGAAGCTGCCTTAAAGAACCGCGCGGCACAAATTTTGTTTAATCGTAAGTTCAATGAAGAAGCACAAACTTGGTTACAAGAACTGCGTGCGGGTGCTTACATCGAACAAATGAATAAGGTAAATAATGGCTAATAACAAGCAAATGACTAACCCACAACGGATTGCGATCACCCCAGGTGAACCGGCAGGAATAGGCCCAGATTTAGTCATTGCCTTGTGTCAGCAACATTGGCCGCACCAACTTGTGATTTGTGCTGATGCGCAGGTTATGGTAGAACGTGCGGCTCAATTAGGTTTACCGCTTACTATTTTGCCCTATCAATCTGAGTTACCCGCGATGCCACATCAAGCGGGAACAATGACAGTAGCTCAAATAGACAGTGCCGCTGAGGTTGTCAGTGGACAACTTGACGAACAAAATGGGCTCTATGTATTAGCAACATTAGAACGCGCCGCTTCTGGTTGTATGAGTGGTGAGTTCGCTGCGGTTGTTACTGGCCCCGTCCACAAAGGGGTCATTAACCGCGCTGGTGTTTCTTTTAGTGGTCACACTGAGTTTTTTGCTCAGCAATCAGAGACAGCACAAGTTGTGATGATGCTGGCAACAACAGGGTTACGGGTTGCATTAGTAACAACCCATATTCCGGTAAGCAGTGTTTCTAAAGCTATTACTGAACAACGACTTAAGCAAGTTATTCGTATCTTGCATGCTGACTTAGTGACTAAATTTGGTATTGCGTCGCCGAAAATTTATGTTTGCGGGCTCAATCCTCATGCCGGAGAAGACGGCTGTATGGGAATGGAAGAAATTGATACTATCATTCCAACATTAGAACAACTGCGTCAGCAAGAAGGCATAAATTTGCTTGGACCATTTCCAGCAGATACTATCTTTCAAGAAAAATATTTAGCTGATGCCGATACGGTATTAGCCATGTATCACGATCAAGGGTTACCGGTGCTGAAATATAAAGGCTTCGGTAAATCAGTCAACATTACGTTGGGACTGCCCTTTATCAGAACTTCAGTAGATCATGGTACCGCACTGGAACTCGCAGGTACTGGGCAAGCAGATATAGGTAGCCTTCGGACAGCGCTATCCCACGCCCTCGAATTGGTAGAAAAACAAGCATGAGCAGCGATCAAGTCCATTTAGGTCACCGTGCGCGTAAGCGCTTTGGCCAAAACTTTTTAAAAGACCCATATATTATTGATGGTATCGTATCAGCGATTAACCCTCTACCAGGCCAAAACTTGGTAGAAATTGGCCCTGGCCTTGGTGCAATCACAGAATATGTTGGCAAGTTAGTTGATAAATTTACCGTTATCGAACTTGACCGAGATTTGGCGGAGCGTTTACGTAACCACCCCGATCTAGCGTCAAAACTAACCATCCATGAAGGCGATGCAATGCGCTTCGACTTTACGCAACTTATTAAAGAAAATAATAAGTTACGTATTTTCGGTAACTTGCCTTACAACATCTCAACTCCGTTAATGTTCCACATTTTTGAGTTCCATAAAGACGTACTAGATATGCACTTTATGCTTCAAAAAGAAGTGGTTAATCGTCTTGCTGCAGGCCCTGGTAGTAAAGCTTACGGCCGTTTAACGGTTATGGCGCAGTACTACTGTAAAGTAATGCCAGTATTGGAAGTGCCGCCAGAATCTTTCGTACCAGCACCAAAAGTAGACTCAGCAGTGGTGCGTTTAACGCCGTATGAAGTATTGCCATTCCCATGTACTAACCTTAAATGGCTAGATCGTGTGTGTCGTGAAGGCTTCAACCAGCGTCGTAAAACGATCCGTAACTGTTACAAAGGCTTGTTCACTCCAGAACAACTGGAAGCATTGGGTATTAACCCAGGCCACCGCCCAGAAAATATTACGGTAGAACAATTTGTTGCTATGGCTAATTGGCTTGATGCTAATTTCCAAAAAGAAGAGCAATAGCGTTATCGCGCCTTAACAACAGCGCTCATAACACAATAACCCTGTGTAACATCTCACGTGTTATACAGGGTTTTCTTTATTTATTAGCCAGCAATACTAAAATGAGAGTAAATCATCAGCAAAGGATATTGCCTGTGAGTATCTCATCTCCTCCAACCATCAAATGCCATGTTGTTAGTCATTATCTTGCAGAACAGTCACAACCCGATCAGCAACGTTATGTATTTTCCTATACCATCACCATTAAAAATTTAGGCCGTGGCAGCGCTCAATTACTGACACGTTATTGGCTAATTACCGATGCCAATGGTAAAAAATTGGTTATTGAAGGTGAAGGTGTCGTCGGAAAACAACCGCATATTAACGCTGCTGATGAATTCACTTATACCAGTGGTACTATCATCGAAACCCCTGTTGGTGTAATGCAAGGTCAATACACCATGGAAGATCAAGCTGGTAATAACTTTAAAGTTGAAGTGGCACCATTTCGACTAGCAATGCCGAACATTCTTCATTAACCTAGCGATTAATTTCATGTTAATAAACGCATTGTTAATGGGAGCACCATGGCGACTTATCTTGTCGGTGATATTCAAGGCTGTTTACCCGACTTAAAAAAACTATTGGCCCAAGCAAATTTCGATCCTCACCATGATCATTTATGGCTTGCGGGCGATCTGGTTGCACGCGGACCTGAATCTTTAGAAACATTACGCTTTGTAAAAGCATTAGGTGATCATGCGACGGTCATTTTAGGCAATCATGATCTGCATTTATTAGCGGTATCTCACCAACTAGCACGCGCGAAAAAAAGCGATAATATCCATCAAATTTTTACCGCAGCAGATGGCAAAGAATTACTTGATTGGTTGCGCCACCAGCCTCTATTAGCTGAACACCCTCACTATCCATTGGTTATGGTTCACGCAGGTATTACGCCGCAATGGTCACTAGAACAAGCCCGTCAGCATGCACGTGAAGTCGAACAACTGCTGCAGTCTGATGACTATTTATGGTTATTGAAAAATATGTATGGTGACGGCCCCGATTGGTGGCAGCAGGATCTATCACGATTAGAACGACTACGATTTACGATCAACAGTTTTACACGAATGCGCTTTTGCGATCCTCAAGGGCGGCTAGATATGCATTGCAAGGTACAACCTAATGATCCCGCTGTTGGTGATCTGATCCCGTGGTTTGATGTTCAACGTGCTCAACCAATAGAAAAGACCATCATCTTTGGTCATTGGGCAGCGTTGATGGGCCACCAAGATCAGCATTGTATTGGCCTAGACACCGGCTGTGTCTGGGGCAATAGTTTAACAATGCTACGCTGGGAAG
Organism: Photobacterium sp. Alg240-V54; assembly: GCF_900537155.1. NCBI lineage: Bacteria > Pseudomonadati > Pseudomonadota > Gammaproteobacteria > Vibrionales > Vibrionaceae > Photobacterium > Photobacterium sp. Alg240-V54. The sequence goes on from NZ_UNRL01000009.1 coordinate 105,437, forward strand.
ATGGGCAACGATTTGTCATCGAATGCCCGCTCTACGCCTGATCATGACATATAACAATGCCGACAGTGATTGTCGGCATTATTGATCATCGATATTGTGGTTATTTGCTACGATCGCGCTAAGATCACAAATTCCATCGCATAGGCATTGTTGTCATCACTATCATGATGCTCTTTGGTCACCACTTGCCAATCACTTCCCCAGCTTGGAAACTGAGTATCACCGTCAAGATCCGCATCAATGAAGGTTAAATACAAACTATCAGCAATCGGCAAACAAGCTTGATAAATACTACCACCACCAATGATCATCAACTCTGGCGCATCGCCAGCTGCTAATTTCGCTGCAGCAATATCACTAACAACAGTGATCCCTTCGGCTTTAAAATCAGGATTACGACTAATAACGATATTTAATCGCCCCGGTAATGGTCGCCCAATAGATTCAAAGGTTTTACGTCCCATTACAATCGGTTTACCTAACGTACAGCGTTTGAACCATGCAAAGTCTGCTGGTAAATGCCACGGCATACTATTATCTTTACCAATGATCCGATCATGAGCCATTGCTGCGATCATACTGATCTTCATTATTGCGTCTCCATTCACACTCTCAGTGCGGCATTATCATTTGGCTGTAGTTATACCACAGGCCGACGACGATAAAATAATAACCCAGGCATTGCTAATCCAATCGCTAATGCTGCCACAATAAACATCGCTTTTAGCACGTTATCAATCATCAATCCCCATAAAGCTAATGAGAAGCCACGGTGATTAATTTCAACGACAGCAATCATGGCTTTAAAAGCAAAGACTCCCGGTACCATTGGAATCAACGCCGCGACAGTAAACACTTTAGGATGAGCTAAAAAGCGGTGCGACCAATGGACACCGATCATACCGACCAAGGTCGCAGCCACAAAGGTTGACCATTCAATTGACAGTCCCCAATGCATTAATAAAAATCGTGTTCCATGGCCAATTGCGCCACCAATAGCACAATATTTCAATGCTTTTTGAGGCACATTAAATACCAATGCAAATCCTAATGCGGGGATCATTGCTAGAAGCATATCATTGAGTAATGCCATTATTAACGTCATAGTAACCACCCCCACACATCAAGCACATTCATCGCAGCCACAATCCCCATACAGGTTGATAACGTGAGTAAACTCGCCATGGTCCAGCGCGCTAGCCCCATACTAGGGAAGCCTTTTACCATGTCTGCGACAGCATTAATTAATGGAAAACCAGGTACTAACATCAACACCGATGAGGCCATGGCTAAAAAGGGTTGTTCGCCAATATTATACACTTCACCTAAGCCTGATATTAAGGTGGTTACAAAGGCGGTTACAGCGAAATTTAACAGCGGATTAAAGTGATAACTGGCAATTTGTTGGCGCACAATCATCCCTACTGATGACGCACAAAACGTCAGTATAAATACCGGCCAATCACCGCCGGCTAAACGACTAAATGCCGCACATGATAAGCCAATCATCAGCACCACTAACCAACGATTATAACGCTCTGTTTTGAGGTTTTGTAACCGTGATTGAACCTCATGGCAGTCCAATAATCCACGCTCAACAAGAATACAAATACGTTGAATATCAGTCACTATTTGCATATTAATACCGCTATCTTGGCAGCGACGAGTGGTGGTAATACAGGTGCCTAAATGACGGGTACTGATCACCATTGAGCTGGCTGATAATGATACTTCAACATGCTCCACCCCCAATGCCAATCCGAGTCGACGCGTCACATCCATAATAACCGAGCTTTCGGCACCGTGTTGTAATAACCGTTGACCGGCTTCAATGGCCAATCGAGTCAATTGCCGTTGTTGAGATTCGGTTAATGGCTGCAGTACTCTCTCCATGTTGATATCCATTTATAATCCATTATAAAACCCATTTTGTAACAACTAGCATACCTAACCTACAACCGTATACGTTGATTAAGCACAAAAAAAAGCCACACCTTAACGGTATGGCTTATTCGCATAAAGCACGATCAAAACTTATGGCTTATAGATGATCTCTACATCGTAATCATCTTCATTCCAGTCATCCCAATCATCATCATCGCCGTCTTCATCCTGAACTTTCTTAATTTGTTCAGCGTGGTAATCATCCCACTTAAAGTCGACTTTATCTTCTTTCTGCTCTTCAACTTCGTACTTAACACGTGGCAAGGCGTCGATAGCAGCCATCAGATCATAAGTCAGCTCTTTAGTACCAATGCGATTTAACGCTGAAATACTGTAATGCTTACCTTCCCATGCTAATGCTTCAAGCACTTCGGTGATCTTTTCTTGTGCTTGCTCTTCGTCAAGAAGATCCGCTTTGTTAAATACGATCCAGCGTGGCTTATTGCCTAGCTTATCGCTGTATTGTTCAAGTTCATTGATAATAGTAAAGGCATTCTCTACTGGATCAGAACCATCAGCAGGTAGTAGGTCAACCATGTGTAGTAACACACGACAACGCTCAAGGTGCTTCAAGAAGCGAATACCCAAGCCAGCACCGTCAGCGGCACCTTCAATAAGACCAGGAATATCAGCAACCACAAAACTACGCTCTGCATCGACACGTACCACGCCCAAGCTTGGAACTAGGGTTGTGAACGGGTAATCAGCTACTTTCGGCTTAGCAGACGATACAGCGCGAATGAAGGTAGATTTACCCGCATTAGGTAAACCAAGCATGCCCACGTCAGCAAGAAGTAGTAATTCAAGACGTAAATGACGAATTTCACCTTTACTACCCATACTCTTTTGACGAGGAGCACGGTTTACAGATGATTTGAAACGAGTGTTACCTAAGCCGTGGAAACCGCCCTTAGCAACCATCACTTTCATACCATGTTCAGTAAGATCGGCGATCACTTCACCGGTATCTTCATCAATGGCACGTGTACCAACTGGCACGGTTAATACTTTATCCGCACCACGTTTACCCGTACAGTTACCGCCGCGACCATTTTCACCACGCTCAGCAGCATGGAAACGTTCAAAACGGTAATCAATTAGCGTATTAAAGTTTTCATCAGCGAACAGGTAAACATCACCGCCGTCACCACCGTCGCCGCCATCAGGGCCACCACGAGGAATGTACTTTTCAGTACGAAAACTTACTACACCGTTACCGCCATCACCGGCATCGGCGCGAATAACCGCTTCATCTATAAACTTCATTTTTTTCTCCGCACTGTGGCGTTTAACATACAGCGATAACGGCATTTAGCACAGATCATCGCGTAGTAATTATTGTTATGGACCTTGACTATTTGCTTTGGCGAATAAACTTATGGCCTATAGCACAGCAAACAGCGCCACTTACCACAACCATAGCACCGAGATAGCCCCATATATTCAAAGAGACTGTCGCAACATATTGTGGCCAAGCCAAACTCGCAAGATCGACAAATAATATCGTAAACAAGGGAGTCAGTGTGATCACCGCACTCACTTGTGATGCTTGCCAACGGGCCATTGCTTCTGCAAATGCACCATAGCCAACAAGCGTATTAACACAACAGAATAACAGCATCCCTAATTGGCGGTTATCCATTGTTAAAATTTGTTGTGGTTGTGCCATTGGCGTCAGTATTACAGCACAGATGATATAAATCATCAGTAATATTTGTGCTGATGAAAACTGTCTTAATAACCATTTCTGCGCTAAGCCATAAACGACCCACACTAACGCAGCGGCAACAGCAAGACTAACACCAAGAGTATAGCCAGAAAAACTGGTAAACAACTCAATCAGCCGTTCATTAAAGAATAAGATCAAACCACTAATTAAAGCGATTACACCAATAATTTGATGTCGACCTAATTTTTCTTTAAATACCCATGCGCTCGATACTAACAGCATCACTGGCGCTAATTGGATAATAACTTGTACAACAGGAGGGTTCAGGTATTTCAATGAACTGTTATACAGCACGAAGTTACCCGCAAGGCCAACGCTGGCGATGACTAGCACCATCCAGCTTATTCGCCCAAGATTTGATATTGTTGGTAATTGCTTTCGCCACGCTAAAAACAGGCCTAAACCCAACGCTGCAGTTATAAAGCGATACCAAACAATCGTAAAAGGATCCATCACTTCTACAGCTTGTTTCATTGCAATTGGCAATGCCCCCCAAAAAACGGCAGTTGTCATCGCAAGAAAGAAACCAATCATCGGGCCGCGGTTAATCATAAACCCTCCAGATATAAAAAGCCCCGCCAAAAAGGCAGGGCTTTAATATTCGTGTCGATTCTGAAAATTATTCAGCGTCGATAGATACGAATTTACGGTTTTTAGGACCTTTAACTTCAAACTTCACTTTACCATCAGATAGAGCGAATAGAGTGTGGTCTTTACCTAGGCCAACGTTTGTGCCAGCGTGGAACTTAGTACCACGTTGACGAACGATGATGTTGCCTGCTAATACAGACTCGCCACCAAAACGCTTAACACCTAGGCGTTTGCTTTCTGAATCACGGCCGTTATTAGTAGAACCGCCAGCTTTTTTATGTGCCATCTTTAAATTCTCCTGTTATTAAGCGCTGATGCCAGTAATTTTGACTTCAGTGAACCACTGACGGTGGCCCATTTGCTTACGAGAGTGCTTACGACGACGGAACTTAACGATTTTAATCTTATCGCCACGACCGTGAGTAACAACTTCAGCAGTTACTTTACCGCCAGCTACGAACGGTGCGCCTACAGTTACTTCTTCGCCATTAGCTACTAAAAGAACTGAGTCAAATTCAACGTTAGCGCCAGTTTCAGCGTCTAATTTTTCTAAGCGTAAGGTTTGGCCTTCGCTTACACGGTGTTGTTTACCACCACTTTGGAAAACAGCGTACATGTCTTACTCCGCTTCTCCGCATAGGCCATTTGCCACGTCTAAAATGGGCAATGGGTATGCGCTTAATCTTGTCATCAATAGGGCGCGAATGTTACGCGAAAAGAGACTTTGTGGCAAGCCATTCTCGAAAGAAAATTGGTGAAAAGCTACCCAATCCAAAAACTGTTTGAAATAGCTGTATTTGAGGTTATGACGATATGGTTATTTTAGTGTAAGATTCCAGTATCAATTCGAAAAATTTTCCGCCCTACGCGGCTAACAATCTTGCTGGACGTATAATGGATTTTAAAGCTATCCAAGCGCTCACCGCCAACGATATGGCGGAAGTCGACGCGAAGATACAGGCGCAACTTAACTCAGATGTTGCCCTCATCAATCAACTCGGATTCTACATTGTAAACAGTGGCGGCAAACGTATTCGCCCCATGCTGGCAGTATTAACAGCACGTGCACTTGGCTATGACGGTGATAAACACACCACAGCAGCTGCTTTTGTTGAATTTATTCATACCGCGACATTGCTCCACGACGATGTTGTTGATGAATCAGATATGCGCCGTGGCAAAGAAACGGCAAATGCTGCGTTTGGTAACGCCGCAAGTGTGTTAGTGGGTGATTATATTTACACTCGCTCATTTCAAATGATGACTAGCCTACGATCTTTAAAGATCCTCGACATCATGAGTGAAGCCACTAACGTGATCGCTGAAGGTGAAGTGTTGCAGTTAATGAACTGTAATGATCCTGACACCACTGAAGATAGCTACATGCAAGTTATCTACTCCAAAACAGCACGCTTATTTGAAGCTTCAACCCAAATTGCGGCAATTATTGCTGAAGCGCCAGCTGATATTGAACTCGCACTTCAAGAATATGGTCGTTATTTAGGTACTGCCTTCCAGCTTATCGATGATGTGCTTGACTATGTTGCCGATGGCAAAGAAATGGGCAAGAACGTCGGTGATGACCTTGCAGAAGGTAAACCAACGTTACCGCTATTACATGCAATGCACCATGGCAATCAAGCGCAAGCAGCGATGATACGTGACGCTATTATGCATGCTAATGGTATGGATAAGCTTGATGCTATTTTAGCGTGTATGCGCCAGCATGGTTCGTTAGACTACACCCAACAACGTGCTGAACAAGAAGCGCAGAAAGCCATAGCCGCTCTTGCACCGATTGCTGATTCTGATTACAAGCAAGCTCTTATCACATTAGCGCATATGGCTGTACAACGTAAAAAATAACACTCCCCTTCCGATTGAAAGACCTGTCCTTGGTGACAGGTTTTTTTATTTTTAGTAACCGATATCTTATCGTTGTGATGCCACGATCTGTGATGATCTATACTATAGCTACTCGTAATTATTATGCCTTATAGGCTAAGAAGGTGACTATGGATATCAAGCATCTAACCACAGGTATGTGGGTCGAATCTTGTCATGGCGTAGGAAAAGTGATCGGCATTGATCATCAACACCACTCAGTGATCATTGAGCACCACCATGATCATCAACTACAGTCAATTGATATCGTTGATCTTATCGACCAACCTCAACTCCATAACGGTTGTGATCGTTATTATTAATATTTCGCAGATATAAAAAGACCCTCAATAATTGATTGCCAACTATTGAGGGCTAGTCATTTTTTGTATGTTAATTATCTTGGCTTACTTTACAGCGAACTCTTCACCAAGCGTAATATCGCCACGCAATGTATCAAGCATACTTTCTAATGCATTTTGCTCAAATGCACTTAAGTGACCGTAATCCATCACTTCCTCAATCCCTTCTTTACCCAGTAATACAGGTTGAGCGAAGAAACGAGCATGTTTACCATCACCTTCAACATATGCACACTCAACAACACCCTGCTCACCTTGTAGCGCACGTACCATCGCTAAACCAAAGCGACATGCCGCTTGACCCATAGAGAGCGTTGCAGAGCCGCCACCCGCTTTTGCTTCCACAACTTCAGTGCCTGCATTCTGAATACGAGGTGTTAGTGCTTTCACTTCATCGTCAGTAAAGCTCACACCTTCAACTTGTGATAGCAATGGTAAAATAGTCACGCCTGAGTGACCGCCAATAACCGGTACTCGAATATCACACGGTGAAACACCTTTTAGTTCAGCGACAAAAGTTTCTGAACGGATAACATCAAGTGTGGTAATACCAAACAACTTACGCTTATCGTAAACACCTGCTTTTTTCAACACATCAGCTGCAATTGCAACCGTGGTATTAACTGGGTTAGTAATAATACCCACACATGCTGTTGGACATACAACGGCGATTTTTTCTGCTAATGATTTCACAATACCTGCATTAACATTGAATAAATCAGCACGATCCATACCCGGTTTACGTGCTACACCTGCAGAAATAAGCACAACATCAGCCCCTTCTAGTGCCGGTGTTGGATCGTCACCACAATATCCTTTAATTGCTACTGGGGTTGGAATATGGCTTAAATCTGCTGCAACACCAGGTGTTACAGGAGCAATATCATATAGAGCAAGATCTGAGCCTGCAGGTAAACGATTTTTCAATAACAATGCTAATGCTTGACCAATACCACCAGCCGCACCAATTACAGCAACTTTCATGTTCGTTCTCCTTTACGATAGAAGTATATTTTTTGACGTGGGTACAATCGACTTCAGCTAACAATAGTAGTAACTGAATAACAATCTATGGACGTTATATTAAGCATAAAAAAAATACAATCCTCACCCACTCGCTTTGCGAAGTAACGCAGAATCCCATAAAAATGCACTCAAACGCTTTTATCAGACAAATAAAATAAATATTTAATAATGGCTGTTATTTATCAAAATTAGATTAATTAGTTTTGATAAAACAATGACAAAAGTCACAATAAAATTTTTTATATATAACAAAAATGCGGCTTCACATATTTATTTTGATTCACTTTGTTTGCCAGTGAGTCACAGGTTATGCAAAAATGGTTTACCTCGTCCCTGTAGATAATATTTACTTATGCGAAATTCAGACAAACAAGAACGTCTCGTTAAAGCGTTTAAATTAATTTTAAAAGAAGAAAAATTCAGTTCTCAAGGTGAGATTGTTGATGCGTTGAAAGCACAGGGTTTTGATAATATTAATCAATCAAAAGTCTCTCGCATGCTCACCAAATTTGGAGCTGTACGTACCCGTAATGCCAAGATGGAAATGGTGTATTGTTTACCGATTGAACTGGGTGTTCCAACAATCACGAGCCCTCTAAAAGAGTTAGTGATGGAAGTTGGTTTTAACAGTGCGCTAGTTGTGATCCATACCGGCCCTGGTGCGGCACAAGTGATTGCACGTTTATTAGATTCTTTAGGTCGACCAGAAGGGATTTTAGGTGTTGTGGCTGGTGATGATACGATTTTTATTACCCCAACCAGTAACATCACGACTAATGAGCTTTATGCCTCAGTATGTGGACTATTTGATTACAGCCACTGATCGATAATGAGGGTCTATCTAACTTTGTATGGCATCAATATACATGCTCAAGAAATATAGACCCTTCGTTTATAGTGTCTCGTGCTGATAAACGACACTAATATTATCTATTATTTTTCAGGTTGCTCATAACCCCAGCGAGGTACTAACCCTTGCTCTATTTTGAGATGATCTAATATCCTCGCCACCATAAAATCTACTAAATCGTCAATAGTTTGTGGTTGATGATAAAACCCTGGGGCTGCAGGCATAATCGTGACGCCCAATTGCGATAACTTAAGCATATTCTCTAAATGGATACTAGAAAATGGCGTTTCTCTGATCACCAGTAGTAACTGACCGCGTTCTTTTATCACCACATCAGCTGCTCGCTCAAGCAAATTATTAGACATACCATAAGCAACTGAAGCTAATGTTGAGGCTGAACATGGACAGATCACCATCTGCTTAGGTGCGGCCGAGCCAGAAGCGACTGGTGAGAACCACTCTTCTTTACCACACACCACTAATTTTTCAGTTGGACATTGTAAAAACTCAACTAATTGTTGTTGTGCTGTTGCTGGTGCTGCTGATAATTTAAGTCCATGCTCTGTCGCTAATACCACTCGCGCCGCAGATGATATCAACAGATAAACCTGATAATCAGCCGCTAATAAACATTCCAGCAACCGTAAACCATAAGGTGCACCAGACGCACCCGTCCATGCTAATGTTATCTGTTTCGGTTTCATTCTCTCTCACTTTTATTTGGCAGTTAACGCTGCTAATAACTTGCCGTGAATACCACTAAAACCGCCATTACTCATCACTAAAATCGTATCGCCACTATGCGCGGATTCAACAATCTTAGCCACCAGCGTATCGATATCATCGCTACAAAACGCAGGCTGAGGGCATTGATCAGCGATCTCTTGTACTGACCATGGAATATTATCAGGCTGAAATAAAAATACTTCATCAGCAGCATGTAATGCAGGGGCTAAATCATGTTTATGAACCCCTAACTTCATGGTGTTAGATCGTGGCTCAAGCACCGCAAGAATACGTGATTGATTTAATTTCGCTCTCAGTCCACCTAAAGTCAGCTCAATCGCTGTTGGATGGTGAGCAAAATCATCGTAGACCGTGACCCCGTTAACCTGACCCTTATACTCTAATCGACGCTTGGTATTGATAAATTTAGCTAATGATTCACAAGCCAAATTCGCCGTTACTCCAACATGGCGAGCTGCCGCAATTGCCATGAGTGCATTATTGACATTATGATCGCCCACTAATGCCCAGTCCACAGTTCCCACTAAAAGATCATCAAGGTAAACATCAAACATGCTGCCATCTTCGCGCTGTTTATCAGCGCGCCAATGACCATCATTGCCAATATATTCCAGTTCACTCCAGCAACCCATTGCTAATGTTTCATCAATATTTTTAACCCCTTGTGGTGCTAAAATACGTCCATTTCCAGGAACTGTACGTACTAAATGATGAAATTGACGTTGAATCGCTTTTAGATCGTCAAAAATATCAGCATGATCAAATTCTAAATTATTCATGATCAAAGTCCGTGGGTGGTAATGTACAAACTTCGAACGCTTATCAAAAAAAGCACTATCGTATTCATCAGCTTCAACCACAAAGAACATACTTTCGCCAAGACGCGCTGACACGCCAAAGTTTCCAAGTACGCCACCGACTAAAAAGCCCGGTTGATAACCACAATCATCAAGGATCCATGCCAACATACTTGCCGTGGTTGTTTTACCATGCGTACCAGCAACTGCCATCACCCAACGATCATGTAACAAATAATCCTGTAACCATTGTGGGCCAGAGGTATAACGTAAATTATTGTTCAGCACATATTCAACACATGGATTACCGCGACTCATGGCATTGCCGATCACCACTAAATCAGGGGCTGGCTTTAATTGCTCAGGATCATATCCTTGAATTATTTCAATACCTTGTGATTCAAGCATGGTGCTCATTGGTGGATAAACATTAGCATCAGAGCCGGTAACTTTATGCCCAAGTTGGGTCGCTAATGTGGCAGCGCCCCCCATAAATGTTCCACAAATACCTAAAATATGAATATGCATATATTGCTCTCTCCATCCTTAATTTTTATTAATGTCACGCTTTGACGTTACTTCGTTACCATAAAAAAGATCTTTATATACAATTCTTGATATAACGAAAAATACTATGGGGAATTGAATCTCATTATGCGTTGAGATCCAACCAATATACAACTGAATCTCCCTCCCCTTATGACAACATAATGCAAGGATTGTTTATGACCGATATTAGAACGCTTGGTGAATTTATTGTCGAGAAGCAGAATGATTTTCCTCACGCCAGTGGCGAACTATCATCACTATTAGGCTCGATTAAACTAGCGGCTAAAATCGTAAACCGCGAAATCAATAAAGCCGGGCTGGTTGATATAACAGGGGCTGTAGGTACCGAAAATGTGCAAGGTGAAGAGCAACAAAAACTCGACCTTTATGCTAATGATAAGTTCAAAGCAGCATTAGAAGCACGCGATCAAGTTTGTGGCATAGCCAGCGAAGAAGAAGATCAAGCAGTCAGTTTTAACCGTCAATTAAACCGTGATGCTAAATATGTAGTATTAATGGATCCGCTTGATGGCTCATCGAACATTGACGTCAATGTCTCTGTCGGTACGATTTTCTCGATCTATCGCCGTATATCCCCCGTCGGCTCACCCGCAACAGATGCGGACTTCCTTCAACCGGGTCATCGCCAAGTCGCAGCGGGTTATATTATTTATGGCTCATCAACCATGTTGGTTTATACCACTGGTAATGGTGTTCATGGCTTCACCTACGATCCTTCTCTCGGTGTATTCTGTCTCTCGCATGAAAATATGCAAATTCCGGTTGATGGCAATATTTACTCGATCAACGAAGGCAATTATATTCGTTTCCCATTAGGGGTAAAAAAATACATCAAGTATTGCCAAGAATGTGTACCACAAGATAATCGCCCTTATACATCGCGCTATATTGGTTCTTTAGTTGCTGATTTTCACAGGAATTTGTTAAAAGGTGGTATTTACCTTTATCCCAGTACGGCCAGTTACCCTAATGGAAAATTACGTCTCCTATATGAGTGTAACCCCATGGCACTGTTAATTGAGCAAGCAGGTGGACGAGCAACTGATGGCCAACAACGTATTTTGGATCTTATACCAACTGAATTACATCAACGGGTACCTTTCTTTGTTGGCTCAACCAATATGGTCAACAAGGTAGAAGCTTTTCTGCACGAAGTAGATGACCAATAACAATGACGATTCAAGGTGGTATTAGCCACCTTGATAATGACTAATCCTCGCTTTATCGCATTTCAAATGCCTTCAAAAACGCCTTAGACTCGACGGTTGTTTTTAGCCTCAATCATGATAACCTCAATATATGCAACATTTTATTAACCAATAAGGAATCTATCATGGGCTTAAACAAAGTAACTGCCGGTCAGGACATTCCCAACGATATTAACGTTATTATTGAAATTCCTGCTAACGCAGATCCAATTAAGTACGAAGTAGATAAAGCCAGTGGCGCGATTTTTGTTGACCGTTTCACCTCGACACCGATGTTCTATCCATGTAATTATGGTTATATCAACCACACGCTATCACTTGATGGCGATCCGGTTGATGTATTAGTGCCAACTCCGTACCCACTACTAGCTGGCTCAGTGATTCGTTGTCGTCCAATAGGCGTGCTAAAAATGACAGATGAATCAGGTGAAGACGCTAAAATCATCGCAGTTCCCCATTCAAAACTTAGCAGTGAATATAACCATATTAATGATATTGAAGATCTTCCAGCACTATTAAAAGCTCAAATTGTGCATTTCTTCCAACATTATAAAGAGCTCGAAGCCAATAAGTGGGTAAAAATTGATGGTTGGCAGGGAGTTGAAGCAGCCAAAGAAGAGATCATGTCTTCATTTGCACGCGCTCAAAAGTAGTGAGGAAACGTAATGAAACTAGCACTCAAATATGGGCTACTCATTACCACATTAAGCGTGTCAGTGATGGCTTCAACCAGCTATGCAAAAAATGTTTCTGTGCAGCAGTTTTGGCAATTACAGCAACAACAGCCCAATGTCATTATTGATGTGAGAACAGCAGCTGAATTTAATAATGGTCATTTAGATTCAGCCATCAATATACCTTATCAACAAATAGCAACAATAGCGGCACATTATCCTGATAAAGCTCTGCCTATATTACTGTACTGTAAATCAGGCCGACGGGCAGAAATAGCCGCAACAGCACTAAAAAAACTAGGCTATACCGCAGTCTACAATGGTCTTAACTATAAAAAACTTAAATCATCACAGCCGCTACCGACTCAATAAAAGGGATAAAAAAGCCCGATTATTACTAATCGGGCTGATTATTGTTACAAGTTAAATATCAATGTTGTGATTAATTAAATTCAAATTGGTAAAGTAAATCAACAGCTTGATCAAGACCAGAAACCGCTTCAACATACAAATTTCGCATTAATTTATAACGTAACGTAAATTCATCAACTTGGTTAAAGATACCTACGCCATATTTCACCTGTAACCCAGGAGCAATATAGCCACTGATCGTCACTTGTGAATCATCACCAGCACCTGAAGTTGATAAGCTTAGATCTTTAACACCAACGGCTTCACCAACATCACCAACAAGCTGACCACTTTGCGCTAAGCCCATACCGATTAAAGCAGTTGTCATTGCACTACTGCTATCACCAGAGCTCTCGGCATCAAGATTCTTACCCGTTAGAATATATGACAATGCATTTTGCTGTGGCATTGCAGGATCCGAGAAAATATTCACTTCAGGTTTATCAGCAGGACCTGTAACACGTACCCCCGCAATAACATCATCTTCGACGTTATCAGGATCACGAATCGCTTCAATAGAGAGATAAGGTTGCTCTGCTGGACCATTAAAGAGTATTTGTCCTTTACGGATAGATAATTCTTGTCCCAACGCGCGGTAGTATGATCCTTTGGCGATATTTACTTCACCATAAATCATCGGTCCTTTGCCATTTTGACGAACATTAAGATCACCTAACAAGCCTGCTTTTAAGCCAAACGCAGCCAATTTAACGTCATCACCAATATGAACAAATATATTGGTTTTGATATCAAATGGAACCGGCGACTTTTCTATCACTGGCTGTAAGTTATCTTTTAAGATCACTTGATCTTTCGATACTTTTACCGCAGATTTAGGTAATTGATTAACCGTAATTCTTCCCCACGGAATTCCAATTTTACCGGTGATCTCTGCTGACGTTGGCGTAGCCTCTATGGTTAAATCAGGAGAAACTTTTAATGCTACCATTGGCGGCATGCTCACTTTCAACTCTTTACCATTGATATTAAGCTTCGTTTTCCAAGCTGCCATATCCTGCCAATCACCACTACCACGCAGTAATAATTGACCATCTGGCGTATAAATATTACCGATCAAGTTAGCGTTATAGCCATTAAATGCTAATTTGATATCTGCGTTTTTAATATCTAACGGTACTTTACGTCCTGTAGCTTCAAGTTTAGTTACTTGTAATAAGCCATTAACTTTAGGATGTAAAATAGGTCCTGTCACTGTCAAATTAGTATCAACTTGACCACCAAACTTATGATAATCTTTAATCATAGGCTCAAGGAAACCTAAGGTAAAACGATCAAGTTTAACATTGGCATTGATCTGTTTATCACCTTGAAGGTTAGTGATCTTTGCCTGACCACTTAAATCACCATTATTCTTAATAGCCACTAACCAATTAGTATTTAAAGTATTGTCTTGCATCTCAGCATTGACGGTTACTTTATCCCACCCTAATACCAATGGCTGCTCGTCACTACTTACTTGCTGGCTCATTCCACCGGCAGGCATAATAATATTAGCCTTTAGATACGGTGCTGCTTTAGGTGACCATTTTGCATCAACATTTGCCCCTAACTCACCATTAACTTTTAACTCTGGTGGTAAAAACGGTTTTAACAGATCAAAATTAAACTTACGTACTGCTAACTTCGCTTGTCCTGAAGCACCAGCAGTAAGATCTTGAGTTAAACAAATTGCTGCTTGCCCTTGTTGCCAACAATGAGCACCAACGGTTGCCATCGCCGTTTTAAGATCATAACGAATCGGCGTCGAATGGTTCAGTACCCAATCACCAACAGGTGTACTAATATCACCTTTGGCTAACGTACCTTTCCAACCTGTTTTCTTATTAAAACTACCATCAATCAATAAATTAGTACCAACAGGATCACCTTTAGCATTAACACTTAAACTATGTTTTTGTTCAGTGCCTTTAAATAGCACCTTAAGATCATCTAATGTTGTTGTACCATATTTACCTTTTGCTGCCGTTAGGCTGATATCCGCTTTCATATCAGGTAAAGGAGTTACATTACCTTTAAGATTAAACGATGCTAACTGTGCTAATTGCTGCCAACCTAAATCATTACCTTGTAAGTCAAGCTTAATATCTGGGGTTGCCATACTGCCAGACAACTTAACATCACCATTAACCGCACCATGTAACCCTTTTAATGATTTAGATAAATTCGGCGCGTCAATCTTAGCTATCATGTTCCAAGCTTTATCTAATTGACCTTTGACTACCATCCCATTAGGACCGTGCTTTAAGGTCAATCCAGGTGTGTTTACTCGCAGTAAATCACCTTTACCATTAACATCAGAGGCATCTAACTTACCCACAAGCGTTAATGCCTGCTTCATAATCGTGCCATCAATGTCTAACTGTGGCAGTTTAACAAACCAACCACCTTGCTTGGTTAACCCACCAGAGGTTACAAATTTACCACTGACGTTACCTTTAGCGGCAGGCCACTGTAAGCCCGGTTGAATATTTGCAAAGGCGAGTTGTCCATTCCAAGTGACTAATTTTTTCCAATCTGCTTGTGCATTACCGGTAATCACACCACCTAAGGTATTAATCTTCAAAGAAGAAAGATCAACTTTATTTAAGTCACCTTTACCATTCAATGCTAATTTAACCGCAGGCATTGGAGTACCATCAATGCTACTTTTGGCCTTAAACGTAAAGCCTTTTAAGCTACCTTTAGCATCAATTATAGTATTATCAACCGTAAATTCGGCTGACTTATCAATTGGCCACTGCAAATGTTTACTCGACACTGCAACATCAAAGGGGAAATCTGCCTTTAGTGGCGACAACTGACCTTTAACAACCGCATCCAACTTGCCTTTTAACTGCGCATCAACAAGCAACTTTTGTAATGAACCACTGGCTTTTAACGTTAAATGATGTCCATTAACTGGCTGCATTGCAATCTTAGCATTTGCATCTAATGTTAATGGATAATCTCCGGCTAATGTCACTTGTGCCTTGGCATTTAAATCAGCTTGTGGCGTATTAACCTGTAGCTTTTCAACATTAACCTCACTGCCTTTACCTGATGCAATCAGCTCAAGTAACGATACTTTTTGCGGAGTTTTGCCTGCCAGCTCAAAGTTTTTAATCGTAAAGCGTTCAATATCAAACGACATTGGTAATACAACATCAGGCAATGTAATCGCTGTAGTGTCAGACTTAGCTTTGACCTTTGTTACAGGCTTAGCGTTTGCTTTATCAGACTTTTCAGCCGGAGCAAGTGCTAACTTAATATTCTGCCAATCTGTTGGTTTCAGCGTAACATGACTACCAACCACGGTTGCAGCAGTAGTAAAATGCTGCCAACTAACTTTATTGGCTAGAATATCAAGATCAATATTATCTAACGTGATTTTATCGATTTTAATTGGTACAGGAAGACTGATTTCTGCCACCGGTTCTGATGGTTGCTCTGGTTCTGTTGCCGGTGGTAATGTAGGCATCGAAAACTTAACACCCTTTACACCTAAATCAGAAATACAAATTTCAGGCGTTAATAAACAACGTTCATCCAAAGTTAAATTGAGTTGTGATACCGCTAAATTCATACTGCTATCTTGATAGCGCACGTCATCAACTTGAAAACCACTTAATAGTGATCCTTTCGTCGTACCAATAGATAGTGCAGGTAAGGCTTTTTGTGCACCCCAACTAGCTACTTTTAATCCCGCAGGAGTGTATAGAATCACTGCAACAGCAATAACTAAAAATAATAACAGGGCTAAAATAGCCAAAGCAATACGCTTCACCCAGATCATAATTCAGGCCCTAAACTAAAGTGAAGTTGAAATTTATCCTTGTCGGGTTTATCAAGTCCCCAAGCAAAGTCAATACGCACAGGACCAACCGGAGATGCCCAGCGCACACCAAAGCCAGTACCTCGCATCCAATCAGGTTTATTGTTATTCCAGGTCGAACCATAGTCATAAAATAATGCACCCCACCAATTACCATACAAACGGTATTGGTACTCTATACTTGTCGTTGCCATATATTGGCCACCGATCATTCGACCAAGATCATTACGCGGCGAAATAGACTCATAGCCATAACCTCGAATGCTATTATCGCCACCAATAAAGTAACGTAACGATGGTGGAATATCACGAATGCTATCAGCTAATACAGCACCACCGGCCATACGGAAGATACCACGCTGATTCTCACTCAGGCTTCGAATCCAAGCCGATTTTGCCTGCAAACGGACAAAGTCAGTATCTGAACCTAATGCTTTATTCGCAAATTCAACTGAGAAATTGTATTTACTACCAGAAGAAGGGAAAACCCCTCCAGAGAATTCACTTTTGCTATAAGATAATCCTGGTAAAAATACATTGAAAGTACCTTCTTCATCGCCACCTTGCTTGTATTTTTCATTCAACCAATGTAACGATACCGTACGCTCCCAATTTGACGCCAATTTCCAGTGACGTTCGACACCTAAGCCCAATTGAGTACTAATAGTATCGTGACTATCAACGTAACGAATCCCACCAACAATTTGGTAATAATTATTAAGAACATCATCTAATGGAATTCGATAGGCTGCTTCAACCTTAGGCTGCTCTTTCGATATCTCTGATTTGAGGTAAAAGCTGTGACCATTACTGGTGATCCATGGCTTTTTCCAGTTAAATTTCAAACGTGGGCCAGTATCAGTTGAAAAACCAATACCTGTTTCAATTTGATTTCTAACCTGAGGTGTTACAGCAACTTCAATCGGAATTTTATCATCCTTACGTTTAGCGACATCACCACCAACATAAATAGATGAAAACCAACCAATATTAGATAAACGCTCATTATACAAACCTAATTTAGACGCTAAATAAGGTTCATTTTCGGTATAAGGGATCATCGAACGCAGACGTTCATCCTTGATTTGGCTGCCAGTAAAATGTGTTTCACCAAAAGTATAACGACGCCCAGAATCAAAATCGATCGTGATGATCGCTTCATTACGACTAGGAATAACACCTAATTCGCTCTTCTTTAACTCCGCATCAAAATAGCCGCGGCGTACCGCTAAACTTTGCAATGAAGACTTTAACGTTTCATATTTACCTTGATTAAGCGCTTTTCCTATACCTAAACCGCTATTTTTTAATAACGAGATAAAAGCAGGATCATCTTTCGCATCGCCAGTAATAACAATATTACTTTGACTAATATGCGTACGCGGGCCAGCATCAACCGTTACGGTAATTGCTATTTTTTTTCCACTGCCCTTTACATGATAATCATAAGTCGGCTGATAATAGCCAAGCGCCTGTAAAGCCTGATCTATCTCAGATTTTACTTGTTCTTGAAAACGTAACGTATCACTGTAATCACTTGGAGAAATCGCAGAGAGATACGCATCAACATTATCTTCAAGGCTGGTTTTTAACCCCTTAACTTTAAGAGATGCCGCCATTGTCGGACTTGATAATACTAAGGCAAAAGATGCAATACCCAGCCACTGATAAATTTTATTCATTCGGATTATGCTTCTTGGGAAAATTAGATTCATTAACACGATCTATTTTGGTAAATACTGTACACCAATACCAACAATAGCTATCAATATTATTGATAATAAACTACTCAATTCAAATATCTATCATTAACAACAAATTCAATTCGTCACATTAAATATTTAGAGGGACAAACAACTTTTCAGGCATAACCCCAAATAATTACATCGCAACCAAATAACTCTAGAACAATTCTTCAAATTTTTGACATAAAAAGAACTAATAACACACTAAATATTATCAACAAGCGTCGCAAAATGAAAATAGTGTTCTCAAGTTTACTTCTTTCGTACTAATAACTATCTTTATTTAATATCGTACCTAATTTAACTTTTTTAAGATATTGTCGTAGACAATATTTGAATTTCTTTATTCACTTCTGATAAGACATTCAATAGCTTAATGTCAGTAGACTTTGGTGGAACTAGGCGTCCATATTCAAACTCAAAACCACCAATACCGATGATAAAAAGTCGCCCTTTAAAGAAGTTTTTAACATATTTTGCTACTTGTACAGGACGATAGACTTGAAAAATTCTCAACATATATCCTCACACAATAATCAATACAACGTATTTATTTCTATGAACAACGAAAATATGCAAACAATTTGCCAAATAAATTCAGCAACAGTGATTAACACTCACTTGCGGCAGTCATCATTATGTAAAATGCAACCCAAACAACTAATAACGTCATGAATAAAAGGATTCTTATGTATAAGAAATTATTAGCAATAGTATTTGTTGCTATTATCCCAACATTAGCTCACGCCAATAATCTTAAAATGAATACAACACTACCCGCTGTTACAGTAACGAATAAAGGTGAACTTATACTGAACAATAATAGTATTGGCTATCAAGCTTGGAATAGTACTGAACTAGTAGGTAAAACACATATCATAATAGCCATAGCAGGAAGAGCGTCTGCAAAGGAAATCAATGCTAAGTTAGTAAATGCGATTAGTGCCGCAAAATTCCCACAGCAAAAATATCAAACAACAACGATCATCAACCAAGATGATGCTATTTGGGGAACAAGTAGCTTTGTAAAAAGTGCAGCAGAAGAAAGTAAAAAGCAATATCCTTGGTCATCGATTGTACTTGATAGTAATGGTAACGTACAAAAAAGTTGGGACTTACAAAAAGAAAGTTCTGCAATAATCGTCCTTGATAAAAATGCTAAGATCTTATTTATTCATGAAGGGGCACTTAATCAACAGCAACGACAGCAAGTCATTGCATTAGTGAAAAAAAACATCTGATCTCTGTTTTACTATTTAAGAAATATCATTTATGGCCGCTATTAATAGCGGCCTTATTGTAAATAGACATTACACAATGACATCAACCCAACAACTAAAAAATACGTTAGAAAAACGCCCATTAACGAACAGTAAAAGTAGAACTCACTCTCTAGCACAACACTTTGGTTATGATTGCTTAATTAACTCAGGTCACAACTCATCACCTACTGAGCGGTATATTCATAGTCAACAATTACAATACCAACGCGAGCAACAGAATATAGAAAAAATATTTAAGCTAACTTACGATGAATGTAAAAATGAAGCGACAACCGATCCAGATCAGGATTGGTTAGTGCGTTTTATTAAGATGGCAAAGCAAGTATATAGCCCATCAATGCAAATTTTATGGGCTAGAATTCTCAAAAAAGAGCTTATACGACCAGGTTCAACATCTTTAAAGACTTTGACTGTTTTAATAACAATGACCCAAAAAGAAACATTTTTATTTCAACGTGTCATCAGTGTATGTTGCCAACTAGGTAAAAAAACTAATAAAGTAATCATTACCAGCATTAAAATACCGTCAAGATTTATTCAATTCGGAACAAAAACAAAACATTATCCAATCGTATACGATCAATACAACCTTCCCTATTCCAGTATCATTATTTTAATGGACTTAGGACTTATACTAAAAACAGAATTTGAATCAAGTACGATTGATCACCTCATGCAGTTTCATTTACATCTACAAAATACACATTACAGCTTAAATTGCCATAATAAAAACACATCGCTTACTTATTACCGTCTATCTCCAATAGGGCAAGAAATCGCATCATTAATCGAATATAAAAATAATTCTGAATTCCAAGCTTACTTACTCGAAAGACTATCTCAACTATTTACAGTCACTACTAGTTAATATTAAAGGCAATGATTTTTTAGGTCACCATTATTTATACATACCAAAAGTAATAACAAAACTGCCAACACAAAACGATTCAAATAAAAATGAGATTACTTACCCTATTGTCGTGATGGATGGTGCAGGCTGGCATACTGGCATACTGACAATATTACCAATCCGTTTAATAATCTCAGCATCATCAAACTTCCACCATATTCCCCAGAACTTAACCCAATAGAACAAGCTTGGAGTTGGTTACGACAACACTATCTCGCTAATCAAAATTTTGCTGATTATAGCGATATTATCGATAAGGTCTGTCTTGCATGGAATCGGCTTTGAATGTGTTCAAGAGATTGGAGCAACCTGATCAGTTAACTTCCCAGATTAGTATTATATCGCCTCGTGGGTTCATAGGGCGATACAGAACACTATCGTTACCATTTTCTACAGACGAAAAAAAACCTGAATCGTTAGATTCAGGTTTCTTTTTAATAATGGCGGAGTGGACGGGACTCGAACCCGCGACCCCCGGCGTGACAGGCCGGTATTCTAACCAACTGAACTACCACTCCGCAGTGTCTATTCAGCATAAATGCAACTTGTTATCTCTACCTTTTTTATCAAAAAGATAAAAACGAAATTAAAGCCTGGCGATGTCCTACTCTCACATGGGGAGACCCCACACTACCATCGGCGCTATTACGTTTCACTACTGAGTTCGGCATGGGATCAGGTGGGTCCATAACGCTATGGTCGCCAAGCAAATTCTGTTTTATTTATCGCCTTTAGGCAATAAATAGCAATCTGGGAAAATCTAACTAGTTTGTTCTCAACACTTCATTCAAGCGTTTGTAGAGTCCGTCTCTTCTCTTTGGAGAAGAAAAACCCCTTGGGTGTTGTATGGTTAAGCCTCACGGGCAATTAGTATCAGTTAGCTCAATGCCTRTCTCTTA
>NZ_UNRL01000010.1:0-125478 GCF_900537155.1 Photobacterium sp. Alg240-V54
ATCATGATGTGAGCCATCTATCTGAATTAACTCACCATAACAATCACGTCGATGACGTGGTTGATAAACACGAGGCTTACGTTTGAAATGTGGAACCCAAAGGCCATCAGCGATCATCCATTGGCGTAAAGTTTCTAACCCAATTTTAATACCGTGGCGTTCAATCAGTTTTTCACGTGCTAACGTGGGCCCGAAATCTGCGTAATATTCGTGGATGAGGTTTAAACATTGATGACGCATATCAGCATTAATTTTATTGCCTGGTGATTGTCCGCGACGTTGATGAACCAAACCAACAGCACCAAGATCTCGATAGCGTGTTATTAATCGTTGAACCTGACGAACACTGACATTAAGAAGCTGTGCAGCATCTTTACGTTTGATTCGTTTTTCACAAACATCACGAATTGTACCTAAGCGAAATATCTCTTTGTCATTCATGGTAACCAACATATTTTGTTTAACTCAAATTGATCAGCAGATACTGATCACTATAGAAAAACAGGACATTTTAGCTTTGCAGAAAAGAGACATTTTACCTTGGGAGCTACACCTCAAGTGCGCATTATGTATATTATGTTAAATAGAGTATTGAGTTACGAGATACGCGAACCATATTAACTAAGTTGATAGCTTTGTTACCCACTCTTTAACTACAGCCTATGATCAACTATGGCTATTTAACAGTATTAGCTATTTAACAGTATTAGCTATTTACCATAAAATAGGTAATTAACATCCAATTTAAATACTGCCGCGCATTACATTTTGCTTGGTACTTAAATTGGATGTTAATTACTAATAGATCAAAACTGCCGTTAAAGACAGTTTTGATTATCTTTCCACATTGAATATTCAATTCTATGTGGAACGATTTACTGAGTCATTAATTGGTTTTGGTATTTAATCAGTATTTGATCTAATTCTTCAGGCCGTATTGGCTTGGCTAAAAACCCATTCATACCAACTTGTTGATACAAAAATTGATCACTTTGCATGGCATTTGCAGTTAATGCGACGATTGGTGTATCAATATTAAGCTGTCTGATGTGTTTAGTTGCTTCTAAACCATCTAAAACTGGCATAGATATGTCCATTAATACTAAATCAAACAAATTGTGACACTGTAACAGTTTCGATATCGCTTCTTCGCCGTGATTAGTTATAGTAACTTTGTGTCCTCGACGCTCTAACATTAGCTTAGCAACTAGTTGGTTTGTTAGGCTATCTTCTGCAAGTAATATGTTCAGTGACTGAGTTGATTTAGTCGGCTTTGTTTCTATTAACTGTTCTTTTTTAAACATTGCTGGCTGAATTGGAATTCTTATCGTAAAGCAACTCCCTACGCCAAGTTCACTCTTAATTGAAATACTGCCTTTCATTTTTTTAATCAGTAGTTGACTGATCGTTAGACCTAAACCTGTACCACCATATTTACGAGTAATACTACCATCAGCCTGATGAAATGGATTAAAGAGACTGTTCAGAGCATCATCAGCAATACCAATTCCAGTATCAAACACCGATACTTCAATATCATTATCAACTTTAGTTACTGAAATTTTAACTGAGCCAACATTTGTAAACTTAATCGCATTACCAATAAGATTAAACATGATTTGTATGATGCGATTTTTATCTGCATAAATATACTCAGGAATTGATTCATCAATATCACACTCTAAAAGTATATCTTTCTTATTTGCTTCAGGTTGAAGTTGATTTTTAACCAAAGTAATACTATCGGATAAATTAATATTACTATTGAAAAGTTCGAAACTACCAGATTCAATACGTGATAGATCAAGAATATCATTGATAATGGTTAACAATAAATTAGCCGATTGCTCCATTTGCCCTAACCATTGCTGTTGTTCATCTTCTAATCCTGATGATGATAATAGATCCATCAAGCCTAACACAGCATTTAATGGTGTCCGTATCTCATGACTCATCATTGCGATAAATTGTGATTTAGCTTTGTTTGCTGATTCAGCTTGCTGGCGGGCTTGTTGTAAATCAAATAATCTTTTTTTTCTAATACTGATATTTTTTGCCGTGCCACGATAACCTAGTAGTAATCCCCGCTTATTGTAATAAGGCGTACCACTAAAGCTTAACCATTGATCTTTTCCATCAATAACTAATTGCCATTCAAGATCTTCAAACGATTGATTTTTTTGTAACTGTTCACGGAATTGCTGTTTAAAATCGTCATGGCCATCAAAGATATCCATGATATTATCTTTATCTATTAAGTGGTTAGCTATATGTGATGCTGATATATAGCTAAAATTATGATCAGTATCTATTTCCCAGAACCAATCACCAACAGTACGTGCAAAATCTTTAAAACGTTGTTGGCTATGTGTGAGTTCTTGTGTGCGTGCTGTAACTAATGATTGTAGTCGCTCGCGATAATCAATATCAATGATCGCTCGTTCAAGTAACGGCCTGAATCTATTTAAAACTCGACGGCAACTGGAAGTAAAATGGCCTTTCTCAGTGCTCATTAGAATGATCATGGCATCTCCCGAGCTGATTTTTACACCAGTGATCAAACTAGAGTTACAAATCATCAACAACTCGGGGCTTTTATTTTTAAATTCATCAACGTCTTTAGGTGAATATAAAGCAATACATTCACCATTAATACAGCGATTAAACGTATTACTTACTTGCCAATGATCGAAATCTAAATTGGTAACAGTACTCATTAACACATGCAAATCTGATGCTTCATCATCACGCGTTAAAACAATTGCATTATCAAACGCAATGAACTTTCTTAGCACTGCTAATAAACTATTAAATACCTGCCGTTTATTATTTGCACCCGCCATTGCTGAAACACCTTCAAGAATGGCGGCATTTTCTATTCGTAATTGATTCTCTCGTTCTTGACTACGCTGAAGATCTAATAACGTTTCCTGTAGTTTTTCTGAATCAAAACCAATCATAATTATTAGTCCCTATGAAAAACAACAGCTGAAATCATTAAATTACCATGTGCATTTTCACCCGTTACAAACTGCCCTTGTTCACCAAATGTGAATGGGCAAACAAAGGATTTGTCATGCATTGCTATTTTCATAAATAATGCAACTTCTTCCATTCGTTGTTGAACTTTAAGCATACAACCGGCGCAATAAATCGCGAGGCCACCGATTGGATTTAATTTAATTCCATTTGTTGCCGTCACAACACGTCCTGCTCGAGTGATCAATCGTTCATCTGTACCAGTCATAAAGTATAAACGCTCACCTTCAATAATTGAGGCAAACATTTTTAAGCCATTCGTTTTTGTCACCATCAACGGATGAGCTAATTTAAAATAAGGTAAATCATGAATCTCCCCGACCAAACGGCCAAGAGGATTTAAACTACTCTCATTAATAATACTGCTGTTTGCTTCAAAATTTTGCTGAATCCATTGTTGATAAATATTAGCAGCAGGTTGATGATCTAATTCAATTAACTCACGACCTTGTACTTTTGTTGCTATTGCTGAGTATGAGGTTGCTGCATAACCTGAGTGAAAAGAAAAACTTACCTCACAATTAGGATAGAAAACAGCTATACCTATACCCTGTTGAGTTTGTTGCTCATGGTTGAAAATTCGCCAATTACCTTGAACATGATCATCGGCAGCACTGCCTCCAATGATAGCAATGTTTTTTCCAACGACGTCTTCGATTCCCCTAATGACTTCTTCTTCACAACCTGGTGTTGCATGCAGCAATATTAATGTTGGTGATTCACCAAGACGGCCACTATTGTTAATTGCTTTAAGTATTGCTTGACGAGCAATGTCAAAAGTAGAACCATTAGAAGAAACAATTGAAGTGCCGTAAGCGCCAACAATATCATTTATCGCCCAAAGAGCGACACCTTGTCCGTTTATATAACCGTCTTCGGTCATAAATCCCTGACAAGATGAACATGCCAGAAAAGGAGTATCTGGGTAGTATTTAGTTAATGTTAATTGCAATACGTTATAATCGTAATCTTCTGAAAAATACAACAAAAGTAATGATGGGGGTGCTATCTTCTCATCCAACTTGTTAATTGCGTCAACAATTGCATCATGAGAATTATTTAACACTGAAAAGCTTGTTGCAATATCCATAGCCATATCTTTTTAATTTTTCCTTATAATAATCATTTTTGTTAATATGATCAGTAAGCAAATCATTTTTAATTATTATTTTTTATCTTATTATTAGGAATTAACCTGTTATCTCCTATCATAGTACACATAATAGACTCAAGGAGTGTTATGTCACATTCAATTGCTCAAAATGTTATATTAGTTACGGGTGGTGCAAAAGGCATAGGCAAAGGCATTTGTCAGTATTTATCAAAAAAAAATAACATTATTATTGCTATAGATATTGATATAGATTCTGGATATCAACTGGTTGCTGATAATCCTAAAATACGGTTTTGGCCAGCTGATGTTACTAATAGAAAAGATATAACAGCAATTGTTAATGAGATAACATTACAATTTGGACGACTTGATGGGCTAATTAATAATGCTGCGATAGCCAATCCCTATAATACGCCATTAGATTCTTTATCATTGGATGAATGGCAACGCACTATAGATATTAACTTAACGGCACCTTTAATGATCACCCAGCAATGTTTACCCTTGCTGAAAATATCAAAAGGTAATGTTGTAAATATATCATCAACGCGAGCATTACAATCTGAAGCAAATACAGAAGCTTACAGTGCCACTAAAGGTGGAATTGTTTCTTTAACACATGCTTTAGCTGTCAGTTTAGGGCCTGAAATTAAAGTTAATTGTATTTCACCAGGATGGATAAATTCATCAAATGAGAGTCTGAAAAACACAGATCACCAGCAACATCTTGTTGGTCGCGTCGGTCATACTGATGATATTGCAGAAATGGTCGAATTTTTAATTTGTAATCAATCTGGATTTATTACAGGACAAAATTTTGTTATTGATGGCGGGATGACAAAAAAAATGATTTATACAGAGTAAATAGTCACTTTAGAAATTTACTCTGTACATAATATTCGGCGCAGGTAATTGCGCCACATCTCTTATTTGGTTACTGTAAATTCTGAAGTGTAAATATTGTTATTGATCTTAATATCAATCGCCCAAGTCATTTTATCAGCAGTACATTGAGGCACTGTAAATTCACCTAGCCACCCTTCTTTTTGTTGTTTAAATATAACGGGTAATATACCCATATTCATACTAATGCCATTAACTGTTGCGCTTGGATTTACAGCAACATTACTTATATGCAACTTGAGTAGTATATTTGCTTTAGGATCAAGCGGTAATAACGAAACTGTTACTGGTTTATTATCAATCGTAAATATACAGTTTCCCTTGTTTAAACTACATACATTAGCTTGAACTTTTGTTACAGCTGGCTTTTGGTAAGTTACCGTTCTCCAGATAAATGCAGTAATTAAAACGGTCATCAAAACAATAATTTGAATTAATCGTCCTCGGGTTAATTTTTGTGCAGCCATTTTTTCTTTATTCCTTTATTACTGTTATTTGTCTATGCGATAACTAAAAGCGTCATGTTTGATATTAAGTGCTAACCTTATAAGGAGTTAATACTTTTCCTATATTAATACATAGGTATATAGCAAGGAATGACTTCAAATAGTATAACACCACCAGTGCTTCAACGTTGTTATCATTGCGATGAACCAATCACTTCAGGGCTTCAGTTTGAGCTTGAAATATTAGGCAAACAGCGAAACCTGTGTTGTGCTGGTTGTGAAGCTGTAGCTAAGATAATTGTTGATAATAATTTAACTGATTATTATCAGCATCGAACTCAAGCGGCAAAAAAATCTGACATTGTTCCTTTAAGCTTACAAGCATTACAACTGTATGATCATCAGGATATTCAAGCTGATTTTGTAAATGAAAATGAACAACACTATAAAGAAATAACTCTTTCTATTGACGGTATTTCATGTCCTGCATGCGCGTGGCTAATTGAAAAACAGTTAAAAAAACACATTGGCGTTATCACTATTGAAGTCAACATTACTACGCAACGGGCTTTATTAGTATGGAATGACTCAAGCGTAAAATTAAGCTGTTTATTGATGACTATTCATCAGTTAGGTTATAAAGCAGCGCCCTTTGAGCCGGATAAGCAAGAGTTACATTATCAGTATACCATGCGTCATTATCTTTATAAGTTAGGGGTTGCCGGTATTGCGACCATGCAAGTTATGATGTTTGCCGTTGCACTATATTTTGATGTGTTTGATGAATCTGATAATAATTTTAGCCATTATTTACGTTGGGTTAGTCTCTTGGTCGCCACTCCAGTTTTGTTGTATTCAGCACTGCCTTTCTATCGTAATGCTTGGCGGAATATTAAAAACCTTACATTGGGTATGGATGTTCCGGTATCTATTGCTTTACTGTTTGCTTATGGTGCAAGCTTATATGCAACAATAACAAAACAAGGTGAAGTGTATTTTGAATCTATTTCAATGTTTACATTTTTTCTTTTACTTGGTCGTTTTTTAGAAATGCGAGCAAGACGCCATGCAGCTGCCATGAGTGCGAATTTGCTCAAATTAATTCCAGCAATGGCGACGTTGGTTTCAGGTAAACAAGTAGCAGCTAAAACACTAAAAATAAGTGACGTTGTCACTGTTTTGCCTGGCGAATATCTACCTGCCGATGGCATCATTATTCAAGGCTCAACAACCATTGACGAGTCAATGCTAACCGGCGAATCTATCGCCGTGAAACGAACTATTAATGATACTGTCTTTGCTGGCACAATAAACGGCGACAATAATATTAACGTACAGGTTATCCGTAACCGTAAAGATGCTCTAATTTCCAATATCGTTCGCCTTCAAGATCATGCTTTGCATGCAAAACCACAAATAGCATTAGTTGCTGACAATGTTGCTCGCTATTTTGTTGGTGCTATTTTAATGATTGCTCTATCGACATGGTTTTATTGGAGTATTTATCAACCTCAAGATGCATTATGGATAACGCTAGCAGTATTAGTTGCTACTTGTCCTTGTGCATTATCCTTAGCTACACCAACGGCAATTACTTGTTCAACATCAATGTTAGGAAAGCTAGGATTATTGGTTCGTCGTGGCCATGTGTTAGAAACATTATGCAAAGTAAATCATGTTATTTTAGATAAAACAGGTACGCTTACCAAAGGTAATGTTGAGCTTGTCGCGACTCAAAATTTTAGCAAATATTCAACAGCGGATATTTTAAGGTATGCCGCCGAGCTAGAGCGCTATGCTAATCATCCAATCGCCACGATGTTTCAACCTTATCAATCTCAAAAGGCATTATTTGATAAGGTCGAAAATATTATTGGTCAGGGTTTAATAGGTACAATAAATCAACAACAGTGGCGTATTGGTAAGTACGAATTCGTTACTCATAGCCAATCTCCACTTCCTCATTCGATGCACTCTACAAATATTGATGATTATTCAATTTGGTTGTCTTGTAATAATAATATAATTGCAGCTTTTAAAATTGAAGATCCTTTACGCGATGACAGCCAGCAATTAGTGGGTGCATTTAAGCAACAAGGCATGAAAGTCACAATGTTAACAGGTGATTGTTCTGTTAATGCTCAACGTGTAGCACAGCAATTAAATATTAGCGATTTTCAAGTGAATATGACACCAGAAAATAAGTTAGATTACTTACAAAAAATGCCATCAAATGATGTGTCATTAATGATTGGCGATGGCGTTAATGATGCGCCAATTTTAGCTGGTGCCCATCTTTCCATTGCATTAAGTAGCGGAACCGATATTGCTAAGTCATCAGCTGATATAGTGTTATTAGGTGACCAACTACTGCCAATTCTTACAGCCCGACAATTAGCATTACGTACTCGAAATATCATTCACCAAAATTTAGTATGGGCATTAAGCTATAATTTAATCATTCTACCATTAGCTGTGACTGGTCTTGTTGCCCCCTATATAGCTGTCATAGGTATGTCAACAAGCTCCATCATTGTTGTATCAAATTCTTTAAGGTTATTAAGATAAATGGCAATTCTTTACATATTAATACCTATTGCACTGTTTTTTATTAGCCTCGCAATCGTTGTGTTTTTATGGGCAGTAAAAACCAACCAATTTGATGATTTAGAACGGCGAGGTCATGATATTTTGTTTGATGATGATATCGAAACTCCTCAAAAAGTATCTCAACAACCACATATAAATCCAATAAAATCATCAAGCGTTGATCATGATAGAACTTAACTTTATGACCGCATTAGTCATTGGTTTAACCGGTGCTGGCCATTGTATTAGTATGTGTGGCGGAATAGCTGCAGCTGTGACGATGGGAATGCCAAATAAACCACAGCAACAATGGGTGTATTTGTTATGCTATAACTTAGGTCGAATAAGTGCCTATATGGTAGCTGGACTGATTGTTAGCCAAGCCGTTGCTGAAGTTGCCGAGCTTGCTGGTACAAACATCGTATTGATTTCATTGCGAATTGTGGCTTCTATTATGATAATAATATTAGGCTTGTATATCGGCAATTGGTGGTCAGGTTTAATTTATATCGAGCGTGTTGGTCATTATTTGTGGCGTTATATAGCCCCTATCACTCAATATTTTTTGCCATTAACATCACCTTTAAAAGCTATTCCCTTTGGTTTCTTATGGGGATGGTTACCCTGTGGTTTAGTTTATTCCACATTAACATGGGCAGCGGTTTCCGGTAGTGCGATAAATGGGATGGTAATTATGTTCGCTTTTGGATTAGGCACATTACCCGCAATGTTAGCTGTAGGTGCTATAGCAGATAAACTAAAAACACTGCTCAAAAACAGCTATTTTAAACGGGCAAATGCATTATTCATTATCATTTATGGTGTGCATACTGGTTACATTGCAATCAATCAAATATAGTAAGGTTTTTAATACTCGTAATATTGCTTCATAATATGTTAAAATATTGACCTACATCAAATTGGTTAGATAGGCATATGATTTCTGAAAAATTTACCACAAAACGCATTCAATCTGGTGGGTGTGCTATTCACTGTCAAGACTGTAGTATTAGCCAACTGTGTATTCCATTCACCCTTAATGAATCAGAGTTAGATCAACTGGATCAAATCATCGAGCGTAAAAAGCCGATCCAGAAAGGTCAAGAGTTGTTTAAAGCAGGTGATGAGCTTAAGTCACTCTATGCGATTCGTTCTGGTACGATTAAAAGCTATACCATCACTGAACAAGGTGATGAGCAAATAACAGCATTCCACTTGGCAGGTGATTTGGTTGGTTTTGATGCAATCAATGAAATGCAACATCCGAGTTTTGCGCAATCATTAGAAACATCGATGGTATGTGAAATACCGTTTGAAATTCTTGATGATTTAGCGGGTAAAATGCCTAAACTTCGCCAACAAATCATGCGTTTAATGAGCAGTGAAATCAAAGGCGATCAGGAAATGATTTTATTGTTGTCAAAGAAAAATGCTGAAGAGCGTCTGGCTGCATTTCTTTACAATTTATCGTTACGTTTTTCTCAACGCGGTTTCTCTCCTCGTGAGTTTCGCTTAACAATGACGCGTGGTGATATTGGTAACTATTTAGGTCTAACGGTAGAAACGATAAGTCGTCTATTAGGTCGCTTCCAAAAGTCTGAAATGTTAAGTGTTAAAGGTAAATACATTACTATTTTAGATCATGATGAGTTAGCAAAACTTGCTGGTGTCAGTAAGAATAATAATTTGTAGTAGTTAAGTACCCTATCTAATCAATTTATAAACAGGCACTAAAATAGTGCCTGTTTTTGTATCTGCCTTTCTTTGTTATTTTAACGTCGCGTATATTACTAACCAATATGACGTTTATTGATCTCATTTTTACATTTTATTGCTCAAACTACTCCCCATCTTGGTTAGTTTGGAGTACAGTAAATATTATGTTAATTTTTTAATTATTTGATTTAAATGTACATCAGATAAATGCAGCGGTAAATGTGTCCTCTTTGTTGTTGTCAATTCTCCAAAGAGATCCTGCCGTAGGGAGACATTATTATGCAAAAATATAAAAACATACTTGTTGTTGCTGATCCTGAACGAGAACAACAGCCCGCAATATCTCGTGCGATTCATTTAGCCAAAACTTGTGACGATGTAAAGATTATTGTTTTCCTCGCTATTTATGATTTTTCGTATGAAATGACTTCAATGCTATCTTCAGACGAACGTGATGCTATGCGTCGTGGTGTCGTTATGCAGCGTGAAGAATGGCTAAAGGAAATCATACAACCGCATACCGAAAAAGGCATTAATATCGAGATCAAAGTCGTATGGCACAATCGCCCTTACGAGTCTATTATCGCCGATGTCTTTAGCCAAGATATTGACCTATTAATCAAAGCAACCCATGAACATGCAAAATTAGGCTCAGTAATATTTACTCCAACAGATTGGCATTTATTACGTAAGTGCCCTGTTCCAGTGTTACTTGTTAAAGGGGAAAACTGGCCGACGAATGGTAATGTACTTGCTTGTGTGAATTTATCTGCCGAAGATGAAACTCATGAAGATCTTAACGATAAAATCGTCAAAGAAGCGATCGCCTTTTCATCAATCACGCAAGCAAATGTTAATTTAGTGAATGCCTACCCAGCAACACCAGTTAATATCACAATAGAACTACCTGAGTTTGATCCCGCGTCATATACTGATGCTGTTCGTGGCCATCACTTAATGACGATGAAGGCTTTACGTCAAAAATATGCCATTGATGAAGAACAAACCTATGTTGTCGAGGGTTTAGCAGAAGATATTATTCCACAAGTCGCTGATGAAATTAGTGCAGAGCTTGTGATTCTTGGTACGACAGGTCGTACTGGATTATCTGCGGTATTTATTGGTAATACTGCCGAAAACACCATTGATAGTTTGAATTGTGATTTATTGGCGTTAAAACCGGATGGTTACATTAGTCCTTTAGCTCCAAACTCAATTGATTAGTAAATCACACGTCTTTTTATTATAAACGCCTTATCAGAGGCGTTTATTTTATTTAGGCTCTGCTGGTTTTTCATTTACAAGCCACTTCGCAAATTTAGTTAAATACCATTCATTTTCTTGTTTTAAACAATAAGCACGACTTAATTTTCTATGGCGCCATTCTGCGGCTAATGACACGCGAGTCTGGTTTGTTGGTTGCTGTTTAAGATAAGTCGCACAAAGTTGACTATTGGACATCTGCCGAGCATAGCTATTAATGATGCCACCTTTTATTCCCATTTGCTGTGCTTGATGCGAGCTACACCCCGCAATAATAATGCAAAGCCCTACTATTACCATTAACTGTGATTTCATCTTTATTAATCCTAAGACATCTATTTTTTATAATAATATCAACAAATAAACATGACCAGTATTACCACTCCAACATTATTAAAAGCTATTAAATAATAATATTAAGTATATTGCACTACACTATAGCTATTGGTTAGTAATTAAGCAGTTTATTATGTGTCGTATTCATAGAGCAGTTGCGATATTTATTGGTCTACTTTCTTTTAATAGTCACTCTATTGGTATAAACGATAGTAAATATATTGAATTAGGCAGTAGTTTAGATCCTGTGTTAGTGAATAATGTCAGTGCAAAGCTACATTTAGAAGCAAATGCAGCAAAATATAATGCTGTTGGTTTAGTGATTGGCCGCGGGTATTGTTCAGGAACTTGGCTTGGTAGTGATCTGCAATATAGTTATATCTTAACTGCGGCACATTGCCTACACGGCCATGATAAAAATCAACATCAAGGTCAATATGTTAGTTTTAAACAGCATGATGGAACAGTGATCAGCGCAGGTCAATCAATCAACTATTTTAATCAATATAAGGGATGTAGTTCTGATATCGCGGTTGCCAAAATACCAAAAGTTAGCGATCCATTAGATGATAACGGTAATGTTATTAAGCAGCCTTACATCGATAATCATTTTAATCCTAACCTTTTGCTAAATAAGGTTAGTTTAACTGGTTTTGGTATTTTTGGATCTCGTTCATTAGGTCAATTAGATGGTATTAATAAACGAAATGGTATTGGTTTATTACGTTTTTTATATCAAAACTGCTTAATCAATCAAGCGATTGAAAATACACCTTCATGGGCATTTGCTTCGCCTGGTGATAGTGGCTCTGCCATTTGGCAACAACGTAATGGTGCCGATGTTGCTGTGGGTATTTCGTCATGGTGGTTTGGGTGGCAGTATGGTTATTCCGGACATGCATCAATTGCTTTAAATAGTGATTGGTTACAACGTATTGTTCCAATGCTAAAAACAATTGATGATATTCCTACTGATATCGAAGAACCTGCCTTTCTATTAACCGAGAAAAATACCGTCGAAACTGAACCGTTAGAGACAAATGTCAGAGGCTCAATTTACTATGTGAGAGGCGATAATGTGATTAATGGTCCTAATCGTTATATTTGGCGTTATCCTCGTGAAACGACTCTGTTTTCAACTCTGCTTACCCATCAGCAAACCAATACCGCCTATTCGGTTTGGTTACGGGGTCAACGTAAAACACATTGTGGCTGGGGTAGAATAAATAATAGCGCTTGGTGTTATCCAGCTCCCAATCTTGGTCAACTAAAATTACACTTTGATCAAAAAGATAATCCTGATTTACCTATTGGCGATTATAACGGTGAGTTTAGTTTTGCAGCCAAAAGCCTCTATAATCGAAATTATAATGATATGGTGACGATCAATGCCAATATCGCAATTACTGAGGAACTTGCCCCAGACGGTACAATAACTGCAGATTCACCGTTTATGAGTCAGCGATTTGAAAAAAGTATTCGTGGTACCGTGTATTATCAATCACCTAATAAGATCGGAACTAATCGACCACGATGGAGTCGATACACCGGGACTTACAGTAAGTTAACCGTCAATGTAAAAAACACTCAAACGGATATATCACAAACTGTCATTTTACGTGGCGAGCGTTAT
The DNA here is from genome assembly GCF_900537155.1 of Photobacterium sp. Alg240-V54. Classification (NCBI taxonomy): domain Bacteria; kingdom Pseudomonadati; phylum Pseudomonadota; class Gammaproteobacteria; order Vibrionales; family Vibrionaceae; genus Photobacterium; species Photobacterium sp. Alg240-V54. Next base: position 13,040 of record NZ_UNRL01000010.1, read on the forward strand.
CTTGGTTGTGGTTGGTCAGTAATGAATAACGGGGCTTATTGTCGTAAAACGGGGCCTGTTTATGGTGAACTTAGAATAAGTTTTGTTGCTGAAGATAATCCTGATTTAGATGTCGGTGAATATAAAGGTAGTTTTCCTGTGACGGTTAGAGGCTTACATTACCGCCGTTTTAAACAAGATCTGCGTCTTAACGTACATTTAAATATTACTGAGTAATAATATGAATAAACGTTATATTTTTCTTCTCGTTGCAATCGTTGTGAGTATCTATGTTTATTATACTCACAACGACTCCGCTCCACCTTCAACTATGATAACCCAGTATCAACTCCCTGCTACCGTATTTGATAACCACACTAATGAGGTGTTACCTATCCCCGATGACTTTAATGAACTGATTGCAATAGAGCAAAATACGCAAATTAAACCAGTGCCTAATAATAATTTATTAGTAGCCAATCCATTTGTAGATGATGTTGAATTCACCACTGAAGCTCAACAACAACCATTATCAATAAACAGTAATATTAATTTATTAACTGGCAGTGATTTGTGGAAGTATCGCCCCGCTTTAAAACAACACATTGAGCAACAACAACAGATACTATTAACCAATGACTACTCGGCGATGCAAGTCGATGATGATTTGCTTAAACAGTTAATTGTTGGTGATAGCTTAATAGTTGCGTTACCCAATAAAGGGACACAGCAAATTATAATTTCCGCGATACAAAAGAAAAAAAACAATGTGGTTATATGGGAGCTGCAAAATACTCAGCGCCAGAATATAGGCAAAATAACCCAAATTAAAGCGATTACGGAAGGTAGTTTTATTACTGATAGCAAGCAAGAATATCATCTAAGAACAGTAAAAAATAAAGGTTGGATTGCGAGTAAAGAACAATTAGTTGGTAATAATAATCAAGCTGTTAAGGAAAATAAGCAGCCCTTTTCAGCGCGGTTTTTAAATGACAATGAAAAGCAGTAATAATCACTACAACACCAACAATTAGTCAGTTGGTGTTGTAGTGCAAGTCGTACTAATCGCTAATGATTAAACGTTAGTGACATCGATGAACATGCTTTCATCAATGTTCGTTGATGAAACCGTTGCTTCAGTGAAAGCGTATTCTGCTCTTTCACCTTCACGATCTAACGGCAGATTCACAAAATCAAATAAGTTCTTATCTGCTAATTGGCTTGGGCTAATATTCTGAATTGATTTAAAAATAGCATCAACACGGCCCGGTGTCTTTTTGTCCCAATCAATTAACATCGCTTTAATGCTTTGACGTTGCAAATTCTCTTGTGAGCCACAAAGGTTACAAGGAATAATAGGGAATTGCTTATATTCAGCGTATTTAATCAGGTCTTTTTCTCGGCAGTATGCCAATGGGCGAATAACCACATTACGGCCATCATCAGAACGTAATTTAGGTGGCATCGCTTTTAAACGAGAGCCGTGGAACATATTTAGGAATAATGTTTCAACGATATCATCTAAATGGTGACCTAATGCAATTTTAGTCGCACCAATCGTTTCAGCGAAAGAATACAAGGTACCGCGACGTAAACGAGAGCATAAACCACACGTTGTCTTGCCTTCTTCTACTTTTTCCTTAACCACCGAGTAAGTATCTTTATCGACGATGTAGTAAGGAATGTTTAGGCTTTGAAAATACTCTGGCAAAATATGCTCAGGGAAGCCTGGTTGTTTTTGATCAAGGTTAACCGCGACAACGTCAAACTTAATTGGCGCTGCTTTCTGTAGATTAAGCAGAATATCCAGCATCGCAAATGAATCTTTGCCACCACTAATACAGGCCATAACAACATCACCTTCTTCGATCATGTTGTAATCAATAATGGCGTTACCCATATTGCGGCGAAGACGTTTTTGCAGTTTGTTATATTCAAGTGTTTCTTTACGGTTATCTGTCTGATTCATTACTACTTCTCGAACTACCGACAACATCGATAGTAGAATTGCGGGATAAGAATTTATAGGGCGTGAATTATACGTATTTTATTGTTGGGTGGAAATAGCTACACACAATAAAAAAGCCCAGCACACAATGGCTGGACTTTTTTTAGATTAGATAACGCGCTTAATTACTTAAAAAAGCTCATCACAAATTTCTTAACTTGGTCAATCAAACGACTAAAGAAGCTACCTTCGTCAACAGGCTCTAGTGCAACTAAAGGCTGTTTACCAACCTCTTTGTCATTCACTGAGTAAATGATTTCACCAACCTGTTGGCCTTTCGTGATAGGTGCTTCAAGTTCACTATTAAGCTCAACACTAGCGGTTAATTTTTTAGTGTCATTTCGTGACAACGTCACATAGCTTGTTTGATCAACACCTAACTTAACTTGCTCTTTGTCACCAAACCATACACGTTCAGTAATGATCTCATCGCCCGCTTTATGAGGTGTTACTGTTTCAAAAAAGCGAAAACCATAATTTAATAATTGCTTACTTTCAATTTCGCGTGTTTTGGTACTCTTAGTCCCCATAACAACCGCGATTAAACGCATGTCACCTTCCGTCGCTGAACTGGTTAAGCTATAACCTGCGCCACTAGTGTAACCGGTTTTCATGCCATCAACATTCATGCTTGGATCATTTAGCAAGCCATTGCGGTTACGTTGCGTAATATTGTTGTAAGTAAAAGACTTTTCGCTATATAACGGGTAAATCATCGGCAAGTCACGAATAAGCGCTTGTCCAAGTAACGCGATATCATACGGCGTAGTATATAATTCACTATTATCTAAGCCATGTGGATTAGCAAAGTTAGAGTTATTCATACCCAACTTTTTAGCCCATGAGTTCATTAAACTCACAAACGACTGCTCAGAGCCTGCAACGTGTTCAGCGATTGCTACACTTGCATCGTTACCCGATTGAATGATCAAACCACGAAATAAATCCATCAAAGGCACTTCGCTGCCTACTTCGATGAACATTTTAGATGAATCAGGGAAGTTTTTTGCCCAAGCATTTCGGCTGATAACAACCAGATCTTTATCACTGATGTTGCCTTGCTTCATTTCTTGGCCAGCAACATAGCTTGTCATCAACTTAGTCAAGCTTGCTGGGTTTAATTTCTCATTTGCATCCTTTTCAACGAGGATCTTACCTGTATTGTAATCCATCAATACATAGCCTTTAGCACTTAATGTTGGTGCATCAGGTACAACCGTCGGCATAGATGCTGACGCTGAAAAAGATAAAGAGTAAAGCGCTGTAGCACCAACAAGAGAGAAAAAGCGAGTCGTCTTTTCCATGTGAGGCAAAATTCCTTAAGAAAACGATAATATCAATCTACATAGCTATTGAGGACTTGCAGATAATAACCAAATAGGTATTTAGATTGGTTGTCAGTATAGCGAAAAAATATAATAAAACAGGTCTTGGTAACATTGTCTTACCAAATGCTATCTCTGATTACATTTATAACGCTAATAGAGGTAAATATAAATCATTAATAGCAATTAAATACTATATATTTACGATTTTAATTAATATTTTTTACTCTGTTCGCGTTTTATTATCTTGTTGGTGGGGTATCGCTATTAAATAGCCATCGCTTAGGTTAAATTTATTCAATTGCTGTTTATCAATTAGGAACAAGTATGAGCTATTACAATAAATTAGATCGTCATGCTAAAAAGCTTTCTCGTCTTGGGCATCTCAATGCTATTTGTGGTTGGGATCAAGCTGCAATGATGCCAAATGGCGGCGCACAGGCACGTTCAGAAGCAATGGCTGAACTTGCTGTTATTTCCCATGAACTTGCAACAGCTGACTACTTAGAAGATTGGTTTACACAAGCAGACACAGAAGATCTTACACCAGAGCAACGTGTGAGTCTTGAAGCACTAAAACGTCAATGGATGATGCAAAATATTTTACCTGCGGATCTTGTTGAACAACAATCACTTGCTGGTTCTCAATGTGAACATGCTTGGCGTTCACAGCGAAAACAAAATGATTGGGAAGGTTTTAAAGCTAATTTGAAACCTGTTGTTGAATTAGCTCGTAAAGAAGCGGCAATTCGCTCACAAGCAACTGGGCTAAGCCGTTATGATGCGTTACTCGATATCTATGAACCAGGCATGACATCTGCGGTATTAGATAATATTTTTGCTGAGGTTAAATCATGGCTACCGCAGTTAATTAAGCAAGTTGAGGCGAAACAAGCAACGGAAGTCGTATTACCGCTATCAGCGCCATTTGCTATTGAACAACAGCAAGCTTTGAGCCTTGAAGCGATGAAGTTACTTGGTTTTGACTTTGAACATGGCCGATTAGATATCAGCACGCACCCTTTCTGTGGTGGTGTACCAACTGATGTACGTATTACTACCCGCTATGATGAAAGTGATTTTACATCGGCACTCATGGGGGTTATCCACGAAACAGGTCATGCGCGGTATGAACAAGGTTTACCTAAGCAATGGCGTGATCTACCTGTTGGTGAAGCCCGCTCAATGGGAATACACGAATCGCAAAGTTTATTTTGTGAAATGCAATTATCACGTAGTTCGTCTTTTAGTCGTTTATTAGCGCCAATGATTCAAACCGCATTTAATTCAACGGATGCTTCACTATCAGCAGAGAACCTTCGTCTTATCAATACACGAGTCAAACCGGGTTTTATTCGTGTCGATGCGGATGAAGTCACCTACCCTGCGCATGTGATCTTACGCTATGAGATTGAGCGTGATTTAATTGAGGGCAAAATTGAAGTTGACGATATTCCAACGATTTGGGATCAAAAAATGACCCAATATCTAGGCATTTCAACGCAAGAAAATTTCACTGATGGCTGCATGCAAGATATTCACTGGACTGATGGAAGCTTTGGCTATTTCCCAAGCTATACTTTAGGTGCTATGTACGCAGCACAATTTATGGCGACAATTAATCAACAGATGGATGTTGAACAGTTAGTTGAAAAAGGAAATCTAACCCCAATATTTGAGTGGCTACAGACTAATATATGGCATAAAGGCTCAACGTTATCGACTGACAAGCTGGTGGAACAAGCAACAGGTGAAACGTTAAATCCAGAGCACTTTAAGCAGCATTTAATGAAACGCTATTTAAATAATTAACAACTATATTGCCGAGACATACAAAAAAGCGTTATTTATTTCACTTGTTTGTAATATTTAGCAAAATAATATCGTATAGATCACGGTTTCATCATCCTTGTTTTTTATACTCTTTGCTAATAAATAAGACGATTATCATTAAAGGATTTAAGAATGACTTACAAAGCAGCAGATCTAAACTACCATGGCGAAAATTGTGGTGTACATAACTGGATCACAGATGGCGGCCAAACATTCTATTGGCATCCTGATTGGCTACATATTGCAGAAGATGCAACGGGTCTACATAGCAAGCATGAAATTGAAGTTGAAAATGGCGGCGAGATTACTAAAGGTCACGCCGTTCATGCTATTTTAAAACGTTTAAATGAAATGCTAAGTAACGACCACGCTTAATAACATGTAATTCCAACAAAAAAGCCACAATCGGTATTGATTGTGGCTTTTTTAGCTTTTGAAAGCGAATTAAGCGAATTAAGCGTAGCGATTAGCCGTATTCTCAGCCACTTTTACAATCACTTTGACCGCAAGTTCCATCCCTTCAACAGTAATAAATTCATGAATACCGTGGAAGTTATAGCCCCCAGTGAAAATATTAGGACAAGGTAAACCCATAAATGATAACCGCGCCCCGTCGGTACCACCACGAATTGGCTTAATTTCAGGCTTCACGTCACAATCCATCATTGATTGTTGTGCAATTTCAATAATATGTGGGAATGGCTCAACCATTTCACGCATATTATAATAAGAATCCGTTAAAATAAGCTCAACGCGACCTTGTGTTAGCTTACCGTTTAGTTCATCGACTTTTTGTTGCATGAGGGCTTTACGTTTCTCTTGACCATCACGATCAAAATCACGAATGATATAACCCAATTCAGTGCGAGCAACTGATGCTTCCATTGATTTAAGGTGGTAAAAGCCTTGATATCCGTCAGTACATTCAGGGGTTTCTTCAGCTGGCATCATTAATTGAAACTGTGCTGCAATATTCATGGAGTTGACCATTTTATTTTTTGCAGTACCTGGATGAACATTCACACCATGGCAAATAACGTCAGCAGAGGTCGCATTAAAGTTTTCATACTCTAACTCACCAATTGGCCCCCCATCAATGGTATAAGCCCATTGCGCTCCAAATTTTTCAACATCAAACAGGTTCGCACCACGACCAATTTCTTCATCTGGTGTAAAACCAATACAAATATCGCCATGTTTGATGCTAGGGTTCGCAATAAGATAAGCGATAGCCGTCATTATCTCAGCAACTCCCGCTTTATTATCAGCACCGAGCAAGGTTGTTCCGTCTGTCGTAATAATATTGTGACCATGTAACTTATTAAGATCGGGATATTGGAATGGTGATAACACCTCATCCCCTATTCCTAAAGCAATATCACCACCGCGGTAGTTTTCAACCAACTGTGGGCGAACATTTTTACCTGATGCATCAGGCGCGGTATCCATATGAGCAATGAAACCAATAGCAGGAATATCACCATCCATGTTTGCGGGTAAACGTGCTGTTAGATAACCATGATGATCTAAACAAATGTCACTAAGCCCTAGCTCAACCATTTCTGATTGAAGAACTTCGGCTAATACACGTTGTCCTGGCGTACTAGGGCAAGAGCAAACTGCACCGTTAGATTGTGTATCAAAGCTTACATATCGCAAAAAACGTTCTATTAACTTATCCATTAAGTAACCTTTATTACAGAAGCCGACAGCCACTACTGCCGCTATTTACTATTGTGATTATTATCATCGAAAGGTAAATAAATGACATTGAGATACATCATCATTAGCGTTTCTTTTGTGTAATATTAGTCCTCATTTTTAATGATAATGGTGAGGATGAGGTTCTTTTATTATTAATAAATAAAGTTATAGTGCATTAGATATACCCATTAAAAAAAAGCTCCTTATATAAAGGAGCCCTTTTGATACGTTACGTTTAAATTACGCATTAAATGTATCATTATTGACTGACTCTTTGACCTTATCATCAGTCTTTGGGTTTTGATCATTTACACTCGGTGTCACTGATGTAACCTGCAATGTAATGCCAAACATATTACGATAGATAATTGCTTTTACATTGAAGAAAAATGGCAATGTCCACAATAAACCAATACCCGCAGTCGCAATAGATACAAAAAATAGAATCATGACGACAAGAAAGATTGCAGTCATTGGCATCACTTTACGCACTGTCGCCATAAATGAATATTGAATAGCTTTAATCGGAGTTACACGCTTTTCACATACCAATAAAATGGCCATGCTTAATGCCATTGTTAAAAACAATCCGACTAATGGAAAAATACTGCTACCAATCCCTTGGATTGAAGAAATTAATAACATCGTAATAATTGAAACTAATGTAAACGAAAATCCTTTTACTATTTGGTTTGCTTTAGTTGGCAGCCCTACCGAGTGATTAAGTGCCATTAAGCTTACGCCAACGTATAAAGGCGCAATTAACACATCAGACCAAAAGTTAGCCATAAATCCCGCTTTCAAAATCTCTTCAGTAAACCCCTTTCCTGTAATAAAGGCATCAAAAAATACATTTGGGCTACCTAACTGTACTTTTAAACTCAAAAGTAACAATGCAATTTGTGCAATAAATAAACAAATCACAGCAGGTAAGAATTTAGTGAAATTTTTTGCTGTAATTTTAAATGCTTCTTGAAGAACAGCTATTGGTTGTAACTCAACATCGCCAGCCATTGCTTTTTCGATTGAACCACCAACGTGAAAACTCTTTTTAGTTGTCTCTTTCATACTCATATCATCGTTATTCTGGTAGGTGTATTGTACGTTACTCATGATGGGACAAAAACACTATTCACGTAAAAATTTATTTCAATTCCTCTTTAGCGCATGAAAAACAGGCAATAAATTACAACTAAGGCCATAACTGCCGCTTTTTTTTGTTTTATTATAAAATCCAGCAACTATGTTTGAACATAAACAATAAATTTTTGGGCTTAAAAATAAACATTACTATTATTGTTTTTATCGTAATTTATTTTTTCAGTATTATTTGTAATAGCAACCATATTGCGAGGAATCAACGTGCTATCATTAAGGAAAGTAGCCATTAATCTATAAATTTAATGAGAAAACGCTTTAAATTGAAAGACTACAGGTCTATTATGCGCCCCTAATTTTAGCCAAAATATTGGGGCTTAACCAATCAGTCCCAAGGTGGAGATAACGTAGAATTGAACGTTGCAAAAACATCTAAGAAACCTGTAATTCAGCTGAAGGGTCTAAGCAAAAGCTTTGACGGTAAGCAAATCATTACAGGTTTGGACCTAAACGTAAACGATGGTGAATTTTTAACCATTTTAGGTCCATCAGGCTGTGGTAAAACCACAGTACTTCGTCTAATTGCTGGTTTTGAGACTGCTGATAATGGGCAGGTCACAATTGATGGCAAAGATGTTACTGACATTCCCGCTGAACAACGTCTCGTTAATACGGTGTTTCAGAGTTATGCACTGTTTCCACATATGACAGTGTTTGAGAACGTCGCGTTTGGTTTACGCATGCAAAAAGTGCCATCGAGTGATATTGAACCTCGAGTTATGGAAGCATTGCGTATGGTGCAACTTGACAAATTTGCCCCTCGTAAACCTCATCAATTGTCTGGTGGTCAGCAACAACGTGTTGCGATTGCGCGTGCAGTTGTTAATAAACCAAAAGTTCTTTTGCTTGATGAATCACTTTCTGCACTTGATTACAAATTACGTAAGCAAATGCAGCTTGAGCTAAAACAACTACAGCGGAAACTTGGCATTACTTTTATTTTCGTAACTCACGATCAGGAAGAAGCACTATCAATGTCTGACCGTATCATCGTAATGCGCGATGGTTATGTTGAACAAGATGGTAGCCCTCGTGAAATTTACGAAGAGCCAACTAACCTATTCGTTGCTCATTTTATCGGCGAAATCAACGTGTTTGATGCTACCGTTAAAGAACGCTTAGACAGTAAGCGTATAATGGCAGATGTAGAAGGTCGTCATTCTTTAATTCACTGTGAGCTTGATGTTGCTGTTGGCGATAAAGTGAAAGTGCTATTACGTCCAGAAGATATTCGTATTGAAGAGATTCATAACGGCGATCAAACAACGGGCATTTTAGGTAAAGTTAAAGAACGTACTTATAAAGGTATGACACTTGATTCTGTGGTACAGCTAGATTCAGGGAAATCGGTAATGGTTAGTGAATTCTTCAACGAAGATGATCCTGACGTAGACCACTCTCTTGATCAAAAAGTTGCCATTACTTGGGTTGAAAGTTGGGAAGTGGTGCTAGCAGATGAGCAAGAAGTTTAATCTCCAAAACATCATCATAACGATTGTTGTAAGTTGGTTACTGCTGTTTGTATTTGTACCCAACTTAATGATTATCGGCACGAGTTTTTTAACCCGTGATGATGCAAACCTGATCAAAATGGTGTTCACGTTAGATAACTACGAACGTCTTTTCGATCCAATGTATGCGAAAGTACTTTTGCATTCATTTAATATGGCAATAACAGCAACGCTATTATGTTTGTTGATTGGCTACCCTTTTGCGTACGCCATTGCGAAGATGCCTGAAAAATGGCGTCCATTTATGTTGTTTTTGGTCATCGTTCCTTTTTGGACTAACTCGCTGATCCGTACATATGGCTTAAAGCTGATGCTTGGTACGCGTGGTATTCTAAATAATACATTAATGTACTTAGATATTATTGATAAGCCCATGCGTATCATGTATACCGAATATGCAGTAATGATTGGTTTAGTTTACATTTTGCTGCCATTTATGGTGTTACCTTTATACTCGGCAATAGAAAAACTTGATAATAATTATATCGAAGCTGCTCGAGATTTAGGTGCAAATAAGTTTCAAACATTTATCAAGGTTATTTTCCCACTAACAATGCCAGGTATCATTGCTGGCTGTTTATTAGTGTTACTGCCAGCCCTTGGTATGTTCTATGTAGCAGACCTACTTGGTGGTGCGAAAAACTTGCTGATTGGTAACGTGATTAAGAGTCAAGTACTCAACGCTCGTGACTGGCCATTTGGCTCAGCAACCAGTATTGCACTAACATTAGCAATGGCAATTATGTTATATGCTTATTATCGTGCAGGAAAATTACTGAACAAAAAAGTGGAGCTTGAATAATGGGTCGTTTGTTTAAATTCAGCTTCATGTCAGTAGTCTATACATTTTTGTATGCTCCAATAATCATTTTGATTGTTAACTCATTTAACGCCAGCAAATTTGGTATGAAATGGGGCGGTTTTACAACAAAGTGGTATAGCGATCTAGTCAATAACGACAGTTTGATGCAAGCCGCTGGACACTCAATCACGATTGCGGTGATTTCAGCAACTGCTGCATCATTAATCGGTAGTTTAACGGCTGTTGCCCTATTCCGTTATAACTTCAAAGGTAAGAAGTTCGTATCAGGCATGCTATTTTTAGTGATGATGTCACCTGATATTGTAATGGCAATTTCGTTACTAGCACTGTTCCTATTAATCGGTGCAAACCTTGGTTTCTTAACGTTATTACTATCTCATATTACTTTTTGTTTGCCATTTGTTGTAGTAACTGTATACAGCCGTTTAAAAGGCTTTGATGTAAAAATGCTTGAAGCAGCACGTGACTTAGGTGCGAGTGAGTGGGTAATTTTAAAACAAATTATCCTACCGCTAGCTAAGCCTGCTGTTGCTGCTGGTTGGTTATTAAGCTTTACATTATCACTTGATGACGTAATTGTGAGTTCGTTCGTTACAGGACCTAGCTATGAAATTTTACCTTTAAAGATTTACTCGATGGTTAAAGTCGGTATTTCTCCAGAGGTCAATGCATTAGCAACTATCATGCTGATCATTTCACTATTCCTTGTAATTTGTTCGCAATTACTTGCAAGAGAAAAAAAATAGTATCATCGTTTTAAATAGCGATTAAATGGCTAACTTACTTAAAGTTAGCCATTTTTTTATCTAGCCTATTCTCCTTCTCATCCCACTTTAAACAAGCTTTAATCTTATCCTCGTCAAAATAGGTTTCGAGTGTATTTATATTTTATCTTTGTTTGTATAACAATATTATGCAAAGGTTAAGTAACTGTTATATATCAATACTCTGAAGGTAAATATCTACTCAAACCACTCATATTTGTGATGGTGGTGTAATTTTATCTGCTATAATAGCCTCGTATACCAATTCATCTTTGTTTAACAAGCACGCTCTTTTAAAGTGCCTGATAAACGAAACAAAATTAGGAGAAGCGGTTAAAGCCGCTAGAGAACATTCTCGATATCCTGTTTAGTTAGGAGCTAACAACAATGAAAAAATGGTCTTTAATGATGGCCGGTGCGGTTTGTGCTGTGTCAATGTATTCAAACATTGCCACTGCTGCAGATTCAGATAGCAACAAGTTATACTTTTACAACTGGTCTGAATACATCCCTAACGATGTACTAGAACAGTTCACAAAAGAAACCGGTATTAAAGTAATTTATTCGACTTACGAGTCGAATGAGACCATGTACGCTAAGTTAAAAACTTATGATAAAGGCTACGATTTAATTGTTCCTTCAACTTACTACGTTTCTAAAATGAGTAAGGAAGGCATGCTGAAGAAGATCGATAAATCAAAGATCCCTAATTTTGCAGGTATTGGTAAAAACTATTTAGATAAACCTTTTGATCCAAACAATAACTACTCTATCCCTTACATTTGGGGCGCAACAGGTATTGGCGTTAATACGGATGTAGTTGATAAATCAAAAATCACTAGCTGGGCTGATTTATGGGACCCTAAGTGGCAGGGTCAGTTAATGATGATGGACGATGCACGTGAAGTGTTCCAAGTCGCATTACGTAAACTAGGCTATTCTGGTAATACTCGTGATCCAGAGCAAATTAAAGCAGCTTATGAAGAACTTAAGAAGTTAATGCCTAACGTATTAGTATTTAACTCTGACTTCCCTGCTAACCCATACATGGCTGGTGAAACACCATTAGGTATGCTTTGGAATGGCTCTGCATACATGGCACGTAAAGAAGGTGCGCCAATTGATATTGTATGGCCAAAAGAAGGTGCAATCTTCTGGATGGATAGCCTAGCAATTCCAGTTAATGCAAAGCATGTTGATAATGCTTATAAGATGATCAACTTCTTACTTCGCCCTGATATTGCGGCAAAAATTGCACTACAAATTGGTTACCCTACACCAGTTGAAGCTGCGAAGAAGCTGTTACCAGCAAGTTTTGTAAACGATCCAAGCATCTACCCACCACAAGCGGTAATGGATGCTGGTGAATGGCAGAACAGTGTTGGTCCTATGAGTGAAGTATACGAAGAATACTACCAAAAACTAAAAGCTGGCGAATAATAGCAGCTGTTAGTAAATCATAGCCAAAAAACCGAGCTCTTTAGCTCGGTTTTTTATGATGTCGATACCGTTATTCTACTGTTGAGCTTTTAATAACGCCTCAACATAAGCAGGTACTAATTCAGATGCCTTTCCATAACGCTTTTCTTCAAATTCATTTTCAACATTACTTGGCTCTAAATTAAGCTCAATAGTATGTGCCCCCTGTAAAGAGGCTTCGTGAACAAACCCAGCAGCGGGATAAACATTACCTGATGTGCCAATTGCTATGAACAAATCAGCCTTTACAATCGCATCATGGATTTTATCCATATCAATAGGCATTTCTCCAAACCATACGATATCAGGGCGTAACGGCGCTGATAGTTGACAACAATGGCAATGATCACTGGTATGTAAATCACCATGCCATTCGACAGTCTGCCCTGATTCACAGCAACGTACTTTTAAAAGTTCACCATGCATATGGATCACATTGTGGCTACCTGCGCGCTCATGCAGGTTGTCGATGTTTTGAGTCACAATGGTTACTGTACCCTCTAATTCGGCTTCTAACCTTGCTAGCGCGTAATGAGCAGCATTAGGGGCAACAGATCCATCTTCAATCTGTGCTCGACGTGCATTATAAAAAGCTTGTACTAATTCAGGATCGCGTTGATAACCTTCAGGGGTTGCGACATCTTCCACACGATGCTCTTCCCATAGCCCGTCAGCAGCACGAAAAGTACGAATGCCCGACTCAGCAGAAATCCCCGCTCCCGTTAGCACGACAATGTTTTTGTAAGGAAATAACATAACAGCATCCTTTAGTGGTAATAGTGATTAACCTTTGAGTCTATTTATACCACTGATTTTATATGGTTTAACGGACTTTTTTATTAGACGTTAGTATGAGGAATAGTTGATTGTTATTGATATCAAATTATGCTCAAAAAAAACCGACCACATTCTTTATTGAATGTCGATCGGCTTTTTATTTATTGCTTCTGTAACCTTTAACTATCCGTTGATGGTTTAGGTTTATCTGACAATGCTTTTTCCTGCTCGTAACCCGGTTGGTTTTCAGGTAAATCTTTTACCTCATCAAACCATAGATTATGGTGTTCACGTGCCCAAGTTTCATCAACATCACCTGTAACCATGCCATCAAGTCCCGCTTCCATACCAAATAAACCAATATAGATATGGAATATAAAGCCACAGATTAAAATCAGTGCTGATAACATATGAAGTAAATTAGATAACTCCATATCACGACGAGTTTGATCAAAAATAGGGAAATCTAATATAAAGCCACTGACTGTAATCGAAAATCCAAAAATAATCAGTAACCAAAAGATAGCTTTTTCACCACCATTTGAGAAACCAGCAGATGGGTGCGAACCTTTATGTTTACCCACCATACCGCCCATCTTTTTAAACCATTCAATATCGACTTTGTTAAAGGTACTTTTACGCCACCATTTAACCAATACAGCAAACAATAGAATCGCAAAAATCGGCCCCATATAATTATGGTATTGCTTGGCAGCAAAAATAATCCAACCCCAGATTTCAGTAGGAACAATAGGCTTAATAAAATGTTTACCATAAACGAGCGTTAAACCACTGAATCCTAAAGTTAGAAACGTAAAAGCCATACTCCAGTGTAAGGCTCTATCAATTCGGCTCCAACGCTTTATCTTACGGCCCGTTTTAGGTTTACTTAACTTAAGTGGACCAATAACCACATAAGCTAATGTTACCATCACAAGGCTTCCAAAAATGGCTAATGCACCAAGTGGCGACATCCACTTTTCTTTGAGGATATACCATGTTTGTCCAGGTACACTGATCAATACATCATGCTCTGGCCAACCTGATGTGGTATAGCCTTTTTCACCATCTTTTACCATTCGCCAATAATCAGCACCAGCGAAGCCAATCACTTCTTTTTTTACTACGGACTCACCAGATGTTGTTGCACCACTACCACTTGCCATAGTGGGTACTGAAAACAGCATCATTAATGCGGTAACCATGATAGTTAACCAGCGTTGAATTCGCTTAGTCATTACAGCTCCTGTCCACCCAAAAAGCGGATTAATTGGCACATCAAGACCATTGATGTGCCAAACTATTACAACAAGTCAATAAATAGGCGTAAAAGTTACCTTTCACACCCATTTAAAGATAATTAAGCTTTACGAACTTTACTCGCATCGTAAGCTAAATCATCAGCACTTGCCCAACCCGCATCTTTTGCACCACGAGCAACAACGCGCTTACTGAAAATTTCAGAGATTTTTTCAGCATCGCCGGCAAGTAATGACTTCGTCGAACACATTGAAGCACACATAGGTAACTTACCTTCTGCGATACGGTTTGCACCATACAGTAGACGTTCTTTCTCAGAACCAGGTTCTGTATTTGGACCACCAGAACAGTAAGTACACTTATCCATTTTGCCACGCTCAGCAAATGCATCTTGCTTTGGAAATTGTGGCGCACCAAATGGACAAGCAAATAAGCAATAACCACAACCGATACATAAATCTTTATCGTGCTGCACAATGCCATCTTCTGTTTGGCTAAAACAATCTGCTGGACACACAGCCATACACGGCGCATCGCTACAGTGCATACAAGCAACAGAGATTGATGTTTCCCCAGGAAGACCATCGTTTAAGGTCACAACGCGACGACGTTGAATACCCCAACCAACGGCTTCTGAGTTGGCATTTTTACAAGCTGTTACACAACCATTGCACTCAATACAACGCTTAGAGTCACAAAGAAATTTCATACGTGCCATCAGGTGACTCCTTACGCTTTAGTGATTTTACACAAAGTAACTTTGGTTTCTTGCATCTGAGTTACAGGATCGTAACCATATGTTGTTGCTGTGTTTGCAGCTTCGCCTGATACATAAGGCGCACAACCTTCAGGATAATGATCGCGTAAGCTCACACCTTCAAATTCACCACCAAAGTGGAATGGTAAGAATGCTAAGCCTTCACGTACACGTGGCGTTACCATTGCTTTTACTTTGATACGCCCTTTCTCTGCACCTTCAACCCACACCATTTCACCGTCACGAATACCGATATCGTTAGCATCTTTAAGGTTGATTTCTACAAACATCTCTTGTTGCAATTCAGCCAGCCATGGGTTTGAACGTGTTTCTTCACCACCACCTTCATATTCAACCAAACGGCCCGACGTTAGAATAATTGGGTATTCTTTTGATACGTCTTTTTCTTGAATTGACTTATAAAGTGTTGGCAAACGGAACATCGCTTTGCTGTCGTCCCATGTTTGGTATTCTGGCAATAAGTCACGACGTGGTGTGTACAATGGTTCACGGTGGATTGGCACTGCATCTGGGAATGTCCAAACCACAGTACGTGCTTTAGCGTTACCGTAAGGAATACAGCCATGCTTAATCGCTACTCGCTGAATACCACCAGAAAGGTCTGTTTTCCAGTTTTTACCTTCAGCAGCCACTTTTTCTTCTGCAGTCAGTTCATCCCACCAACCAAGTTGCTTAAGCATCTTCGCGGTAAATTCTGGGTAGCCATCTTCTAGATCACAGCCTAAAGAGTAGCTATCATCAGCCAATAAACTTACACCATTACGTTCAACACCAAAGCGAGCACGGAAATTACCGCCACCTTGCGCCACAGTTTTAGAGGTATCATAAAGAATATGGGTACCAGGGTGTTTCATCTCTGGTGTACCCCAACATGGCCACGGTAAACCGTAAGTTTCGCCATTAGCCGGACCACCAATCGCTTCCAGCGTAGTGAAATCAAATGTACCCCAATTTTGTTGGTGCTCTTTCAAGCGCTCAGGGCTTTGACCGGTATAACCAATTGTCCACATACCTTTGTTGTATTCGCGAGTAATGTCTTCAATGTTTGGCTTATTATTCTCAACTTTAATGTGTTTGAATAACTGATCGGAGAAACCAAGGCGCTTAGTTAATAAGTAGATGATTTCATGATCAGGTTTCGCATCAAACAACGGTTCAATAACTTGATCTCGCCACTGAATCGAGCGGTTAGTTGCTGTTACTGAGCCATAAGTTTCAAACTGTGTGGTTGCCGGGAAAAGATATACGTTATCAGTACGGCCATTCATTACTGCGGCAACACCTGGGTATGGGTCAACGATAACCATCATATCCAGTTTTTCCATCGCAGTTTTCATTTCAGGACCACGCGTCTGTGAGTTAACAGCATGTCCCCAATAGAACATTGCACGAATATTGTCGCGTTGTTCAATCTTATCTTTGTTCTCTAAAACACCATCAATCCAACGTGATACTGGAATACCAGCGCTGTTCATTGGCTTTTTGCCGTTATAGGTATTTTGATCAAAACGGCCTTGTAGCCATGAGTAATCAATGTCCCAAACTTGTGCCCAGTGCTTCCAAGCACCTTCAGACAAGCCGTAATAGCCTGGTAGGTTGTCAGAAAGCACACCAAAGTCAGTCGCGCCCTGAACGTTATCATGGCCACGGAAGATATTTGCACCGCCGCCTGACTTACCCATGTTGCCAAGTGCAAGTTCTAAAATACAGTATGCACGGGTGTTGTTATTACCTGTAGTATGCTGAGTACCACCCATACACCAAACAACGCAACCAGGACGGTTTTCAGAAAGCATTTTCGCTGTCTGGTAAACTTGCTCTTCTGACGCGCCAGTAACGCGTTCAACTTCTTTCGGGTTCCATTTTGCCACTTGCTCACGCACTTCTTCCATGCCGTAAACACGTTGACGAATAAACTCTTTGTCTTCCCAACCATTGTTAAAGATGTGGTATAGCACACCCCAAACAAAGGCAACGTCAGTACCTGGGCGTAGTGAAACATAATGATCAGCTTTTGCCGCAGTACGGGTACGACGCGGATCTACCACCACAATTTTACAACTGTTGGTTTCTTTCGCGATCAGGATATGCTGCATTGCTACAGGATGAGCTTCTGCTGGGTTTGAACCAATAAACAGAATCGACTTACAGTTATGCATGTCGTTCAGTGAGTTGGTCATCGCGCCGTAGCCCCATGTATTTGCAACACCCGCAACCGTGGTTGAGTGACAAATACGCGCTTGGTGATCGACGTTATTCGATCCCCATAACGACACCATTTTACGGAATAAGTACGCTTGCTCGTTGTTGTGCTTCGCTGAACCTAAAAAGTAAACGGAATCTGGGCCTGATTCTTCACGAATTTTTAGCACTTGCTGGCTAACTTCGTCTAATGCTTGCTCCCAGCTTAGTTTTTTCCACTTACCGTTAACCAATTTCATTGGGTATTTTACGCGTTTAGCACCATGGCCATGTTCACGCAGCGCAGCCCCTTTTGCACAATGCCCACCAGCATTAAAAGGATGATCAAAAGCGGGTTCCTGATGGGTCCATACACCATCTTGAGTTTCAGCATAAATGCCACAACCAACAGAACAGTGAGAACAAATAGTACGCTTAACAACTTTAGGCGCACTGTAATCAGCTTCAGGGAAAGCTTCTGCTTTACGCATAAAACCAGGTGCAAAAAGACTCGCACCAGCAACACCACCAGCAGCGGCAAGAGAAGAATTACGAATAAAAGAACGGCGAGAAATACCTAGTTGGTTTTCATCTTTGCTCACTTTATCGGAACGTTTAGTCAGTTTCATTTAAGGCTCCGCTTATAGGGTATTGTAGTAATCACGAATATGTTGGGTTTCGTGATACCCTTTTTTTGTTTTAGGATCTTTCTTATCCGTCTCAGTTGTTGATGCCTGAACAGTTGTTGCCGTTCCAGCAACAACAGCGCCTGCAGCAACAGACAAACCAATATTTTTCAATAATTGGCGACGACTCTTATTTGTTTTTTGCTCACTCATTGCGTTTGCTCCTCTATCGCCACGCTAATTAACAGGTGTCGATTTTTTATTATAGCGAGTATCTTTTTATTGGGATTCTAAGAAACGGGTTTTTTCTATTGTTAGAAATTGCCACGCTAATTCACCAACTGCGGTATAAAACACTGCACTTTTTGCTGCCTTTAAATCCGTACAAAATTTCTCACACCAAGGTGCAAGATGACGGTTAAAAAATGTTTGTTGAAGGTGTTCATCACCGCCTTCCACCAGCATAGCCATAACTTCTAATAACGCTGAAATATGATCTTCTGGTTCGATAACAGATTGCGCACGTTCAAAGCCAAGTTGTCTTAAATCTTGACGTAAATAAGCCAGAGGCATTTCCATTAGTGATCCGGTTAAATACCATGAACCAAATGGAATAACTTCCCCACGACCAATACCAATGAAAACATCTTGATATTCTTCTTCAACACTCAATAATGTCGTTTTCTGAGCCGCCAGTTTTAGTAAAGGCCAAGCTGAAGCCATAGTTTGACGTTGAAATGTTTGTGCCGTATCAACATCAATATTTGCAAGAAATTCAAGCACAGATTGTGCAGGTGCTTGACGACATAAATGTGCCAACATGTTATAAATTTCAATACGTAATAAATCGTCTTGATCAACAGGATTAGTGTGAGAATTCATAGCTGCATTTTCCATATATTGACCTTATAACCTTGCCTGACTTTGTGGATCTTGTTCCATCTTTTCGAAAATATCGCGAACACGACAATCTTCACACATAGATAAACGACGAATAGCTTCTCCTTGAAAATGTGAATGACGTTGAAGTTTTTCTGTCAACATTTTCACCATAGATGCTGGAGCAAAAGGTTTTCCACAACTGATACAACATGCAGCAGGTTCTTCATGAACAAGTTTATCGGCTTTACGTGCTTGCCAATCCCAATTAAACCCAGCTTCAAGAGTGATCACTTTCTCAGGACATGCTGTTTCACACATACCACATTGAATACAATCTTGTTCTACAAATAATAATCCTGGACGATCACCAATAGCATGCAAGGCTCGAGTTGGACAAACAGCAACACAACTCATACATAATGTACAATCATCAGTTTTACAGGTCACCGAACCATAAGGTGCATTAGCTGTAACTGTTGAATGAGTAGGTTGTAACGGACTTGATTGATTAAGCGTTTCTAGAACCGTAAATAGTTTTTCACGCTTAGTGCCTGTGAGTGCCGCTTCAATCGGAGTGATAAGTGCAGACTCATAAGCTTTAAAGTTCGCGCTATCAGCAAAATCAAACAAACAAATACGATCAGACTCATAACCTAATTCTGTTAGGAAATTTTGAGCAATAGCTAATTCATTCGTTAGAACAGCATCAATCGTCGCTGGAATATAAGTGGTATTAGTCGCTAATAGAACTTGATGCGCTCCATAAGCTAACGCACTAAACCAAGTATCAATACCAACAGTCGCTAGCTCTTCTAATGCAATCGTAATAACTGAACTAGGAAGTACAGCAAGTGCCTTTATAACAGCGGCAGTATCACGTTCACCATAAAGTAACAATGTTGGCGCTTGACCCCCTTCTTGCTTATAACGTGCTAAGACGCTATGAACAAAATTTTGAGTAATTTGAGGATCAGGTAAAGCATAACTAATTGCTTCAGTTGGACATGCTGTCGCACATGTACCTACGCCCTGACAAAGATAAGGGTCAATCGCAATCGTAACCCCATCTGAACTTAAAGCACCCGCTGGACAGGCATCAATACAACGATCACAACCTTTTACACCACGCGATGAATGCGCACAAAGATCAGGGTTTAAACGAAAATATTTCGGCTTATCAAATGTACCTATCATGGCAGGTAGATCTTCCACCAGCGCGGCAAGTTTTGCAGAAATTTGAGCTTCAGAACGTTGACCTAATGCATAATAACCAGCTGCAGGAATTTCAACATTGATAACCCCAGTTGCTGTCATATCAAGCACGATATCAAAGCATTGACGTCCAATAGCTATTTTGGCTAAGTTCGTTTCAAGTGCATTCGTCTCATGTTCTATAGGACAATGAACATCAAATGCTCCCAGATAACCTTTTACAGTCACAGTTTGACTGTAATAAAGCGTATGAGCTGTTTTGATATCAAGAGTGTTTGAATCCGTCGCGAGTAACGTCACACTGTTCAATGCTGAAAATTGATCCACAACATTAAGGAGTTGTTGTGCTTCACCAATAATTAATAAATTACCACGACTCTCATATGTCACTGTAGGCGGAATAAGATTGGCAAGTTCTACTGTTCCAGTAATGGCTGCAGCACGAGCCACACCATTAATATCAGTAAATGCATTTAATGTACTTTTTAACATTGTTATTCCTGTTTGCTCACTACCGCTAATCAGTGTCGTGGGAAGATAATAATTTTTCTTCTACTCTCTATAGAGCAATAACCGATCCAACTTTTCACGGAATAAAATGACCTAAAAGGAACTAAAATCATAACGTTCATATGTTGCAATTAAGCAATGAGACATTTTGTCTTATTTGTAGCGAACTAACGCGCCAAATTGTCTCTATGTATGATTTTGGTCACATTCCCTTTTTGTCCCAGTGTATTTTTATTTCTGTTTTTCTTAATTGTTACTTAGTAACGCTTTTTTATTGGCTTAATGCTCATTCTTAGGAACGGCATCTTTATCTACACTTATACCGTCTACACTATTAACCAATAGATCGTTATCCGTATGCTTGTCTTCTATAGCGTTAATAGCAGTATTTGTTACTGTCGAATCATTAGTTTCAGCATCAGTCACCACATCGGCATCGCTATCTAATGGAGATTCCAAAGCATCAGCTGTCGTAGGGGGTGATGTTAATGCTGATAGGCCATCTTCTTTTAATTTCTCTGTTGCGGTTTCAGTAACGCTATTTATCCATCCACGCATTTGTGAGGCAACCTCTGGCGCTAACCCCTCCATATTGCTAAAGTCTTCAGTGCTATCATCCATCTCACTGATATAATTAAACTCTTGTGAATGAAACAGTTTACGTAATGCGGCTTTCTTAACTGATTTAGTCACTTGTTGTTGCATAAATGACGCGACACCAGATTCATAAGTTACTTTATCAGCATCATCAATGGTCAATTCAACAACAGGTTCTGGTGTGATAGCCCTCTCTGAAATTGTTGCTGAATCTGTCGTTGTTAACGATTGATGACTAGCATCAGTATTCGTTATCTTATCGACTGCTGTGTTCTCACAATCAACACACTCTGATGTATGGCTATCCACATCCTCAGTAACATCATTATCTATTGATTCTAATGATTCAGTCTTTTCAACCGCCGTTAACTTACGACTTGACCAACGTTCGAAGAAATTAGTTGCCACTTGAACGTCCTTTTTTCTTATCGCCGCCACGTTTGCGTTTAAATTCAAACAATTCGCCATGACGGCCTAAAAAAGCTTCCATCCAAGCTTGAACAGCTAATGGAATCTCTATATGTAAAACAACATAATCACCATCCATATAACGTGCAGCAACGCCTTGTGCAGCAGTCACTAAAACCGGTTTTAATTGTTCATTTTCTTCAGCGCAAATAAAAAATAAGTGCGGTGTTTGTGAATTAAGATTAAACCGATACTCCATACGCTCATCACGGAATAGTTCTAAAGGCATCATATAGTTACCTGAACCAAGATTGGCAATTTCCATGTCTGAAGTAAGATCTTCTTCATACAAACAAATATCTTCTATCGTCCATGCATATGTTGTCCAACGACCTACTTGGCGTTCCTCTGCTTGTAGGCGAAAGTTAATAGGCCAAACATGTTCATTTTTCTTTAATTCAAGTTCTGCTTGTTTTGGCACATTCACTCCTACTGGCAGATTTTGTCTGCCTTGGTATTGTTATTAAATAATGATTGCTGGCATGTGTTATGTCGCTCTTAACTGGATATAAGCAAATTTTAGACCAATAACAAAAAACCACATGAAAAGTAGCCTTTTTCGATGTTTTTATTCATTGATGGCCAATACCCTAATTTGGATTTTTAATAATAGTGGAACAATCTTTGCTTAGTTTTTATTTACAATATGTGTTGTCGGATAGACATCAACCTTAATACGCAGGAATTTCAGATGGCGACATTGCCTAAAATAATAAAAACCCAAGCAACAGTGCAGCAAACTATGTCAGTAGAGATTGTTGATGAATATGGTGACCGACAAACAAAAGAGATTGCCTGTGAACATCCATTAACGGTATACCTTAATTGGGTTGAAGTTGTTACGTTAATGACATTAGGTGAACGTCCTTCAGCATTAGTCTTAGGCTACCTAAAAAACCAAGGCTTTATTAATGACCTTAGCGCGATCGAATCAGTAATGATTGATTGGCAAACGAATGCCGCCGTTATCATTACTCATGAAAATACCGAAAACCTGGCCCAACAATTAGAAAAGAAAACCGTCACATCTGGCTGTGGTCAAGGCACCATGTATGGCAATGTCATGAAAAAACTCGATGGTATTACATTGCCACAGCCTCAAATTAAACAATCGATGCTATATGGTCTATTAGAAGCATTAACCCATCATAATGAAACCTATAAAGCAGCTGGTGCCGTACATGGTTGCGCGGTCTGTAAAGGCACTGAGATTCTATCGTTTGTGGAAGATGTGGGTCGTCATAACGCCGTTGATACCTTAGCTGGTGAAATGTGGCTACAGCAGCAAACAGGCGAAGATAAAATTTTCTATACCACAGGCCGTTTAACGTCTGAAATGGTCATCAAAGTCGCGCAAATGGGGATCCCAGTGTTGCTGTCTCGCTCTGGTGCTACGCAAATGGGCTATGATCTTGCTAAAAAACTAGGCATCACCATGATTGCACGCGCTAAAGGATTACGCTTTCAAATCTATAATGGTAGTGACAATATCGAGCTGGATGTTAAAGGCAATAACAATCAAGGAAATCAAAGCTAATGGCAGACTTTCCTGAATTTATGAATGCCAAATTAGTTGCCGAATATCTCGATCTTAATGAAAAGAAAGTTTACGCCTTAGCTAATGATGGTTTACTGCCTGCGACCAAAGTAACGGGAAAATGGCTATTTCCTAAAGCAATGCTTGATAAGTGGTTATTAGAATCTTGTCATAATGGCGTTTTAACTGATCGGCTACTGATTGCAGGCTCCGATGATCCACTATTACAGTGTGTTGTCGGTAAAATGGCGAATCAACTCGGTAGTACCGCCCTTGTAGGTTATACCTCTACGGGAACTCGACAAGGACTAGCAATGTTAAGCAAAGGTCATGTTGATATCTGTGCTATTCATTGGGGTAATGTTGAAGAAGCCAGCTTACGTCATCCTGCATTATTGCAACAATATCCTGGCCATAAAAACTGGGTCTTAGTCCATGCCTTTGAGCGCAAACAAGGATTAGTTGTTAGCCCTGCTCTCGCTGAAGCGGTGAATAGCCGTTCAATTCAACTTCATGAGTTATTATCACCACGTTGGCGTTGGGCATTACGCCAGCAAGGGGCTGGTAGTATGCGAGCATTAGAAGAATGGATCCATGGTCACGGCTATGACATGAATATGCTTAATCAAGTTGATTGTTGTAACAGTGAACGAGAATTAGCATCAGCGATTGCTCGAGAACAAGCAGATATTGGTTGCGCAAGCCAAAGTACAGCTGGTGAATTTGGATTAGGATTTATTCCACTGTGTACAGAAGCATTTGAGCTTGTTATTCCGAAAAACATTTACTTTCGTACCTTACAGCAGCAACTATTACAATCATTAACGCACAGTGATATTCAAGCCCATGGTGATCAACTGGGTGGCTATAATTTCCTTCGAACAGGACAACAAGTGTGGAGCGCGAATTAATCGCGTTTGAATCTATAAAGGTCATCGCCAGATGGCCTTAATGATTGCATTACACTCAACAAGTCATGATACCCACCCCCACAATAAGCAATCAAAGATTGACACCATCAATAAATCATCCAGAAAAAATGCTATCATACCAATAGTGCAGCGTCATTTTTTATTAGATCATGAAATAACAGCACATATTTACATTACTTTTAGCGCTTATTTAATACTTTAAATCACTTTTACAATTAATCTGTTACACAATTATTTTTTTGTATCATGTTTCATTACTCATTTCTGTTTAACAGCTGGTTTTATGAACGATTATGAAAGGATTAACACAAACATGACTTGCTTAAGCACAATTGAAAAGATGACAATATAAGGATAATTATTCCCCTTTCCAAATGGGACCCCAAGGAGCCATTGTGCGCAACGCTTTAATTTTATTTTTTACACTTGCAAGTATCAGCTTTTCTTCTTTCGCAAGTATCAACACCAGCAAACTCAAGCCAAGTAATCTTCAGACTGCTTCTGTGAGTAATTATGTTATTGACCTAAGCTCTGGAAAAACACTGTACCGTAAAAATTCCAATGTGGTGATGCCAATTGCTTCACTGACTAAGCTAATGACCGCCATGGTCACATTAGATGCCAAGCTTCCTCTTAATCAAAAAATCACGTTCACTAAAACCGATAGAGAGCATATGTACAATACATATTCTCGCGTTCGTGTTGGTTCAGAATTAAGCCGTGGCGAAACAATGCATATTGCATTAATGTCATCTGAAAATTTAGCAGCTGCAGCCCTTGCAGCTAACTACCCTGGTGGTTACAAAGCATTTATTCGTGCCATGAACGCTAAAGCAAAAGCGCTAGGTATGACACACACACACTTTGTTGACAGTTCAGGTCTAAACCCTAAAAACCAATCAACAGCATCTGATGTTGCTAAGATGGTACGTGCTGCTTACAAATACCCTGAAATTCGTAAGTACAGTACTAATGGTGCCGTTCATACTGCTTACTTCACACAACCTCGTTATAAATTAGGCTACACCAATACTAACGCTCTTGTGCGCGGTAAAAAGTGGAACGTGAATTTAAGTAAAACAGGTTTTCTTGATGAAGCGGGTCGTTGTTTAGCGATGGTAACAACCATTGATGGCAAAAAGATCTTAATGGTCATGCTTGATTCACAAGGCAAGCTAACCCCAATTGGTGATGCTGGTCGTATTAAGCAATGGTTACAAACAGGTAAAAGTAAAGCTATTACCGCTGATGCTAAATACTACCAACAGCAAAAGTTGAAACAATTAACCCAATAATAAATTGATGATGATTGTTGTTAGTTCATAACGTAAAAGCCAGTATTCGATATGCTGGCTTTTTTGTAAGGATTTTCAAAACTAATAGATAAATATATCATTTGAAATCTGTAATGATAACGACAAGAAATTATCGTTAAATGGACATTAAAATAATCTGATAGCAATATATCAACTATGCTTTAAGTCCCCCTAAAAAAAGGACTGCTTATGCCGCATACTGAAATGATCATTCCCTCATCGCTAGGTCTTATTAGCCGAATATCTCTTACCGCATCACTGTTTCTCATTGTTGGTTTATCCATGATGTAACGTGACAAAAAAGCCCCTTGGTAAAGACATCACTTTTGTCATTACCAAGGGGCTTTTTGTTATCATCAATGGTACTTATTACACTGTCACTAAAAGATCAAGTTCGCTAGGTGATTCTTTTTTATGCTTGAGGTATACACTAAATGTTGAACCTTGACCTTCAATCGATTCAACCGTAATTTCTCCTCCTACATTAGCGACAATACTTTGACTCACAGATAAACCTAACCCTGTTCCTGAACGACGTGTCGTAAAGAAAGGATCAAAGATACGCTTCATATTATGTTCTGAAATACCACAACCATGATCGGTGATAGCAACCATCGCACCCAATAGCTCACCATGTTCATCAATCCAATTAGATGTGGCTATTTTTAATAATCCTTTATCATCCATGGCATGGATACCATTCATCTGCAAATTAACCAACACTTGCAATAACTGATGACGATTGACTTCAACACTGCATTTAGCAGCTAGATTCACTTCAAATTGAACATCCATCTTTTTAGTACCCGAACGAACAAGTGTTAAGCTCTCTTCAACAATCAAGTTTAAGTGATGCCATGTTACTTCATCTTGCACGCCACCTTGCCGACTGTATTGCAGTAAACTGCGGGTAATATTTCGAATTCGATCAATTTGTAAATGAATCGCTGTCAGTTCATCTTGAACATCAGCAGTACCATCGCCCAACTCTAATTGAATCAATTCAATATTGCCTAATATAACGGCAATTGGATTGTTAATTTCATGGGCAATACCTGCAGTCAATTCACCCAATGCCGCTAATTTTTCTGTTGCCACTAACTTTGAGCGAGCTTGGTGTAATAACCGTATATGCTGCTCTAACTCTTCGGTTTTGTGATGTAAACTCTTTGTGCGCTGTTCAACTTTCTCTTCAAGCTCTATTGCTGTGAGCTTAATTAAACCATTGCGCTGCTCAAGTTGATCCAACATCGAGTCAAATTGCTCACCCAGTATTTGTAATTCATGTCCGTCACATAAATCCAATTTACCGACACGCTTTTTCAATCCCATTTGAACCGCTTTCGCAACCTGATAAATTTTCTCAATCGGTAAAAATAAATCCCGCGAACCACGATAAACAATAATACTGGTAAGTAGCAGCACTAATAAAATACTGACACTCATTTCAATAATATTGGTTAAATAGCGCTCAATTAACGGCCATTGCAGATAACCCGTATAAAGCATGCCGACGACGGTACCATTATTACCATGTAACGGCTCATAAGCTGAGACATACCAACTATCGTAAACAAACGCACGATCTACAAAGGTTTTTCCTTGCTGTAATACTTGTTGTTGCACATCTTTAGAAACACGAGTACCCACAGCACGACCAATAAGATTAGCGCTATCTAGTGGCACATTGGTACTTATGCGCACATCCCCCATAAACAAAGTAACAGTACCAAGACTGCCTTTGGGTAAAGTATCAGAGGCATAAACTAAATCACGAATCCGATCCACCAGCGATGTGCTGTTATTTAATAAAATACCACCATCTAAAATCCATTTAAGCTCACCTTGTTGATTAAAGATTGGCACTAAACTGCGACTAACCAGCCCTTTTTGCTCAATCGTACCTTCTTGTAATAATGGTAGTTGTGCTCGAGCGGGAAGATCATGGTTTAACTCAAACAAAGCACTACGATCTAACACTTGAAAAAATGTTTGATCTTTTCCTGTCCTTAATAATTGTTGCTCTGAGGCTGAAAACATTCCAATATCAGCAACAGAATGCAGTACTACAAAATCTAACTGATATTGTCGATTTTGCTGATGCACCCACTGACGTAATGTTATGTCATCAGATCGTAATCGTCGTTGAAAATCATAAGAATTAGCCAGTGCTTGCAATTCCATTCGCTGCTCTTTTTTCAACAGCATCATACTATGATGAGCAACGGCTAAATCTGCTTTTACATTCATTAAAGCGTTCTGCCAGGTATACGTCACCGTCCAATAAAACGTAATCGCAATCAATGTTAATAACGTAAGAAAAATAGGCACAGAGGTAAGCACTAAAAGACGATAGCGAACCATGGTTTTAAAACGCCGTAACCACATCAAGACAAATGCTTTTATTTTCATCGCTGTACGACTCATAATAGTTCATCTGTCCATTCTTTATATTTACGCTCTAAGGTTTTTCTTGCCACACCAAGCTGACGCGCTGCTGCTGATTTATTACCGTCACTGGCATCAACAACCTGCATGATATGTGCTTTTTCAACTTCTTTTAGTGTCCAGGTTACTGGGTAGCAATATTGATCTTCACCGTCGTCGTGACATTGACATGGCCGTTGAGGGTGAGCTGCATTTAATTCGGCTTCTGCAGCTGTCACTGCATGTACGCCTACAGCAGCAACAGCAGTAACTGGTAACGCATCCCCTTGCAATTCACGCCAATAATCCGCAGGCGGTTTGCCTAATAAAATGCATCGTTCCATCATATTACGCAATTCACGAATATTACCTGGCCAAGAATAAGCTTGCATCGCCAAAATATCTTCATGGGTCCAATTGATAGCTTTCATGCCTAAGTCTTTTGATAGCTGCGCGGTAAAATGATGACTTAATGATGGAATATCTTCAATTCGATCACGTAATGATGGCAAATCAATCGTGAGCACATTTAAACGATAATACAAATCTCGACGAAAACGGCCTTCTTCAACTTCAAGTTTTAAATTACGGTTTGTCGCTGCAACAATACGTACGTCAATTTGAATTTCTCGCTCTGAACCAACAGGACGAATCGCTTTTTGTTCTAGTGCGCGCAATAAAGACGATTGCATAGCTAAAGGCATTTCACCTATTTCATCTAAAAACAAGGTACCATTATTCGCCACTCGAAACAGACCTTCACGGCTTTTCTTGGCTCCCGTAAATGCACCAGAGACATGACCAAACAACTCACTTTCAAGTAATTCCGGCGCAATAGCACCACAGTTAATCGGAACAAAAGGCCCAGTACGCTTACTTAATTGATGCAATGCGCGTGCAACCAATTCTTTACCTGTGCCAGATTCACCTTCGACTAATACAGCTGCAATTGATGGCGCAATTTGAGCAATCAGCTTTTTCATCTGCTGTGTTGCTGGCGCATCACCAATAATATTAACCGGATAGCTTCGCTCGACGTCACGTTGCAGTGCAAAATTTTGACGCTCCACTAAGCGGCGCTCAATGCATCGATTCACTGATTGCATCATTTGATCAAGATTAAACGGTTTAAGAATAAAATCTGACGCGCCAGCACGTAGGGCCTGAATAGCCGTCTCTAAATCCGCATAACCCGTCATAAATATCACATCACTGCGACGGGTTGTTGGATCAAATGCTTCATGCCATTCAATACCAGAACGTCCTGGTAAATTAATATCAACAATCAACAAATCAAAGTGGCAACGCTTACGAATTTCCTCTGCTTCTTCAATACTGCCGGCAGTATCAACTTGAGCAAATTTTTTACTTAAGGCTTTTTTTAAGATCGTGCGCATTCCTGGCTCATCATCAACCACTAATACAGAAACCGCAGTCCAAGATGAAGACAAACTAAAATCAGACATAGAGACATTTTAACCGAATATAATTTGCGACATTTTGTCTCACTGTTAATCATTAAGTCAAAATTGTTTTATTATTTCGTATAACTTCGGTTACCTTTGTCCTATTTTGGTCACTATTTAATGCCTAAGTCACATAATCAGCCTTATTCATCAACATTTAAAAGATGGCACTTTACTTGCTTATAGCTGAGCAGCGTTATTTATTAAGGTGATATGAGTCATTTTGCCGCATTTATTTGGCTTCAAAGACTGACGACTTTTCATCTCAACACATTTTTAATGTAAACCAATCGATCAGGAACGTTGATGAACCTATTAAAAACCACTTTAGTTATTCTTGGCTGCGCATCAGCAACCATGGCTTATGCAACCACAGATACAGCTAATAAGACAGTGCGCCTTGCCACGACCACCAGCACTTATCACTCGGGATTACTTGACTACTTATTACCTGTTTTTACTAAAGACACAGGTTATAAGGTTGAAGTGCTAGCAGCAGGAACAGGTAAAGCACTGCGCATGGGTGAGCATGGTGACGTTGATTTAGTGATGACCCATGCACCACAATCTGAAGCAACATTTGTTGAGAAAGGTTATGGCGTTCTACCACGTAATTTAATGTATAACGATTTCGTTTTAGTGGGTCCTAAGACTGATCCTGCTAAAATCAAAGGCGATAAAGATGTTGCACATGCACTAAAAGAAATTGCTGCTGATAATGCGATGTTTATTTCTCGGGGCGATGACTCAGGTACTAATAAAAAAGAACTCAATATCTGGGCACAAACGAAAATGGAACCGAATTTTGGTGGCTATAAAGCCGTGGGTCAAGGTATGGGCCCAACATTGAACATGGCATCAGAACTGCAAGCCTATACATTAACCGATCGTGGTACTTGGCTGGCCTATGAGACCAAACTTGATCTTGAAATTATGGTTGAAGGTGATAAGCGTTTATTTAACCCGTACCAAGTTATTTTAATTAACCCGAGCCGCTACCCTGATCTTAATTACCAAGGTGCAAAAACATTCAGTGATTGGTTAGTTAATCCCAAAGCACAAAAGTTAATTAATAATTACCAACGACACGGTCAGCAATTGTTCGTTGCTGATGCACAAACACAATAATGGTAACACATTAATTTAATATGATATTTCGCCGATGATTGCTTATTTTATATATTAATCATTATGGCATCACAGTTATTACATCGAGCCTTAGACTTAATGCTAATAACGTGAATGATAGCACCATCGGCGTATTTTTTAGGTCAAAACAGACATTAGCATGAATATTTGGCAGACAACTCAACAAGCAACTCAACTTCTTTTTAGTGGCGATAGCGCACTTTGGGGGATTGTCGGGGTGTCATTTTCGGTGTCTCTTTTTGCCATCGCCTTAGTCATTATCCCCTCACTACTGATTGCCTTTGCATTAGCTTATGGTAAATTCCCTGGGCGTTGGATCACACTCTCTTTAATGAATACCTTACAATCCGTTCCGACAGTAGTGATTGGCTTACTGCTTTATATGTTGTTATCACGCGCAGGACCATTAGGCGATTGGCAGATGCTATTTACCCAAAAAGCGATGATATTAGGCCAAGTATTAATCTGTTTTCCACTCTTAGTATCGATGATGCATGCTGCCTTTCAAAATAGTGATCGCCGAGCATGGGAAACAGCACTCACTTTAGGATCTAGCTACCCTCGCGCATTAATCAGTTTAATGTGGGAAAGCCGCTTTCCATTAATTGCTGCTATTGTAGCTTCCTTTAGCCGTGTGATCACCGAAGTCGGCTGCTCAATGATGGTCGGCGGTAATATTTTAAATTCAACTCGAAATATCCCGACAGCAATTGCGCTTGAGAGCTCAAAAGGTGCATTTGCTCAAGGTGTAGCCTTAGGAATGGTGTTACTTATTCTAGCCTTAGGTCTAAACTTTATTTTATCTATCGCCCGTGGCAAAGCCCATTTGCGAACTAACTAAGCCGAGGCCTTAATTATGACTCATGCATCCATTCAGGCACTCGACCTTTCCGTTCGTTTTAAAAGTCGTCTACTGTTTCATATTCCACAACTTAATTTAGCACCACGAGATGCTATCTATTTAACCGGTGATAACGGCGTCGGCAAAACAACCTTATTGAAAGTGTTAGCTGGCTTACAAAAACCCACCACTGGTACGATTAATATTCATCAGCATACTTTTTTTAAACGTCTCTTTAGTGGTTGTTATGAAGGGAGTATCATCTACCTCCATCAAACCCCATATATGTTTGATGCAACAGTGTTTAACAATGTATGCTATGGACTACGATTCGCGATTAAAGATCGTCAAAAACGCCGAAATGAAGCCATTAATGCTTTGCGGATGGTCGGCCTTGAAACCCTTGCTAATGAGCATGTGTCCGTTTTGTCTGGTGGTGAACGCCAACGCGTCGCAATGGCACGAGCATGGGTACTTAAACCCAGTGTGCTATTAATGGATGAATCCAGTGCGAGCATGGATCAAGAGTCAATTAATCGCCAAGTTATTTTAGCGGAAGATTTATTGTCACGAGGCACCAGTTTAGTGATCACGAGCCATCAACAAAATGCACTCACAGCACTTTGTCGCCGCCAATGGACAATCAATGACACCCAGTTAATTGAACGAGCCGATCTCCAACTCGTTAAAGATACCAAAAACAATAAGGATAATTATGCCTACGCCTGAACAAACCCATTGGGTCATTTTAGCGGGTGGTCAAGCCAGCCGTATGGGAGGCAATGATAAAGGCTTGATTGAACTTGCAGGCCAACCATTTATTCAATATGTAATTAATACCCTAGCACCACAAACGTCTCATATCAGTATCAATGCAAACCGTAACCAAGATCTGTATCGCCAATATGGTGATGTTTTTGGCGATAGCATTGAAAATTATCCTGGTCCTTTAGGTGGTATGCATGCAGCGCTGCACCATATAGATAATGACTGGATTGGTTTTGTGCCTTGCGATTGCCCGCAATTACCTGCTGATTTAGTGATGAGAATGGCAGCGGCATGTCAACCTGATACCGATATAGCGGTGGCACATAATGGCGATTATATTCAACCCGTTGTGACACTGTTACATCGTCGTATTCTGCCAAAATTAGAAGCCTTTTTAGCTAATGGCGATCGAAAGATAATTTTACTTTATCGTCAATGTAATATGATTACGGTTAATTTCAGTGATCAAGCCGATGCCTTTATCAACCTCAACACCCCTGAGGAATTATCACAATTTGGAGTACGCCATGAGTCAAATTAACGCCTCTGTGCCTTTATTAGGCTTTGCTGCATTTAGTGGTACTGGTAAAACAACCCTTATTGAAGCCATGCTACCTAAATTGGTTGAACGTGGCCTACGCATTGCGGTAATCAAACACGCTCATCATGATTTTGATATTGATCAGCAAGGAAAAGATAGCTACCGATTAAGAAAAGCAGGCGCACACCAGATGCTTATCTCCTCTCGCTATCGTCGTGCATTGATCACTGAAACCCCCACTGTAGAAGCAAGCTTACCGTTTTTAATTCGACAATTAGATCAAACACAACTTGATATTATTTTAGTCGAAGGGTTTAAGAAGCTCGACTTTCCAAAGATTGAATTACGCCGCCAAGTCATTAACAAGCCGTGGCTATATCAAGACGATAACAATATCATTGCGATTGCAAGTGACACCAAAGCAGATACGACCTTACCGCAAATAAGCATTGATGATATCGAACAATTAACCGATTTCGTGGTGCAATTCAGTCGCCAACCGCACCAGCACTCAATCGAAACAGCCAGTTGTGATGATGTTCAACCACAAGGAATGTTATCGGTTGATGAAGGTCGAAAACGCATTCTTTATCAAATAAAAAACCTTGATAAACCACAAACAGTTTCGCTAAAACAAGCACTTGGCCAGATAGTACATACCGATATTCTTTCACCGGTAAATGTGCCACAACATACTAATTCAGCAATGGATGGCTATGCTATTCGCAGCGAAGATATTAATTTAAATAGCTATAACGTTGTCGGTCAAGTGCTTGCAGGACATCATTACCCTCACCCATTACAAGCAGGTGAAGCTGTTCGCATTATGACAGGCGCTCCCGTTCCTCAAGGCGCCGATACTGTTATAATGCGTGAACAAGCACAACAAGATGGTGACACCGTCACGTTCAACCTCACCATGGGCGCGATTAAAGCGGGTCAAAATGTTCGCTTAGCGGGTGAGGATCTTGCTATTGACCAAGTAGCCGTTGCTAAAGGCCAAACGATCACCGCACCAGAACTTGGTATGATCGCATCACTGGGGTTAAGCACACTAACAATCAATACCCCTTTGCGTGTTGCTATTTTCTCAAC
This sequence comes from Photobacterium sp. Alg240-V54, assembly GCF_900537155.1. Lineage (NCBI taxonomy): Bacteria > Pseudomonadati > Pseudomonadota > Gammaproteobacteria > Vibrionales > Vibrionaceae > Photobacterium > Photobacterium sp. Alg240-V54. The sequence goes on from NZ_UNRL01000010.1 coordinate 46,987, forward strand.
CGGTGATGAAGTACAGGCCCCTGGTGAAGCACAACAACAAAACTGCATTTATGATTCAAACCGCTACAGCTTATTTGCCTTATTAACCGGTTTAGGTTGTGAGGTGGTTGATTTAGGCATTATTGAAGACAGTGAAGCTGCGCTTGAAACGACGTTACGACAAGCGAGCCATAAAGCAGATATGATTTTATCATCTGGTGGCGTCTCTGTTGGCGATGCTGATTACATCAAAACGGTACTTGATAAACTCGGTGAGATTAATTTCTGGCGAATCAATATGCGTCCAGGACGCCCACTAGCATTTGGCCATATTAATGATGTGCCATTTTTTGGTTTACCCGGCAATCCCGTTGCAGTCATGGTGACATTTTTACAATTTGTTGAACCTGCAATTCGCAAACAACAAGGCCATCAAAATTGGCAACCACAAACATATACCGCGATTGCTGCTGAGTCGCTACGATCTCGTAATGGACGAACCGAATATCTACGTGGATATTACCATTGGGATGCTAATGGCCGCCTGTCGGTAAAAACAATTGGCTCACAAGGTTCAGGTATTTTACGTTCAATGAGTGAAGCTAATTGCTTAATTGAAATTCCACCACAGCAAGAATATGCCCAGATTGGCGATAGAGTGACTGTTATTCCACTTAATATACGCTTTTAGTCAATAAAACAGCGACTGCATAATGCCAAGCATTGCTCATATTGCTTGGCTTTTTTATGTCTACTACTATTAGTATGTATTTCGTCAATATATGTATTTACATTAATATCATCTGGCTAGACCATTAAAGTGATATTTATGATGTAGAATAGCAGCAGTCTTATTTTTAGGTATTATAAGTAAACATGTTTTTAGATTCATATTATTCAAATAACGACGGTGAATTATCTTTTACTCGTGAGCAAGCAAGCCATTTTGCAAAACGTGTAGCCGGTGACTTTAACCCGCTTCATGATGAAGATAACAAGCGTTTTTGTGTACCTGGCGATCTGCTTTTTTCGGTTCTTCTAGCCAACGTTGGCCTTAGCCAAAAAATGCGTTTCGAATTTGCAGGCATGATCAATGAATCAAGCTGCCTACTTATAGACATCAAATCCCCGACAGAATTAGCGGTTATCGACTGTACGGGCAAAGTCTACATGGATGTGATACGCAGCGGTGAAACAACAAAGGATGAGGTGTTAATTTCACAAGTCACTAAAAACTATGTGCAATTCTCAGGAATGAACTTTCCACACATTATGGTACCTTTGATGAAATCAAAAGATATCATGATTAATCCCACTCGCCCATTAGTGATCTATGAGTGTATGGAACTTGATTTTACTCGTTTAGATCTTAGTGCGCCAACCGTTGAATTAACTGACTCTATTATTGAGGTTGAAGGTAAACGTGGTAGCGTAACGCTGCATTTCTGCTTTAAAGAAAACGGTGAAATCGTCGGTACAGGCAGCAAACGTATGCTGATGAGCGGATTAAAGCCTTATTGCCAAGATGGTATTGATGATTTAGTTTCACGTTTTAATGAGCGTAAAGATAAATTCAATGCAACTAATCGCTAAATAGCCAATCTATTTTCTATAAAAAAAGCCCAATTAGCACTTATCTTTCTCATTAATAAGTATCAATTGGGCTTTTTTGTCTTGCTGTTTTTAGAACAATGACACTACGTTATTATTAATCACTCAACGTTGACACTAATTCAGACGCGAGTGGTAAATACAATCGAGATCGTAAACCGGGATTATTATCACTAAAAACCAATTCACCATTATGACGAATCACTACCGCTTCCACTAACGATAACCCTAATCCAAATCCTTGATGAGTTCGACTCCGATCGGCACGAAACATCGGCTCACGAATTTTCTCTTTGTCTTCATCAGACACACCCATGCCATTATCTGTTACTACAATACCAAAATGATCAACAATGACATTAATCACACCTTGCTCAGGTGTGTATTTAATCGCATTTTCAACCAAGTTATAAACAGCTCGAAATAATAAACTTGGCTCACCTTGCAACCGGTATGGTTGATCTTCTCTAAATGTAAGTTGTTGCTGTTTTTCATCAGAAATAGGCAATAAAAATTCAACCACGTCACGGCACACTTGAGATAAATCGACCCACTCTTTATCAATCTGCTGCTTGCCACTGTTTAAATTAGCAATTTCTAGCATGCCATTAAACATACTCAACAATACTTCTAAATCATCATGACAGGCTTCTAATTCTTTCGTATATGGTGCAGTTGGTTGGGTTAACAATCGCTCGAGACGTAATTTCATTCGCGCTATGGGTGTACGTAAATCATGTGCCATACCCACAGAGAGTGCTTTTAGCGATGTTTCTTTTTTCTCGACCTGTTCAATCAAAAAATTTAGGTGAATAGTTAACACATCGAATTCATCATCATTGCTACTAACTGGTAGCTTGACCCCTTTTTCACCTAAAATAACTCGATTCATACCCTGATTAACACGGGCTAACTTCTTTAAGATTACAATTGCAAACAGTGAAGCCCCGGCCAACATGATAATGACTGGCACAGCAATTCCAGACAGCAGCATCGGAATAACAGTCTGGCGATAAGCTTGCATAAATTGCGGGTTAATTTTTATCTCTAATTCCATCCCTCGTGGTAGCTTTACCACTTGAGATAGCTGTGTTGTTTTTCCTCGACTAAAAATAAATGACGCTGCAGGGTAAGTCGCCACCTCATTAACAACAGGTTTTGTTGGTTGTACAATATAACTAAATGTGGTGTTGTTTTTGCTACGTTGCGTTATCGTTTTATAGAGTTCGGCGCTATTACCTTTGTTGAGCATCATCGTAAACAAATTAGCTTCATTGACTAAATCACGTTTTAATTGTTGATGGTAAAACGTCTCTGAACTAACGACTACCTGATTAATAAATAAGATGAAAATAAAAGCAACACAGGTAATAAAATACATCAACACTTTAAAAATGGTTGATCGCGACAGGTTTTCAGGCCCGGCGTAAGACATAACCCGCCCCTCGAACAGTGTGAATTAAACTAGGCTCTCCTTCAGACTCTAATTTTTTACGTAAGTTGGCAATATGAACATCAATCACGTTGGTTTTTGGATCAAAATGATAACTCCAAACAGATTCAAACAAGCTCATTCGAGAAACAACACTTTCAACATGTTCCATTAAGTATTGCAGTAACAAGAACTCTTTTTGTTGTAAGTTAATTAGCCGCGATCCACGCCATACACGGTGCGATTTTATGTCTAACCTTAAATCATCATAGCTGTACTCAGAAGAGACAGTCGCTACGGTTTGATTGCGTTTAACCAAAATATTAGCGCGTGCAACAAGCTCTGCTAACGCAAAAGGTTTAGTTAAATAATCATCACTACCAGCAGTAAGCCCTGTTACACGATCTTCAACACTGTCCATCGCACTTAATATTAATACTGGTGTTTGGTTTTCAGTGGCACGTAATGCCGCGAGAACTTTTAACCCATCAAGTTGTGGAAGCATGCGATCTAGCACAATTAACTGATACTCACAGCTGGTTGCCATCATTAGTCCTTGATGACCATCTTCAGCTTCATCAACAACAAACCCTTGCTCTCGTAATCCTTGAGCAACAAACTCACGCGTTGTTAGATCATCTTCAATTACTAATATCTTCATTTATTGCTTATCACTCATTGGCTCTATGTTGCTTATTTAGATGATTATACACAGTCCATCGACGGTTTTTTAGATATAAAAAAACGGCCTACCAAAGGTAGACCGTTTAACGCGACCATAGGGGGAATTATGAAATCGCGAATACTGTATTTTGCTTAATCAATGATGCTTACAGCGCTTTCATTTGGTTAGCAATAATTTCAGCTTGTGGACCAATAATAACTTGAAGGTTATTTGAACCTACGTTTACTACACCCTTCGCACCTAGTTGTTTTAGCTTAGCATCATTGATGATTGAGCGGTCAACAATACCTAGGCGAAGACGTGTGATACATGCAGAGATATCAGTTAGATTATCTTTACCACCTAGTGCTTCCAGGTATTGTACCGCTAAATCTACTTTACTGTCTGAACCTGGGTTTGAATCTTCTTCTGGTGCATCTTCACGGCCTGGTGTTTTAAGATTAAACATCTTAATCGCACCAACAAAGATCACGAAGTAAATAGCACCAACCACTAGACCCATTGGAATAATTTCCCATGAGTTATGCGCTGCTGGCGCATTGTAGTTTAGGACGTAGTCAATTAAGCCAGAAGAGAAGCTAAATGCCATGTGAATGTTAAGCATTGACGCAACAACAATACTAACACCCATTAGAATAGCATGTACTACATACAAACCAGGTGCTAGGAACATGAACATGAATTCAATTGGTTCAGTAATACCAGTTAAGAATGCAGTTAATGCCACACTCAATAACATACCACCAACAACTTTCTTGTTTTCTTTCTTCGCAGTTACATAGAATGCTAATGCTGCACTTGGAAGACCAAACATTACTACAGGGAAGAAACCACTTAGAATACGTCCGGCAGATGGGTCACCTGCGAAGAAACGCGAGATCTCACCTGTAACAATCTGACCAGTAGCAGGATCTGTGTAGTTACCAAACACAAACCAAACCATACTGTTAAGAATGTGATGTAGACCAAGTGGAATCAGCAGACGGTTAGCAACACCGTATACAAACTCACCAGGAACACCACTAGTAAGAATCCACTTACCTAAATGGTTGATAGCATCTTGCACAGGAGGCCATACAAGGCTGAATGCAAAAGCAAGCACCAATGCAACTAAACCTGTGATAATAGGAACAAAACGCTTACCACCAAAGAAGCCTAGGAACTCTGGCAATTTAATGGCGTGGAAACGGTTATACAATAGACCTGCACAAACACCAATAATAATACCACCAGCGACACCAGGGTCGACATCAGCATTAAGAGTTTTCATTGCAGCCATCATAATGAAATAACCAACTGCTGCTGCGATTGCTGCTGCTGCTGAGTTATCTTTCGAGAAACCACCAGCAACACCCATTGCAAATAACAGTGCTAAGTTAGTAAAAACTGCCTGACCGCCTGCTGCAATAAAAGGTATATTTAGTAGATCGGGTTGTCCAATACGCAATAGAATACCAGCAATAGGCAACACTGCGATTGGAAACATTATCGCGTTTCCGAGCTTTTGGAAATGTCCAAGAATACTCATTCCCTTCTCCATATCATCACATCAAAATTAATAAACAACATATGTCGTTTAAGCATGCATTAACCATACAGTAGTTAGCTAAACTTAGTTTAGGATAAACATTAAGTTTTCTTAATGTTAGCTCTATTTCGCGTGACAGCCTTCACAATTTGAGAAATATCACTAAAAAAACACAAAAAAAGCAACAAAAGTTACATTTGATTAACCATGAGTTTTGTTAATTATTCAACTATAATTTATTTTATTAGTGTTACTAAAGTAAGAAAGATGAACCTTACCTGACAAATAAGCATACAATAAGTTATTCAACGATATTCTTAATGACATTCGGTATAATTTGTGCGAAAAAAGGTTCCAGTTTTAAACCATGAAAAAATGTCAATTTAATGACAGTTAATTTATTTTTTGTGGCTTACTTAATAATTATATAATGATAAGATTGACCTTTCTCCATGATGAATTTTATATCCCAAAAACTACCTAACTTTATTGCATTAGCGTTATTTGCCATATTGCTTTTTGTTGCTATTCATATAGTGCCAGTACCAGCTTTAACAACACCAGTCAGTAATGCTGCTGGTATTTCATTTGCTTTGCTAACTGACAGTGCTGGTAGTCCGTTCTTCCTTATTACTGCAGCATTGCTTTGTCTTATACCTGTATTTTTAAAGCTACCGAAAAAAACCATCACTAAAGTATGGATTCAATTTGGTATTCTGCTTGTATTAAGTTTCGTCACTAAGACGGTCTTAAAACACGAGACTGCAATTCCTCGCCCATACACTTATGAATTACAAGCCTTACATCTTGTTGATTCACCAGCTGATTTCTATGCATTAGATGCTGTTGGTAAAGATAAAGTCGTAAAACAAGCAGCAACATACATAAGTCCTTGGCGTTTACGTAGCTGGGAAGGCGAAACCAACTATTCATTTCCATCTGGACATACTATTTTTGCTGCTATCTGTGTGCTTTTCTGGGGTGGTTTCTTTATTCGTAGAGGTAATTATCTTGTGGCTGGTGGATTAATTATTTGGGCAACAGGGGTGGGTATTAGTCGTTTATGGCTAGGTATGCACTTCCCTTCTGATGTTATGGGCTCAATACTTTCAGCTGCTGTGCTATATTTCTTTATCCCTGAATGGGATGAACATGCTAAGAAGAAAAAGAAATAATCTAGCAACATAATCAGTTAAAAAGGCTCATCACAGTAATGCGATGAGCCTTTTTTATAAGTTAATATTTATAATATCAATATTATGAGACTATCATAAGCTTGGCGTTGGCGTATGTTCATATTCAACAACCAGCTGATTACCTTCATAGGTAACTTTTTTAATCTCACCATCAAATATAAAAGTATTTTTTACGACAGAGTGATTGAGCGTGCCTTTTTGCACGGCTTCACGTAATGAGGGAAGTATTAGCACCGGATCAATATTTAAAATACTGCAAAACTCATTAACAAACTGATGTTGAATGACAGTATCACCCCGTAAAATGTCTGAAAACTCAAGTTGCGTTAACCCTAGCTTTTTAGCCATTTCAATTTGAGTAATACGCATTTTTGCTTTGTAACTCATCCATGTATCATGCAAAACTTGACGATCTTTTTCAGTATATGCCATTTTCTTTCCTAAACGCTTTCAACGTATTGAATAAACCCATCGTTATTCATTCCACTGCGCAAGCGTAAATTTAAACGAATTGATTTCCTTCATCCATAAATTAGCTGTAAGAATATGTGTCACATTATTCACAAGCTGAATACAATAATGGTAAGTTAATACTTTATTACAAGTTATTTATTGTTGAATTGCATATTGAACTTATAATGCTCGCCCATCATTAGGATTGTTAACATAAAAATGATACGTCGTTGGTTATCTTTTATTGTGTATAGTTTGCTTATCGTAACTGTATTTACCAATACAGGGTATGCTTACACCACAAAATACGTACCCACCCCTGTATCACCTTGCAGTATGGAACAGAGTACCTGCTGTGATGACACTAATGATATTGAAACTCGCCCAATCATCATGACTGATGCAACCTACTCTCATTGCAACGATGATTGTAATAGCGAGTGCTCATCGCAGCACCAACCCGCGCTTCTGCCTAACTTTAACTTTCAATCATGCAACCATGCAGAAAGTCTGCCTAAAGCGCAGTATCAACTTACCCGTTATTACCATGAACCATTACTAAAACCCCCGATGGCATAAGTGTTATTCCAGCTTTGAACACTTAACTTACATCATCTACCTTGCACTCTTTATCTTAAATAAAGTGTAAACCTGTATATTTTAGGAATGTCATCATGATCATCAAACGTACGTTACTTGCCCTTACTGTTTTTGTTTCAGCGACTGCAACAGCTGAGACTGCACCTATTATCAAAGGTACGAATTACTTATCACCCTATTGTGGTTGCTGTAAAGAATGGGTAACGCATATGAAAGATAACGGCTTTGAGCTAGAAAATGTTTACCAAGAAAACTTAACACCAACAAAAATTAAGTTAGGTGTATTACCTCAATATGCATCTTGTCACACGGCACAAATTGATGGTTATACCTTTGAGGGCCATATTCCAGCCGCTGACATCAAACGCTTTCTCGCTAAAAAGCCAACGCGTATGAAAGGACTCGCAGTAGGCGGAATGCCAATGGGATCTCCGGGTATGGAGTATGGTGATCAGAAAGACAGTTACAATGTGGTCGCTTTTGATGACAAAGGCCGTACTATGGTATGGGCGCGACATAATTAATCGACCTCACCCTGTTAATTAAACAAAAACACGCCCGTTGCTGTCGTTACTCATAACAAGTTAACTGACCAACGGGCTTATTTATTTTGTTGCTTTACAGAAATAGCGCTCGATTAGGATCATCATTTTGAGCCCATAACGGTTCTAATTCACGCTTTTCAAAGTAAATTTGTAAGCCATTAAAATAAGTAAAAGCAGTAAGCTCTGAGTTTTTACCAAAATGTTCAAAAAACTCCTCTTCATACTCAGCTAATTCCGCTAATGTTTGAATACCACGACTTAACGCCCAATGAATAGCATGTGGTGAAATCATGGTGCGATATAGCATTAATTCTTTAATACCAGCTAACGCAATATCACGTTGTACAGCTGCAGAATGTCGAGAAGGTAACGCGTTTGCTTGTTCTTCTGCTAATAATGCCCGTAGACTTGCTAAACTTGATTCTCGCTCTGCTGGCGAATAACCATAAGTCGTTTTACAAAAGCGTAAGGCATAAGTCATTTTTTCACGCCCCACCAGCTCAATCACTTGCTCAAGATAAGGCTGTGGAATGGCATATAAAGCCGCTAATTGAGTCACTGCATGATTTAAACTGGTGTAAATAATACCATCGTATTCAAATTGAAATGTTGTTGTTACATCGTAACAAGGTAGTCCATCAATATAAATCGGCCAACCGCTGTAGTTTACTCGCTCTTTAGCTATCTCAAACATCTTCCAACCGCTAATACGAAACCCTTCTAACGCTTTACCATCCATTTCAGACGATTCAAGCTCTTCTTTGGTCCAATTAACACCAATTTGTAGATGTTTATGATATTTTTTATGTAGCTGTTGTTTTACTTTGTCGCGTAGTAAATCTAAGCTACTCACCTTTACCGCATTGGCAAAGCTAAAGCACTCTTGGCAACACGGCAACATAATCGGTAACGTTTGGTTATCATAATTTGGAACAGCCATAAATGCATGACGGTCAAAATACGGCTCACCACAGAACCAACAGGTATGACGATAGTCAAAAGGCACATCAATATTATGGTATGAAGAAGTCATTTATCTGCTATTTATGATTGAAAGTACATTGAGTATTATGCAAAGACTACCGTTCAACAACAAGGTGATTATTGCTCACGAAGATTATGGGTCATTCGTTTTGCTAGTTGTTGAAATAGTGCAATCTCTTCAGTGCTGACATTGTGAGTTATTTTTTCCTCCAACAGCAAATCAATATCCGCTAATTTTTTTATAACAGCCATACCGCTATCGGTCACGCACAAGTATGAACTACGCTTATCTACTGGGTTCGGTGCTTTACTGATAAACCCTTTATCTATTAACGTGCTAAGTAAACGTGTAATTTGTGCTTTATCACGATCTAATACTGTTGCTATGTCGATTGCTGTACACGGTGTGATGTTATTAATGATTTTAATCACACGTACATGCATTGGGGTAATATCAAGATTTAGCTGTTCAATCTGTTGATGTAACTGACGTTTTAACGCATGTACCAACTGAAATAAATTATCTAATGGTGTGTTGTTGACCATAAGTAGCTCCTATCCTTTTTTCAGATGATTGACATTATCAACTATATTACTCTATAGTTGACATTATCAACCATATTGGTATTTACTTCAAATAGGATCTTATTTATGTCTAATAAAAATACTCACGAAAATAGTTACCGCATTACTGTTGAAGAGTTACAACCTAAAAGTGCGATTCCAAAAACAATTCAATTCGAATTTCAAGATAGAGAAAACTTGTTTAATATTATTGATAATTTAAAACAAAATAGCGATTTGGAGGAAACTCAAGCAACAAGAATAGGCATTTCATTACGGCTATTAGGTCCAATATTAATGGCAAACCGTAAGCATTCTCTCTTTATTGATTTTATGCCTCACTTCAAAAATTTTATGTTATTACTCAAAAATACAGTTAAAAAATCACCTACAAATAAATAGTGTTATTCGATTAAGCATTCATTTATAAGACTAACCAGCACATAACACCAATATTCTGCAATAATAATGTTATATCCATCTGACAACTGTCTTTATTTACTTGCCAGTTACACCGATTTACATACACTCGCGCGACATTTATTTTGTTCGTGAACTTTACATGAAAAACATTCTGGTTAGCTCAATGTTAGCCTCAACATTGCTATTAAGCGGCTGTGTTACTTTTCCGACTCCTGAGTCTAATCAAGTCGATGTGATTTGGGATGATGTAAAAGCAATAGAAAACTGTCAACGCTTAGGAATAGTATATGGCTCTGAAGGCCATTTTTATGATTACTGGTTCCATGCTGATAAAGATATGGTTTGGGGTACATTAAACCAAATGCGTAGCAAAGCAGCTGAATTAGGTGGTGATACGATCTATCTCTACCAATCGCTTGATTTCTCAAGTTCAGTGACCATGTTTGCCAATGCGTATGTATGTAACAGTGCGCCAACAAAACCAGTCGCTACTAAACTGCAATAAAATAAACCTAAGAGCAGCCATTTTAGTCATGGCTGCTCTACGTTGATTACGGCTTTTTTGACAAGACATCGGTAATATCTTGAGCGGTATGACGTTCAGGTAATTGCTCCCACACCTCTCCAAATGTACGATTTACAATTCGCCCCCGCTGTATGGCTTCGCGCTGTAATATTAACTTAGCCCAACGCTGTACATGGGTATAACTACTCACATCAAGAAACTCACCTGCATTATAAAGAGAGCCTAATACCAGATTGCCATACCACGGCCAGATAGCGATATCAGCAATACTGTATTCATTGCCTGCGATATATCGATTATTTGCTAGTTGTTTATCAAGAACATCTAACTGGCGTTTTATTTCCATCGTAAAACGATTAATCGGGTATTCAAATTTTTCTGGCGCATAGGCGTAAAAATGCCCAAAGCCACCACCGAGATAAGGCGCAGAACCTTGTAACCAAAATAGCCAATTCATCACTTGCACACGCTCATTACCCAATTTAGGTAAAAGCAAATCAAATTTTTCAGCCAAATAAACCAGAATCGAACCTGACTCAAAAACATTAATGGCTGGGGTTTCTGAATGATCAACTAAAGCAGGAATTTTTGAATTAGGGTTAATATCAACAAAACCAGAAGAAAATTGGTCTCCTTCAGAAATATTAATCAAATGGGCATCATAATCGGCATCATTTTTTCCAGCTGCTAGCAACTCTTCAAGCATGATCGTAACTTTTTGTCCATTGGGTGTCCCCATAGAATAAAGTTGCAATGGATGCTTACCGATCGGTAATACTTTATCATGTGTCGCACCTGACACTGGGCGATTGATCTGTGCCCATTGACCGCCATTGTTGCTATCAAACTTCCATTGCTGTGGTGGGTTATATTGATTTGTCATGTTAACTCCTAACTTTACAATAACTTAAAACACTTAAGTGATATCCTTTTCGTCTAGTAACTATTCTTAACATTGATAATTCAACTTGTCCAATATTCTATATACCGATTAATTAGATAATATATTCCCAAACAACAACAGTACATTCGACAGCTATATTTATCCATTTCATCTATCAACTCACTGAGTTTGAAATCACCGTATTATCTTGATAATTAGCTCTGAACCCATTCAGTTATAACGTATTTTCACTGTTTACATTCAATTTTTATGATTAAAGATCAATCTCCTATTGCAATTATTATCAATTCTCACAGTTATCACAATTCGATGCTTGTAGTATGAGGTCATAAAGCGGTAAAATATGTGCCCTCTTTTAGTCATGAGTATGTTTAATGTCAGAACAGAAGCGAAAGGCCCTCAAGAAAATTGCAAAATGCCTTGAGTTGGGTAACTCAGCAAATGTAAACGAAGCCGCCCAAGCCATTCGTATGGCTCACCGCCTCATGCTCAAATATGGTCTAGAAAAAGACGATATTGAATTTATTAAGATGGGCAAAACCAAATCTAAAACACTATTACCTGCGGATATTAGTTCACAAATTCTCAAAATCATTCGTGGTATTAATCGTCGCTTTGGAGTTGAGTGCGTTCTAACTAATTATAAAGGGTTGAAACAGGCTGAATTTATCGGTACTGCTGAGCGTGCTATTTTTGCAGCCTTTGCTTTTGATATTGTTTACCGTGAAATGAATCAACAAACAGGCCAATTCCGTAATAGCTTTGCTGGCACAGGTACAAGCACTGCAGAAGTGGCTCGTCGCGTTTCATCCTTTCTCGCTGGCTGGCTTGAAGGCGCATTAGAAAAGTTACCAGTATTAAATACTGATGATGATCATGACCAGCGTATGGCCAACTATATCGATAAGCAGTTTGAAAATTTAGATCGTGAAACGTTTAAAAAACAACTCCAAGAAGCAATGAAAGCATTAACAGATGACTACGAAAAAGGCATGAAAAAAGGCCGTTCTATTTCGGTTAACCGCCCTGTTGGTGGCACAAGTGCTCAACAAGAGCTCAAGCGCTTAAACTAAATTTATCGTTTTTAAACAAAAAAGTCGCTTATGCGGCTTTTTTTATAAAAATAGTTTGTAATGACCAGTCATAGCAATAAATGTTCCCTTCTTATTTACCAACAAACAATACGAATTGAGCAATAAAAACACCATCAAACTTACCTTATTGGTATCTGTACGTAGCTTTTTGAACAAGTCGTTTAAAAAAGCGGCAAAAGAATCTATTTCAATGTAAGAACATCAAAGAAGTGAGATTTGTCTCTCATTTTTATGATAGAATGAATCAAAATCCCTTATTTCTATAGCCTTTAGACATGAAATTTCCTGGTCAACGTAAGTCAAAGCATTACTTCCCTGTCAATGCTCGCGATCCATTGGTTGTTCAAATTCAACAAGAAAACCCATTAGCTAAATCACATCTTGTTGGCGTCGGCCAAACGATTGTTGATATTGAAGCCCGTGTCGATGACGACTTTTTAGCCAGACATGCTCTAAGTAAAGGCCACTCTTTAGTTCTTGATGAAGACAAAGCGGAACTGCTGTATCAAGAATTAAAAGAACGTAAATTGATCAGCCATGAATACCCAGGTGATACAATTGGTAATACGTTACATAACTACTCTGTATTAGCTGATGATAAATCAATTTTACTTGGCGTAATGAGCAAAGATCTTAAAATTGGCTCTTATGCTTACCGTTACCTTTGTAATACTTCTAGCCGTATTGATCTTGATTACTTACAGCCTGTATGCGGACCTATTGGTCGTTGTTACACGCTAATCACCAAAGATGGTGAGCGTACATTTGCGATCAATGAAGGCCAAATGAATCAGCTGCGTCCTGATAGCATTCCTGAATGTGCATTTAAACAAGCATCTGCTCTCGTGCTTTCTTCTTATTTGGTTCGTGGTAAACCTACCGACCCAATGAAAGATGCAGCACTTAAAGCCATTGAATTTGCGAAAAAGAATAATGTACCAGTAGTGCTGACTCTTGGCACTAAATACGTTATTGAAGACAAACGTGAATGGTGGATTGAATTCATCAAAGAGCACGTTACGTGTATCGCAATGAATGAAGAAGAAGCTGAAGCACTTACAGGCGAAACAGATCCACTAATGGCTGCTGATAAAGCACTAGAATGGGTTGATATGGTATTGTGTACAGCTGGCCCTGCTGGTCTTTATATGGCGGGTTATACTGATGACGAGCTAAAACGTGAATCAACATTGCCGTTATTGCCAGGTCGTATCCCTGAATTTAATAAATATGAATTCAGTCGTCCAATGGCAAAAGCTGATTGTGAAAATCCTATTCGTGTTTACTCTCATATTGCCCCTTACCTTGGTGGCCCTGTGGAAATCAAAAACACCAACGGCGCAGGCGATGCTGCACTTTCTGCACTATTGCATGATATGTCAGCAAACCGTTTCCATAAAATCAATGTACCTAACTCTGCAAAGCATACTGCACAGTTTTTGTCATACTCTTCATTCTCTCAGATTTGCCAATACTCAAACCGCGTAAGTTACGAAGTGCTGATTCAACACGCGCCTCGCCTTTCTCATGGTTTACCAGAACGTGAAGATTGCTTAGAAGAAGCATACTGGGAACGTTAATTAACACTTATTGCCTTATTCTAAAAAGAGCGAATCATCGCTCTTTTTTTATGTCCGCGATTTAGCCTTCTTTTCTATCAAGTAAAGAGTAACCGCTGATGGCTGGATTTAAGATGGTAACCTCACTCATAATAACAGCTGTAAATAACATACCTTCCCGCTACTTTTAAAATCAAACTAACTATCTGATTAATAATCACAAACAAAAAAACACGCACAAAAAGCACTCACTTTTAGTGCATTTTTGTGGGCTATTGATAATTAAATAACAACTCTTAACTAAGATCACATTGTCGACATTCAATCAACAACAAACTGTGACCTAGTTAAAGGAAAAGCTTTTCATTACTATATTTTAGTAAAACTTTTACTAAAATCCATTCCATGTTAACTAAGTTGATGGCATTACCACCATCAAGTTAGTGGTTTCTTTCTCGCATCTTTTGATAACACATTTACATCTAACCTGAGTTATCATGAAATTGGTTCACGGAGGACATTATGTCTGAATCTATGCGCGGTACGATTGGAAAGTTTGCTCTATTGTCGATGACATTTGCAGCCGTATTCAATGTCCGTAATATCGTTAACAACAACATCGAGTTAGGGTTAAGTTCAGCCCCCATTTTTCTTTTTGCTACGCTGGTTTATTTCATTCCTTTTGTTTTCATCATTGCTGAATTTGTCTCTGCCAATAAAAACTCTGAATCGGGTATGTATGATTGGATCAAACAACCACTCGGTACCAAAGCGGCCTACATGGGTTCATTCTTATACTGGTTTGTAAATTTATTCTGGTTTATCTCATTGTTACCTAACGTTATTGCTTATGCTTCTTATGCAATGCTTGGCTATGAGTATGCCTTTTCGCCAATGGTAACATCGATGATTTCGATTGTTTTATTTGCGGCAGCTACCCATATATCAACCAAAGGTGCTTCTTGGCTCGGTAAAATTTCAGAAATCGTAGCTTATGGTGTTTTCGCTCTTTTTGCTATTTACGTTATTGGTGCCTTAATGGCATTAAATGGTGATACGCCCCCCGCTGAACCCATCACTTTAGAAGCCATGACCCCAACCATTAACTGGGCAACATTGGGTATTATGTGTTGGATCTTCCAAGCTGCTGGTGGTGCAGAAACTGCAGCTGCATACTTAAACGATGTTAAAGGTGGCCAGAAATCATTTATTAAAGTGATCATTGTTGCTGGAGTGCTTATTGGTAGCATGTACGCCATTGGCTCTTTACTCGTTAACGTATTTGTTGCCCGAGGCGACCTAACTTATTCTGGTGGTATGGTCGAGATCTTTACTGGTATGGCACATTACTTCGATATTTCAGCGCCGTTAGTCGGTCGTTTTGTGGGTATCGTACTGTTTATTGCCATGTTTGGTGCGATGATGATGTGGACTGCTGCACCGGTTAAAATTCACTTCTCAGAAATTCCTGAAGGTGTATACGGTGAAAAAACGACTCAGCTAAATAAACACGGTGTACCTGTGCGTGCGGCTTGGTGGCAATTTGGGTTTGTGTTAGTGATGCTGATTGCTAACGGTTTTGGTTCTGAGTCAGTTCAAGAAATGATGAGTACGGCAATTAACTTAACTGCGGGCACTGCAATGTTACCGCCGATCTTTATCATGGTAGCTTACTTTGTATTCCGCCTTAAACACGATGATACTCCACGTGATTTCCGTATGGGCTCTCGTCTATTTGGCATGGGAATGGTGTCAGTACTGATTGTCATCTTTATGGTAAGTATGACAGCTTCTGCCTTCCCTCCTGGCGTTGATCTTGTTAAGGCATTCTTTATCAATGTGTTCATGACAGCTGTATTTGCAGGGCTGGCTTACTTGTGGATCTCTCGTTTCGAGAAAAAAGCGACTAAAGCATCAACATCAACATCAACAAAGAATAAAACAGCAACTCAAACTCACTGATTATTAATATTCCCCTAAACAAAAGGCCGATGCGGTTATCGCATCGGCCTTCTCATTTATATGGTTTGTATTACAACTGACTTAAGTGATTAGCACTCATTAATTGCATTACGAACACGCTTATCAGAAATTGGATAAGGTGTACCTAACTGCTGAGCAAAGAAACTCACACGTAGCTCTTCTATCATCCAGCGTATTTCTTTGACTTTATCAGGTACAGGCTGCCCTTTCGGAATCTTATTCAATAACTCTTTATATTCATTAACCACTGATTCAATTTTCAGAATATGAACGCGATCTTTATTTGGATCAATCGGCAGTTTTTCCATACGACGCTCAATAGCACGCATGTAACGTAAAATATCAGGTAAACGCTTCCAGCCACATTCAGTTGCAAAGCCTTTAAATATCAAACCATCAATTTGGGCTTTAATATCCGACATTGCAAATGCCATACGTAAATCAATACGGCCTTTTAAGCGCTTAGAAATATTAAATGCCGTTGTTAGAATTTCTTCTACCTGCTTAGCAATTTCGACTACCGTATCACCAAGCTCTGCACGGACATATTCTTTCAATGCTTCAAAGGATTCCGGCTGCCACGCTAAACCGCCTTTTTGTTCAATCAGCTTATCAATGCCACACGCAATACAGTCATCAATCAAATCAAGCACACGGCCGTAGGGGTTAAAGTACAAACCTAACTTTGATTTATTTGGTAAGTTTGAGTGCAAGTATTTAATCGGTGACGGTACGTTTAATAAAATCAAACGACGTTGACCCGCTTGCATTGCATTGTGCTGTTCTTCTTCCGTTTCAAACAGCTTAATGCCAACTGAATCTTTGTTATCTGTTAACGCAGGGAACGCTTTAACTTCAAAGCCTCCACGCTTTTGTTGGTAACGCTCAGGTAGCGCCCCAAAACTCCACGTTTTCAAACCCTCTTGCTCAATGTCATCATCAGCAACTTGCGATAAGGTTTCTTGTACTTTTTCTTTAAGATTATCTTTTAGGCCATAAATATCTTTGCTTTCACGTAGCTTGCGATTGTGATGGTCAACTGCACGATAAGTGATCTTGAGATGATCAGGGATCTGATCTAATTTCCAATCTTCACGAACAAGAGTCACACCCGTCATACGTTTCAGCTCTTTCTCTAGTGCGTCAAGTAATGGCATTTCCATTGGCTTAACACGCGCAAGGAATGCATCAGCATAATTAGGCGCTGGAACAAAGTTACGTCGTAACGTTTTTGGTAGTGCTTTAATAAGTGCAACCACGAGCTCATGGCGTAAACCAGGAATTTGCCAATCAAAACCATCAGGCTTCACTTGGTTTAAAATCGCCAATGGTACATGAACCGTCACACCATCGTTATCTTCACCCGGCTCAAATTGATAGCTTAATTTAAGCTTTAAGTTTCCTTGGTGCCAGAAGTTAGGATAATCAAGATCCGTTATATGGCTTGCATCACCACGGAATAGCATTTCACGTTCAAAATTAAGCAGCTCTGGGTTTTCTTTGGCGGCTTTTTTCCACCAGCTATCAAAATGACGCCCAGAGGTAACCTTTAAATCAATACGCTGATCGTAAAAGTTAAACAGCTCATCATCATCAATCAAAATATCACGACGACGAGATTTATGCTCAAGCTCTTCTACTTCACGCAATAGCTTACGGTTTTGTTGATAGAACTTATGCTTGGTATCCCAATCACCTTCAACCAATGCTGAACGAATAAAGATTTCACGCGATAACGCTGGATCAATATTACCGTAGTTAACTTTGCGCTTACCTACAACCGGAATGCCATAAAGAGTAACTTTTTCAAACGCATGCACTGCGGCTGATTTTTTCTCCCAATGAGGTTCACTGTAACTACGCTTGATCAAATGCTCAGCCAATGGTTCTACCCATTCAGGCTGAATTTTAGCACCAATTCGACCCCATAAACGCGAGGTTTCAACCAGTTCAGCCACCATTACCCATTTCGGCTGTTTCTTGAAAATGCCCGATCCTGGGAAGATATTAAAGCGAGCATTACGCGCACCTTGATATTCATTCTTCTCTTGATCTTTCATACCGATATGCGAGAGCAAACCACTCAACAATGCGATGTGAATACCATCATAGCTAGCTTCATTACCGTTCATTTTTAACTCAAGCTCTTTAACGACTTGGTTAACTTGGTAGTAAATATCTTGCCACTCACGAATACGTAAATAGTTTAAGTATTCTTTCTTACACAAACGACGGAAATGATTATTAGATAATGCTTTCTGTTGTTCTTGAATGTAATCCCACAGATTCACAAACGTGACAAAATCAGAATCTTTATCGTAAAAACGACGGTGTTTTTCATCTGATTGTTGTTTTTTATCTGATGGGCGCTCACGTGGATCTTGAATAGAGAGCGCACAAGCAATGATCATCACTTCACGTAATGAGCCTGTTTTAGGCGCTTCTAAAACCATACGCGCCAAACGTGGGTCGATAGGCAAACGGGCTAACTGACGACCAAGATTTGATAAACGCTTACGCGGATCAGTCGCTTTAGCATTAATTGCGCCTAATTCTTCAAGTAGACGAATACCATCTTGAATGTTGCGATTATCGGGTGCTTCAACAAATGGGAAGGCATGAATATCACCTAAACCAATTGCGGTCATTTGGAGAATAACTGACGCTAAGTTAGTACGCAGAATTTCTGGATCGGTAAACTCTGGGCGTGATAAGAAATCATCCTCAGAATACAAACGAATACAGATACCTTCTTGCACACGACCACAACGACCCATACGCTGATTAGCGCTGGCTTGAGAAATCGCTTCAATCGGTAGACGTTGAACTTTAGTGCGGTAGCTATAACGACTAATACGCGCAGTACCAGGGTCGATAACGTATTTAATCCCCGGAACCGTTAACGATGTTTCAGCGACGTTAGTCGAAAGCACAATTCGACGACCGTTATGAGACTGGAAGACTCTATTTTGTTCACTCGCTGATAATCGTGCATACAAGGGTAAAATTTCAGTATGACGCAAATTTCGTTTTTCTAATGCATCTGCGGTATCACGAATTTCACGCTCACCGTTCATGAAAATCAGAATATCGCCCATGCCTTCATCGCACAGTTCATCAACCGCATCAAAAATAGCATCTAGCTGATCGCGATCAGTGTCATCACCATCTTCAACCACTGGACGGTAACGCACTTCTACAGGGAAAGTACGTCCTGATACTTCAATAATAGGCGCATTATTAAAGTGTTTTGAAAAACGCTCAGGATCGATGGTTGCCGAGGTAATAATAACTTTTAAATCTGGACGCTTAGGCAATAGTTCGCGTAAGTAACCCATGATAAAGTCGATATTAAGACTACGTTCGTGAGCTTCATCGATAATGATGGTGTCATATTGACTTAAAAAACGGTCGTGCTGAATCTCTGCCAGCAAAATACCGTCAGTCATTAATTTAACGTGGCTACGCTCAGAAACTTGATCATTAAATCGTACTTTATAACCGACATGCGAACCCAGTTCACATTCCATTTCCTCGGCAATACGCGTGGCAACAGAGCGTGCGGCTAGACGACGTGGCTGAGTATGACCAATCATACCGTGAGTACCACGACCAAGTTCTAGACAAATTTTAGGTAACTGAGTGGTTTTACCTGAACCTGTTTCACCTGCCACAATAACCACTTGGTTATGCTTAATCGCTTCTGCAATGTCGTCTTTTTTCTGACTAACAGGCAGCTGAGCAGGATAAATAATTTTAGGGCGGTGATTACGACGTAATTCCACCGTTTGCATTGATTTAGCAATATCTAACGCAATTTCATCAAATACTGCATGCTTTGATTTTTCATTTTTAATTCTTGATGCGCCTTGTACACGTTTGTGTAGACGAAAACGATCGCGCATCATGCAATCTTTAATCGCAGACTTTAATGTTTTTTCATTATTCAACACGTCTGCTTGAGTTTGATTCGACTGACTCAATGTAATTCCTGTCTTTTCAATGACTAATTGATACCGATCATTCGCATACAACAATGTCATCGGTATAACTTGGCGATTCGAAATTTTTGTTAATTCTATCACAAATCAAACGATGTGAGATCTGCTTAAAAGATAATTACTCACAACAACCTAATCGGCCATAAAAAAAGCCCATTTGTTGGCATCCAAATGGGCAAATCTTATTTATAAACAGCGTGTTTACAAACAATTACACCGATACTAATACTTGGTCAGTATCATTGATTAAATTCGCTAACCACTTACGGCCTCGAATACGGTAAGTTGTCAGCGCAACTTTGACCACTTCTTCTGCTAAAATAGCTGTTAATACCCAATGTAGGGGCCAGCCTAAAAAGATTCCAGTAAAAATCGCCAAAGGAATACCTACTCCCCATTGACCAAATAAATCAATGAAAATACTATATTTAATATCACCGCCGCTGCGCAACACGCCGCCAATACCCACCATGTTAAACACTTTCAAAAACAGCCCAAGCGCAAGCACCATGGTGACATTTAATGACATGGTTAAGTTTGGCGTATCTGCCCGTTGAAGCCATATACTTACCGTATCACTTGCTAGCCAAATCGAGATACCAAGCACAAAGGCCATTGATACACTCAGCCCAATAAAGAACCATGATTGATGCCAAGCTCGTTGGTAGTTCTCAGCACCCAGCTCATGGCCTAAAATAGTAGACGCGGCAACAGCAAAACCAATAAATGCTGAAATAAGTACTCCTTCAATCGGAGCCAGCAAACTAATAATGGCTAATTCTGTCACACCTAACTGAGCAAAGATAACACTGTAAACCAACACCCCCATTGCCCAGCCGGCATCATGAATGATCATCGGCATAGCAATAGCTAAATAACGCTTACGAGCTTGTGGGGTTTTAGCTGTATCAATATCAATCGCTAACGGCAAAATTTCACGATGGCGGTAATAAGTAACCGTTAATAAAATTACCGTTTGAATGCCACGTGAAATCGTCGTCCCCAATGCTGCCCCTGCGACACCCATTTCAGGAAAACCGTATAATCCAAAAATCAATAATGCATTTAAGGTCGCATTTAATAACACCGCGACTAAACCGACATAAGTTGGCATTTTTGCCTCACCTACAGCGCGTAAAGCAGCCTCTAATGGCACCACAATTGCCGTAAAAATAATGCTCCAACCACATACATACAGGTAATCTTTAGCATTAATAATAAAATCTGTTTGATCACTAATCACACTAACGATTTGCTGCGGAAACAAACGATAAATAATCGCAAAAGGTAACGTAAAAGCAATCGCGCACACCCACGATTGTAATAAGGTTCGCCGTACGCCATCCATTCTCCCCGCGCCAAAATATTGCGCGGCTAAAACACCAACAGCGCCACTGACACCCACCACCAGCAATAGATTGAAAAAGAAAATACGGTTACCAATCCCCACAGCAGCAACTGGCGACTCACCCAATTTTGACACCATCAGCACATCGACTAAACCCAGTAATGCAAACAACATTGACTGCATCGAAACCGGTAATGCTAACCGCCACGTTTTTTTCCAAAAGTTTCTATCTGCTGATGTACGCCATGTCGTCATAATTAAATACTCAATTAACGGTTACCTTGTGATAATGATCATACCTAGTGTTATTAATTTACGGTTATTCTAAGCAATCAAAAACGTTTGCCAAACTATCAAATTCAACCTAAAAAGGACGTGTTAATGGCATGGTTTGAACATTTAAATATTTCATCGCAATGCCAATCAATCATTATTGATCAAGTACAATCCTTAGCCTTGGAACAAAAGCACATCATTCAATGTGGCATTAATTATGGCAAAGAAGCGTTTACTATTTATCGCCGCAACCCTGATATGCATATGTTGCTATTTACTATCAAAGGCCGCGGTATACTTAGTACACCAGACAAAAAATGGGATTTACAACCAGAGCATGTCATCTATGTACCACCGGGGTGTGAGAATGGATTTGATATCAATCCAGACGAGAATCAGGAACTTATTTGGGATATGGCCTGGGTAATGTTAGAACAACAAAGTTATTGGGATCAGCGTTTACCCCATGAAATAACCTATTATCCAACCCAATCAGGATCATTATTATTTCAAACTATCGATTGTCTTCAACAAGCACTGTGTTTGAGCTATCCCCTTGCGGATCAACTTTCAACCAATATCACTGAGCAATTATGCTTACTGGTCGCTAACCGCACTGCGCCTCATTCGCCCTTAGCTTTACAACGTTTAGAGCGAGTCTTTCAACATGCTAAACGGCAATTACACTACCCATGGCAAGTAAAAGATCTCGCCGCTGTATATCCATGCTCTGAGCCGCACTTACACCGTTTGTGTCAGCAATATTATAGCCAAGCACCTATGGCACGCTTAACCCATTTGCGAATGGAGCATGCCGCCGGTTTATTAACCACTACGTCATGGCCTATTCAACATATCAGTGATTTTTGTGGTTACCCAAACCCGACCAATTTTAGTACCCGCTTTAAAAGTTGGAGTTCTTTTAGCCCACGGCAGTTCAGATCACGGTTTCAGAGTGAATCTTAAGCGGCAACTGCTTAATCAATAACCATCACATATTTTATTTTCTATCGATGGCTTATATCGGTTAAGCTTATAAACATAAAAACTTAAGACTTAAGTACTTAGCACTATTGAAGGGACCCTCTATGCCACATTGTTTTGCTTACTGTTATCAACTTAATGGCGATCATTCCAAACCAGCACTGACCCTTGATAAAATTAATAACTGGCAACCCGATGATGGTTTGCTTTGGTTACACCTTGACTTTACTCAGCCACA
Source organism: Photobacterium sp. Alg240-V54 (assembly GCF_900537155.1). NCBI lineage: Bacteria > Pseudomonadati > Pseudomonadota > Gammaproteobacteria > Vibrionales > Vibrionaceae > Photobacterium > Photobacterium sp. Alg240-V54. The sequence continues at coordinate 69,900 of NZ_UNRL01000010.1, forward strand.
AGCACAGCAATGGATACAACAAAGCCAATTGCCTGATATCGAGAAAGATTCACTGACCAATGATCGAGATCGCCCACGTTTAAACCAAACTAAAGATGGCTTTTTCTTAGCATTACGCGGCGTAGACATTGATAAAGATAACCAACATAAGCCATCCGATAAAATGCTGTCTATTCGTGGCTATTTTACGAAAAACCTGATTATTACCACTTCTGACCAACCTGTAGTCGCGATATCTCGAATCGCAGAGCATATTGATGGCGGTTTTGGACCGACAACCATTGGTAATTTTATTTTAAGTTTATGTGACCATTTGGTCAGTCGAAAAATGAAGGTTATTGATAACCTTGATGAGCAATTGACCGAGCTTGAAGAGCAAGTCATGACTGATAGCGATATGAATTTACGTAATAATATCGCAGTATTACGTCGTGAAACGGTAAAATTACGTCATTCAATGACCCCGCAACGGGATGCATTAGCAAAGTTAATTACCATTGAAACGCCACTGCTTTCTTTAGCAGAACGTCAAAAAATTCATGAAGTTGACGAAAAAATTAGCCATGCACTTGATGATCTTAATGCGATTCGTGAACGCGCTAATGTCACCCAAGAAGAATTGATGAGTTTGCAATCAGAAGCATTAAATCAACGTCTATACTTTCTGTCGCTAATTACTACAGTCTTCTTACCTCTTGGTTTTTTAACCGGTTTATTTGGAGTTAACCTTGATGGTATTCCCGGAGCCGAGGATCATTTGTCATTTTCCATTTTCTGTGGATTATTAGTCGGAGTGTTGATCCTACAACTGGCATTATTTTATCGTCGTAAGTGGATATAACCGATAAAACTGCAAACGTATATTTAGTGACTTTTATTTTTTCGTCATCTCGTTATAAACTTAAGAGTCAATTATAGGTAATTATTATCAAAATAAGGGCCACAATGTTTTCAACATTACGAACTTTGTTTAGACAAGTTATGAATGAAAGTGCGAGTGCTGGCGCAGTCGATACACCAACACTTAATCTCGCAATGGCATCATTGCTGTGTGAAGTCGCCAACGCTGATCATGATCGTGACCCACGCGAAGAACAAGCTAAAATACAACTGTTAATTAAGCTGCTTGATACCACAGAAGAACAAGCACTGATATTACTGAATCAGGCACAACAACAGAGCCAAAAATCAGTGTCTTTGTATGAGTTCACCAATAAACTACGCGCGTTATCACAACCTCAACGCTACCTGTTAATTGAAGCTATGTGGCAAGTCGCTTATGCCGATGGCGTGATAGATCCTTTGGAAGAAGCGGTGATCAGACAAGTCTCTGACTTGATCTACTTAGATCACTCAGAATTTATTCGTGCCAAACTAAACGCGGCAAACTTAGCCTCATAATCATAGCATCAACAACATTGTATTTTGACGCTGTAAGCCACAGTAGCTCCCCACTACTGTGGCACGTTTGTTGTTGTTCTGCTGCTAGTGAATATCAATAGTACGGCTGGCTTTTTTATATTTAATTCTCCAACCTTGCCAGAGTGGTAACTCCCACCGTTTGGGATCTTGCTTACGGTTACCTTGATGATAATGTGCAATCACGGTTTTACGGCTGATCTGATATTCAATCCGCATCTCAAAATCATTTAATCTCACACTGTGCGGGTATTGATTATCAAACGCTTCACGTTCCCAATCAGGAATACCTTCAAAAACAAAATCTTCGGCACTAAATAAAGCAATATCATCAATAGTTTCAATTCCAAGCTCGGTAATTTGTTGTGATAACCACATGGTTAAATCAACCACTTCAGGCTCACGCTGACACATTTCAGCTTGATAATGGCCTAAACCTAAATATAAATTCCACTGTTGAATATCAACACTTAACCGCGCAGCTAATCCTTCTAATACGTCATTGGCTAAAATCAAATCAACAATTGCATTACTGGCTACTGCACCACTGACATCTTGCCATTGAGTATCGATAACCTGCCCAGCATAAATCCGTTCGATGGCGGTTTGAAAGTGACCTTTGCTGGTTTCAACGGTTTGACCTTGGTGATTTTCACCGAGATCAAGCGCAACAATTTGTGACAACGTCACTGGTGCAATACAGGTCGCTAAAACGAGATTTTGCTTGATCCCCTTTCCGGGTAAGGCAAATTGATCAAACACTACTGCAGCTTCAGTGGCTTTCTCGTGCTCTATTGCAAATAATGTATCTCGACTCAATGTGACTTCATTAAAGCCATTCGCTAATGCTTGGCGACGCCGCTGACGACGTATATAAACTAATTCAGAAGCAGCATCCATCACAGCTTCTATCCACGGCTGACGGCGGAAGGCACTACTCGCTTCGAGCTGAGGCAATTGCAGCACTTCGCGCATTTTAGATGCTAACAACCTCGCTTCTGCGCGCATATTGTCATCAACCGTTAACCATTCAGGCACGGTATCTGCTCTTACAATTTTAATTAATGCTGTTGCATCGCAATATTGCTGTCCAAGCCATAAAAACAACGTCTGCTGATCTTGCTCTGATTTCGGCGGTTGCCACAATTTCTGCGGAATAGATAACGCTGCCGCTAAATCAACCATGGCTTCTTGATGGCGGCGTTCAGGCATCGCAGTAATTAAATGGGCAAATAAGCTATCAATCGGTAATTGATACAAACGCCGACCATAATCAGTGACAATCTCATCATTTGTGACTGCTTTCATAGCCAGCAAAGCCTCAAAGGCACTCGCTAAGGTTTTCTCTGGCAAAGGATCAATAAAAATCAATTGTGAAAATTTAGCATCACAGCATAAAGCGGCTAAATACGGTTCAACTAACTCTTCACGTTGTAATTCTGCAGGCGTTAATCGCTCTAGTGGCGCAGCTTTGCCATATAAACGCAGACAAACACCATCTCTTACTCGCCCAGCACGGCCTTTACGTTGCTCTGCGCTGGCTTTGGAAATCGCATGCAGTGATAACACCGTTCGACCATTGCGTTGATGAGTACGACGCTCTAAACCTGAGTCAATAATTAATGTTACACCAGGAATGGTCAGCGATGTTTCAGCAACATTGGTGGCTAAGATAATCCGTTGTTTCTCACAAGCGGTTAATGCCCGTTGGCGTTCATCATCAGTAACTGAGGCATGTAATGGGATCACATCAATCTCACCTGCAGCAACCTCATCGATAAAATAGCGCTTTAGAGATTGAGTTATTGAAGTAATTTCCTTTCTACCCGGTAAAAATATCAATATATCTTGGTGATCTTGATAATGTTGACTGAGTACTTTAACGATCCGCTGTTCAAGATGATCGCCACTCGGCATAGTTTGGTTATCTGCAGCACAATGATAAACCTCAACCTCAAAGTTGCGTCCTGTCGCATGTAAATGAGCCGCAGCTAAATATTCAACCAGTCGTTGGCTATCAATAGTGGCTGATGTAGCAACTAAGCGATGGCTCTGACGCTGTCTTAATAGTGCTAGCAATAAATCAGTATCCCAACGCCGTTCATGGAATTCATCAATAATCACAATGTCGAAATGGGATAACTGATCGTCACTTAACCACCGCAGTGCAACGCCAGGTGTTGCAAATACAACTTGAGTATTTTCATCAAAATGTTGTTCAAAACGAATCGCATAGCCTACTGAAATTTGCTGTGGATTAGCCACTTCAGTGGTTAAGTATTCAGCTAACGATGTACAGGCGACACGTCGCGGTTCAACCACCAGCACACGACCAACTTGTGCAGCCCATAAAGGTAAACGGGTTGATTTTCCCGATCCGGTTTCAGCTTCAACCACTATGTGCTGCTGAGATAATGCTGTTAAAAAATCGGACTTAATACTATCAATAGGCAATGAAGCGTACATAATTCAATCTATTACTGATTCTGACGGTCTTATTGTGACAACAAACAATGGTAATGTCATTGCACAGCTAGCATAGTTGTTGATTCCATAAACAATCACCCGTTAATTTGAGATATTATGTCAGTTTCGCCCAACAATAATTGACTTTTTGCTGTAACTCCCTAGCCTTACAGCATCTACTTATGGAGGCTGCGCCGTATGACTAGCAAAACCATCTTTAACCCTGAATTATGGGAAGCCGTTCCGGGCTTTAATTTTGAAGATATCACTTATCACCGTGCCAAAGCGCATGGCACTGTACGTATTGCCATTGATCGTCCTGATTGCTTAAATGCCTTTCGTCCTAAAACGGTTGATGAACTGTACACTGCGCTTGATCATGCGCGTCAATGGTCTGACGTTGGCTGTGTATTAATTACCGGTAATGGCCCATCGCATAAAGGACAGTGGTCTTTCTCATCGGGTGGCGATCAACGTATCCGTGGTAAAGATGGCTATAAATATGAAGGCGCAGAAGAAGGTACTGCGGATGTAGCTCGTATGGGTCGATTGCATATTCTTGAAGTACAACGTCTAATTCGTTTTATGCCAAAAGTTGTAATTGCGGTTGTTCCGGGTTGGGCTGTTGGCGGTGGTCATAGTCTGCATGTAGTATGCGACTTAACCCTTGCATCAAAAGAACATGCTGTATTTAAACAAACCGATCCTGATGTGGCATCATTTGACTCTGGTTATGGCTCTGCATACTTAGCGAAAATGATCGGCCAAAAGCGTGCTCGTGAAATCTTCTTCTGTGGTTTTAACTATAGCGCTCAAGAAGCTTATGACATGGGTATGGTTAACAAAGTCGTTGATCACTTTGAACTTGAAGAAGAAGCACTGCGTTGGGCGAAAGAAATTAACAGTAAATCACCAACAGCAATGCGCATGCTTAAATATGGCTTTAACTTACCAGACGACGGCCTTGTTGGTCAGCAATTATTCGCAGGTGAAGCGACGCGCTTAGCTTACGGAACTGCTGAAGCGCAAGAAGGTCGTGATGCTTTCCTTGAGAAACGCGATCAAGATTTCAGTAAATTCCCTTGGCATTATTAATCGCAGATTATCATTAAGCCCAACACCATTACTGACAAATAAAAGCTCTTATTTTAAGGGCTTTTATTTTATAAAATATTTTTTCACTGTAAAAAACGCCATTTTTATTGTTATTAATAAAATAAACACCAGAAACATGATCACTTTCTCGAAATAAATCACTCTACCCTTTGAATTATCAACGATGAAGTTCTAGCATTAGCACCATTGAAATCATCGTTCCTTTTTCTGGCTTAATCGCAACAGAGTTTACTGTATGAACAATAATAAAAGACCTCTATATATTCCTTACGCCGGCCCAATACTTCTTGAGACGCCATTACTTAACAAAGGCAGCGCATTCTCTGTTGAAGAGCGTATGTTCTTCAATCTAGAAGGTCTTCTACCTGAAGCCATCGAATCAATCGAAGAACAAACTGATCGTGCTTATCAGCAATACCAAAAATTCGATAATGATATGGATCGCCATATCTATTTACGTAATATTCAAGATACTAACGAAACACTTTTCTACCGTTTAGTTGAAAATCATATCACCGAAATGATGCCAATTATTTACACGCCAACGGTGGGCTCTGCATGTGAAGATTTCTCCAATATCTACCGTCGTGGACGCGGTCTATTTATTTCATACCCAAATCGTGACCGCATTGAAGACATGCTCAATAACGCATCACGTCAAAATGTAAAAGTAATCGTTGTTACCGATGGTGAACGTATTCTTGGTTTAGGCGACCAAGGTATCGGTGGCATGGGTATTCCTATTGGTAAACTATCTCTTTACACTGCGTGTGGTGGCATTAGTCCTGCTTACACCTTGCCAGTCGTACTTGATGTAGGTACTAATAACCCACAACGTTTATCTGATCCTATGTATATGGGTTGGCGTCATACCCGTATAACGGGTAGCGAATATGACAACTTTGTCGATGACTTTATTCAAGCAGTTAAGCACCGTTGGCCTGAAGCATTAATTCAATTTGAAGATTTTGCTCAAAAAAATGCGATGCCGTTGCTTGAGCGTTATAAAGATAAAGTATGTTGCTTTAACGATGATATTCAAGGTACTGCTGCTGTCACTGTTGGTTCACTATTAGCAGCATGTAAAGCCGCTGGTACCAAACTATCAGATCAACGTGTCACTTTCTTAGGTGCCGGCTCTGCGGGCTGTGGTATTGCAGAAGCGATTATTGCGCAAATGGTTGCAGATGGTATTACTGATGCACAAGCACGTAGCCAAGTATTTATGGTGGATCGTTGGGGCTTGTTAGTTGAAAACATGCCAAATCTACTCAACTTCCAACAAGCACTAGTACAGAAAAACACCAACATTCAAGATTGGGAGTTGCTAGATAATAACATCTCGTTATTGGATGTTATGCGTAACGCTAAACCTACGGTATTAATTGGTGTTTCTGGTGTACCTGGATTGTTCAGTGAAGAAGTGATCCGTGAAATGTACGCTCACTGTCCTCGCCCGATTATCTTTCCATTATCAAACCCAACCAGTCGTGTCGAAGCAACACCGTTTGATTTGATTCACTGGACAGAAGGCAATGCATTGGTTGCAACAGGTTCACCCTTTGATCCTGTTGTTTACGAAGGTAAAACTTACCCAATCGTACAGTGTAACAATAGCTATATTTTCCCAGGTATTGGTCTGGGTGTGCTTGCAGTTAATGCTCGCCGTGTAACCAATGAAATGTTGATGGAAAGTAGCCGTGCTTTAGCTGAATGCTCACCATTAGCGATTCATGGTGAAGGTCCGCTATTACCAGGTCTTGAAGAGATTCAAAAAGTATCACGTAAAATTGCTTTTGCGGTTGCTAAAAAAGCGGTTGAACAGCACAAAGCACCAAAGAATTCTGATGAGCGTATTCGCGAGAAAATCGATGCTAATTTCTGGCAATCGGAATACCGTCGTTACAAACGTACTTCATTCTAAATTCAACAACCATTAATCTCTAATTCGAAGCGTTCAATAACGCTTCGAATTTTTATTTAAAGCGTTTAAATGCATGAACTTGTGCACAAAAACCACAAACTCTCTCAATTAGTGCTGCTGTTTTCTCTTTTTTGAACAATAATATATTTTATTAAGGTAAGATATTAATAAAGCATTATATTTTTAGTTTGGATAATTATGAAACTGCTCAACATTATTCGCATTACTGCAGTTCTCTTTATCATTTTTGTAGCCTCATTATTATTAATTGACCGTTGGGTTTCTGCACAAACAGAAAACCGTATTTATCACGATCCAGCAAAACTACCATCGTATAATGTCGGCTTAGTATTAGGGACCAGCAAATACATCGCAAAAACACTCAATCCTTATTATACCTACCGCATGTCTGCTGCTATTGATCTTTATAAAAAACATAAGATTGATGTTTTTTTAGTCAGTGGCGATAATGCTCACCGTTCATATAATGAACCTCGAACTATGAAACGTGATTTATTAAAAGCGGGCGTACCTAGTAATGAAATAGTATTAGATTATGCAGGCTTTCGTACTCTCGATTCTGTCGTACGAGCAAAAGAAGTCTTTGACGCTGATCGTTTTGTTATTATTACCCAACAGTTTCATTGTGAACGGGCACTTTTTATTGCTGATCATTACAACATTAATGCTGTCTGCTTAGCCGTTAAAGAACCCCATCGTGGTATGGCAAGTTTTAAAATTCGTGTACGAGAAGTCTTTGCCCGCGTTAAAGCAATGATGGATTTGTTTATATTGCATGTACAACCTAAGTTTTTAGGACCCAAAGAGCCTATTCTTGATCCGATAATAAAAACGCAACCAGCAGTTATCCCCACCAAGCCAAATAACAATGCTGCAATCGAAACCGCACCACCATCGGCAGCAATTACAACTCAACCTAGCAATGATTAAGCACTAAAACGAAAAAAGCCAATCGCTTTATTAAACGATTGGCTTTATCAGTTAATCTCAAAAAATATGACTAACTGTGTTTTTTATGGTTCATGTCACTCAGCACCCGTTTACGTACTGCCTGTAAATGCTCTTGCGCTTCTTTATGAATTTTTTTAGTTAAACACAATTTTTTTTCTTTCATTATTAACTAGCCATTGTCCGTAATGTATAAGCATCAAGTTGCAATTAATAATTTTACCATAAACAAAAATCATCTGCACTGACTATTATTTATAAAATTATATAGTGCAAAAATCCTATGTAGTTGAAATAATATGCTAGATAAAATTACACCCACTAAAAATTTACACCAAGATCACAATAACCACAAAAAACAAACAACCACTGTTTTATTTATATAACTCCGTCACATAAAAGATACCACTACACGACGTATTATCACTTCCGCTTATTAAAGCTAATTATAAAAATAATGTCGCCTCAATATATGGAAGATTCACCTATGACAACCCTCACGCTTACGCTCAAACACTGGTTATTCAATAGAAATAGCCTGATCCTTATCGGCAATTGTTTAATGATGCTCATTCTACTCAATACATTACCCTTTGAACGTAATGTGGTTATTGGATTAAGTATTCTCTTTTTCGTTGCTGTTATGTGGTTAACTGAAGCTATTCACGTAAGTATTACCGCCTTACTTGTGCCTTTATTTGCGGTTGGATTTGGCGTTTTTGATACTTCTAAAGCGCTAGCCAGTTTTTCAAATCCAATTATCTTTTTATTTCTAGGTGGATTTGCACTTGCTGCTGCGCTACATAAACAGCAACTTGACCAAGTTATTGCTGACAAAGTGCTTATAGCGGCAAAAGGAAGAATGTCAGTTGCGGTATTTATGCTATTTGGTGTCACTGCTGGATTATCAATGTGGATCAGCAACACGGCAACCACAGCGATGATGTTGCCACTTGTGCTTGGTGTCCTCAGTAAAGTGAATACCAAAAGTGGCCATAAAACTTACGTCTTTGTTCTGCTTGGTACTGCCTATTGCGCTAGTATTGGCGGTATTGCAACAATTGTTGGTAGCCCACCAAATGCCATTGCTGCAGCAGAAGTTGGATTAAGTTTTACCGAATGGATGGCCTTTGGCGTTCCGGTTACTATTATCCTCTTACCTCTTACCGTTGCATTATTGTATATCACCTTAAAGCCCGATCTTAATCATCAATTTGAGCTTGATCACTCACCTATTCAATGGAGCAACGGTAAATTAATTACCATGGCAATTTTTTTAATCACTGTTACTTTATGGATTTTCAGTAATCCAATTAATGCGCTATTAGGTGGTTTTTCTAAGTTTGATACTTTAGTTGCCCTCAGCGCAATCATAATGCTTGCAGTGTCACGCGTGGTTGAATGGAAAGATATTAAAAACTCAACTGATTGGGGAGTGTTGTTACTTTTTGGCGGTGGTATTTGCTTAAGTAATATCCTTAAAGCCACAGGCACGAGCGTTTTTCTCGCTAACGAACTCAGTAATATGTTACAGCAAGCAGGTCTTTTACTCACCATACTAGCCGTTGCTATTTTTGTGGTCTTTCTGACAGAATTTGCGAGTAATACTGCCAGTGCTGCCTTGTTAGTCCCTGTATTTGCAACTGTCGCTGAAGCACTTGGTGTATCACCTGTTGTATTATCGGCGTTAATTGCAATTAGTGCGTCTTGTGCATTCATGTTACCTGTAGCTACACCACCAAACGCAATTGTCTTTAGTACTGGTTTTATAAAACAAAGTGAGATGATGCGAGTCGGATTTTATTTAAATATTGTTTGTATTATCTTTTTAACTATTTTTACATGGTTATTCTGGTAATTATCAATCCATAAAAAAGGTGACGATAATCGTCACCTTTTAATATTTAATTACTTTTCATCTAAAACAAACAGCAATTGTTCAGTATTCCCTTGAACAAATTCAATGGTACTACCTATTTTATTATGTAGTTCATCTAGTTGGCGCTCTTCAAGAGAATATGGAAGATAAACAATAAGTTGTTTTATGCCTTCTTGTTTAGCTAAATATAACAATCGAATTAAATTCCTTGTATCACTCGCATTGCTTGTTAATACTTTTAATGCTTTTTTTTCTAATCGCTCAGAACAAGAGAACTGATTTCTCGTACTTTTTATCGTTACTTCAAAAGATGGTACTAAATATTTCAGAGCATCTATAAATGACAAACGTTGCTGACATGATTTAGACAAAAATTTTGTATAATCAAAAACAACAGCATTCTCTGCAACGTTATCAATTACTGTTTCCATAGCTATCCTTAGTCAGAAACATAATATTTATTCTATATAATAAGACTCTCGTTAGTTGAGCTAACGAATGTAGTTACTATACGTCTATATTAATTTTAATTGTACACATGCCAATTAAAACATGTGATACAAGTCACATTCAAACTATAGATAGTTAACCAAAAAACACCATCAAAACAATTATTTAACACATGTAAAACATTCAATGCTCTTTAACAAAGATATAATCTATACGATCACTGATTACTCGCAAAAAATAGCTAGTAGCAATTATTCACCTTAACTTCAGCTGTACATTACCATTAAACCTACCTTTATCCTTTTGCTAAACGCACGCTAATTGCGTCAGTAACGACGAGGAAATTAGCGACTGTATCAACCATATAATCCACTATATAGTCACAGAAATGCCATTGTTGCTGTCTCACAGAACCAGAATCGTGTGAATATTTTTTTGATACTCTGACGTTTCCACTAATCCCCCCTTATGATGGTATAGACCAAAACAGGGTGTCTCGAACCGCTCTCAGATGAACAATAAGTGACCGTACCGGCGTTGAAATAGGAACTTCATTTTTGAACATATTGTCAGCGAACTAAGCTGTCTATTTCACACAAATAAAATAATTAAACGGTCTTTTATTCATCAAATTTGCAACCAATCGTCCCAAATTAACGCTATTTAAGATATTGAATCAAATTAACCTCAAAAACGACTGGTAACTTACTGCTTACAAGTCTAAAATTGCCGCGTTTGGGGAGTAGTCACAATTGTTCGCCTGTCGTCATCTCGAAGCCACAAGCTTCCGGCAGCCGTGAATGGATTTGCTAATAGTTATTGTTGTCGCTCATCGACAACAATAACTATTAGCACCATTTTGACGAGACCAATGCCATTATCGTTTACATCAACATGTAATCGAACCGACGCAATCTAATTGCGTGGGTTTTTTTTAATGCGCGGAAGGTTTTGTTTAGGCTCGCCTATGGCATACCTTTCGTATTTTATTCTTCGTAATAACTTTTTGTTATGAAACTTGTTTTTATTTTGTGATTTTATAAATATTCGAAATAAACAACAACATTAATAACAATAATTTATCGCGTTAGATATTTATATAAAGAGAGAACTCTATGAGTATTTTTAGTTATGAAGGGTTTGCTGTATTAACAGTATTAATGCTTGCACTCGATTTGTACCAAACACGTGGTGGTAAAATATCGATTAAAACAGCTGCACTTTGGAGTGTTTTTTGGGTCTTTTTAGCCTTTGTTTTTATGGGCTTTATTTACCTATATTGGCCACAAATGGCACCTGAAAGCACATATACTAATAAACAAGCTGCAACATCATTTATCACTGGTTACTTATTAGAAAAATCTCTTAGTGTTGATAACTTATTCGTGTTTGCACTTATTTTTGGTCAATTTGCAGTACCAGAACGATTACGTCCTCGTATTTTAATGCTGGGTATTGTGGGTGCGCTTATCTTACGTGCCGGTATGATTGGGGTTGGCGCTAAGCTCTTAGCTGACTACCACTGGATCCTTTACATCTTTGCTGTTTTCTTACTTTACACAGGCTTCAAGCTTTGGCGTGAAGGTGAAGAAGAACAAGAAGACTTCTCAAATTCAGCTCCTGTTCGTCTCGTTAAACGCTTCTTTAGAGTTACAGACGATTACCATGACCATAAAATGTTTGTCAAAGATGACAAAGGTTGGCTGGCAACACCGTTATTAGTCGTTGTGTCTGTTATCGCCTTAACCGATGTCATGTTTGCACTTGATTCAATTCCAGCTATTTTCGCCGTTACTCAAGAAGCATTCTTAGTCTTTACCGCTAACGTATTTGCCCTACTTGGCTTACGTTCACTGTATTTCGTATTAGAAGGTATGCTAACCCGTTTCTGTTACTTACGAGTTGCTTTAGCCTTTATTCTAAGCTTCATTGGTATCAAAATGTTACTTGTTGGTTCACCTTATGCGATTCCAACCGTAATTTCACTGGGTGTGATTATTCTTTCTATCACTATCGCTATCAGTGCATCGTTATGGAAAACTCGTAAAATAGAAACAACACAACAATAAGTTAACGTCACAACACATACAATAAAAACGCCACAGCTTTTGCTGTGGCGTTTTTGTTTTATCGGTATCAATAATGGCACTTAACCAGCAATATTAACCAATGTGCTGTTTAATTATATCTAACAACTGTTGTGGCTGTTGCACAATGTAGGTTGGTGTGATCAATGACAGCTTATCGTGATCACTCGCTTTACCGGTATCAACCCATACACTCGCAATGCCCGCACCATTAGCTCCTGCAATATCGGCGGCCAATGAATCTCCCATATGGATCACTTCACTAGGCTGACAACCCACTAACTTTAGTGCTTTTTGGAAAATGCTTAGTGCGGGTTTTTCTTCAGGTTCTTCTCCGCCCACAATAATATAATCAACATACTCAGCCATTGCTGTCGCAGCCAGTTTAGGGTGCTGTGAAAACACTGGACCATTAGTGATCACCACCAACTTATACTGCTGACGTAAAGAAACTAACATCGCTTTTACGTGTGGAAAAAAATCAAACCCGGCCATGCGACCATCATCAAATGAAGCTTGAATAATAGCAGCCTGATCAAAAGTAATAGTGAGTTGTTGTTGAGCAAATAAAGTTTGAACTAATGTTTGTCGAAACAGCAATTCATTGTCTAATAATGCCACTAACTGTGGAAATTCATCATTAAGCTGTTTATAAATCCCGGCAATATAACGTTGGCAAAAAGTATCTGCATTTAAGGTTGGAAACTGCGATTGAACATAATGTTTTAAAGTGGCCAACGCTTGTTTGTCAGCAACCGACGTTGCACATAAGGTTTCATCCATATCTAAAAAAATAGCTTTTAACATTACTTCCTCGTTGTGTCATACGATGACACTCTAACTGTATTGATTCCAAAACAATTATTAAATTCTACCTTGAGCTACGACATTTAGCACACAAAAAAGCCAGCATCTCTGTGCTGGCTTTAATAAATATTATGCAGTCGATAATATTTTAGCGCTTAACAAAATCTTTCATGGTAATGAATTTTGTTTTAATTGGCTTTGCTTGCGGTGAGTCATAACCATAAATATCATCACGCATTTGTAGGTTACCGTTTTGATCAACCCATGCAGTTAAGTAAACAAAGTCAACATCAATACGTTTTGAAAGACTAACAACTTTGTTCTTTTGGGTATCAAGCATGGCTTTAAAAGAAGCAATATTATTACGTTTTTGATAGTCAATAACATAATTAGCTAAATCATCAGCGCGTTCAACACGCACACAACCAGAACTTAAGTCGCGTTTATTACGATTAAACAAACCACGAGATGGTGTGTCATGTAAGAAAATAGCGTAATCATTTGGCATCAAGAATTTAACACGTCCTAATGAATTACGAGGACCAGGGCCTTGCTGAAACTCATGTGGGAATGTCTTTGGATTCACTGTTGCCCAATCAATACTGCTTGGCGCTACAACAGTACGATCTCGCCAGCTATTTAAAATCTGCATGTTATGAGCTTTCAAGTAATCACGAGAAAGTTTCACTTTTGGAATCACATCATGCTGCTTAATCGTAACAGGAACATTCCAATATGGATTAACGACCATTGTTGTAATCGATGATGAGAATAGGTTTGTTGGGCGCGTATCACGGCCGACAATTACCTTAGACTCAAACATTTTTTGACCATTATCGTAGAGCTCTAACTTATAGTTAGGAATGTTTACCCAGATATGAGCACGAGTATCATTATGACGATTTAATGCCGACATACGTAGCGTGTTTAGTGCTAATAAGCGAGCAATGTCACTGTATGGTATTACTAATTGCTTAATTGTCGCCGGACCAACAATACCATCAGGCGTTAACCCATGGCGTTTTTGGAATAACTTAATACTCGCTAACAATACACCTGAGTTTGTCACTGTTGGTTGTACTGATAATACATCATGATCTGCTTGGCTTAGATCACCTAAATGGTAAAGTACCTGCACCATTTCATGACCATTTGGTAACACATCACCCGGACGATAAACTGTTGACTTAAAGCTGGTACGAGTTAAATGATGAGGAGCCAATTGTTGGTACTTCTCAATCATTTTCATGGTTGATTCAAATGGAATATAAGTAGGACGGTATGTTGTAAGCTTCGCTATTGTCATTGGATATGCTTCTTCATCGCTGCCATACTGAACCATTACTTGGCTCATATTTAAAGGCTGAGATAAGAATAAAACATTACGATGATGAGCAATATAATTTAAAAATGCGCGATAAACATAATAAGTATCAGTTGCTAAAAGGTCATAACCACGCAGATTACCTTGTTGCTCAAGTTTATTCAGTTCAGTTAAACGTTGGCTGATACCTGGCAGCATTTTACTATCCGCGACCATTTGCAACTGTGCTGTCAACTCTTTACGTAATGCAACAGTATTCCACAGTGGGTAAAACTTATTTTGTGTATAAGCTTGTTCTATTTGTGGTGCAAAACATACATTACTTGCGGTGTTACCACACAACATTTTCGTACTAAGTAAATGTTGATTATTCAATGACGACCAATCAACACTGCCAGCGGTTAACGGTGCTTTTCGTGTACCTATTGGAGCTTGAGGTAACACAGTATTTGGACCAACAATTTGCACTGTATTGGCTGCAGCTGCAACATTGTGTGGAACAGCAGGGCTCGCTTCAGCAGCAAAAACACTACCGGGAACCATCAGCGATAAAACTAAAAGCTTGCTAACACGCTTAGCAACAACACGTTGAGGATTTAACATCGTCAAAGCGATCCTTACCTATGTAATAAAACAAAATACACTATACCTAGCATTACAGCCTATCTTATTTGATATGCAATGACGGTAATTCATAAAAACTAACTGTCTATATTTAGACAAATTTTAACAAATGATACAATTCAAAAAATGAAACTTTAAAAATTAATTATGCCATATCATGATTTTTTATCTTTAAAAGTAACAATAAACACCTTCAATACATTGATATTATTATAAATTAATTATATTTAAAACCTAAAAAAACATTCTTTTATTAAAAATAAAATCAATGTGAAAAAGAAGAAATATCTCACGATTACACTCTTGATTGTTCATTATTTATGCTTCTTTAAGGTGAGCTTGAGACTCCATTTACTTTCCACCTTTATTGTACTCCTTACTTTTTCATATCAAATAGCTTTTAGCTGCATGAATCAATGGATTTCCATTTTGGAAAAGTATTATTCTTTCTTTTTCACTTCTGGAAAAACACATTATCCGTTAGATTAGCCGCACAAAACCTATGGATATAAGAAGAACATAGCAATGACACTACAAACGAAAATTAAAAATATCATTACTGATCCAACATTAAGTGCCAAGCAGAAAACATTGTTCCTGTCATTGGAATCAGAAGCTATCGTAGACTACATGCCAATTTCTGCTGACGTTTCAGCAGCAAAAGATGCTGGTATTATTTGTGATATGTTTGAAGGTAATGCCCCTTTTAAACCTCGTTATGTTCTTCCTGATTACGCTAAATTTTTACAACAAGGCTCTGAATACTTAGAGCTAGAAGCTGCAACGAATTTAGATGAAGCAATTAATCTATTGACGATCATTTATCATCACGTACCGTCAGTTACTAATATTCCAGTTTACCTTGGTCAACTTGACCAAATCTTACTGCCATTTGTTAGCGATATAAGTGACGAAGTGCTATATCGTAAGCTGAAAAATTTCTGGATCATGCTTGACCGCACCCTGCCAGATGCCTTTATGCACGTCAATATTGGTCCAACAGATAACATCGTCTGTCGTATGATTTTAACCATAGATGCAGAGATTAAACAAGTTGCACCCAATTTGACATTTATGTACGACCCACAAATCACACCAGAAAGCTTATTACAGCAAGCGTGTAACAATATTTGTGAATGTAGCAAGCCACACATTGCTAACTATCCAATGTTCGCTGACGCATTTGGTGAACCTGGTTTTGGTATCGTAAGTTGCTATAACTCATTACCCGTCGCTGGTGGTGCTAACACATTAGTACGTATGAACTTAAAAGAAGTCGCACTACGTAGTAATAGTGTTGAAGAGTTCCTAACCACTACCCTGCCACATTACAGTGAGCTAATGTTTGAACTGATTGAAGCACGTTCGGCTTTCTTGCATGAAGAATCAAACTTCTTTAATGGTTTCTTAACCACAGAAGGCTTGATCAATGAAGACCGTTTTGCCCCTATGTTTGGTATTTTCGGTATGGCTGAAGCCGTAAACATTCTGATGGAAAAATCAGGTTCAACGGCTAAGTATGGTCACAACGAAGCAGCGAATGTTATCGCACTGAAAATCAGTGAAAAATTAAATGAAATCGTCACCACAACACCAGTAAAACACGGTTTAAATGGTCGTGCTCTATTGCACTCACAAGGTGGAATTAGTTGTGACCATGAAGTTACACCGGGTATTCGTATTCCTTATGGTACCGAACCCGATCCAGTGGTTCACATTAAAGCACTGGCTGCGCACCATCAATACTATACCTCAGGTATCAGTGAAATTTTGACTATCGAAGAAACAATTAAGAACAATCCACTGGCATTAATGCAACTATGTAAAGGCGCACTGGCTCTAGGATTCCGTGAATTTACCGCCAACGTTGCCAGCAATGATCTTGTCCGTGTAACAGGTTACATGGTGAAGTTATCTGATATTTCAAAATTTAAAGAGCAAGGTTCACGCACAAATACAACCTGGTTAGGTACCGAGGCTTCTGAAAATACCCGTATTTTAGAGCGTCAACCACGTGTTGTTAGTCGTGAAATGTCACCCGTTTATTCAGCTAAATAAAAGATACCAATAGTATGATCTCAGCCACAGTCAGCAAAATATTGAATTACTCATGTGTTGATGGCCCAGGCAATCGTATGGTGCTGTTTTTGCAGGGGTGTAACTACCGCTGCAAAAACTGTCATAACCCGCAAACAATTGATATGTGTAATCAATGTGGTGATTGCGTACCAAGTTGTCCAACCCAATCGCTACAACTTACAACACAAAACAATAAACCGTTTGTGGTATGGAATATGTCGAGCTGCACTGAGTGTGATGGTTGTTTAAGCGCATGTAATAAGCAATCAACCCCGAAAACACAACAGTTAACGGTAGCTGATACTCTGGCCTTAATCAGAGATAATTTATTTTTTATTAATGGTATAACGGTAACAGGTGGTGAGGCAACACTACAATTACCGTATATTATCGCGCTATTTAAAGCCATCAAGTCCGATGCTACTTTGCAACATCTGAGCTGTATGATCGACAGTAATGGCAGTTTAAGCATCACTGGTTGGCAAATGGTCTTACCCTATCTTGATGGCGCAATGATTGATTTAAAGGCGTGGAATAACACCACACATCGCTGGTTAACTGGCCGTGAAAATGATCGTGTTTTAGCCACTATTGATTGGTTAAGTCAGCATCAAAAACTATACGAAGTCCGTTTATTACAGATCCCCGGGATCACCGATTATGAGCAATATATCGATGCTATCGCAGCTTATTTATTCGCGTTAGATAGTAATGTACGTATTAAGCTCAATGCTTTTCAGCATCATGGAGTTACCGGTGAGTCACTTAACTGGACTACGTGCAAAAAAGATGACATTGAAGCATTAGCCGCGTTATTGACTGCGCGTAATGTCACTAATTTAGTCTTGCCTAGTGTGTATGTGTAATAGTATTAGAAAATATCGTCAGTGGTGATCATCAGATCAGCACTGACTTTTTTCGTTTAATATTGTCGCTACAATGTTTCTTTATTAGCCTGACCGATTGTGTGGCCTACGGTGATAATTTGTTGATACAACCATCGTAACGCAGGATCATTCATGCTTGGTTGATACCACACTAAGCTATAACCCACTTGACCATAATTAAATGGCAATTCTTTCATGGTGAGTGATTGTGCTTGCGCTGCCACTTCGGCCCATTTCTTTGAGCAAGTAAACAATAACTCAGTATTTTTGCACAGTGTTGCTGCGACACCAAAATCAGCCACATTAACCATAACTTTACGTTTGCGGTGTTGTTGTGCGAGCTGCATTTCAAAAAATGGCACACTAAGATCATTATCGACAATACCAATATGATCGTAGTGTAAATAATCATCAATCGTCAGTGATTGCGTCGCAAGTGGGTGTTGATGTGACATTAAACACACCATTTCATCTGTAAAGAGATTTTCCCACACTAAGTTGTTATCAATGTTCGGTGGTTGGCTAAGATCATGCGGCAAAATAATAAAATCCAACACCCCTTTCGCTAATCCACCAACACCAATATTATCTTTAGACCAAATATCTAACCGAATATTTGGTGCCTGTTTCAGTACATGTTCACACAAAGGCGCGGCGATTAATTCAAACGTACTTTCGCGCATCGACAGTGAAAAGCTACCGGCATAATTGGCAACATCAAATTCTTCTTGAGTCATGATCTGATTCATATCGCTGATCATCTGATGCACTGTCGGCCCTAAACGGCGCGCTAATGGTGTCGACACCAAGCGATTACCATGACGATAAAACAGCTCATCATTTAGTGTGTCTCGAAGCTGACTCAAGGTTTTACTGACCGATGATGGACTAACACACAGCCGTTGAGCGCAGTCTGTCACGCTCAGAGTATCTAACATCACATGCAAGGTAATAAGGTGCTTCATGCTAATGCGAGAAAGCCTAATTAAATCCATCTATTATCTCTTGAATATAAATAAAAAATGCCAGCCAATAATCTATTGGCAGGCATTTATAGAACATCAATTATGGTAGTGATTAACGCTTAACGAATACCATTAAAAAACTCGGCACGAGTAGCTGGATTACGTTTAAAAATACCACCTAATGCGGTTGTTGTAGTCACACTGGTTGCATCCATTACACCACGAGATTTAACGCAGTAATGGGTTGCATCAATAGTAACGGCAACATCTTCACTTTCAAGTAGTGTTTGTAATGCCACTAATACTTGCTGAGTTAAACGTTCCTGCACCTGTGGGCGCTGAGAAAAGAAACGGACAATACGATTAATTTTAGATAAACCAATAATTTTTCCACGCGGAATATAGGCAATTGTTGCTTGACCATCAATCGTCACCAAGTGGTGCTCACAGGTACTGGTTAAAGTAATGTCTTTTACTCGTACCATTTCATCACAGTTCATTTTATTTTCAATCACTGTGATTTTAGGAAAATTGGTGTAATCCAAACCTGAAAAAATTTCATCGACATACATTTTTGCAATACGGTGTGGTGTTTCAACCAAACTATCATCGGTAAGATCTAATGCTAATAGCGATAACACCTCACGCATATGGTATTCAATTTTCTCTTTCTTTTCTTCGCGACTGACTACATCAGCTGTCATCGGGGTTTCTAGACCACGGGCGGCTAAGGCGTCACGTACTTGTATTGCAGATACACTTAATGCTGTCATCTCTTCCTCCAGCTGACCTAGGTAGAATAAAAAAGACATACCCTTCTGACCTTGCCAGCGCTAAAATCCTTAGCAGAATACCCCCAAATGAGAATAATTTCACCACCAAATTTCTTATGGTTACGTACATCAAGTGTATTTTAGTATATTCAATCTCTTACTGCGGTAGTCAATAAAGGGTAAACTACCTATTAACTAGCGTTCTGAACAATACTTAGTAAAAATCTGTAGCAAGATAACCTCAACTGAGAATTTTTCAGACCTGCTCACATCATTATCATTACTAAATAAATGGATTCGATTATGGGATGCTGCGACGTACCAGGTTTAATGACCGTTGAAACTGCGTTAAATAACATTATGACTCAGGTTTCACCATTAACAACAATCACCACGGTAGCATTAACTGAAGCTATGGGCATGGTGCTTGCGGAAGACATTCTTTCTCCAATTAATGTGCCACCTTTTGCTAATTCGGCAATGGATGGCTACGCCCTTCGCGCCGCTGATCTTGAACATACCAATACTTTAACGATGGTTGGTAAATCTTTTGCGGGTATTCCTTTTACGGGGACATGTGAAGCTGGGCAATGTGTTCGAATTATGACTGGTGCTGAAATTCCAGCGGGTGCTGATGTTGTTATCATGCAAGAAGAAGCACAGGTTGATGGCGATAACATTCAATTTAATATCAAGCCTAAAGCCAATGATAACATTCGCCCTATTGGCGACGATATGCATTGCGGTGAAACCGTTTTAGTTAAAGGTACCCGTTTAACAGCACGTGAAATGCCATTACTTGCATCATTAGGTATTGCTGCTTTTGCAGTATACCGTCGTCCTAAAGTAGCCTTTTTCTCAACGGGTGATGAGTTACGTCCTGTTGGTGAAGCACTTGCAGCAGGTCAAATTTACGATAGTAATCGTTATGGCATCAAAGCGTTATTAGAGAAATTTGGCTGTGATGTATTAGATCTTGGTATTATCCCAGATTGCCCAGAGAAACTTCGCCAAGCATTCCTTACCGCATCAACAGATGCTGATGTTGTGATCACATCTGGCGGTGTAAGTGTCGGTGAAGCTGACTACACCAAAGATATTTTAGACCAAGAAGGTCAAATCGGTTTTTGGAAAATCGCCATGAAACCGGGTAAGCCATTTGCTTTTGGTACGATCAATAATGCTTGGTTCTGTGGACTTCCTGGCAACCCTGTCTCTGCAATGCTAACCCTGTACCAATTAGTGCAACCGATGTTAGCTAAACTAGCAGGCCATAGCCAATACCAACCACCAGTGCGTTTACAAGCTAAAGCAACGTCAATGTTTAAGAAGCGCCCAGGCCGTACTGACTTCCAACGTGGTATCTATAGCATTAACTGCGATGGCCAATTTGAAGTTGCAACAACCGGCAATCAAGGCTCTGGTGCATTCAGCTCAATGCACCACGCTAACTGCTTTGTGGTATTAGAACAAGATCGTGGCCGTGTTGAGGCGGGTGAATTAGTCACCATTGAAATGTTTAACCACACTATGTACTAATTGGTTCGCGATGCATTAACTTGCCAACCCGTAAATAGCAGTTAATGCATCAACAACTAGGTGTAATCTCAAAGAACGTACGCTCGAATAAATAGTTAATAACGGTAATTTCACTTATGACAATAGAACAACATGCCAATGCTGAATTATCAGATCAAGAAATGCTGCGCTATAACCGTCAAATTATTCTGCGCCAATTTGATTTCGAAGGCCAAGAAGCATTAAAAGCCTCGTCGATGTTAATTTTAGGTGCTGGTGGTTTAGGCTGTGCTTCATCACAATACCTTGCCGCCGCTGGCGTGGGAAAAATCACCCTGATTGATGATGATAAGGTTGAAGTTTCTAACTTACAACGTCAGATATTACATACTGATGCGACTGTTGGCATGCTCAAAGTTGAATCGGCTAAACAAGCGTTAACGGCTATCAACCCTTATTTAACCGTTGAAACCATCGCCAAACGTTTAACCGATGACGAGTTATTACCACTGATTGAACAACACAGTTTAGTGTTGGATTGTTGTGATAACGTTGATACACGTAACCAACTTAACCGCTTATGCTTTGCCACTAAAACCCCGCTTATTTCTGGGGCTGCTATTCGTATGGAAGGTCAAATAAGTGTTTATAGCTATCGCGATGGTGAGCCTTGCTACCAATGCTTGAGCGCTCTCTTTGGTCAACAAACATTAACCTGTGTTGAAGCCGGTATCATGTCGCCTGTGGTAGGTATTGTGGGTGCAGTACAAGCAATGGAAGCGATTAAAGTGGCAACCAATGTCGGTACGCCATTAACAAGCAAGATCTTAATGTTAGATGCAATGAGTATGAACTGGCGTGAAATGAAATTGATGCAGCAGCCAAACTGTTCTGTATGTAGTAAATAGCGTAGCGAATTAATTATTATGAAACGTATTACTCTGTTTACTCAAAAAAACTGTGCTCATTGTAAAGATGCGCAGCAGTACATGAAAACCAAAAATTATCCTTTTCGTTTAGTCGATGTCGCAACACCACAAGGTAGAAAAGAATTAAGCCGTACCGGCGCCCGCTCTGTCCCCGTTATAAAAATTGGAGATAGCGTATTAATGGGCTGGAATATGAAAAAATTCGAACAGCTACTCCATCAAAAAGACTAATAAACCACAGCTAAAGACATAAAAAAACCGACATCCTTAACTATTTCTAGTGGTATGTCGGTTTTTATTATTGTCACTAATAGCAATCAATGCCAGTAATGATTAATCGTTATCGTTAAGACGAATACCGTCTTTTTCAATCACAATTAAGCCTTTCTTATACAGACCACCAATCGTTTTCTTAAACGTTGCTTTACTGGTACGGAAAACACGGAAGATCTCATCAGGGCTTGATTTATCACTTACCGGAATAAAGCCACCTTTGATTTCTAGCGATGTTAGGATCTTATCCGCTAGATCATCAACTTTACCTAAACCTACTTTTTGTAGTGATAGGTTAATTTTGCCATCTGGACGAATTTCTTGAACGTAGGCTTTTAGTTGCTTACCAATAAACAGCTTACCAAACGCTTCTGTTTTAAAGAATAAACCCCAATGTTCGCCATTGATAACCGCTTTATAGCCAAGCTCGGTTGTTTCAGCAATAACCACTTGCACTTCTTGACCTACTTTGTAGTTTGCCGGTGTTTTATCAAGGAAACGGTTAAACTTAGTCGAGCCAACAATACGACCAGATGCACGATCCGTGTAAACACGAACCATCACTTCTTCGCCTTCTTCTAAACGACGACGTTGCTCGCTAAATGGAATAAGGAGATCTTTACGTAAACCCCAGTCAGCAAATGCACCAATGGTAGTCGCGCCAACAATACGCAGTTTAGCAAAACCACCCACTTCAACTAAAGGTTCATCAGTGGTTGCAATCACTTCATCTTCAGAATCGAAGTAAATGAAAACTTTAAGCTTGTCGCCGAGCTTAGTACCTGCTGGCACAGTGTTCTTTGGTAACAAGATATTACCAAAATCATCACCGCCATTAAGAAACACGCCAAAATCTACCAGCTTGATAACTTCTAGTGTGTTGTATTGTCCAATTTTAATCATGTATCAGGTACTCTCTATATAGGCAACAACACGCTTATAGTGCAGTTGGTTCAATATCTTTATCAATCAATTTATTAGCAGCAATTATTAATGACTATCGCTAGCTAGGCAATGCGCTATAATGCACGGGTTGCACTTATGATGCCGATATTATACGTGATGTTGTTAGCCTTCGCCCAACCTATCTGCAATTATTTGATGTTTTTTCATCCTATTAGCATTAATAAGTTGTGATTTATAAATAATGGACAAAAACTTATTCTCATATAATCTCAAGGAAAGCCACTTTATGCCATTTAGCATTATCCGTTGGAGGGAAAATAAAAAGTGATTACTGTCGATAAAAAAGATGGGCATAAACTCAAAATATCTCATGTGATTCATGAAACAACTAATCGACAGCTTGATATGTACATTTTTATCCCGGGTGAGCTTGGGTTAAATGCCAATATCATCTCTGAAGAAGAGTTTTATCATAATGCCATTCATGGCAAACGTACTTATTTCAGTGATATCAATCACCTGCCTTTAGTGCATAGTCGCCTTGCAAGTCGAGGTAAACTCTCTATCGAGCAATACCGTTTAAGTTTGAGTCTCTATGCCTATCAATATGCGTTAGCCTTGGAGAAAACAACGCAACAATTATTAGGTGATAGTAGTGAATCAAAACAAGAAGAGATCGAAGAAGCTGCACAGTTAGCAGTTCGAATTCTAAAAAGGTTACGACGTAACATACCCACAGATAAAAAGTTACTTAAATATTATGAAAATATTGATAACTATTTGTCATGGTTTACAGAACAACGTTTTCTGCAACTTATCGCCCACTTACCTCGAGGCGCTGAGTACAATGAGATCAAGCCACAACTATTAGAGATTTGCCAAAAAGAAGCCCAGCATCGTAAAGATAATAATTATAACTCAGCAAGAGCGATGCAAGATCCAACGCGTATGTCAAATAAGATGCGCTTATTACGGCGTCTGATTGAATACCCAGTAACAATGAAAGAAAAAACCATTGAGTTAGGTAAAAATACTCGCAAAATTGTCACTGGTGCCGCAGCAGGTATTGTGATGATATTTGTGACCTTGATGCTCATTAAAGCACGCGGTATGTTAGGCGATATCACCGCCTCTTTTATTTTGGTTTTATCGGTTATTTATGCCGCTCGTGAAGTGTTTAAAGACGACTTAAAAACCATGCTGTGGCGCTGGATGCGTAAAGGTAAAGCACGTTGGCGAAAACAATTTTTTGATGCTAATACTGGTCACGTAATTGGACGTCAACTTGAGTGGTTAGAGTTTGTTAATTACGATAGCTTGATCGATGTTATTCGTAAAACACGTAAGCATAATGTTTCTCACCGTGAAGAAACCATTTTGCATTATAAAAGCACCACCAGAATGTCACCAACCAAGTTCTTAAGTGGCTATGAACAAACACGTGAATCAATCATTCTTGACCTTAGATCAGTCGCGACCTTAATGGAAAAAGGTTCACAACGGTTATATCAACTTAATGATGGTCAAGTAACCAAAGAATCGGTGGAAAAAAGACACCTGATTAACTTGATCACTCAAGAAACAGATGAAGATAAAACAGTTCGTATTCAGCGCTGGAAAATCATAATGAGTCGTTCAAAGATCGTTGATATTGAAGCGATTATTACGCCAGAACCGAAAAAATCAAAGCCAAAGAAAGCCATTACTGTTGATAATTCATAGTTAATTATCTACATAAATATAACCCATATAACAATGCCCTCATTACAAGGGCATTGTTATTTTAAACCAATTGTTTAATCGAGTAATGTTAGTTAGAACGTACACATAAAGGCAACTCAGCCCCTTTCTTGGTTAAACCAAATTGCCATACGTTTAAATCGCGACAACGAAATGCACCGGCGCATGACAATAAATAATAACGCCACATACGATAAAATTTCTCACCATAATGTTCTGATATTTGCGGCCAGTTTTTTTCAAATTTCTCGTTCCATGCAACTAAGGTTTTATCATAATCAGGGCCGATATTTTGAACATCTTCAATATTAAAATAATCTTCAGTAGCCGCGCCAATTTGTGTCATTGACGGCACCACACCATTAGGGAAGATATATTTGTTAATCCAGGCATCTGTTTCTGTTTTAGAGTGTGGGCTACCAATGGTATGCAATAAGAATATGCCGTCATCAGCAAGATAACGGTAGGCTGCTTTAAAATAATCTTCATAATTCTCAGGACCCACATGCTCCATCATACCGATAGATACCACCCGATCATAAGGCTGTTCTGGTTTATGTAAGCGATAATCTTGTAAAATGAATTTCACTGGAAGATTGAGATCATCTGCGCGTTGTTGCCCTAAAGCTGCTTGTTCTTTAGAAAGGGTTAAACCATCACAAATTACGCCATAATGCTCTGCCGCATAATTCATAAAACTGCCCCAACCACAGCCAATATCCAACAAGCGCATACCTGGTTTTAGCCCCATTTTACGGCAAACTAAATCAAGCTTAGCTTCTTGAGCGGAGTCTAAATCTGTCGCATTTTTCCAATATCCACAAGTATATGTCATGCGCTTATCAAGCATAGACTCAAATAAATCATTACCTAAATCATAATGAAAAGGCACATCTTTCGTTACTCGATCAATACTTTGACGGTTAAAAAGATGTTTTACTTTTGATGCGCCAATTTTTAAACCAATGGCAAGCTTAGAGGATAAATCAAGCTTTTCATCGATACGAGCATGTAATACGCGGTTGATCATTTCATCAATGGCATCACAGCTCCACCAGCCATCCATATAACTTTCACCAAAGCCTAATGAACCCTCGCTTAATACTCGATCATATAAACGTTCATCGTGGACTTTAATATCCCAAGGTCGAGAACCATTTATAATTACATCTGCATGAGATAATAGATTTTGGAAAAAAACTTCATTTGTCATCGTTATCATTCCTTATATGACCAATATGTATGACAAATTGACTCTAAATAAGGAAAACGACAATGTTAATTGTTGAAAAATAAGATTTAACCAATTATTTCGCGCATATTTTAAAACTAAATTTACAGAAAAAGGTTATTTATAAATAAAATAGAAACTAATTAGATTAAATAATATCCTATATTTTAATCTCTATTGATATTTATCTTTAGTTATAAATCATCATCAATGAATAGTTTATGAATAAGCGATATTTTATTTTTTGCATTAATTCCGCTTTTTTCTCACTCACGACCTAACAGTTGCTAAAGGATCATTGATAGCCAATACCCCTACTTTTCATCCCTTGTTTATTTACCGTAACTCGATAAGCTTAAATGGTTTCCTTTCTTTTACCATAGGTATCGCCATGAAAACACTTTCGACACTGAAGTTTGCTAATAGCTATAGCGAGCTTGCTGCATCACTCGGCACGCCTATAATGCCGCAACCTTTAAAACACCCTTCTCTGGTGCATTTTAATCCACTTATCGCTGAAAAAATTGAGCTAGATCCCGTAGTTGCACTCGATACACGTTTTATCGATATCTTCAGTGGTAACACAATATTAGCTGACATGTCTCCATTGGCGATGAAATATAGTGGTCATCAATTTGGACAATATAATCCAGACCTAGGGGACGGCAGAGGGCTATTACTCGGAGAAGTCGTTACCAGTGCGGGTAAAAAATGGGACTTACACTTAAAAGGCTCCGGTAAAACGCCTTATTCTAGAATGGGTGATGGACGTGCCGTTTTACGATCCTCTGTTCGTGAATACCTTGCAAGTGCAGCCATGGCAGGACTTGGCATACCAACAACTCACGCATTAGCAATCATTAGTAGCCAAACATCAGTGATACGAGAAAACCTTGAAACCGCAGCAACCCTTGTTCGTGTTGCTGAAAGTCATCTTCGTTTTGGTCATTTTGAGTATCTTTTTTACACCGGTCAACATCAAGAATTACAACAGCTCGCTGACTATGTTATTGAACATCATTTTCCAGAATTGGCCTCAGCTCCTTCTCCTTATGCCTCACTGTTTAAGCAAATATGTCAACGTACTGCAACCATGATAGCTGCTTGGCAAGCGGTGGGGTTTGCACATGGCGTGATGAATACTGACAACATGTCGATTTTAGGGCTAACGTTTGATTATGGCCCGTTTGGGTTTATTGATGATTATGAGCCGAGTTATATTTGTAATCATTCCGATTACTCAGGTCGTTATGCCTTTGATCAACAACCCTCTATCGGGTTGTGGAACTTATCTGCTCTCGGTTACGCTTTTACACCATTACTCGATAAAACAGAGATTGATGATGGCTTAGAACATTACCAACATCAATTACAACAGCAATATAGCCATAACATGCGTCAAAAATTAGGGTTAACCATTACAGATGAGACAGATACTCGATTATTTTCAGGTCTATTTCAATTATTAAAACAGTATCAAGTTGATTACACACTATTCTTTAGAACATTATCCCAAGTTAGCATTGATGAACTTCCACACGGTGAACATCACTTTAACGCACTGTTCCAATGCACTTTAGCACTAAAAACATGGTTAGCTTGCTACCAACAACGGTTACAACTTGAGCCAGATACTCGCCAGCGTTTAACAATCATGCGACAGCATAACCCGAAATATATTCTCCGTAATTATCTTGCCCAGCAAGCTATTGAAGAAGCTGAACAAGGAAATTATCAGCTTATAGATCAATTAATCACTGTTCTAGCACACCCTTTTGATGAACATGAAGATGCAGAAAAGCTAGCACAATTACCACCGCATTGGGGTAAACATCTTGAAATCAGTTGCTCATCATGAATATTCGTTTTGAATATATACAAAAAAACCTCACTTATGCTGATAAGTGAGGTTTTATCTTTGACATTAACTCGTTAAGTACTTATATACTCTTATAAATAATAATATTTGATTGCTTTCAAATTGCTGTCTAATTCATAGACTAGCGGTACTCCAGTAGGAATCTCCACCTGAGTTATCTCATCATCAGCAATATCACTGAGATGTTTCATTAAGGCACGTAAACTATTACCATGTGCCGCAATAAGAATATCAGCACCACTATTGATTTTAGGTACAATAACATCGTTCCAAAATGGAATGACACGCTCATAAGTATCTTTTAATGACTCACCAACAGGTAGTTCATCAACGGTTAAATCAGCGTAACGTGGATCATTACCAGGGTAATAAGGGCTTGCTTTATCAATCGCTGGTGGCGGTGTATCATAGCTTCTACGCCAGATGAACACTTGCTCATCACCAAACTTTTCTGCTGTTTCTGCTTTATTTAAGCCTTGTAAGTTACCATAATGGCGTTCATTTAACTGCCAGCAATGATCAACCGGTAACCAGAGTAAATCAAGTTCTTCAAGTACGATAGATAAAGTATTAATGGCACGATTCAACATTGATGTATAACAAAAATCAAATTTGAAATTATTTTCTTTTAATTTTTGACCTGCTGACTGTGCTTCTGATTTACCTTGTTCAGTTAATGGTACATTGGCCCAACCAGTAAAACGGTTTTCTTTATTCCACTGGCTTTGACCATGACGAATTAAAACAATGCGAGTCGTTTTCATAGCAACCTCTATATTCTTATTAGTATTAATCACGGTGCTAATTATTTTCATGGAAATATATAAACCTACTCATAATAAACTTATTAATAATCACTTAAATTTAATAAGCCATTAAGCTTTAAAACTCAATAATAAAAATAAAATGGTTATTTATTAGTTTTAATCATTTATATACTTCAATAAAAATATCGTTGTCGTTGGCATATTTATCAAACACCGAAATCTTATTGATAATCATTCTTGTCTATGCCAATAAAGATATCACTCCTACTTTTTGATGACAATAGCGTCTGAAAAAATAAAATAAGACATTAAACAATCAAATACAGACAAAATAATGCCTAAAATTTAATCACACCTTTAATGTCTTATTTTAAATTATTGATTTTATTGGTTTTTATTATTATGAATCATAATCAAACCCACTGATTGTAAAAAAATATTTACAGCTATTATTGCAATAGCTAAAACCAATCAATGAAACGTCTTAGCATGTAGGTGCTAAGACGTTAATAGGATTAAGCGATACGCTCTAGGCCTTTGACGAGATCATCTAGCAAATCATCACAGTCTTCTAAACCGATATGGACTCTTACTAATGTACCGTTAAAATCAACCTTACCAGCAGGACGAATACGGTTAAGCTCTTCAGGTTGGTTGGTTAAAATCAGCGACTCATACCCTCCCCATGAATACGCCATACTAAAATGGGTAAAATTATCAAGGAAATTGGCAATCTGTTGACTATCAAGACGCTTTTTAAGCACGAATGAAAACAATCCACAGCTACCACTAAAATCACGCATAAAAAACTCATGCCCTTTACAACTAGGTAAAGCAGGATGATTGACACGTTCAACTTGTGGGTGCTGCGCTAACCATTCAGCAATCTTGATACTACTTTCATGATGTTGTTTTAAGCGTACACCCATCGTCCGTAGACCGCGGGCTGCAACGTAGGCAGTATCTGCATCAACCATTTGTCCCATTAAATAAGACCGCTCACGCAACTGATCCCAACAACGGCTATTGGCAACAGCAGTACCTAACATTGCATCTGAATGACCAACGATATATTTAGTTCCCGCTTGAACCGAAATATCAACACCATGATCTAACGCTTTAAATAACACCCCCGCAGCCCATGTATTATCTACAATGATCACAATTTCAGGATTTATAGCTCGAACAGCTTTTACAATGGCAGGTATGTCTTGTACTTCCATAGTGATTGAACTGGGAGATTCTAAAAACACGACTTTAGTATTGGATTGAATGTTATCCGCAATATCAGCACCAACTGATGGATCATAATACGTCGTTTCGACATTAAGCCCTTTTAACACTACATTGCAAAAGTCTTGAGTTGGTTCATAGGCAGCCCCCGTCATTAGAAGGTGATCACCTGCAGCCACAAACGCTAAAATAGTATTCGCAACTGCAGCAGCACCACAAGGATAGAGATAACATCCTGCCCCGCCCTCGATTTCAACCATCGCTTGTTGAAGTGAAAAATGGGTTAGGGTTCCGCGACGACCATAAAACAATTCACCATTAGCACGATTAGCTGTGGCTTGTTTTTTATCTGCAACTGAATCGAACACTAATGACGATGCTCGTTGAATAACACTATTTACAGCCCCTTGACCAAATTTCTTTGATCGTCCAGCAGTAACCAATTGAGTATTAATATTCTGGCTAGACATGTCACTCCCTTAATGTTTCACCGTATGTTATTGAATATTCATTGTATAGCACGAATAGAGGCATCAAACTAGCAACCAAAAGTTATTGGTTATTCCTCATCGTCGATCACAAGCCGCTGCTAATACTGTATATTCTCTATACTTTCTATAAGAGTGATCGCCCCATGAAAAAGATATACATTACAATTCTGACGTTGCTGCTATTTTCTAGCACTGCCTTTGCAGACACGAATATCTGGCTAAATAGCAACCATGAAAATATCACTCCCAATGCGGTGATAAAAAATAACCAAATATGGTTAGCCAATAATCGCACTCAAACACCTAATTTCATTATCTTGCATCACATGGATCAAACGAAAATTACTCAGGCCTTAACTAACAATCAGGCTATTATTGTAATTAAAAACAATAAGATATGGATCAATGAAATAAGCGACCAGCCGCCTTTTGCAATATTAAAAAATAATCATCAGATTTGGCTACAAGATAATCATAGTACTGTCGCCAATGCGATTATTAAATCAAATGGTACTTTATGGTTATCGAGCAACACTTCTTCTATTGCTGATGCTTATATCGGCGGTAATAACCAACGCCAAGATGGATTTATTATTGCTGCATTAATTTTATCTCAGCAATTAGGCTAGTGTAATTTACAAATATTCCTTAAAATAGACAGTCGCACCAAGTCATCACTCAAAGAGTACAGCAATGATTAATAATGAATTAAGTGTTATCGATAGCCTTGAAGAACTAGAAGCTTTTCTACTTTCCGTTGAAAATGGTGGCCTTGGGCTACAAAGTGTGGAAGGTGTAGGCATGGCAACGAACAATGCTGATGGTCGTCATTTTGTTGCCGTTTTTAACGATAAGCAGCAACTGATTTATGGACGCTGGGTTAGCAATGATGTGTTTGAGAACGGTAAAGAATTAGTCAGTAAAGGTCCACGCAAAACACATTAATTAACGCGTTTACACACCTTTTTTACTAAAACGCCGATAATCATGATTGGCGTTTTTTTATGCTATAACAAACCAATAGACAAGGTTTGCTATTTTATTCGTTGATGTACTACTATCAATCAATCATATATAAGATTCACAATCTATAAATAAAGTTATCAGTTCTAATATTCACCGATTATTTTTATCAATACGGCAAGATAACGCTAATAACACCACTTATAAATATTAAGGACATTATCATGCCATTATATTATCGTTCATTCTCCCTGATTATCCTTTTAGGCTCATTAATAATAACTACTAATGCTAATGCTAATGCTAATGCTAATGCTACATCAGAAAAGTGCAGTCAATTAAGTACAGTGATAGATAAAGCTATCTGTGCTTCATCTGAATTAACCAAGATCAACCATCAACTTGAGCAACAATATCAACAATTAAAAAAAGCCCATAGTGCGGTAGATCAGGTAGTTATCTCAAATACCCAACAGCAATGGCGCGAGCAAATTGAAAAACAATGCACAAGACAAGAATATATGGAAGGCTGTATTCGTCTTAACTTAAAACGTCAGCTTTACGAACTTAAACATGAGTCAGCGGCACTAAAAACCGTCAGTAAAAAGTGGCGTCGATTAAATCGTTCTCTACGTCAATATGCTAATACCATAAAAAACAACCATAAGCAGTGTTCGAATATTTCTCGCACACCGCCTAAAAATATAAAACAATTAATTCCAAGCCAATATCTTTATGTAAAATCTTTAGTCAATCCACAATGTGACACTGTAATTCGTACCTTTGCAGGATGTAGCACATTAAAAAATAACCGCTGTAATAACTGGCAGTTAAAAGTTGTCGCTTCTGATGCTAATAATCAACATCCTTATGTAGTTGGTACGTTAGCAACAACCCATAGAACAGGCAATAGCGGTGCGATTTTTGTACCTTATAAGTTTAGTCCTAATGGTAAAAACCTGATATTAAAAGCCATGATGGGCCCACCCGGTGCAGGTGGTGGCAATATTAACTATGGTTATGATGTTATTATTCATAATGACCAACAACAACTTTCAACGTCAACCCAGCATTACCTAGCGCCAGCTAATGCTCATTTTTATGCCAATAATACTCGAGTGGCTTATTTAGAAAATTCTTCATTACTGCCTAATTACCCACAACCTGGCGGTGGTTCAAATAACGGTAAATTAGTGATTAAAAATATCAATACCGACGAAGTCTTAATGACCAAAGAACACACAGATACAAGCTATGCCATAAAAAAAATAAATACAGCCGACCACACGATGACAATAGCAACAACGGTACATCGATTTGGTGGTAAATGCCCAAGGAAGGAGGACTCGCTTGGTTGCAGCTCTAGTACAACGACAGAACAAAAAATCACCCTTCCCTAATCTAATGGTGTAGATTTTAATAAAAAAACAGCAGTATTAGCCCTCATTAGTTATATAAAATAATCTTGAGGGCTAGACTTATTGCTTATCTATATCGACCTTTTGTGCTTTATCTTGTGTTGATTTTACTCGGTAAGTGCCATCTTTATAGGTAATATTAAAAGCAAAATTACTTAAAATAAGCCCAATAAAAATAAAATTATACATAGAATGAATAATAGCCAATGCCTTAGCATCATGACCTATTGGTGCCATATGACCATAACCAATTGTTGTAGCGGTTATAAAACTAAAATAAATTGCATCAAAATTAGATACTAACTCACTAACACCACCCGTTGCTTTATATAACACAGCAAAGCCTAAACACACTTCAATATAATTAATAACAAGCATTAAATAAGATCGTTTCTTAGATATCGGTGGACTATAAATGTCAGAAAGAAATATCACACCCAGTAAATATAGTAATGTTTCAAGTAGAAGATAACTAATAAGGACAATTGCAAAGGTTGAATCTTCCAAGTTACATCTAAATATTATTATTGGTGTGATTAATTTAAATATAACATAGATTTCAGAACAAATTTTTCGCGGTAATAAGCCAAACTTTCCTGAAATATGACGGAGATATAAACCAGGAAATACATAAGAAGATAATACCAAAAATAATTTAAATAAACGTTCAATACCAAAGGTATTCTCTTTCTCATCGTTCCAAACGGCTTTTAGGTGATCATTTTGAATCGTAATCGCCGGTCTTACGCACCGAAATTCAGTACTCCAATGACTTAGAAATAACTTTCTTAAAAAACTCAAAACAACTCCTATGATTACTACAATTCCCCAGCATAGCTGCTTTATAGATCATATCATTATTTGAAATATATTTTGTTTCATTTATCTCATATTAAGTGAATTATAAATATAATTTACAGCAATATTTAAAATAATACCATTATAGAAAAAGATGTAAGACATAACATGCAAACTTAATAAAGCATGCATATTATATCCTACATCAATGTTTTTATTTTATGTATCAACCTAATATATTAAATCACGGTATTTATGAGCGCGATGCTTGATAAATAGGTTCAATAGTTTTTGCTAATGCTGCGTCAAAATCAGCTTGTGCTTGATCAGCAAATAAATCATCAGTTAATACGCGAGAGAAACTTGCAATAATGCCATTATTTGCAGCTAGTTTTTCACACGCCTGCATGAGTGGAAACCCACCTGACAGTGCAACCACTTTAACCACGTTTTTATGAGCGATTAAGCCACTGTATAAATTAGCTTGTTCCGGTAATGTGAGTTTAAGCATAACAAGTTGATCGTCATTAAGTTGATCAAGTTGTGCCGATAGTTCACGATTTAGAATCTGTTCTGCTTGCGCTTTTTCAGGACTATCAATGCTAACTTCAGGCTCAATAATAGGTACTAGGCCACCAGCTATAATTGTTTTAGCAACTTCAATTTGCTGAGCTACAACAGCCTTAATGCCTGCTTCATTAGCATCCCAAATAACAGAACGCATCTTAGTACCAAATACATCTTTGCTTTTTGCTTTTGCGACAAGTGCTTCAAGACCAACAATTGGTTTCATAAGCTGAACACCATTAGCTTTGTCTTCAAGCCCTTGGTCTACTTTAAGGAAAGGTAATACCCCTTTATCTTCCCAAAGGTAAAGTGAAGACGGTTTACCTTCAATTTCACGATCGAGTGTGTTTTCAAATAAGATTGCACCAATAACTTTCTCACCACTAAACGCAGGGCTAGTAATAATACGAGAACGCATCGCATGTACTAAATCAAACATTTGTTTATCATTACTATAGGCACTTTCTTCAATGCCATAAGCTTTTAAAGCTTTGGGAGTACTACCACCACTTTGATCTAGTGCAGCAATAAAACCTTCTTGAGTGCGCATTTTTTCTAGTTGTTGTGTGTTAAATGTAGTCATAAATTGTCCCTCTGCGATTTTAGTTAATTCTACATACTCATTTAAACTAGAGTAGTACTAATTAATCAAAACAAAAAAATTAAAGTTTTCAATATGTAGCCGAGTTTTTGATTTCATTCCCTTGACTTGCTATCTACTATATCGACAATTTTTTTAACTTAATATAGCTCTTTTGACAATTAGTAACCAAAAACAGCCGGCCCGAGCTTAATAAAATAATATTTTCAATCAGAAAAAAGTAACGCATTGTTTATACGAAAAAAAACCGTATACCTTATAAGATATACGGTTTTAAAATATATAGATTGGAACAACAGTTACAAATAACTTTGCTAGCTTATTTGTTTATGCTTGCAGATCTGCATATTGGTCAAGGTCAGCAACAGTAACAGCGGTAATAAACTCACCATCTAGGTAAAAATTCACAGCATCGCCTGCTTTCTCTCCACGCAGCAATGTTGTCGTACCATTATGGTGAGATACTTTCATTTCTAACGTATTGTCATCAAGCTGCTTAAATGCTGCCGCTTTAATATCACTATTCTGTACACTTGCTAATGGTACTGTCGTTAAAGAACGATCCAACATATTGTTGATCTTCAAATATGTGTTTAACTTCATGTCTGCAACTGCTGGTGACTTACCAGTAATTGGATTTTTCCCTGTCCAGAACTCAATTGAATTGAAGATAAATAAATCTGCGGTTGCAGCAATGCCATATACAGGGCTCAATAACACATACAATCCTGCACGACCATAGCGGTTATCGACAGCTGACAAATTTGCTTTAGTCACCACTTTAGATACACCCATTTGACCAATACAGCCTGTTAGTGAAGTGGTTAATAACGCAATTGCTACAGCTTTAAGTGCAAATTTTTTCATTTAAAATTAACTCCGAACATATGATCTGACTAGACCAAAACGTGCGGATTATAATTTTTTTCATTTTCATTACGAGCAAATAAGTAATAACAAATGTTTCATTTGAAACAGTACAGTCACATATATCTATCCTGTTAATAAATAACATAATTTCAACAGTTCTCAATGCAATAAACATATCTTCAGTGATTCTTAAGTTACATCACAGATAATCTGACTATTGATTGACTAATTGCAGAGAAAACAATGCGCAAAATTTTCCACTTAAAGATGACCAGTTTTATTGTATGGATGTCGCTTTATTTCACCTTTTGCTTTAATTTCCCGACCATAGCAAAGATTTTTTCGTTAAGTCATACGGTATCAAATCCACTTTTTCCCTATACTGCACCTCTTGTTTTAATTGCAGCTTTTATCATTATTTTTAGTTGCTTGTGTTGGCCATACATTTTTAAAGCCATCATGATTTTTTTAGTCATCACATCATCAATGGCATTATTTGCTGAAGTTAATTACCACACTTTATTTGACAATGCGGTTATTGAAAGCATCTTCGAAACACGCTCAGATGAAGCATTATCGTATGTTAATTTACATTCTATAACATACATTATCGTCTTTGGTTTAATCCCAAGCATTTGGATTGCTTGCATTAAAATCACTAAACGCGAAACATTTATTAAAGAAATTATTGCACGCATTATACTTATTGGTATCGCGACGACTGCACTACTTATTATCGCGTTAACGAACTACAAAAGTTATGCCGCAGTTGGTCGTAATAACCACTATTTAAACCGTATGATCATACCTGGCCATGTATACGCCGGTGGTAAATATTTATATAAGGAATTTATTTACAAACCACTGCCTTACAAAAAACAAGGCTTAGATGCCAAACTATTACCAACCAAAAACCACAAGCCGACATTATTTGTCATGGTTCTTGGTGAAACCGCACGTACTTATGATTATGCCTATAATGGTTATAAACGCGACACTAACCCTTACACTAAAAATGAAGGGATCATTTCATTTAAAAATGTACAATCATGCGGTACTTACACTGCATTATCGGTACCGTGTATGTTCTCGAACCTAACCCGTGCTCACTACAATCAAGATCGTGCTTATAGTCAAGATAACGCCATTGATATTATTCACCGCGCTGGTGCTGAAGTATTATGGATCGATAACGATGGCGGCTCAAAAGGTGTTGCTGCAAGAATGCCTTATGTTGCAACAGACACGTCAAAACATAATCAATATTGTGACGGTACCAGTTGTTATGATGGCGTAATGCTAAGTAAAGCAGCAGCCTTTATAAACAAAGATGATAAAAATAAGCTACTAGTTTTACATCTTATTGGCAGCCATGGTCCAACATATTTCCAACGTTATCCAAAACAATTCGATCGTTTTAAGCCTTCTTGTAACCGTAGCGATATTGAAAATTGCACCGACCAAGAAATCAAAAATGTCTATGATAATACTATTCTCTACACTGACTATGTCGATGAGCAAGTGATTAAGTTATTGAAGAAAAACGAGAACAAGTACAATGTTGCGATGTTATACATGTCTGATCATGGTGAATCGCTAGGTGAAAATGGCTTTTATCTTCATGGTGCACCTTACCCTATTGCACCAAAAGAACAAAAACATGTGCCGTGGCTATTATGGCTCCCAACTCAATATGCGCAGCAAAAAGGCATTAATCTTAGCTGTTTAAAAGCGAAAGAAAACATTGGCCATTTATCACAAGATAATTTGTTCCATAGTTTATTAGGACTTTATGGTGTGCAATCTAAAGTTATCAACCCTGCACTTGATATTAGCGCGAGCTGTAGAGTTAAACCATAAACAATTAAGGTAACACTATGATTTAATGTATACTTATACATTCCGTATGAGTATACATTTTTGTGTTGAGTTTATAATGAAACTGTTAATTATTGAAGATTCCTCACCATTACGCCGTAGTTTAGTTGTTGGGTTCAATAACTTAGGGATCACGACCGATGAGGCAAGTAATGGTACAGACGGACTCAGCTTAGCACTTAATAACCCCTACGATATTATCATTCTAGATCTCATGTTGCCGGGTATCGACGGGATGGAAATACTTAAACAATTAAGGCAATCAGCGCTACAAACACGGGTTATTATCCTTTCAGCCAACAGTCAACACCAAGACCGTATAAACGGGTTGCTGCAAGGCGCAGACGATTACCTTACTAAACCTTTTTCTTTTGATGAACTACACGCTAGAGTTGTTGCTATTTCTCGGCGCGGTATTATTAATAATTTCACCAATACCATAACGATTAATGGCTTTATTTTAGATTCAAACACCATGAGTTTGCGTTATGAAGCGATCAATATTAATCTGACACCTAATGAATTTAAAATTATTGAGTACCTCTTTAACCATCCAAATCAAGTGATGAGCACAGCAATGATCAGCGATAATATTGCCAATAATTTTGATTACATTTCTAAAAACACCATTGAAGCGCATATTTCTACTATACGGAAAAAGATAAAATCTCA
This sequence comes from Photobacterium sp. Alg240-V54, assembly GCF_900537155.1. Lineage (NCBI taxonomy): Bacteria > Pseudomonadati > Pseudomonadota > Gammaproteobacteria > Vibrionales > Vibrionaceae > Photobacterium > Photobacterium sp. Alg240-V54. The sequence goes on from NZ_UNRL01000010.1 coordinate 108,403, forward strand.
TCCAATTACAGCGACTTTTCCACTTAAAAACAAACGTGGTTTTGGCTACTATATTGAGAGTTAATAATGATTAAAACACGCTCAATAAAAAGAAACTTAATTAATGCAATTTCCGCAATCTTTGGATTATTTATCATCATTGTGTATACATTTATTGATACCAGTATTGATGATTGGGCTCAACAACAATTCAAAACTGGACTAAAAGAGCAAATGGAGCAGATAAAAGTCCTGATCCATGATGATTTCTCTCCCATTGCTGATAACACCAATAGCCATTATTTTTACCAAATATGGAAAAACAATCAAACAATCAAACGGTCACTCAATCTTCGTCCCTACCCTGAACTAGACCTGCGCCACACTAAAATTGCAACTAACTCACATCAGCTTGTTCAAGTAACCATGCCAAATAATTCACCAGGGCAAGCGCTTTTATCGTCATATGTTCATCGTAACAAAGATGGCTCAAGCGACTATATGTATATTACCGTCGCAACCTCAACCAAAAGCCTTACTCGTATAACAGGACTATTAGATATTTTACTGATTGGCAGTTTTTTACTATCAATGATCCTCATTCGAATTGTGACTAAAAAAATTGTTAGCCAAGGGTTACAGCCTTTAGACTCATTAAACCAACAAATTAAAACTTTTAATAACAATAATGACGATTCAAATAAGCATTTTATTTTTGATGGTGATAAACATTACTCAGAAATTGACTTAATAATTAATGAATTAAATAATTTTCTAATCATTAATCGTAATAGCATTGAAAATGAAAAACGCATCACATCAGATATTGCACACGAAATAAAAACCCCTATCGCCGAGCTAATTACACTCACAGAAGTCCACCAGCGTTTTCCTAATGATCAACGCTTAGCAGAAACCTTTACTGATGATATTTTACAAATTTCAAATAGAATGCGAATAATTGTCGAGAACTTATTATTACTTCAACGGACATCATCAGCAATTGAACTATATAAACAACCATTAGATCTTATAGTGCTATTTGATGATATTGAGCATGAATTAGTCTTTAAATACTCTGATATTAGCACTAGAATAACTAACAACATTCCGCTTAATACAACAATAATTGCTGATACATTTAGCTTAAAAACAATTCTAACCAATTTAATTGATAATGCGCTGTTTTATAGTTTACCCACGACCAATATTCAAATAAACATTGTCGATACAACACCAAACTTCATTATCGAAGTCATTAACACCGCAACGGTTCGCTATTCAGAAACTGAACTTAAAAAATTAATTCAGCCGCTTTATCAGCATGATCGTTCAAGATCAAGCGATAGTCGCCATGGTTTAGGGCTATCGATTGTTAATAATATTTGTAACGTCAATCAGTACCAATTAACAATCTCACAAACAATCAATAGCGATTTTAGTGTGATGATACACATTCCAAAATAGTAATTTCGGGGTTTGATATTATGAGAACTTCTATTCCCGTTTCACAATTCAAGGAATTACAGCACGCTGAGGATGTATTAATAGTTTGATATTCGTATAAAGAATGCGATTATGCACGTAATTTATAGCGTCATCTTTAAGCGAACGATCAAATGCAAAGTAAAGTACATAATGTGGTGGCATGGCGTCAGGATATTTTTGCTGGATTATCCGTCGCTGCCATTGCATTACCCGCTCAAATGGCAACAGCACATTTAGCAGGTTTTCCCGTTATTTACGGTTTATACGTTTTTGTTGTATCCAGTGTTGGTTTTTTCCTTTTTGGCAGTAATCGTTATTTATCATGTGGTGCAGATTCTACTATTGCGCCTATTTTTGCTGTAAGTCTTGCGGGTTATGCTGCGTTATTCAGCGCGCAATATATGGCACTTGCTTCTTTATTAGCATTACTGGTTGGTGGGATTTTACTCGCGGTATATGTATTTAAATTAGGTTGGGTTGCTAATTTATTGTCTTACCCAGTGACATTAGGTTTTTTAGCTGGCGTCTCAATTCATATCATTGTAAGTCAGCTACCTGCAATTTTAGACCTGCCGCATGACGTAGCCTCACCGTTTCCTGCTATTTACCATTTAATGCTGAATATAAAACAGTTTAATATTATTACCACTTTAATTGGCGGTGGTGTCTTTGGTTTTATCTTTTGGTTTAGTCGCCAATATAAACGCTTCCCAGCAGCATTGGTTGCTTTAGCCGTTAGTATTGCAATTGAAATAGGGTTAAATGCCAATAATGTTCATATTCCAACCTTATCTAACCCAGCTGGTTTTGAATTACATTGGGCGTTTATTGGCCTTCCTTGGCAACAAGCATTAACGATTTTTCCATTAGCGTTATTGATCGCAATGATTTGTATTGTTCAAACATCAGCGGTTTCTAATACGATTAAAGATCGTAATACCACCCCTAACTTTAATCGCGACTTTGCAGGTATCGGCTTGGGCTCGGTGTTATCAGGGTTAATTGGTGGTTTTCCTGGCAATGCGAGTCCGCCACGCAGTATGTTAATTCAGCAAGGTGGTGCGCACTCAAAATGGGCGGCATTATTTTCAGCTGCGGTAATTTGTTTAGTGCTACTCTATGCGCAAAATGTGTTTCATTTGATCCCCAAAGCAACATTAGCGGGGATCTTAATGTATGTCGGCTTAAGCATTTTCAAATGGACTGAAATTAAACGGATTTACCAACAGAATCGTCAAGAATTCTATCTGTGTCTTGCAACCATATTAATGATAGTCACTTTTAGAATTGATATTGGGGTAATGTTTGGGGTGTTATTATCATTACTACACAGTGTGTTTATTATCACTCGTCCAAACTGTGAAGAATTATTTCGTCAACCTCACTGTGATCATTGGGGACACCGCTCACGTTTAAACCCTGAAGATAATTTATCGACTGAAGAAGATGTTGCTGTACTTCACTTTTCAGCGCCGTTATATTTTACGACTTTTTCATATTTTGAAGAACGTATTTTGCACCTTGCTAATACTCGACCACTGCTGAGTTTGATCATTATTGATGCGAGTAGTATCAGTGATATGGATTTAACTGCGGTGGATAAAATTGAAGTATTAAGTCAAAAGCTGACCCATCGCAACATCACATTGATCTTTGTTAATATCGAGCATCCAAGATTTCGACGTTTGGTTGAAACCACTAATCTACTGACGATTTTAGGTCAAAAAACCGAATACAACAGTATCGAAATCGCTATTAGTGCCCATCGCTAACTTATTTATATGACAGGAGATATGTGCCACATCACGGCACATATCTCTTCATTATTATGCTAAATGCTTGGCTTGCTGTTGCAATTCTTTTTCTGCTTTTACTAAATCTTCAAAAGTCCAACCTGCAGCTTCTGTTTTAGCCATAAGCTCGCAAATATCAGCGATTTGGAATACATCTTCTGAACTGTCACTGTAAGCCACAACTAATTGTTGATCTTTCATATCCCAAGCCTCTGGCTCTTTATCACCAATAAGCCCATCTAAATAATCGCCTAAACAGCAATGTACGATTAAGAAATGTTGCATCTGCAATTCTGAAACACCAAACATATTCGCGGCTTCAACATAATCGTACATATAGCTTGCAGATTCAGTATCAATAAAAAATTTAGTGACTTCTGCATCCCAATACTCAAAATCAGTAACTTTAGACGCTACATAAGATTCAATTGCTTTCACAACCACACAATAATCATTAACCATTGACTCATATTTGTTAGACATAACGATCCTTTAAATGCTGCTTATATACACTATGCTGAACTAACACAGGCACACGGTTTAATTTTGTCGCAATTATACTCAATACCACGGCTATTGATAACAATAGACACCATTAACTGATTTTACTCGCTTAACAGCATTATTGGTTTGACTGGAGTATTGCTCTTTTTTCCGCGTTTAATACCCAAATCACCTATAGTGCATTGGCAAAAGTTTTAGTATTTTGGCCTGCGATTGTTGTGGCTTAATGAACTTGTACACCGAAATAGGATAAAATACTCTTCTTTCTCAAAGGGCTATCACACAGCCCTTTTTATACCCATTCACTTTTATCTAAACAAAATAGATCTTTCTCAGATCAACTTTATATACTTTTAACGAAAAGAGAATTTGATCTAAAGGGCTTTTTTAGCTGACTCTTTTACCATAGAATGAAAACTATTATCATTATCAACTAGTGGAGTGTCGCTTTAATGAATATTGCCATATGGGGCGCGAGCAGCGGATTGGGAGCTGTCATGGTCGATTACTTCCATCAACAAGGTTTCACTGTTATTGCCATTGCAAGAAATCCAACCAAAAACCCTAATATATCACAACAACATATTAGATCTATTTGCTGCGATGCGACCATTAAGCAGCAAGTTAATGACACTATCGATCTACTACCAGAGAATACGATAACTATATCAACAATGGGTAGTTTTGAAGCTGACACTCCCGTTGATTATATTGGTCACCGCTATTTAATTGATGCCCTTGAGCAGCACGGTTTAACACGTTTATTACTGATCACTTCTCTGGGATGTGGGGATTCATGGCAATTTATGTCAGAGCGAGCAAAACAGGTGTTTGGTAACGCATTACGTGAAAAAACACTCGCTGAGGCATGGCTACAAAGCAGCCGCTTAGACTATACCATTCTTCGCCCCGCAGGACTTAAAGACGGTGATCCAACGCACCAAGGTGAAATCTCACAACATATTGAAATTCACGGTGCGATTACACGTGGTGAAGTCGCGCGATTAAGTCATGATTTACTGTTAAATAACGACTCTTTAGGCCAAATATTTCAATGTGTTGATCCTAATATCGCCGCTTATTAACATTTAGTGATTAGAATAATAAATAGAGTATGATTCTACAACGTGATGATTACTCTACTATTCGATTAAGCTTTCAACTTATATTCTATTAGCGATCATTCAAATATTTAGCATCAAATAGTCCAGCTCAATACCAAGCGTTAATTAATTCACAATGCAAATAATATTCACTGAAAAATTAGAAGCTAATGAGCACATGTAATTATATTGGTACTTGTTAATCAACTAATTAACATTAGTATTTATATCGCACACGCAAATAATTGAGTTATTAAATAGCCAGAACAATAAAAAATTAAAATTGACAATATTACAGCCACTTACTCAAGCGAAAAATTAAATAATAACAATCAACAATAATTTCTATCATCTATCGTATTTGATTTTCATAACATCTTATCAACCTAACGCCATAACCAACCTGAATATATTCAATAAATCCAGAAAAAAATGCATTAAAAACACATTTTATTACAATTAATCTAAAAAAACATCGTGCACTTGAATCACTCGAAGGTATATATTGCAAAAAAATACTAACAAAGCATTTAATAGCAATGAAAAGACGTAATTTTTTACAACTCCTGACTATTGGTTCAGGCTTAGCTTCAACATCTGCATTAGGCCAATTGCCAAATGCAACTGAAGCTGCATTTAATAACCGTAACATGTTTGGACAATTTACTCACGGTGTTGCAAGTGGTGATCCATTACACAACGCTGTTATCCTATGGACACGCTTTATTCCCGATTCATCGTTAAATTTAACGCAAGCAGCAGTTAAATGGGAAGTTGCGACTAATAAAAGCTTTACCAAAAACTATAAATCAGGCACTGCTATTGCTGATAGCAAAAATGATTATATTGTAAAAGTTGACGCTAAAGGTTTATCTGCAAATAAAATCTATTACTACCGCTTCTCGGTTGGTGTAATTAAAACTATTGTTGGTAAAACGCGGACGTTGCCTAAAGATAAAAACGTTAAAGAAGTACGATTTGCGATTGCAACTTGTGCTAACCACCCTGCTGGTTACTTTAACGTATATAAGCAAATTAATGCCGAACATAAACGTAATCCATATGATGCTCTATTGCATATCGGTGATTACATCTATGAATATGGTATGGGTGAATATGCGAGTGAAAATGCTGTCGCTCTTGATCGTGTTCCTTCACCAGCACACGAGTGTATTACGCTAACCGATTACCGTAAGCGTTACTCGCAATACCGTTCAGATCCTGATCTGCAAGCATTGCATGCTCAATTACCTTTCATCAATATCTGGGATGATCATGAAATTGCAGATAACACATGGAAAGATGGCGCGTTAAACCATCAGCCGCAAGAAGGTGAGTTCATTACACGTCGTGAAGGAGCCATTCAAGCATTCCATGAGTGGTTACCAATCCGTGACAACATGGTTGCAGACGGTGAAATTTATCGTAGTTTTGTATGGGGCGATCTTGTCCACCTACTTATGCTTGATACGCGTGTAACAGGCCGTAGCAAGCAACTTGAATATGGTAATTACAATGCCAATGATCCTAAAGGGGCTTATAAACAGCTCCAGAAAGATCTGTATGCGCCTTCTCAAAAGCTATTAGGTAAAAAACAAAAGCAGTGGATCAAACATGAGTTTGAAAAGCACGATGCGCGTTGGACAGTACTTGGTCAGCAAGTATTAATGACCAAAATGGATGTGCCGTTTAACCTTCTAATTGCATTATTAGGTGCAAAAGAAGCACATCGTACTCGCTCATACTATGACGGTAATATCGTTATGGAAGCAGCACGTAACCCAAGTCGTCTACTAGCACCTTATAACTTAGATGCTTGGGATGGCTACCCACGAGATCGTGATTGGGTATATAAGCAAGTTGATACTTACGGTAAATCATTAGTTAGTTTTGCTGGCGATACGCATAATGCATGGGCTGGTGAGCTCGTTAATAAAGATGCCCAAAACTGTGGTGTTGAATTTGCTGCGTCATCTGTTGGTTCTCCTGGCATGGAATATTACTTACCGTTGCCTAGAGCATTAATGCTTGAATTAGCAAAGTTATTCCCATTACTGATTAAAGATCTAAAGTGGGCAAACATTTGTGATCGTGGCTTTATGGATGTCACATTTACTGCAGATGAAGTAGAAAACAAGTGGATTTTTGTTGATAACATTCTATCTCATGATTATTCAGTACTACCAATTGTTAGCGCTGAATCTGAAGGTCTATACCTTGATGAAATAGAAACTGATGACGATGATGATCACGACGATGATGATGATCACGACGACGATGATGATCATGACGACGATGATGATCATGACGACGACGACGACGACGACGACGATGACGATGACGATGACGACGACGACGATGACGACGACGATGACGACGACGATGACGACGACGACGACGATGACGACGACGATAGAAAAGATGACTAAATAACAATAAAGTGCACGGTATAATAACCAATGCACATTATTTAAAACGTCACTATCATCAGTCGCATTAAGATAGTAACTAAATTATGGCCTCAATATTTATTGAGGCCATTTTTATAAATAATATAATCAACACTTAAGCTGTTATTAAATAAACTGATTCGCCTTAGCCCAACGTTTAATCACATCTTTTGCTACCGGTGCTGGTCCAAAAAATCGCTCATGTTGAGAAATGTCAGCAACAAAGCGGCCTTTTTTAAAGAACAAGAACATTTGCAACATGTCATAACCCAATTCACTAAAAAGCTTAATTGGGCGTACAAATAACGAGAATACAAACCAAGGGATCGTCCACGTTGATAGCTTTTTACCTGTCACCTCAGTGATCATTTGTATCAGTTCAGCTTGGCTTTTTGCGCCATCTTGCCAACCCACATCAATCGATTGATTGTTAATATCATCACCAGCATACGCCGCAGCTTGTGCTAAATAATCAGCTAAATCATCAGTTAGAATATATGACCACTTGGTTGTTGTATCGCCAATAGCATAAAAGCGCCCCGCCTTAAAACCATCAGCAATATAGTCTGAGGTTTGATCTAAAAATGCCGGAGCACGAACGAAGACATAAGGGATCCCTGCGCGTTTAATCACATCTTCAGCCACTTTTTTAGCATGAAAATGCGGTACACTTTCAGCCTCATCACTGTTCACAATACTCAAGAACACAAACCGCTTGATATTTGCTCTTGCCGCAGCTTCAGCTAAATTCTTATTACCCTGAAAATCAGCATCAAGACTTTCTTTCATATATCCATTGGCAGAGCTAATTACAATATCAACATTCTGCATTGCTACATCTAAAGACTCAGTATCCAGCATATCGGCTTTAACCCACTCTAACGCTGCAAACTCATTATCACTTGGTGCACCTTTACGTGACATCGCCTTAATATCAATATGTGGGTACTGCATTAACTTACGTAAAATTTTACGACCTAAAAAACCAGTCGCACCAACAACAAGTACTGTCTTCTTTTGAGTTTGCATAATCGTCTCTTTTCCGTCTTCATTTGATAAAGCCATGTTATACAATTCCATTAATGACTTAAACAATCTAAAATGGAAATGATTGGTTCATAAATGGGATAATAATGAAACTACTTGATGATATGGCGCTATTTGTAGAAGTAGCAAAAGTGATGAGTTTTCGTCAGGCGGCTGAAGTAACAGGAGTACCTAACTCCACCCTATCTCGAAGAATTAGCGCCTTAGAAAAAGCAATAGGTCTAAGATTGTTTCATCGCACTACGCGAAAAATAGAACTAACAGAAGCTGGTCAGCTTTATTATCAACGCTGTCGTCGTATTGTCGACGAGGCTAAACTTGCTCATGAACAATTAGGTGAACTAGTAACACATCCAACAGGTACTGTGCGTATCTCTGCGCCGATTGATTTTGCGACTATTTATATCGCGCCATTATTACCAGAATTCAGTCAGCGCTACCCAGATATTCGGTTAGAGTTTGATTTAAGCTCTCGCCGCGTTGATATGACATCAGAATCGTTTGATGTTGCTATTCGCGCAGGAGAAAGTGAAAACTCGAGCTTAATTGCCCGTAAAATTGCCCGCTTTCATCATTATGTGTATGCCAGCCCTACTTACTTAGCCCAATACGGCGAACCACAAACTCCTAACGATTTAGTTAATCATCAATGCTTTAGTATTGTAAAGTCCGCCCACTGGACGTTATATAATCAAGATACTCGCGCAGATATAAAAGTAACCAACAAGTTATTTGTTAATAGTATCGGAATGATCAAGCAGCTAGCGATATTAAATATGGGGCTAATTCTAATGCCGAAAGAGATTGTGGCTCAAGAATTAGAACAAGGTAAGTTAACTCATGTACTTCCCGATTGGAAAAGTGCCGCAGTACCCATTTATGCCATCACAGAAACGCGATTATTACCGGCAAAAACCCGCTGCTTTATTGATTTTTTACAGCAACAATTAGAGATGAAAATAATCAAAAAATAACGTGAAATAAGAGATGGGACAGCCATACCTTGTCCAAGGTTATAATTTATGGCTGTCCTATTTTTGTCCTTTTTTCTTTAAGCTATTTTAGGTGTGTAAAGCGTTGCCTTGTTACTGTTCCCCATTTATGGTCTTGGTATATATCTTCAATATAATTATCTGATGTATAGTCACTCACAACGTCACGCCAGAAACTAATAGCGTGATCAGCACCTGCAACTTGCTTGATTTCCCAACAACCGCCAAGGCGCTCAAATAAACTCGAAATAAAGCGCTTACCGACTTTATTTTTTCTAAAACAAGGCAATACATAGAAGTCACAAATTTCATACGCTTGAAGCGTGCTTTCATCTATTGCTGTTAAAGCGGCTGGAATACCATCTATATAAAGTAGATAACCTGTAACACTGTCCTTTAGCTGAGGATAAATCTCAAACACCCCATCTACATTTGGTTTATCAACAACAATTTGAGAAAATTCTGCAGCATAGCCTTGATACAAATTAGCATAAACATGAGCGTTACTGTCATCTACTGGCACTATATTCATCATGTGTTTTCCATCATTATTAATCTGTAAGCATCATATCATCGCGAGTGAAAGATAATGCCTTTTCGTAAATCTCGATTTGCTTTTAAAGTATCAAAATCTGATCTAAGTTCGCTTTTTCACTCGCGATATAATCTATCTTTCAAAGGTTTCAATATGTCAAATTGAGTCTGTTTTCTACAAACATAGGATTGATTACCATGAAAAAATCTGACTATGAATTAGTTATTAGCCATTATTTTCAAATGTGGATCAAACGCGATTTTTCACATCTAGATAAGCTTTTTACAGCAGATATCTATTACAGTGAATGCTATGGGCCTGAATACGTTGGATTATCTGAAATTTATCATTGGATCGATGACATGCTAGCCAAGCAAACAGTATTAGCTTGGGAAATTAAGCAATTTATTCATGAGCCGAGCACAAATACCGTGGTTGTTGAGTGGTATTTTAAAGAACAACAAAAATTAGACGTTAATGATTTTAATGGGGTATCTATTATTAAATTTACGCCTGAGGGTAAAATCTGCGTTATTAAAGAATTTGAATCGAAATCAGAGCACGTTGCGCCTTTTCACTAAAAAAAAAAAGACAGGACACCCATATCTTATTCACGTGATATTTATGGGTGTCCTATCTTTTTCTATCTTTGTTTAATTAAGCGAATCAGCAATATGTATTTTCTAAATCAGCTACTTTGACCATTTAATGCCAATTTAATACGTTGATGCGTTCGGTAATTTGGAATCGAAATAAATTGATTCTGAATCGGTTGAGCACGCGGATTATCATAACCGTAAATATCACGGCGCATCTCTAACTGGCCATCAGGTGTTACCCACGCTGTTAAGTAAGCCACATCAACATTGACACGTGTATTTAAACCAATTTCACGGTGATTATTGGTATTAATCATATCGTCAACCGAAGGTAAATTCGGCATATTTTGATAAGCCAGAATTAATGTTGCCATCTGACGTGGGTTTTGAACACGCATACAGCCAGAACTTAAATCACGGTGGTAGCGGTTAAACAATGGATACTCTGATTGTGATTCATCATGCATATATACAGAGAACGAATCAGGCATCAAGAACGCCACCCGACCTAACGCATTTTCAGGGCCTGTATCTTGACGAAACTGATGAGGAAATGTCTTTGGATTTACCGTCGCCCAGTCAATTGATTCTGGTGGCACAACAGACCGATCTGTCCAACTATTAATCACATCAATATGACTATTCTTTAAAAAATTAGGATTCGCTTTAGCCGCTGGAATAATATTCTGAACCTTTATCGTTTCAGGCACATACCAATAAGGGTTAATCACCACCGTATTAATGTATGACTGAAACAAATTGGTTGGCCGTTTTGGCATGCCATCGATAATTTTCGATTCAAATACCGATTTTTTATTGTCATATAGCCTCATTTTAAAATCAGGAATATTAACAATAATTTGTGGGCCATTTCCTTGCAACTGTGCAAAACGCTCACGTTGTAAATTCAATGCCGTAATACGTGCCAAACTAGAATAAGGACGGATTAATTGGCTAACAACATCTGACCCAATAATACCGTCCATCTTCAGACCATAATTACCTTGAAAGCTTTTTATTGCTTTATTCATCACACCCGTATTGGTAATCTTTGTTTGAGCGGTAACTTGTTGGTATTGAGGCTGAGTTAAATAGCCCAAATTCCAAAGCACAGTCGCCACTTTAGCACCATAAGGAATGGTATCGCCGAGGTGGACGACGCCATCAAAGTGAACGGTACTCGAATCAAGCGGGTTAGCCGGTAGCGATAATAAGTGGCTAATAACATCCATTGTTGGCACAAACAGCGAAGAAGGAATAAGAGAGTTGATCTTTTGAACCGTTAATGGGAAATAATTCTGCGCCATTTTCAATGTCAACGGCGTCAATGTCACAGGCTGTGAATTATATAATGGTCGAGGATCTTGCATTAATTGATGTACATAATCGGCGTAAATCAAATAGGTATCAGTTAATAGCAGATCAAACCCACGCTCATCTGGCAACGCTTGTAGTTGTTTCAACTCTTTTAGACGTTGCGACATACCGGGTAGTGTTTTGGAATCTGCCAACGCTTGTAATTGCGGCATAATCGCATTGACAAGCACTGGATTAAACCAATATGGCATATAGTTATTTTCAGCATACAGCGCATTAAGAATGTCACCATTGCACACTTTTACCGTTGAATTGGCACACAAAGATGCAGTGCTATTTACTGTAGCAGCATCTAAAACGTGCCAATCTAGCTTATTGCTCGCCGCATTATCGGCCGCCAAAGCCGAACCACAAGCTAACAGTGCTGAAACGGTTATTACCGAACGAATCAATGTCGTTATTTTTTTGCAATTAAATTTCATCAACGTTCCTTAACTAAAAAAGGAAGAATAGGCTTTTTTAGCGTTAAAATCATTCACCATTAAAAGTGACAAAGATTTCAAGAATGATGAGTTGGCGTAATTTATATTAAAATTAAATAGATGCAGAATATTGATGGCTAAATATTCCAAGAAAAAGCGTCTAACGGAGGCTATAATCTGCCATTTTGATACTAAATAACGCGCAATTGGCAGCCTATTTAGTGCTGATTTGAGTCTAAAAACACCACTGAAAGAGTCTTTATGTCGCCCGGTGATGGTTCTTGCTATGGTCCAATTATAATTTTATGGCGAACATAAGTTGGGATCTCAATCTTGTCGTCAAGATTTACAGCTCTTGATTCAGCATTAGCACCAACAATTTCATTGAGCTGCTCATAACTAATACCGATGACTCGAGACGCCGCCATAAGCCCATTAATAAATGATTTCTTGTCGCGTTTTTGCTGTATTTCATCTAATGGTATTGCACAATATTCACGGTACTGTTGAGTTAGCAAAGCCAATAACTCAGCTTGTTTCGATTCCATATAAACTCCTTTTATTTGAAATATCGCAAATTATCAATCAGTTAAAAACAAACCATTACCACCATATTACTCATTAGGCTCTGCAAGGTAAATGTCCAACAACTATTAATAGTTATAGTCGTGCACTACGTCGCATTACTCATTCTTTGAATAAACCAGCTAATACGTTAGCGACAGATAACGCTGGTTGGTCGTAAATGCCCAATTGTCCACGGGTATTTATTCTGCTTTATTTGATCACATTAAACACATCATTATTAAACAAGGTAGTGACAATATCTTCTGTTGATGTACCTAACCCTACATAAAGATCTTTAACGTCCTTCAATTCCACTTTATGATCATTTTCAAATGTTAAACTAATATCATTACCAACTACTTCAGCTGAAGTCACTTTATCGAGTAGATCATCGATGGTACTCCCTGTTTCTAAAATGCTGCTAATATCAATCGTTTCGTCTGTCTCAAAATCATTGATGGTCGTAGTTGTAGGCTCTGTTGTTGAAAGAACATTAAGTTGAAAAATATCTTCACCCGCTCCGCCATTTAATATATCGTTGCCTGCATCTGCAATCAAAATATCATTACCACTTTGACCAAACAGTAAATCGTCCCCTGGGCCGCCAGTTAATTCATCTTCACTCCCTGAACCAAATAAAATATCATCACCTTCATCACCAAAAATGGTATCTTTACCATTATTGTTTGAACCTTCAACGACAAGATCACTTTGATTATTTTGAACAAACTGATAGATATCTTTCATTGTTAAGCTATCTACATCAACCCCCTGTTCACTTGCAACAACACTGTATAGCACTTCGGATAATGTCGTACCGCTATTAATAACATCAGACATGTTAGTATCGCCAGAGCCATAGCGATCAAGTAACCATGTATTATTTAATGTATCAGCAACAATAAAATCGTCACCTTTTCCGCCATGAATAATATCGTTACCACCAATAATTGTGCCGAAAGAGTTGTTTACTGCGTTATCAAGTTGCGCTGTGTTAGACGCAATGATGACCTGACTATTACCGGTATTGTCAGCCTCATAATCAAATCCTAATGATGCCATTTCATTTAACGTATGTTGTGCATCAGGGTTATTCGCTGCGATAGAACCTATTGAAATAGGAACAATTATGGGAGAGTATTGCGTTAAATTGGCTTGAGTTTGATTAATAACAACATTCTTATCGAAGAATTCTCCATTTGATTCTTCAACGGTGTCCATTCCATCGGTAATGAAGTAAACGATATTAGATTTATCGGCATCATCGAATGAATTAATTGCATCAACAATCGCTGGGTCATAGTTAGTTAAACTGTCTCCCCCAGTTAAAGGAACCACACTGGTTAAATAGTCAGAAATAGTAACGCCCGTTGCTGTTACTAGGGTATTTTCCGTAAAATCCCAACTAAATTTTGTTTGGCTATCAACAGCTGTCGCAAATGTGATGAAAGTAAAATCGAGTTCCGATAGCTGAGTGTTATTTAGCACATCGCCATAGTTATCAACCACTTGCTTTATTGAGCTTTTAGCAAGATCAATACGGGAAGTTAAACCTATATCGGTATAAATATCGTCTATTTTTTGCGTAATCCCACTTGGAAACTCAAAATTAATTTCAGAAGAAAATTGGGAAAATCCTAATGGTGAACCAAAAGAGGTGCTTAAAATATTACTGAGCTCCTCAATAGTAGAAAAATCAATACGAAAATCTTGACCAGTTAGGCTTTGAGTCAATATAACAGTACCAGAAGTATTACCGTTAACCAGTTGAATATCATCTGGTTGAACTTCTTTGATCGACATCGAACCAGATAAATCCAACACGAGGTTCACTGCCACTTTTTCTGCTTTAACGTAAGAATCACCAATAATAAGATCGTTATACCCCGTTCCTGTTAACGTGTTATTTTCAGGACCTCCCGTAATCACCTCTCCTTCAGTATCATAATTTTTATCTGCGTTACTATCTGCAGTATTACCAAACGCATCACTAATTGAAATAGTTGCCTGTATCTCTCCTGTAAAACCATCATCACTATTTGGAACAAATAACCCACCAGGCACTTGAGCTATATAACCAAGTTCTCCACTTGGTAATTTAACAACACTCGTTTGGACATTACTGTCACCAAAATGTAACGTCACGGTGTCGCCTTCTTTTGCATCTCCCCCAACAAGACCACTCACGTTTACTGATTCATTATTATCATATTGTGTGCCCGTTATAGGATCACCATCATTAATCGATTCAACAGTCACGCTAACATCTAACGTTTTAACGTCATAATCATGGGTAGATATTGCTTGTTTAACATTACCCGCAGTATCTGTCGCCGTGACCGTTGCGGTAATGGTATCAACACTGGCACTAGTGAGTACCGAGCCATCAACATCAACCGTCCAGATTAATTGGCCATCTTTCTCGATAACAGGCGTGGTGTATTGATTTCCATCTATGGTTACCGTTACAACATCACCGACTTTTACTCCGCCTCCCACTTTACCACTGACGGGAATAACCTCTGTTGCTTCAGTTTCATTGATTGTGTTATCAGCAGTGACATCATCAATCGTAATACTGGCTGCTAACGTTTTCACTTCATAATCGTGAGAAGATGTCGCTTCTTTCTCATTACCCGCTGAATCTGTCGCGGTGACGGTTGCTGTAATGGTATCAACACTGGCATTGGCCAAAACAGATCCCGGTACGTCTACTTCCCACACTAACTGACCATCTTTTTCAATAACAGCCGTTGTATATTCGTTGCCATCTACAGTGACAGTAACAATATCTCCAACCTTAACATCGCCACCAACATTACCGTTAAGCGGGATCGTTTCGGTGGCTTCTACTTCATTAATAATATTATCAGCAGTAACATCGTTAATGGTAATGACTGCCTCGATGCTAGTATCGATCTCATAAGGTTTATCTGTYGTTGCTGTTGCTGAGTGTCCTGCTATATCTGAAGTCGTGACCGATGCATTCACATTGTCACTACCATTTTCGACCAAAGCGCTACCATCGACCTCTACTGTCCATGTTTTGTCTGCGTTCACCGTTGTGGTATACGTYTYATCACCAATCRTTATTGTCACCACATCACCCGGTTTTACGTCGTTACCAACGCTACCTGTAATCGGTACTTTACCCTCACTCTCGTCTTGATTAATRATGCCATCATCTGCAATGCTATCTATCGTAATACTGGCTTCTATTACGACATTGTAATCTTCGGTATCGGATGCGGTAGCTTCTGTTGGAGCGCCATAATTTGTGGTAACAGAGGCTGTAACTTGATCTGCYTTTAAAATATCTTCCCCTGTGACATTCACTGTCCAGCTAAGATCTTCGTTCACAGTGGTTRTGTATTCATTACCATCAATGGTCACCGTAACACGATCGCCYGGTWGTACATCTTTACCGACAAATCCGGTGATAGGCAGTATCGCTTCATTGCCTTCAGATTGGGTTATGATATTGTCGCCAGTAATGGGATTGATAGTGATACTTGCCTGAATATCAATGAGATAATCATGGGTGCTACTGGCAGAGGCAGAATTTCCAGCATCATCTTGCGTWGTTACTGTGGCTGAGATGGTATCTTTACTTGCTTGAAGTAACGTTGTTCCATCRACATCAACCGTCCAGATTAATTGGCCATCTTTCTCGATAACAGGCGTGGTGTATTGATTTCCATCTATRGTTACCGTTACAACATCACCAACTTTTACTCCGCCCCCCACTTTACCACTGACGGGAATAAYCTCTGTTGATTCCGTKGCATTGATTGTGTTATCAGCAGTGACATCATCAATCGTAATACTGGCTGCTAACGTTTTCACTTCATAATCGTGAGAAGATGTCGCTTCTTTCTCATTACCCGCTGAATCTGTCGCGGTGACGGTTGCTGTAATGGTATCAACACTGGCATTGGCCAAAACAGATCCCGGTACGTCTACTTCCCACACTAACTGGCCATCTTTTTCAATAACAGCCGTTGTATATTCGTTGCCATCTACAGTGACAGTAACAATATCTCCAACCTTAACATCGCCACCAACATTACCGTTAAGCGGGATCGTTTCGGTGGCTTCTACTTCATTAATAATATTATCAGTAGTAACATCGTTAATGGTAATGACTGCCTCGATGCTAGTATCGATCTCATAAGGTTTATCTGTTGTTGCTGTTGCTGAGTGTCCTGCTATATCTGAAG
>NZ_UNRL01000011.1:0-95798 GCF_900537155.1 Photobacterium sp. Alg240-V54
GGCTAATCCTGACGCGAGAGGCCCGAAGGTCCCCCTCTTTGCTCCGAAGAGATTATGCGGTATTAGCTATCGTTTCCAATAGTTATCCCCCACATCAGGGTATATTCCCAGGCATTACTCACCCGTCCGCCGCTCGTCAGCAAAGAAAGCAAGCTTTCTTTCTGTTACCGCTCGACTTGCATGTGTTAGGCCTGCCGCCAGCGTTCAATCTGAGCCATGATCAAACTCTTCAATTAAAGTTTTGTTGTTTCTTTCGAAACGGCTCAATGAATACTGACTTCAAAACTACCTTAGTAATTTTAAAGCTATTATCGTTGTTCTTTTCATATAGAGAAGAGAACGATAATGAATTGACTGTGCCAAACAATCTTCTCTATAAATAGATTAGGTTATTTGTATTGGTCACTCAGTTCATTGATAAATCTTTCGACTTAACTATTCAACGAGTGCCCACACAGATTGCATGGTCAAATTGTTAAAGAACGTTGACTTTCAATGCCTTAGCGATTTACGCTTCAGCAAGTCAGGTGCGCATAATACGCAACCTCAATATAAAGTCAACAAGAAATTTTATTATTTAAAACGTCTTATTGACTCTTCTTCGCTATAACAGCTAAAGAAAAACTTCTTAGAAAGAATCATCTAATATTCATTGAATTAAAGATTAATCATTACTAATAAGTTAAATATCAAAAGTTTGAACTCTGTCGGTTGTTGAACCGTATTCCCTTTCGATGGAGCCGCATTATAGAGACTTTGATCACTCTGACAAGCCTTTTTAAAAAAAAAGAATGTAATTGCCGATTATTTCATCTAATGTGAACAATGTGACTGTAATAAGCACATGCGAGTAAATTTAAGCTCAATTATTATGAATTACAGGTCATTAAAATTGGCATCATTGTAAGCTTGATGTTAAAACACCAACTTAATGCATTCTTCTCTTTCCCTTTTGAGATGTACTTTAAATATGAAATCAAATAACCAAACCACAATAACCGTGATTGCTATCGCTATCATTGGCGCCTTAATCTTTAGTATGTTCAGTAGTTCTCTACCAGCCATCAGTTTTGCACTAGGTGCAATGCTGACAGGACTGGCGTTACACTTTATGCAAGAAAGTAAACATACCATCCTCGATGAATCAGATCCCTCTCAGAGCAGTAAAACACTTTATGTTGGCAACCTTCCTTATCGTGCAAATGAGAGTGATGTAAAAAATCTTTTCGCTGAGCATGGTGATGTTTTTGCCGTCCGCCTAATGAAAGACAAGCGTACAGGCAAGCGTAGAGGTTTTGGCTTTGTTGTTATGAGTAGCCAAGATGCGGAACATGCCATTGAGCAACTTAACAACCAAGAATATGGTCAACGCACACTAAAAGTACGTGAGGCTAATGAGCCTAAAAATGCGGATAGTTTAGATCTTGAATAGTATCTAACTGCATTGCATTTAAGCTTTTATTCAGCGCCGCAGCATCATATGTTGCGGCGCTGCTGTATGTGACATTCTTTATTGCATTACCAAACGCTACACCACCACTCGGCAGTTCTAACAATAGTGCAACTCGCTTAGCAATTGCCTTACCTGAATCCACCACATTAACTGGATGCTTAAAGGCGGTCTGAATTTCTTGCTTGATCAATGGAAAGTGAGTGCAACCTAAGACGATACTATCGATTGTCCCTTGCCAAGGTTTTAAAATTTGTTCCAATTCCCCCATATCAACAGTTTTACCACGTAGTTTCTGCTCTGCCATTTCAACTAATCGTGTCGAACCAATCATCTTAACCTCACACCCATTAGCAAACTGCTGTACTAATTGATGGGTATAATCTCGATTTACCGTTGCTGGAGTGGCTAGTAACCCAATGGATTTAGTCTGACTAATTAAAGCGGCTGGTTTTATTGCTGGTACTACGCCCACCACCGGAATGGTTAACTGTTGACGCAAAGAAGGTAAAACAATCGTGCTGGCGGTATTACAAGCGATAACGACTAAATCAGCCTGATACTGGTTAGCAAGTAACGTCACAATATGATTAGTACGCTTAATTAAGGTGGCATCATCAAGCTCGCCATAAGGAAAAGCTGCATTATCAAAAGCATAGATGAACTGCACTTGCGGTAGTAAAGCATGGATCTCTTGATAAACAGATAAACCGCCCACTCCAGAATCAAAAATGACAACTTTTTTCACTACCACTAACCTTATTACGATATCAAGCTATCATGATACTGCGATATCAACATTCGGCAAAGTATCTGTCTCAATAACCATATAGCGTTGATAACAAAATCGCGTCTCTGTTTCGCAAGCTAACCACTTTATATGTAGTGGTTGCTGATAAAAAGGCGCATCAACGACCAATGAATGAAACTCACCATTTTCACCACACGGATCAATTGCTGTCGGTAACTCATTTAATAACTGATGATCAAACCAACGCCCACAAAATTGACTATCTAATTGGGTACTGTCAATGGTGACTAATTTAGTTTTAATTCCAGACTCAATAATTTCATTGGCTAATTGAGTGCTAGGTTGACCTAATAAAGGGAAAATACATTGCCATCCTGCGGGCTCAATATACTGCCGGCGATAATCAGCAATACCATTATCAAACAAATCACCAAAAGCGACAGCATCAAACGGTAAGCCACAATTTTTTAGGCCATCAATAATCGTCTGCTGATAAATATCATTGGTGGGAAAGACTTCAGGTAATGCAATAAGCACTAACGGTAAACCAATACGCTGTGCTTGTTGTTTAACAACCGTGATAGGCGTCGCTTGAAAGGGAACATCGTTATTTACATGAGTTGTGAATAGTCCGACAACCTCATAGTCTGAATCGTTCAATAACCGCCATAAGGTTAACGCTGAATCTTTACCTGATGACCAACCGATTATTATTTTTGTTTTCATCTGCATCACCATCAAAAAGACCGCACAATGGCGGTCTTTGTCTATACATAATCAAATATTAAAACTGGTAATTAATACTGGTGTAGAACGTTCGACCAGGCATAGCATAACCAGCAGCTGTTTCGTAATCCTCATTTAAAAGATTAGCCACTCGGCCTTTTAGAGCTAATTTAGGCTGCAACCAATAAGTTAATGCCAGATCCCATGTATCATAAGCGGGTAATTCGACATCAAAATCTGGGCGCTTGCCGTGATACTGGTACGTTACCGCGGTATCTAGATCGCCATAACTCGCGCTACCGACCCATTTAAATGAGAACTTTTCACGACGTATTAGCTGCTTACCTTCGCTATCTCGAGGATCTTTAAAATCAAAGTTTAGCTGGTGACTAATAATACCGGTATCAAAATCAGCTTCGACTTCAATACCTTTGATTTTGCTTTCGCCTGCAACATTTTCATAAGACGGTGTACCGCCGGTATAACTGATTAAATCGTCAATGCGCATTTGATATGCAGTTACCGCCAAACTACCAATGTCGTAATCAGCATGTAAGGAGACATCTATATTTTTTGAGGTTTCAGGATTTAAATTAGGGTTACCAGTTGACCAAGCACTTTTCACATACAATTGATAAAGGTTCGGTGCTTTAAATGCGGTGCCGTATGAACCACGTAATTGAATATTGTCATTCAAATACCAGCCACCAGCGATATTATAAGTTGAATGAGTGCCATATTGCTGATTATCATCTAGACGAACACTGGTTTCGATACTAACAGGCGAGTAATCCCATAAGCCAATCGCATAGTAACCAGTATTATCTCGTTCTTTATTGCCAGCAAAACCAGTTAAATCATTCCATTGCTCTTGACGCCAATCGATACCACCACTCACCGATAGTGTCGATAATAGTTGGTACTGGTTATGCCATTGAATATTGCGCTGGTGATATTGATCTTTGCGATTCACGACATTAGTTTTATCAATAAGATCCAGGTTATCTTGCTTTTGATAATCAAAAATCAGTGATGATTTATAGCTATTTTGAGCATATTTTAAACCTGCAGAGTAATCATTAAATTCCGTTTCAGCTCTTACATACTGATGCCCAGAATAAATACTTGAACCATCATATTGATAATGATTTTTATACCACCGAGTTGCGACATAGCCTGAAACTTGATCACTAAATTGATGATGCAGTGCTAACGATGCATTACGGCTATCAAAACCATGTTTATCACCGTCATTCAATCCTGGTTGAGGATGAACATTATAGCCTTTATCATTTTCGTAACCTGCAGCTAACTGTAATACAGTTTTATCCCCAATATTATAGGCGCCAGAAGCATTAGCCTCTTGGTAGTTATGACTCCCAATACCTAAATCTAACTTCGTTTTTGATGGCGTATCTGTACCTGTCAGGGTGATGATATTTATCACACCGCCAATCGCTTCGGAACCATAGATCGCAGCTCGCGCACCGCGCGTAAATTCAATCCGCTCAACTTGAGTTAATGGAATTTGGTTAAAATCAACGTTGCCAGCAACTGAGCGAGCCATACGAATGCCATCAACCAAGACTAATACTTGATCAGAGTTTGCCCCGCGAACAAAAATACTTGAACTTTGGCCTCGGCCACCATTTTGAGTGATCTGTACCCCTGGTAATAAGCTCAATACTTCAGTTAATGTTTTCGCCTGCACGTTATCGATATCTTGACGAGTGACAACATTAAAAGGCGCTAGTACAGATGTTACTGGTTGCTCAAAGCGGTTAGCCGTTACTACCATCACATCATCAGATGTCGTGTCGGCGGCAAATGAAGCAAAAGAAGGGAGACACAACGACGCTACTGTCGCTGCTAAAAGGGATTTTTTCATTACAATTTCCTAAGTCGCGTTATATCAAAGCAAGATTGCTTGTCTGCTGGTTGGTATTCGGACTTAAGAGCATGACCATTTGGTCGCCTAGGCAACAACTTCCCATTGTCACTATACTAAATCATGCACTGATTATTTGTAGGGAGCATCAACAGTGTTTGGATTACATCCATGTGCGTTCGTTCTCTATTACCGCTGCGCGTCAGTTACGGATTTACACCGTATTCCCTAGCCTTCCAAGGCTAACCAGCACAGCGCGAATGCTAGTGGTGTATTGCTTTTATGTCTAGTTTTGTTTGTTATTAGTGATAGATTTTTAGGGTCTCCGCAATTTTAATTTGCCCCAACACTGGACATCAGTGTGCAATACAATAAAATCTGCGGTCTTATTTTGAGCAGTCGAGGCACACACTATGACATCCACCGTCCTTAATACCGCTGACTACCAGCCACAGTTGGATGAAAAAGCAGCCCGTATTCAAGATCTACTTAGCGATTTTGAAACGCCTGAATTGGAGGTGTTTGCCTCTCCTGCAGAGCATTACCGTATGCGTGCAGAATTTCGTGTATGGCACGAAGGCGAAGAACTGTATTACATCATGTTCAATCAACACACGCGTGAAAAATATCGTGTTGATCAGTTCCCTGCAGCAAGCCGTTTAATTAACGATTTAATGCCAATGTTACTTGATGCAATCAAGCCAATAAAAGCCCTGCGTCATAAACTGTTCCAAGTCGATTTCTTATCAACATTAAGTGGTGAAATCCTAGTTTCAATGCTTTACCACCGCCAGTTAGATGATGAATGGACTCAAGCTGCGAAACAATTAAAGCAACGTTTGAATGACGAAGGATTTAAGTTAAACCTGATTGGTCGTGCACGTAAGATGAAAATCGTCTTAGACCAAGACTTTGTCATTGAAGAACTAAAAGTTCATGATAAAACGTTAACTTACAAACAAGTTGAAAATAGCTTTACTCAGCCAAATGGTGAAGTTGCTCAGAAAATGTTGGAATGGGCGGTTGATTGCACTCAAGATAGTGCTGGTGACTTACTTGAGCTGTATTGTGGTAACGGTAATTTTTCACTTGCACTCGCGCCAAACTTTGAGCGTGTACTGGCAACTGAACTAGCTAAGCCTTCGGTTGATTCAGCCCAATACAATATTGCGGTAAACAACATTGAAAACGTGCAAATTATTCGTATGTCAGCGGAAGATTTTACTGATGCGATGGCGGGTAAACGTGAATTCCGTCGTCTAAAAGATCAGAATGTTGATTTGCAAAGTTATAATTGCAACACCATTTTTGTTGATCCACCACGTTCAGGTATGGATGACGGTACCTGCCGTATGGTGCAAGGTTACGATAATATTATGTATATCTCGTGCAATCCTGAAACCCTACGCGATAATTTGGCGATTCTAACTGAAACCCATAACATTACTCGATTCGCGTTATTTGACCAATTCCCTTACACCCATCACATGGAAGCTGGAGTTGTGCTTGAGCGTAAATAAGCTTAATTAGCCACAATATAGACATAAAAAAGGCGCTTATAGCGCCTTTTTGTTTTTATCATCGCAAGATACTTACGCTGCTTTTTTCTCTTTCTTATCCATTACACCCATTTTGTATGACACCCAAAATAGTAATGCTAGAGTAATCATTAATGGAATGAAATTTGATCCCATATCTGGGTATTCAGCACGAAGTAATGCCGCGTAGCCAAACACACCGACAAAGAAACATGCACTTGCAACAGCTGGGATACCTTCAGCCATCGGCTTACGCATATATTCTTGATATAAGCAGTACAATGCCATGGCAAATGCCAAGACAGGGAAAATAGAGAATGTTACATAGCTTGAAAACAATACAGCCAGAGTGCCGTAACCACATAAACCTGTTAGTCCAGATAAAATCAGTGTTTTACGCTCTGCTTTAAGTTGTTGCTTGTCCATATATACTTCACCAAAATCAAAATGAAATTATAGTTTCTGCCTGAGCTCTCGACGCTCACGCTCTTTTCGATACCAATAGGCACCTTTTGCAATCATTCTAAGTTGCATAATCAGTCTTTCTGCATGCTCAGCACGAGCATGGCTATCTAGATCAAGTGCTTCAGCACCCGAGCTAAAGACCAATGTCACTGACGCTTCAGCTTGAGTATATGCTTCTTCATGAGTTACCCCAGTTTTAGCTTCAAGATACTCAGCCAGTTCCGCCACGAAATGTTGTATCTCTCGCACAACAGCAGCTCGAAAAGCTGGCGATGTACCAGAACGCTCACGAAGCAATAAGCGGAATACGTTAGGACTACTTTCAATAAACTCCATAAAAGTCTCTACCGAGGTGCGGATAACACTGCCTTCGGTAGCAATACGTTGTCGTGCCTGACGCATTAATTGACGAAGAATTAATCCGCCTTCATCAACCATAGTTAACCCTAACTCATCCATATCTTTAAAGTGACGATAAAATGATGTTGGAGCAATACCAGCTTCACGCGCAACTTCACGTAGACTTAAATTAGAAAAACTTCGCTCGGCACTTAATTGGCTAAAAGCGGCATCAATTAATGAACGCCGAGTTTTTTCTTTTTGCTGAGCCCTAATCCCCATGAGTTATCTGCTTCTCTGTGATTTTCTTACAATGATACTCTGCTTACACAGTAACATCCGCGTCATTGTAACGACGCTATACCCTCACATAGTAAAGGTAGAGTGCGACTGACGCAAAGCCAGATTAGTATCATTTTGCATTTTACATCACAAACTGTGGTGCTTGTTTAATAACCGATCAGGATCTATAACGTTTGATTAATAATAAAAACTTCGTGACTCAGTTCGAGCTCTGACTATGTAACCATTCATCCCTATCAGCCAAACCGTTACCATAATAACTATTCACATAAAATAACCCAATCAAGGAATGAGGCTATGTCTAATAACCAATCCACACCAAATAATCATTTTGATGTCATCGTTATTGGCAGTGGTCCTGGTGGTGAAGGGGCTGCGATGGGACTCACTAAAGCTGGGTTTAAGGTTGCGATTATTGAGCGCGAAAATAGCGTTGGTGGTGGCTGTACGCATTGGGGAACGATTCCATCAAAATCATTACGTCATGCTGTAAGCCGAATTATCGAATTCAATCAAAACCCACTCTATTGCAACGACACCTCAACTTTACACCGTACCTTTAGTCAGATCCTTCACCATGCAGCAGAAGTTGTCAGTAAGCAAACTCGTATGCGGCAAGGTTTTTATGATCGCAATCACTGCCAAATAATTCATGGCGAAGCTCAATTTGTTGACTCTCATACAGTCAGCGTGACTTGCAATGATGGCAGCATTGATTATTTCAGTGCTGAGCGATTTATTATTGCAACGGGTTCACGCCCTTATCAACCTGCTGGTGTTGATTTCACGCATTCGCGAGTTTATGACAGTGATTCAATTTTACAATTAGCCCATGATCCGCGTCATATTATTATTTATGGCGCAGGCGTTATTGGCTGTGAGTATGCGTCTATTTTTAGAGGACTTGGGGTTAAAGTTGATTTGATTAACACTCGACAACGATTGTTGGAATTTCTTGATAACGAAATGTCAGACTCATTGTCTTATCATCTCACCAATACCGGTACCATGATCCGTAATGATGAAACTTTTGAGGCCATAGAAGGCACTGATGACGGGGTTATTGTGCATTTACAATCAGGCAAAAAGATGCGCGCTGATTGTTTACTGTATGCCAATGGACGTACTGGTAATACCGATAAACTGGCATTAGAGCATGTTGGTTTAGAAGCTGACTCGCGCGGTCAACTACGAGTTAATAGTAACTATCAAACCACAGTGGATCATATCTATGCGGTTGGGGATGTAATTGGCTACCCTAGTCTTGCTAGTGCGGCTTATGATCAAGGCCGATTTGTGGCACAAGCTATCAGTACTGGTAAAGCGCAAGGACAATTAATCGCTAATATTCCCACTGGTATTTATACCCTGCCAGAGATCAGTTCTGTCGGTCAAACAGAGCAACAATTAACTGCGGCAAAAATTCCTTATGAAGTCGGTCGGTCGCAATTTAAACACTTAGCGCGCGCTCAAATTGCAGGAACTGAAGTTGGGAGTTTAAAAATTTTATTCCATCGTGAAACCAAACAGATCCTCGGTATTCATTGCTTTGGCGAACGTGCCGCTGAAATAATTCATATTGGCCAAGCGATCATGGAACAAAAAGGCGAAGGTAATACTATTGAGTATTTTGCTAACACCACCTTCAATTACCCGACAATGGCAGAAGCATTTCGCGTCGCGGCATTAAATGGTCTTAATCGATTATTTTAACTATCACCAAATTACAATAATAACGGAGCCATTGAGGCTCCGTCATCGTTATATGTTGTACTCGCGATGGTTTTATTCGGCAGTCATTAAGCGATCATCAGCAGTTAGAATCGATGTCCATGGTAACTGTTCATCACCTAACACAATAAAGTTAGGATTTTCTAATGTCTGGCGTAAGTTATAAGACAACGGTGTAATATGGGTATTAAAAATTCGCCCGCCCGCTTCTTCAACAATACATTGCGTTGCCGCGGTATCCCACTCCCCCGTTGGTCCTAAACGTAAATAGCAATCAGCGCCCCCTTCAGCGACTAAACATGCTTTTAGAGAAGCAGAGCCAAGTTCAACGACATCATATTGATATTGACTATCAAATCGCGCCTTAGTGATATCAACATTCTGACGTCGGCTAATCGCAATTGTCAGCGCACGTAATGGTGACTGGTGTTTGTTAGTTGAGATCACACGCGTTTCACCATCAGCGGTAATTTTATGTGCCCCTTGGCCTTGCGCGGCATAATATGTCACGCCAGAGACTGGAGCATACACCACCCCCATTACCGGCTTATTATTCTCAATAAGTGCAATGATAGTGGCAAAATCACCACTACCCGCAATAAATTCTTGTGTGCCGTCAAGTGGGTCGATCAGCCAATAACGTGACCATTGGCTACGTTCAGTCAGCGAAATATTAGCATCTTCTTCAGATAACACCGGAATATCTGGTGTCAGTAATGATAGTCGCTCAACCACTAATTGATTAGCGGCTAAGTCAGCACTGGTTACTGGGGTATTATCTGATTTAATATGCTGTTCAAACTGACCATTTTGATAAATATCTAAAATCAAGCGGCCAGAGGCTTGAGCAATATCGATCACCTCAGGAATAAGATGGTTAAGTGTCATTGGCTATTCCTCACAAGCTAAATACTTTAGGGCTAAAAACAGCGCACTAATACTACGCGCTTCTGCAAAATCAACATGTGTTAGCAACTCTTCAGCTTGTGCTAACGGCCAGCGCACAATCTCTAACGGCTCAGGCTCATCACCTTCTAAACGCTCGGGATATAAATCTTGGCCGACAAACAATGTCATTCGGCTCGAAAAATACGATGGGGCTAAAATCACTTCTTTTAATGGCTGTAATCGTTGCGCACCAAAACCGATCTCTTCTTTTAATTCACGATTTGCTGCTTCAAGTGCTGTTTCACCAGCATCAATCAAACCTTTAGGAAAACCTAATTCATAACGCTCAGTGCCTGCTGAATACTCACGAATAAGTAATAAATCACCATCAGCAGTAACCGGAACAATCAATACTGCATGGCGTCCACTTGGCTGCATGCGCTCATAAGTGCGCTCGACACCATTAGAAAAACGTAATTCCAATGATTCAATTTTAAAAAGTCGTGATTGTGCTACAACTTCAGCAGCTAAGATTTGGGGTTTATCTTTGCCTATCGCCATGATTAGGTCCTGTTTAATGAAATGCATTACCAGAATAAAAAAAGCTTACTCTAATTAAAAGCGAATAATCACCAGAAAGAAAGCGGCAGTCGAAATCGACTGCCGGTTATTAATGCTTTTGTGATTAAAATGTTAACTAACGCTACAGTCGCCCTGAATAGTTAAGTTTATATTGGCCTTTAGTATTCGGATCGCCTAACCATTTTAATTGTTTTGCAAGCCCAGCAGGAAATTGTGCTCCCGGTTTAAACCACCCGTGAAATTTATAGTGGCGATTGGTAGCAAGGTTAGCTTGCCAATCACTGCTAACATCAGCCGAGGTTTGATTGATTTTGGCAACAACTGCACCTTTAGCACAACTTAAATCGGCAAAAACAGGTCCAGGGTTTATCGTTCCCATTGGGGTTGCTGCTGATCCTTGTACCCAAGCTAAGGTTGCATCAAGTGTTTTACAATAGGGTGCGGCATAGTGATAATTTCTAACGGTTAATTCTAAATTACCTGTTACCGTTAGCGGAACAGGCAATTGAGCCTGTGCTATTGCTTGAACGGCAGGCATTGATAACAATAATTTTTCCGCGAATGGGCCATCACTGTTATAACCCACTAACCCTTGTCCTTGAAGTTGAAATTCACTGCCTTTTCCAAACCGAACATCAAATGCAAGCTCACCTTGTAGCAAGCGACCAATACGCATATTCCATTGCAAATGCCCAAAAGGTTGATTCTGCCAGCGAACATTGGCTGCAGAGCCTTGCCATGGTGTTCCTGTAATACCTTCTAAGGCTAAACCATTAATTTTAGGTGCATGCTGCCATAACCAACTCGCAGGAACATGGGCCACTAAACTGGCAATAAATACTGCACCAAAACTGGCACCGACGGCTAACTTAAATTTCACGGTTATCCTCGTCCTAACTGCAAACGGTTAACTTCAACCATGCCGTTTTTATCGGTTTTTGAGAGATCAATAAACTGAGTATTAATGCCATAGCTCTGTTGTAAATACACTAACCAATTGACCAAAGTATCAAACGGTAATGGCTGCACCCACACTTGTAGCGCATCATTACGTGGCTGCATACGAATCAAGTCAATTTTAAAGCGAGTCGTGGTTTCATTAATGACTTGGTTAAGCCCTTGATCACTGACATTGACTGTTCCACCTGCACGTTTAAGAGCTGAAATCTGATTGGCTTTATGCTCAACCCATGTCAATAATTGGCGCTGTTGATTGATTTTATTCTGAGCTGCTGCTGCGCGTTGATTTAACGGCTGCCATACGCCCCAATATAACATTGCAATAACCAATGCACCGCCCGCTCCAAGCAGTAAATGTTGCTCCCGCTGACTGAGGGATTTCCACCATGCCTTAATCTCTGCCATTAGGCTTTTCTCCTCAGTACCACGGCACCACTGACTAAATTATCTGCTTTGGTTAACTGACCTTGATCAACCTCAAACTGCGCACTCAATGCACTGCGTAACTGTTCAAAATCTTGAAACCCTGCCGCTGTTGCCTGCAAGCGCAATTCACCACGTGTTTGATCATATTTAAGATTAACAACTTTAATCGAAGGCACTTTTATTAATGCTGGCTTTAATTCACTGAGCCACATTAACATGCCATTTTGTTCACCATGACCACCTAAACTTTTTAACGCCGCATTCATTTGATTTTTCAAATAGCTCTGCGAAGGGATACGTTTAAACTGTGGTAAAACTTGACGAAAAATACGTTCACTTTCAGCTCGGTAAGCATTAGCTTGTTGCTCTAAACGCTGCGTAGTTAGTACTTGCTCACCAATAAGCGCCACCAAGAGTACAGCTGCAGCAATAGCAACTTTTCGCCATGGCTGTAAATGTTTACGCCATGCCGCTTGCGGTTTATAAGGCCCTGATAGCAACGTTGCCTTTGATTCTGCGGCACCGATAGCGAGTAACTGCATCACCAATTCTGGCGTTTGAGGCTGCCAATGCCCAGGAATATTCGCTGGTGCTGGTGTATAGTGATGAATCGTCACTTGAGCCAAGCTCGCCGTAGCGGCAACAATCGATTCAACTTCTTCCGTCAAACGTGCGGCTTCCGCTTCAGGCGTAATATCATCACCTTCGTCATCCCCACGATCATCAACCGTATCAACAATAATTGGTGCTTTTTGCGCGGTCACCCAAGCAGCTAACCAACTACTATCAGCACAAACGCCCATTGCTTCTGATTGACGAATTAACCACTGCCCATCGATTTCAGCTGCACTGTAACCATCATTAAATAAAGGTAAGCATAAACAATCGGGAATCAGTTTTTTAAGCTCAATACCACAGTCTGCAAACACTGCTAACCACATTGCGATTTTGTGATGCTCAATAATCGCTACCGTCGCAACATCATTATCACGTTTAAGCAATTGTACATGTAAGCTATCAACATCTTGAGCAAGCTCTTCTTCTAGCAGGTACGGTAATACCGCCGCTAACTGACGGCTGCTTCCAGCAGGGATCGCTACTTGAGTTAATAGCATCTCACTGGTTGGCACTAAGCCATATACTGGGCGAGCTGCAGCATATTCGGTTAATTCACTTAACTGATTAATATCCGCCAATTGGCCCGATGCAATCACTTCATTTTGCAGTGGCGACCAGACCAACCATTGCACCGGCATTCCCGGCCGGCTACTTAGCCTTATCGTCAGAAATTCGCTCACGGATTCCTCCATATTGGCGACGAACGACCGTCACCTTGTTCTTATCATCACGTTTAAATAATGCCACGGTTCGTACTCGGGCACGGTCTACTTTTATTTCAGCGTCTAACGAAAAATAATGGCTGGTAACTGTTAGATATTGCTCCATTTTCGTTGTAGTTTTATCCATTCCTGAGTCAGGACTTGCTGTTGGTGGCTGCGGAATAAGTTTCATAAAGTCAGCAACACTGTCCCAGACGGTATGATTTTTATCACGATCAGCAATGATTTTTTTGGCGTCGTCTAATGATAATGAGGGCGCAAATAATGCCGATAGCAACACCGCTTGTTTTTCGGTAATGGTATTGACGTTAAGCAACATATCATCGGTTGGTAACGCGCAAATTAAACCTTTAACTTGTTGATAAATTTTGGCTGAAACACCATTAATCGCTCTAAACTCACTGCCATCAGCCAACCAATCATTGGCGCTAACATAGGGTGGTTGAAAGCTTTCATAGCTACTGTCTTCAGCGCCATAAGCCGATTGCACTGTGGTATTGTTATCCACAAACTCCCAACTTGAGTCGGCAATCACCTCGGCTTCATAATCATCAACACCCGATTCGGTGAGAATATTTTGTAAATAAGTCACCAAAAATGGCTTTTGGCTATTATCGGCCTTCGGTTTGATATTTCTAAAAGCATTTAAGTTAAAACAAGTTTGTTTATCGGTTAAGTTACCACTGATTACCGCGCCGCCATCTAGCGGATAACTTTGCTCACCAACAGCCCAAGCTTGAGTTAAATTAACAGTATCACTGTCTTTAAGGCTTTGTTTCAGTGCTTGCTTTGCCAGCGCTTCAACCCCTAAGCTATACCAATAGCCTTGTTGATGTTCAACTTGGTTTTGTACTCGATGAAAGTTAAGTTGCAACCGCTCGGTCATTTGTACTGCTAATAAGCTCATCAAAGCCACTAACAATAAAACCACAATCAATGCTACTCCACGTTGCTTTCTCATGCGTCAGCCTTTGATTTATCGGTTAGCAGTGCCGAGGTCGGTAATAAGTAAATTCGCTCAATTTCTCCGAGTTTTTTCAAGGTCATAATAACTTTGATCCCCGCGGGCAAACTATCAGCTTTATTCCACTTTTTATGCCATTGCTTATCGTAATAAAACTCAAATTTTAAATCGCTAACATCAGTGAGTAACACCCGCACTAACGGCTTGGCACCCACCACTGTATCGGGGTAACGAAACCAAACCCGTTCTAAATTATCATCAATAATGCGATAACCAACACGGGTAATGTCACCTCGAGGAAACATAGATTGCGGGTTTTGCCAACCGCCACGAACAAAGGTGATACCTTCGCTACTTGAATCTAAAAGGTACTCACCCGCTTGCAATATTTTGTCGGTTGGCTTTTCAGCATCGACTCTAAATTTTCGCGCAACAATCTGTCGAAAATCATTATCCATCATGATCATGGTGCGCTGAATCGCCTGTAAACGCTGATTGTGATCTTTTGATTGCGCGTCGCTACGCATAACATTGGTAATGACTTGATTGGCAGATAAACTCAACATGGCAAATACCGCAATCGCCACCAACACTTCCAGTAAGGTAAAACCTTGCTGCTGACGACGATTAATTTGTGACATAAGTTTTTACCGTAATAACTGAATGTTTACGTTGTGGATCTGTCGCAACTGATACTTCAATTTGACGCAACAATTGCTGTTGAGTTTTGGTACTGGTGACGGTCCAATACCAGTCTCGATCAGCCAATGTCGATTTGCCACGTTTAACCGAACTTGGGTACTGACCGCTTAAATGTAATTGGGCTAATTCATTGTCGGCCACCATTGAGGCCAAGGTTTTTTGCTCTAGATAACCTAAATTATTTAAGTTTTGACTAACGGCACGCATCACACTTAATGCGGCTACTGCAAAAATCGCCAAAGCAACCAGCACCTCTAACAGAGTAAATCCTTGCGAACGCTTCACTGTGGTTGTTCCTGTAGTGATAATTGTTCGGCTAATGTTTGCCCTGGCGCTAATAGCACTAAATTACCCACCTCATCAGCCACCACCTGCCAAAATTGATGTTGCTTATTGATTTCAAAACTGACCGTAAACGGGGTGTAGTCACCACTCGCCATCACCACAATTTGTGGCGGTAACTGTTTGTTTTCTTGATCAGACTTTTTAAATATGTCGTCATTTTTAAACATCGACTCAGATTTAAAAAGTCGGTCCTTATCTTTCCATGCGCCACCAATTTCAACGTTAGCAGTAATGCCCGCCTCCAGTTTTACATTGGTGAAAAACTTTGCGCCTTCTAACGGCTGCCAACCATCTTGGGTGAGGATTAAAAAAGAATATTGATGGGGTTCAATACGAATACCGTAATCAACCCCATTTAACATTGCATCCTCACCCAAAAGTTGAGCTAAATGATGAAAACGCACTGCCTGCTCTTTAACCTCATCGCGCTTATTGTTGGGTAACGTCGACACCACAGCAACGGCACTGGTTGCCAGTAGCACTAACACCAACATAATTTCAATTAGAGTAAAACCTGCATTACGCTTCATCATTATTTCTTAGTTTTTTTTGTTGTAGTTCAACATGTTCCAGTTACCGATATCAGTGTTAATACCGTCACCGCCTTCTTGGCCATCAGCACCTAGACTGAAGATATCAACCGCACCATGTTCGCCCGGTGATACGTATTGGTAATCGTAGCCCCATGGGTCTTTAGGTAGACGTTTAATATAGCCACCATCACGATAATTACGCGGCTCAGGTGAAGAAGAAGGCTTAGTTACCAATGCTTCTAACCCTTGATCCGTAGTTGGGAACACACTGTTATCGAGCTTGTACATTTCCAATGATTGCTCAAGCGAACTAATATCGGTTACTGCTTTTTGTTGATCCGCTTTTTCTTTGTTCCCTAATAGGTTTGGCACCACTAAACTTGCCAATACCCCAAGAATTACAATAACGACCATTACTTCTAACAGCGTAAAGCCACGTTGCTTTTGTTGCATTTTTCACCCTCCAAAAGAAAATCTACATTCCAACCATATTGTTTAATTCAATAATCGGCATTAAGGTTGCAATCACGATAAACATCACCACTCCTGCCATTGCGACAATCAATAATGGTTCAAACACCCCTAACGCCATATTGACTAAAGACTCAAAATCACGATCTTGGTTATCCGCTGCACGAGTTAGCATTTGCTCAAGCTCACCACTGCGCTCACCACTGGCAATCATATGTAACATCATCGGTGGAAATAGCGCGGTTTTTTCCAAAGAAATACGTAAACTTGCGCCCTCACGCACTCTATCTGCCGCTTCTAAAATCTTCTTATTAACGTAGGTATTGGTCATTACGTCAGACGCAACTTTCATACCGTCCAATAAAGGGATCGCACTTGAGGTACAAATCGATAATGTTCGTGCAAAACGCGAGGTATTTAATCCTCGGGCGACCTTGCCAATCACTGGCAGCCGTAAAATAGTCCGATCCCATTTGATGCGAAACGCAGGCTTTTTAAGGGCTGTTTTGATTAAGGCAATCAAGGCCACAATCACAATTACCACCAGCAATCCCCAATGTTGCACAAAGTTACTGGCAGCCAATAACACTTCTGTAATTGCTGGCAGCCCTTGATTCATTTGCACAAATTGATCGACAATTTTGGGCACCACAGTCGCCAACAAAAACGCTACTACCGAGACTGCCACCAGCGTCAACATTAATGGATAAATCATCGCTTGTTGGAGCTTACTGCGCATTTGTTGACGATTTTCACTGTAATCAGCCAAACGATTTAAGATGGTATCTAAATGACCTGACTTCTCACCCGCAGCGACCATGGCACGGAATAACTGATCAAATACATGCGGATATTCCGCCATACTGTCAGCCAAGGTATAGCCTTCAACTACGCGCGAGCGTACTGCTAATAAAATGTTTTTTAAACGCGGCTTTTCATTTTGCTCAGCCACCGCTTTAATACATTCTTCCAGTGGCATAGAAGCCTGCACCAATGTTGCTAATTGACGGGTGATCAGCGCTAATTCATTGGTACTGATACCACGTCGAAAAGTGAACTTACTTGGTGCGGCAGTGCTTTTTTTGCCTTGACCCGAGGTTTGGTTAACTTCAATCGGCACCAGCCCTTGTTCACGCAATTGTTGCCTGACTTGACGCGAGGTATCACCTTCTAATACCCCTTTCTTTTGCCGACCTTTGGCATCTAATGCTTTATATTCAAACGCCGCCATTAGCTCTCCTTGGTTACGCGCATCACTTCTTCAAGTGTGGTGATCCCTTGACGCACCTTGGCAAGACCATCGTCACGAATACTTGGTGTGGTTTGACGGACATATTTTTCAATCGCTTGCTCACCCGCTTCAGCATGAATCAATTCTTGAAC
The DNA here is from genome assembly GCF_900537155.1 of Photobacterium sp. Alg240-V54. NCBI lineage: Bacteria > Pseudomonadati > Pseudomonadota > Gammaproteobacteria > Vibrionales > Vibrionaceae > Photobacterium > Photobacterium sp. Alg240-V54. Next base: position 17,786 of record NZ_UNRL01000011.1, read on the forward strand.
ATGCTCATCAATCTGCAGCAACTCATGAATACCAGTACGACCGCGGTAACCTTTAAAGTTACACTTATCACAACCACACGGACGGTACAAAGTCAGGCTATCAGCCGCGGTTAACATAAACAGTTTTTTCTGCTCAGTATCAGCCTCATAAGGTTGGCGACACTCACTACATAAGGTCCGTACTAAGCGCTGCGCTAACACACCTAATAATGATGACGACACCAAGAACGGTTCAATTCCCATATCACGTAAACGGGTGATAGCACCCACTGCAGTGTTAGTGTGCAAAGTCGATAACACCATGTGACCGGTTAACGATGCTTGCACCGCGATGGCCGCGGTTTCTAAATCACGGATCTCACCAATCATCACTACATCGGGATCTTGACGTAAAATGGCACGTAAACCACGCGCAAAGGTCATATCGACTTTGCTGTTTACTTGAGTTTGACCAATACCGTCGATATCAAATTCAATCGGATCTTCAACCGTTAGAATATTGCGCTCAGCACTGTTTAACTCTTGTAAGCCAGCATATAGCGTTGTTGATTTACCCGAACCAGTAGGACCCGTAACCAAAATGATCCCATGCGGGCGATCAATGATATTTCTAAATGCTTGGTGGTTAGCGGCTGTCATACCTAAGCTGTGTAGGTCGAGACGAGTGGCGTTTTTATCTAACAAACGCAATACCACCCGCTCACCGTGTGACGATGGCATAGTTGATACTCGCACATCCACTGCACGACCACCGATACGCAATGAAATACGGCCATCTTGTGGAATCCGTTTTTCAGCAATATCTAACTTCGCCATGACTTTAATCCGCGACACTAATAATGGCGCTAACTTACGGCTTGGCTGTAATACTTCGCGTAACATGCCATCAACACGGAAGCGAATTGACAACACTTTTTCAAAGGTTTCGATATGAATATCTGACGCACCTTCTTTGATTGCTTCAGCTAGCATCGCGTTAATCAATTTAATGATTGGCGCATCATCTTCTGATTCCAATAAGTCTTCGGTTTCAGGTAATTCTTCTGCCAGTGAGAAAAAGTCATCGCTATCAGAACCTAAATCTTCCATCAACTGACGCGCTTCTGACGAATCACGTTGATACGCATCAGTGAGCTTTTGCTCAAATTGCGACTCGGATAACTCAACCGGATAAAAACCGTCACCGACGACACGGCGCACTTCTGCCAGTACGATTGCAGATAGCTGACCGCAATAATATAACTGCCATCCTTGTTGATTGGCTTCAATCACCACATGATGGCGCTTGGCAAAAGAAAACGGCAATCGAAATAACACTGCGGTTTCTAATGCCAACGACTCATCTGCCATTAGTGCTTCTCCAACTGCGATACAAACGCGCGTACTTCAGCAGGTAGCGCCATATCATCACCATATTTTGGAATAACCGGCATTTCTGCATCCATTAAACGCATGCCTTTATCTGCTTGGTATAATTGTTGCGCACGAATGTAGTTATATTTACGTTGTGTCATGCCATCGGCACTCATGCCATCACGTAAAATGGTTGGACGAATGAAAATCATCAAATTGGTTTTTTCAGTTTGATTATTGGTCGAACGGAATAGCGCCCCCAATACTGGAATATCACCTAAAATTGGCACTTTCTGCTCAGATTCAAGGGTCTTCTCTTGCATCAAACCACCCAACGCAATCATGTTACCGTCTTTAACCAATACCGATGTAGTTAGCTCACGCTTATCAAAGCGAATATCAACCGCACCATTAGCATCAGCAACTTGCGATACTACTTGCTCGATCTTCATCTGTACTGAGTCACCTTCGTTGATTTGCGGCGTCACTTTAAGCTGAATACCGACATCTTTACGTTCAACGGTAGTAAATGGATTATCGTTATTGGAACCGGTTTGCGAGCCTGTGGTGACAGGCACTTCTTGACCGACAGAAAGATTCGCTTCTTGGTTATCCAGCACTGTCACATTCGGTGTTGATAACACATTAACGTTACGGTTAGCTTGCACTGCAGTAACAAGTGCAGTCCAGTCACCCAATGCAATCGCTGCAGCGGCACCTTTGACGCCACCTAAGAAAGTCGCCATTGGCGCTAAATCACCACTTTCGGTGGTTTCAGTGGTATAAGGTTTACCGTTAGAATCGGTGCCATGTTGAACCGAGGTGGTGTCTTTTGCAGCTTCTTGGGCTGATAACAAGCCACCAATTGGCGCACTGCTGTTACCAAACTGAATTACGCCGCCATCTTGAGAGCCCCACTGAACCCCAAAATCGACCCCTTCACCTTCTTGTACTTCAACAATCATCGCTTCAATATGAACTTGAGCACGACGAATATCGAGTTGAGCGATGATCGATTCTAAGCGTTTCATTACATCAGCAGGTGCTGAAATGATTAGTGAGTTTGTTGGCGCATGAGCCGAGATCATCACATCGTCTTTACTTGCGCTCTGGCCTTGACCTGCATTGCCTTTGGTTGATGCTTGAACATTTTCAGACACCCCTTTTAGGACATCGACTAAATCTTCAGCTTTAGCATATTTGAGATAAAACACGCGGCTATTACCGCTGACAGCCATCTCTTTATCTAAGCGATGGATCAGTTTCTTTAATCGTTCACGTACTTTAGGATCGCCAGAAATCAACACTGAGTTAGTGCGTTCATCAGCAACCGCTTTAGGGATCAGAAAACTTGGGGTTGATTTTGCTTCAGCACTTTTATTAAGCGAATCAATAATACGTACCATTTCTGATGCAGAAGCATTATTGAGTGACACCACGGTCACATCTTTATTACCCGCACGATCAACGCGCTCAATAATTTCAGCTAAGCGATTGACCACTGCAGCACGCCCTGTGATCATAATGATATTGGCCGGATCATAATGCACTACGTTACCTGCGCCAGCGTTATCATTAAGTTGACGTAATAACGGTGACAATTCACGCACAGAAACATTTTTAACCGCTATCACACGGGTAACAACCGCATCACCGGGAATGTTTTTATCATTGGCGCCCACCACTGGAATCGCAGCAGTTTTAGCATCTTTATCACGGATAACTTTCATCACGCCATCATCCATGGTCACCACAGCGTAACCATAGACATCAAGCACATTAAGGAAGAAACGGTAATATTGCTCTTCGTTCAATAAATCATAACTGCGCACATTGACTTGCCCACGCACAGCGGGATCGATAATAATTGTTTTATGTAAAGTGCGACCAACAATGTTGATGAACTCTTGAATGTCGGTGCCTTTAAAATTCGCACTTAATTCATCGGCCATTGCTTGAGTACAAAACAAGCCACTTGCTAACAATAGGGCACTTTTACCCATCCATTTTTTCACAAAAAACTCCTGCTTTATCGCATATTCATTTCAAGCTCAGCACTAAAGTGTTATTGCAGCTCAATGTGGATATCATGTAACTGACCGTCACGTTCAACCGTCAGTGTAAAATCAGTGGCTGAAGACAACTCACCCCAAAGTTTGGCCATAATTGCAGGATCGGTAAGGCTATTACCATTAATACTCACTGCAAGATCATTGGCTTTAAGACCTACTTGATCAAATAAAATTCTATTTTTTCCTGGATTAACTCGATAACCTTCAATTTGGCCATCTTTTTTCACCTGAGATAAACGGATATAGCTGAATAGCGTTTGAGGCTCAGATAAAATTTCTTGTTTGATTTTCGCTAATTCAGCAGCATTGCCATTACTTTGGAGAATCTTACGTTGAGAGGTAGTAACCGTCGCGGATGGTTTAGTGAATTTTAACCCTTCAAGCATTAAGGTTTCATCGCGACCATTATTACGAATGATAACCCGATCGTTATATACTGCGATCAAGGTGGCACGCGTATTATCAATCACTTCGTTAACACCATAAGTGTTTTGTTTACCGTTATTGGTCACTACAGCCAATGCTCTTGATGGCGTAGAACTTGCCACCACCCCAACTAATGTTAATCGTAACTGGGTTTGAGGTGCATCTTGTTGAACAGGTTTTGCGGCCACAGGAGCAGCATTAGCCTGATAACGGCCAAACAAATTCAAGCTTAATATTTCATTAACAGGTAATTGCTGTTGGGAGGTATTAACGCTCACCGTTAACGGCTGCCAACGGGCAACGACAGGAGCTGGCTCGACAATAGACCACACTAAACGACCACCAACCCAAGCAAATATCACTACTAAAAGACCAGTTAAAAGACGTGTGATTAATTGTAATGATAACGGACGTTTGGTTGCAGCTACAGCAAACCACTTTGAAACAGACATAGTGAAATCCATTGTTAAAATACCAACTACCATTAAACAAATAAATGCAGTGCAATCGCACTTTAAAATTGAACTGACTATGATCGCCTGTTAATTAACGAAATACTATTTAATAATCCCAACAAAACACCATAGTATCTAAGAATTTAATGATTTTTTGTAATAAATTCTTATTCAGTGATTGAAATCCTCGGCTAATATCACCATTTATACTAAATAGTCACTTTACTGCTGCTATCAGCAAAATGTGATAATTTATCGTTTTAACCAATATAGGCACCATGATGGGTCAAAACACCCCAAACATTAAGCAGGTTCGCCTTGATAAATGGTTATGGGCTGCCCGCTTTTACAAAACCCGTTCAATTGCTCGTACCATGATTGACGGTGGTAAAGTGCAGTACAATGGCCAGCGTTCAAAACCAAGCAAAATTATTGAGCTTGGCGCTGTGGTAAAGTTACGTCAAGGTAACGATGAGAAAATCATCACCATTGAACAAATCTCTGATTGTCGCCGTGGCGCACCAGAAGCGCAGTTGCTGTATCAAGAAACCGCTCAAAGTATTGCTACCCGTGAACAAACAGCCAAAATGCGCAAACTCAATGCTTACGATAATCCGAGCCCAGAAAAACGGCCAGATAAAAAGCAACGTCGCGATATTATGCGATTCAAAAACATTAACTCATCTGAATAAATAACCAAGCGCCAACCTATTTAATTTATAATCTTAACTGTGAGTGCTTTATTGCAACGGTTTAACCACCGTGGTTGCAACGTTGACCATAAAGTAATTACTGTTCCTTTTATGCCTCACTAGGTTGGCTCTATAGCTGGAGAATACATACTCATGACAAACGATAGTTTAAACCGTTACCTTTTCGATGGCGCAGCCGTTCGTGGTGAATTGGTACAATTAAGCCAAACTTACCAACAAATTATTGCTGACAAAAATTACCCAGCACCAGTGGCAACATTGTTAGGTGAGTTATTGGTCGCAACCAGCTTATTAACTGCCACTTTAAAATTTGAAGGTTCAATCACCGTACAAGTACAAGGCGATGGCCCTGTCAGCCTAGCGGTTATCAATGGCGATCATAATCAACAGTTACGCGGTGTAGCACGTTGGAAGGGTGATATCAAAGACGGCACTATTCATGACCTAATGGGCAAAGGTCATATGGTGATCACAATCACACCGACTAAAGGTGAGCGCTACCAAGGTATGGTTGGTCTTGATGGCGATAGTTTGGTTGAGTGCCTAGAAAGCTACTTTAAAAATTCAGAGCAACTAAAAACCCGGATTTGGTTACGTACTGGTGAAATTGACGGCCAAGTAAGAGCGGCAGGTATGCTATTACAAATCATGCCTGATGGTACGGGTACTGAAGGCGACTTTGAACATTTAGAAGCGTTAACTGAAACCGTTAAAGATGAAGAGCTATTTACATTAGAAGCACAAGATGTGCTATATCGTCTTTACCACCAAGAGCAAGTGCAACTGTTTGATCCTCAAGCTGTCAGCTTTGAGTGTGGTTGTTCACGTGATCGTAGTGCCGCTGCCATTATGAGTGTACAGCCACAAGAAATTGATCAAATCATTGCTGAAGATGGCAAAGTATCACTGCATTGTGATTATTGTGGCACCAGCTATGACTTCGACAGTATTGATATTGCCGCACTACGTGAGAACAGTGCTAACTCTACCGATAGTGATCAAGTTCACTAATTTTCACTTAGTCACTCATCGCTGTTTTTTAGCCGACAAATAATGTCGGCTTTTTTTGGTGTTAATTTTCCTAAGCCAACATAGCCACAGCGTATATAAATCCATATTGCCATTTTAATTGTGCTTTTTTTGCAACCGTGGAGCACAAATATTGACCACAATCACAACAAATAAATTTTAACATTTACGTAAAATAAAACCCCTCGCGGTTTCGATATTTTTACCTAAAATTAACATTGCGATGGTTGATTTTTTGATGACCGTCCCTGATTTAGCGATTTAGGGTTGTTAGCATGATTGACAGTTAAACAACATCTTACCCTAGGAGCACCAATGATCACTACTTGTGTCGATAATAAGGTTGCAAACAACATGGATTTATCCCAATACGGTATTACCAATGTTACAGATGTTATTCGTAACCCTTCTTACGAGGTTCTTTTCAATGAAGAGACAAAACCTGAACTGGAAGGCTACGAGCGTGGGATTGTTACTGAATTAGGTGCGGTATCGGTTGATACTGGCATTTTTACTGGCCGCTCACCACAAGATAAATTCATTGTGCGTGACAACACCACTAAAGATACATTGTGGTGGTCAGATCAAGGTAAAAATGACAATAAAGCGCTGACTCAAACTGCATGGTTAGATCTTAAAGAATTAGTAACTAACCAACTATCAAACAAGCGCCTGTTTGTTATTGATGGTTATTGTGGTGCAAACCCTGATACTCGACTTTGTATTCGAGTGATCACTGAAGTTGCATGGCAAGCGCACTTTGTAAAAAACATGTTTATTCGTCCAACGGATGCTGAACTTGAAAACTTCGAACCTGATTTTGTGATCATGAATGGTTCTAAATGTACTAACCCTAAGTGGCAAGAGCACGGCATGAACTCTGAAAACTTCACGGTTTTCAACCTCAGTGAAAAAATGCAACTGATTGGTGGTACTTGGTACGGCGGTGAGATGAAGAAAGGTATGTTCGCTATGATGAACTACTTCTTGCCTCTACAAGGTATTGCATCAATGCACTGCTCTGCCAATATGGGTAATGAAGGCGATGTTGCAGTATTCTTTGGCCTTTCTGGCACTGGTAAAACAACCTTATCAACGGATCCTAAGCGCGCATTAATCGGTGATGATGAGCACGGGTGGGATGACAATGGCGTATTTAACTTTGAAGGTGGTTGCTACGCAAAAACGATCAACCTATCGAAAGAAGCTGAACCTGATATCTACAATGCCATTCGTCGTGATGCATTATTAGAAAACGTCAGTGTCCGCAGTGATGGTTCAATTAATTTTGACGATAATTCAAAAACTGAAAACACCCGTGTTTCTTACCCTATTTACCATATCGAAAATATCGTTAAGCCAGTATCAAAAGGCGGTCATGCCAATAAAGTGATCTTCTTATCTGCTGATGCTTTTGGGGTATTGCCTCCAGTATCTAAATTGACCCCAGAACAAACAAAATACCATTTTCTATCAGGTTTTACCGCTAAACTAGCGGGTACTGAACGTGGTATTACTGAACCAACACCAACGTTCTCTGCTTGTTTTGGTAATGCATTCTTAACCTTACACCCAACTCAATATGCTGAAGTACTAGTTAAGCGTATGGAAGCGGCGGGAGCTGAAGCTTACCTCGTAAACACAGGTTGGAACGGCACTGGTAAACGTATTTCAATTCAAGATACACGTGCAATCATTGATGCAATCCTTGATGGCTCAATTGATGAAGCAAATACCAAGCAAATTCCAATCTTTAATCTAACGGTGCCAACATCACTACCAGGTGTTGATCCAACCATTCTTGATCCGCGTGATACTTACACTGATCCTCTACAATGGCAAAGCAAAGCTGAAGATTTAGCAAATCGCTTTATTGTAAACTTTGATAAGTACACTGATACTCAAGAAGGCCAACAGTTAGTTGCTGCCGGCCCACAACTGGGTTAATTAAATATCATCGTCAATTAATTAACCTCTAACAGCCTCTTAATATAGAGGCTGTTTTTTTAACCCTGATATTCCACAGCCAAGCTCTCACCAAAGCACTTGCTAAAAAACAATTTTTCCCCCACCCTCAACAAGCCATTAAAATTGATATAGTGCCTTCAGCTTACGAGGAAGTTTTATGCGACTACTTAGCAAATCAGTGCTTATTTTGGTGTTAATAGTCGTGGTGAGTTTAACCGCCTTCACCGGACTATTACACAGCCGTTATAATCAGCCGCTGATTAATTTTATCCTTGCCCAAGTATCGCCTTATCAAGTGTTTGCCAAAAAAATTGATTATGATATTCGTACCCCTTATCAGATACGATTTGAACATGCTGAAATCACTCAAAATCAGCAAGTACTGATCCACGCTGACAGTATTCAACTATGGCTATCCAAAACCAGTATCACTGAAGATAAACTGGTATTTGACGGAGTGCAGATTAACAACATCACTTCAGCCGATATGCCGTTATTAACCCACTTACCGCCGCTCGCAATCAAACGCTTGGTGTTTAATAATACCAACCTCAACACCCCAACACTTGCAATTAAACATGGGTTAATTCAAATCGATAACTGGCAAACACCCACCGCTAACACACCATGGTGGCAAAGTTTTAATGGCAGCTTAAAAATGAGTGCCACCAGCATAAAATGGCACCAATTTGAATTACAGCAATTACTGATCAATGCCAATAAGCACCACCAACAATGGCAATTTGATGGTATTTCTGGGCTGTGGCATCAGGCTAAAATAACGGCTCAAGCACAGTTTAATAATACCGATCATAGTTTGACCATCGATCAGCTGACACTCAATAAATTCCGCTTACAAGATCAACAACTGGTTAATGATTGGCAGCAACAATTAACCCACCACCTTGCCCCACTCACCGCGATCAATATTAAACGGTTAGATATCATTGATAGCAGTGTTGAATTACCACAATGGAGTGCTGATGATATCAATCTATCGCTGCAAAACTGGCACTGGCCACAGAACTATTGGCAGCAACAAAATAGCCGTTTATCGTTCAGTGCTAGCCATGCACAGTGGCATCAACTCAATTTTGAGCAGCCATTAGCTGAACTACAATTTATGCCCCAACAAATTATCAGCCATGGCATGTCAGCACATATGATGGAAGGGTTTGTTCGCGCCGATGGTTGGATCGATCCGCAGCAATTATTTGTGAATGATTTAAAAGCCAGTGGTATTAAATGGTTTTTAGATAAAGATTGGCCACAAACATGGCAGCAATGGCAGCATCAATACACCGATGTCATATTTAAAAATTTCAACATTAATAATAGTCAGATCACCTCATCGGCAACAGCGATGCCGTTTCAACTGGCAGGGATTGATATTGATGTCCAAGATGCGGTATTGAAGCAAAATAATCAGTGGGGATTATGGCAAGGACAGCTTGAGGCTAACTTAGGTTTTGGCAGTATCAATCAGGTGATCATCAACCAAGCCATTGCGACTATGCACAGCAATGCCGGTCAATGGCAGTTAGATAAATTAGTCTTGCCGTTTAATCATGGAATGTTAAAAGCACGCGCAAGAGTAGCACTTAATGAACCACAGCATCCATGGCAATTAACTCTCGTGGGCGATAGCATGCCAGCACAAACGCTATCCCAATGGCTATCATTGCCCTTGCCACTCAGTGGGGCTATTGATACTCAGATAAAGATCCATGGGCTAGCTGGCACGCAAGCTGATTTTAATCATCACTTAAGTGGCACTGCTAACGCTGATTTTCGCCAATTAGCGTTAATCAATATCACACCACAGCAATTATTCACTCAGTGGCAGCTATCGAATTTTTCAACCGTCAATCAAACGGCGACGGCATCAGAGCTACCACTAACAGCAACACCGCTGACACTCACAGCTCAACATGGTGTGATCCAATTACAACCTGTAACCGTCACTGCTAAAGATTTCGCGCTAAATATTGACAGTAGCTGGAACTTAACTGATACCAAACAGCAGCAACTTAAACTGAAATTAACAACGGGCTGTCAGCAGTTAATTAAAGAATGGCTTCAGGGAGTATCCACCGTCACTGTTGATTCATCCTGCAACGGTAATACTAAATATGTACCAGTAAAAGTTGAAGATACCGCTTTACCACATTGAACATTCACATCGACAGTCACTCGTCCTTTACGCCCTTGAGTAATACGATCAAAATCACCACGTAAATGCTCAAGGGTGGTAACTGCAATTGGGCGCTCCGTGACTGGCGCCGAGTAACGTATATGGCTATCAACTAAAATAATATTCCCCTGCAAGCCACGCTCTTTTAGCAACAACCAAATAAACCCCCACCCAGCGAGGGTTGCCATGGTAAAAATACTGCCAGCAAACATAAATTCATTGGGATTTAAATTAGCATTAAATAGTGCGCTGACTTCAAATCGATAACCCGTGTATTGATTAATTTTAATCCCCATTTTGTCACTGATCGGAATTTGGTTTTGCCATAATGTTTGTAGTTCTTGGCACCATTGCGGCTGACGAGCGACATCCGTTAAGGGCGATAATGGTTTCACCATCTGCTGATGACGCATTGGACCATGTGCGTCACTTAACTCACCACGACTTTCAAAACCATTTTTAAGATAAAATGGAATCGCCGCCTCACGCGCATTACACACTAACCGTTTAGCACCGTCATAACGCGCTAAAGATTCAAGTGCTAATAAAATCATCCCGCCTAAGCCATGATGACGCACTGAAGCATCCACCGCCATGTAACGAATTTGACCTTCATTATCGGGTGTCACATATAAACGTCCAATTGCGACCACATTATCATGGCTATCAACTAACATTCGATGAGCACTGACGTCATCATAGGCATCACGCTCTGATCCCTGTGGCATTTGCCATGGCTGACGTAACATTTGCCAGCGAAAATAATAGTAACTTGCCAATTGTGATTCTGTTTGCGGAGTGATTAATCGAAACATCCATTTCCTCTCTTCTTAATCGTCTGCAATTTTGCACCCACAATGTGCAAATAGCGCGGTTAAACCTGTAGCCAAAAAGTCACGGGGCCATCATTAACTAATGCCACTTTCATATCAGCACCAAAAATGCCAGTTTCCGTAGTAATCGACTCTGCTTTACATTGTTCGACAAAATATTGGTACAGACGTTCCGCCTCAACTGGTGCTGCGCCCGCTGAAAATCCCGGACGCATGCCTTTTTTAGTATCAGCCGCTAACGTAAATTGTGAAACGACTAACACGCTACCTTGGGCTTGCTGAACATTGAGATTCATTTTATCGTCAGCATCACTAAAAATACGATAGCCTAATACTTTATCGCGCAACTTTTTCGCTTTGGCTTCATCATCACCTTTTTCAACCCCAAGCAGCACTAATAACCCACAGCCAATCGCTCCGGTTATTTTACCGTCAACGGTCACACTGGCTTCACTCACCCGTTGAATTAGCGCAATCATTATTATTCCTTTTTATTAATTAAATATTGGTCACTATTGGTTAACCTTGTTGGTGAACGGAGTGGACTCACATCCCAAAAACCACGCTCACCTAAACTGGCAGTAATTTCAGCCCCAAGTAACACAATACACCAACATAAATAAACCCATACAAATAAAATAGGGATCACAGACAAAGCACCATAGATCATTTGATAGGAATGAAAATGGGCTAAATAAATCACAAAACCTTTTTTACTTAACTCAAATAAAACACTACTACACAACGCACCTATCAATGCATGTTTAAAGGTTACCTTACAATTAGGCACTAATGCATAAAGCAATAAAAACGCTAACCCTGACATCATTGACGGCAACCATAGCAATGACTGTTGCACTACGCCATGTAATGTTTGGTGATCAAGTAATGCTAATGAGCCTAGGTATGAACTTAATGCAATACTTGAACCCAAAAGAATAGGACCCAAAGTCAGAATCATCCAATATACTGCTAATGATATTACCCAGCGGCGCTTTTTCTTTACCCGCCAAATATAGTTAAGTGCTTTATCAATCGAAGAAATAAGCATCATAGCCACGACAAATAATGCACCAATTCCAACCACGGTCATTTTGCCAGCATTAACAATAAATTCATTGAGGTAGGTTGTTACCACAGCCCCAGCAGCAGGTACAAAATTAGTGATCACAAATTGTTGTACTTGATCGCCAACCCCTGCGAAAGCAGGTACCGCAGATAACGCCGAAACGACCACTGTTAACAACGGCACTAACGACAGCAAGGTCACATAAGCCATTGATCCAGCAGTTACCGTCAAGCGATCATGGTTAACACGCTGGATTAAATAGCCAAAATATTCCATTATTCGCGGCAACCGTTGCTGCCATACAAATTTCACAGGTTGTTTTTTGTCAGCCATAATAGAGTTTTCTATCTATAAGTTATGCTAAGCAGTCATGTTAACGTCAGATGCTGTTATCAATGTTTCACCATCGAAACAGTAACTTTAGCACAGCGCGGTTATAGCCTTTATTTGTTATTTTGCATGTCTTACCAAGGAGCAAAACATGCCTTATTTTATTGCAATCTTTTTAAGTGTAAGCCTACTTTCAGGCTGTCAAACAGCCTATTATTCGGCGATGGAAAAAGTCGGCGTTTATAAACGCGACATCATGGTCGATCGCGTTGAGGATGCCAACCAAGCCCAACAAAATGCACAAAAACAATTTACCAGCGCTCTTGAAGGTCTCAAAGCACTGAATCAATTTGATGGTGGTGAACTTGAAGCCGCTTATCAAGATATTGATAGCCAATATAAAAAAAGTGAAGCTGCTGTAAAAAACGTCAATGATCGTATTGCTGCAATTGAAGATGTTTCCAATGCGATGTTTGAAGAGTGGCAACAAGAACTGGCGCTATATAAAAGTGCGACGCTTAAACGCGACAGCCAACGTAAATTACAAACAACAAAACTATCTTATAATAAAATGCTAACCGCGATGAAACGTGCTGAGAAGAAGATGGAGCCGGTTTTAGATACTTTACGTGATAACACCCTTTACCTTAAGCATAACCTCAATGCAGCAGCAATAGGCTCTCTTCAAGGGCAATTTAATGCATTACAAACCGAAATCTCAGGCGCTATTCGTGATATGAACAGTGCCATTGCGGAATCAAATCGCTTTATCGGTCATTTGAAAAAGTAACCGCCACCATCACCATTTCGTGATCAAAAAAAAGAGCTAACTGAGTTAGCTCTTTTTTTGGTCTCAATAACATTTTCATGGTCCCAAATACAACAATCCCCCGCTTGTTGCCAAGCGAGGGATTGTATTAGTATCGTTCAGCTAGAGGTAATTACTTACCGCCACGACCTGCACGCTTACGATCGTTTTCAGTAAGAAGTTTCTTACGGATACGAATGCTTACAGGTGTAACTTCTACTAGCTCATCGTTATCGATGAATTCTAGCGCTTGCTCAAGTGTGTACTTGATAGCAGGAGAAAGAGTTTGCGCTTCGTCAGTACCAGAAGCACGAACGTTTGTTAGCTGCTTACCCTTCAGACAGTTAACTGTAAGGTCGTTAGAACGGTTATGAATACCGATGATTTGACCTTCGTAAACTTCGTCTGCGTGCTCAGTAAATAGACGGCCACGCTCTTGTAGGTTAAACAATGCGTAAGTCAGTGCTTTACCTGTTGCGTTAGAAATCAATACACCGTTGTTACGTTGACCGATTGTACCGCCCTTGTGAGGACCGTAGTGATCAAACGAGTGGTAGATAAGACCAGAACCTGAAGTCAATGTCATGAACTCAGTTTGGAAACCGATAAGACCACGAGAAGGCATCATGAAGTCCATGCGAACACGGCCTTTACCATCTGGTGCCATATCTGTTAGCTCACCTTTACGAAGACCGATGTTCTCCATAATACCGCCTTGGTGCTCTTCAACCACGTCGATAGTTACAGTTTCAAACGGTTCCATTAGCTTACCATCTTCTTCTTTGATGATAACTTCTGGACGAGATACAGCTAGCTCGTAACCTTCACGACGCATGTTTTCGATCAGGATAGATAGGTGAAGTTCACCACGGCCTGATACGCGGAATTTGTCTGGGTCAGCTGTTTCTTCAACACGTAGTGCAACGTTGTGTACTAGTTCTTTTTGAAGACGCTCAAGGATGTTACGTGAAGTAACAAACTTACCTTCTTTACCAGCAAACGGAGAGTTGTTTACTTGGAAAGTCATGGTAACTGTTGGTTCATCAACAGAAAGTGGTGTTAGTGCTTCAACACAGCTCTGGTCACAAATTGTGTCAGAAATCTTAAGCTCGCCAAGACCAGTGATTGCGATGATATCACCCGCTTTCGCTTCTTCAATTTCGTGACGCTCAAGACCTAGGTAACCTAAAACAGTACCTACTTTACCGTTACGCTTAGAACCGTCAGCACCAACGATAGTTACTTGTTGGTTAGCTTTAACTGTACCACGAGTGATACGAGCAACACCGATAACACCAACGTAAGAGCTGTAATCTAGCTGAGAGATTTGCATCTGTAGTGGGCCATCAACGTCTACTGATGGTGCAGCAACGTTATCAACGATAGATTGGAACAATGGTTCCATGTTCTCGCCAATTTCGCCTTCTTCTAACGTAGCCCAACCGTTTAATGCTGATGCATAAACCACTTGGAAATCTAGTTGCTCATCAGTTGCGCCTAGGTTGTCGAATAGGTCAAAGATTTGATCCATTACCCACTCAGGACGTGCACCTGGACGGTCAATCTTGTTGATTACAACGATTGGCTTAAGGCCGTATGCGAACGCTTTTTGCGTTACGAAACGAGTTTGAGGCATTGGGCCATCAACTGCATCAACGATAAGTAATACAGAGTCAACCATAGACATGATACGCTCAACTTCACCACCGAAGTCTGCGTGTCCAGGGGTGTCTACGATATTGATACGGTAGTCATTCCAGTTAATTGCTGTGTTCTTAGCAAGAATGGTAATGCCACGTTCTTTTTCGATATCGTTAGAATCCATCACACGTTCTTCGGCTTCGCCGCGACCCTCTAACGTGCCAGATTGCTGTAGAAGTTTATCAACCAGGGTAGTTTTACCATGGTCTACGTGAGCAATAATTGCGATATTTCTTAAGTTATCGATCGATTGATTAGACATTAGTTTCACATTCACTCAGAACATGCAGCGTCTTAATAGAGGCTACTTGATTAAAAAAACGGCTCATAATTTAACAGATTTTACTCTAAAACCCACGCAATATGTGATTTATATCACCAGCTTTTTTTTCAACTTGCTCTAGAGCCGCATTTTTACTCACTTTTTTGGCTATTTTTATTTTTTTTAACCCCTCCATTCGTACGATAAATTCCTCTAAATAGACTAAAAGTGCGATCTGAATCACTTTCTATTTACAGTCTGATGACCAATATTTAGCAAAAAAAACACCTAATTATCACCGTGTGGATTGACAATATTTGCCCTCATCACCATAGTAGTGTGACTATTAAATGGATGAATGTATTGAAAGATATTACCCTCTTTTCAATAACAATTGTCAAAGCACCAAATTGGTGCAACCGTTCACCATAATAGTGCAAACAGGACAGGAAAAAGTTCCAATAACAGGGCAAACCCGCCTTGTTTGGGGCTTTTAAAAGTTGGCATGGTTTTCGCTTTAACACTTTTAGATTCGCTCACGCTAAACATGAGCAAAAGTTTGCGGCCATCGCCCTAAATAACACCGGAGGTTACTCAAGATGTCAGTTGAAAACGTACTAGCGCTGATCCAGGAAAATGAAGTTAAGTTTATTGACCTACGTTTTACCGATACCAAAGGTAAAGAACAGCACATTTCTATTCCATCTCACCAAATCGATGCTGATTTCTTCGAAGAAGGCAAAATGTTTGATGGCTCTTCAGTTGCAGGCTGGAAAGGCATTAACGAATCAGACATGGTGATGATGCCTGACGCAGCAAGTGCGGTACTTGACCCATTTACTGAAGACGCAACCCTAAACATTCGTTGTGATATTCTTGAGCCAGCAACAATGCAAGGCTACGATCGCGACCCTCGCTCAATCGCTAAGCGCGCAGAAGAGTTTATGCGTTCAGCTGGTTTTGCTGACAATGTACTTGTTGGTCCTGAGCCAGAGTTCTTCTTATTTGACGATGTTAAGTTCAACACTGACATGTCAGGTTCATTCTTTAAGATTGACGACATTGAAGCGGCATGGAATAGCGGTGCTAGCATCGAAGGTGGTAACAAAGGTCACCGCCCAGGCGTTAAAGGTGGTTACTTCCCAGTCGCACCAGTTGATTCATCACAAGATATTCGCTCGGCAATGTGTTTAATCATGGAAGAGATGGGACTTGTTGTTGAAGCTCACCACCATGAAGTAGCAACGGCTGGTCAAAACGAAATCGCAACCCGTTTCAATACCCTAACGAATAAAGCTGATGAAATTCAGATTTATAAGTATGTTGTTCATAACGTTGCTCACGCATTTGGTAAAACAGCAACCTTTATGCCTAAACCATTAGTGGGTGATAACGGCTCTGGTATGCACGTCCACATGTCACTTGCAAAAGATGGTGTAAACCTATTTGCTGGCGATAAGTACGGCGGCCTCTCAGAAATGGCACTGTTCTACATCGGCGGTATCATCAAGCACGCACGTGCAATCAACGCCTTTGCTAACCCATCAACTAACTCGTACAAGCGTCTAGTCCCTGGCTATGAAGCACCAGTTATGTTGGCTTACTCGGCACGTAACCGTTCAGCATCAATCCGTATTCCAGTAGTACCAAGTCCAAAAGCACGTCGTATCGAAGTACGCTTTGGTGATCCAGCAGCTAACCCATACCTAGCTTTTGCAGCAATGCTAATGGCTGGTCTTGACGGTATTGCTAACAAGATCCACCCAGGCGAAGCAATGGATAAAGATCTATACGACCTACCAGCAGAAGAAGCAGCAGAGATTCCAAAAGTAGCAGAGTCACTACAAGGTGCACTACAAGCGCTTGACGAAGATCGTGAATTCTTAACCTCTGGTGGCGTATTCTCTGATGACTTTATTGATTCTTACATCACGCTAAAATCGCAAGATGTAGAGAAAATCAATATGGCAGTACATCCATTAGAGTTTGAACTTTACTACTCTGTTTAAGTAATCGCTTAATTACTTAACAACGAAGATTTAGGCCTGCTTCACACGCAGGCCTTTTTGATCTTGCTACCTCAACAAAAGCGGCAACAATACAGAACTTACTGACCATTAAGGTCTTGCTGGAGAGTTAATGGATGAAACTCATTAATCTGGTATCAATGCTATTATTTACAACAGCAGCGACCACCGCCGTAGCGACAACAATTTATTCTTGGACTGACGACAATGGCGTGCTCCATTTTAGTGACACCCCAGAAGTACCACAGGCCAGCACGGTTGAACTATCGATTACAGAAGTACAATCAACCATGACTGACCACAATCAGGTTAACAACGTCGAAGTTGTGACAATCACCGCTGAAATAGAACCTTCTCTTCCAGCAGCAACCATCAGCTTGTTAGCCCCACTACACCAACAAACGTTGCGTAATAACGATGGCAATATTACTGTTCGCGCCGTCAGTAACCGTAAATTAAATAAAAAACTTCAGGCTCAATTAGTCATTGATGGCCATGTTTACGGCAAACCTCAAACCCAGTTATCTTGGCAATTAACCAATATTGATCGCGGTAGCCACCAAATTCAAATCCAATTACTTAACAATGGCAAGATCCTTGCTTCATCTGAAAGTATTACGGTTTATTTACATCGCGCATCACAGGTTCGCCCCAAGAACAGCCCAGTTCAACCACGGTAACGTCTATTTACAATAAATCCTGCCTGTTCGCTGTTAAACCGAGTACACTTTAATGCACCAAATTGGTGCGTTAGTTAACAGCGGCGGGGATGCGCTTGCACCAATCGTCTTGTGCTTGATTATCGATAAGGATGATGATTGTGAATATCAGCTTTACACCCATAATTCTCGACAATTTAGTCACCGCTATCGTCTTAGTTGATGAAGCGTTAGTGATTCGTTACGTCAATCCGGCTGCCGAACAGTTGTTATCATCAAGCAAGCGCCGTCTACTTGACGCTCAACTACCACAACTATTGCAGTACAGCTCGCTAGATCTTAATCATGTCAAAGCCACCCTTCATAGCGGCCAAGGTTTAGCCGACAGTGATGTCACTTTTGTGATTGATGGCCAACGTCATTTGCTTGGTGTTAATGCCAGCCCTATCTCATGGCAAAAACAATTATTGATTTTATTGGAGCTCAAACCGATTGATCAACAACGTCGAATTAGCCAAGAGCTCAACCAACATGCACAACAACAAGCAGCCAAAGAATTAGTCCGTGGTTTAGCCCATGAAATAAAAAACCCTCTTGGTGGGTTACGTGGTGCGGCGCAATTACTTGAAAAAACCCTTCCTGATAGCAGTTATCACGAATACACCCAAATGATCATTGAACAAGCTGACCGACTACGTAATTTAGTCGATCGTTTGCTAGGACCACAACGACCAGGGATCCGTAAAACTGATAATATTCATTCGGTATTAGAAAAAGTACGCCAGCTGGTTAATATTGATACTGATAGCACCATTACCATTGAGCGTGATTACGATCCTAGTTTGCCCGAAATAAATATGGATGCTGAACAACTGGAACAAGCGTTACTCAATATAGTCAGTAACGCAGCCTTAGCATTAAAAAGCCAAGGTGGCGGCACCATAAAATTAAAAACCCGCACCGCCCATCAAAGCTTAATTCAAGGCGTTCGTCATCGTGTTACTGCCACCATTGAAATTATTGATGATGGCCCTGGCATTCCAGCAGATATTCAAGATACCTTATTTTATCCAATGGTTACTGGCCGTGAAGGCGGCACCGGTTTAGGGTTATCAATTGCGCGTAATCTGATTGACCAGCATCAAGGTAAAATTGAAGTGTTCAGCTGGCCTGGGCACACCAATTTCACCATTCATTTACCGATTAAGTCATAACAGTAGCTATCACAGGAGGCTTATTATGAGCAAAGGATTAATCTGGGTTGTTGATGATGACAGCTCTATTCGTTGGGTATTAGAACGCACCTTAATTAATGCTGGCATGAAATGTGAAACCTTTGCTGATGCCGATAGCGTATTAGCAGCATTAGAGCGCAGTGTCCCCGATGTATTAGTCTCTGACATTAAGATGCCGGGTACCGACGGCTTAGCATTACTCAAAATATTGCAGCAAGATTACATCTCCTTACCGGTTATTATTATGACCGCCCATTCTGATCTTGATGCCGCGGTTAACGCTTATCAACGTGGCGCATTTGATTATCTTCCCAAACCATTTGATATTGATGAAGCCGTCACCTTAGTTGAGCGAGCGCTGAGTCATAGTCAGGAACAAAAACGCCAACAACAGCCCGCTATTGAAACCAAACATGCACCAGAAATTATTGGTGAAGCACCTGCGATGCAAGAAGTGTTTCGAGCGATTGGACGTTTATCCCGCTCGTCAATTTCAGTGCTTATTAATGGCGAATCAGGTACAGGTAAAGAGTTGGTTGCTCATGCTTTGCATCGTCATAGCCCTCGCAGCAACAACGCTTTCATTGCCCTCAATATGGCAGCTATTCCCAAAGATTTAATTGAATCAGAGCTATTTGGCCATGAAAAAGGCGCGTTTACTGGTGCCAACAGCGTACGCCAAGGTCGCTTTGAACAAGCCAATGGCGGCACGTTATTTCTCGATGAAATTGGTGATATGCCGTTAGATATTCAAACTCGATTGTTGCGCGTATTAGCCGATGGGCAGTTTTATCGAGTCGGTGGTCATGCACCTGTCAACGTGGATGTACGCATTATCGCAGCGACCCATCAACACCTCGAGCGCCTAGTCAGCAGTGGGGAATTCCGTGAAGATTTATTCCACCGCCTCAATGTTATTCGCGTTCATCTACCGTCGTTAAAAGATCGCCGTCAAGATATCCCCCAACTGGCGCGCCACTTTTTACAACGCGCAGCAGATGAACTCAGTGTCGATGTAAAATCATTACACCCACAAACTGCAGACAAACTTACTCAACTGCCGTGGCCGGGTAATGTGCGTCAATTGGAAAATATCTGTCGCTGGTTAACGGTAATGGCAAGCGGCAATGAGATTTTGCCAGCCGATTTACCCCCAGAAATCACTGACACTGCCACGGTAATCCCCACCACTGAAGCCCAGCATTGGCACCAAGGATTACAACAATGGGCTCAGCAAGCATTGCAACAAGGTGAGACCGAGTTATTAGTACAAGCATTACCACAATTTGAAAAAATCCTGCTTGAAACTGCCTTGCTTCACACTCACGGTCATAAACAAGAAGCAGCCAAACTACTTGGTTGGGGACGCAATACGCTAACTCGAAAACTTAAAGAATTACAAATCCATGATTAACTCACCATTGGTAGATGTGCCAGCGCACATTTATTTGCAACAATGATGAATGTCATTTAGTGATTGCGTATACTCAATCTATCATTAGCGTCGAGAACTATAATCATCATGATAAACAAAGATCTTCCACTCACGGATATTCACCGCCATCTTGATGGTAATATTCGTCCACAAACAATCTTAGAACTAGGTCAGCAATTTAACATCGCCTTACCAGCAACAGAAATTGAGGCATTACGTCCACACGTACAAATTGTTGAAGCAGAGCCAAGCCTCGTCGCTTTTTTAAGTAAATTGGATTGGGGCGTGGCGGTATTAGGTGATTTAGACGCCTGCCGTCGCGTGGCTTATGAAAACGTCGAAGATGCACTTAACGCACAGATTGATTATGCAGAATTGCGTTTCTCTCCTTACTACATGGCGATGAAACACAACCTTCCTGTTGCCGGTGTTGTTGCTGCTGTCGCTGATGGCGTCGCAGCCGGTTGCCGTGATTTTGGTGTCAAAGCCAACCTAATTGGTATAATGAGTCGTACTTTTGGTACGCAAGCCTGCCAGCAAGAGCTAGATGCGTTATTAAGCCATAAAGACCAATTAGTGGCGATTGATCTCGCGGGTGATGAACTAGGACAACCAGGCACCCAATTTATCTCGCACTTTAAACAAGTTCGTGATGCTGGATTACAAATCACAGTCCACGCAGGTGAAGCCGCTGGCCCAGAGAGCATGTGGCAAGCAATTAACGAGCTTGGCGCGGTACGTATTGGCCACGGCGTAAAAGCCGTTAATGATCCCAAACTAATGGATTACTTAGCGGAGCATCGAATTGGTATTGAATCTTGCATTACTTCAAACATTCAAACCAGCACCGTTGCTGACATTGCTCAGCACCCTGTAAAAGCATTCCTTGAACACGGTATTCTTGCTTGTTTAAATACCGATGATCCAGCCGTTGAAGGCATTGAACTGCCTTATGAATATGAAGTTGCCGCTCCTAAAGCGGGCCTAAGTGTTGCTCAAATTCGTCAAGCGCAAATCAATGGCCTTGAGCTAGCGTTCTTATCTGCAGCAGAAAAGCAGGCATTACGTGATATTGCTAGCAAGCGTGGCTAACCACTTGAGATTATAACGCGACTTCCGCGGCTATAATCCACAAAGTAAAACGCCTCGGTTTCACGTGAAACCGAGGCGTTTTTTATTGCGCTATTTTCAAAGGCTAGATAACTCGTGAGAACTGCTGCTGACGAGCACGGTCTCGTAAATATTTATCAAAGCACATACAAATATTACGGATCAATAAACGCCCTTTCAGTTCAACATGAATCGTGTCTTGATCAACTGTCACCAATTGGTCATTGATAAAAGTATTGAGTAACTGAAGGTCTTCGCTAAAGTAACTATCAAAATCAATACCAAACTCAGCTTCAATGGCACGTTTATTTAATTGGAAATTACAGATTAATGCTTTAATAACTTCACGACGTAACAGGTCATCGGCGTCTAAGGTTACCCCTTTCCACAATGCTGTTTGTTGGTCTGCCATTTGGCTGTAATACAGCTTTAACTCTTTTTGGTTCTGCGCATAGCAATCACCAATCATCGAAATAGCCGATACCCCCATGCCCAATAAATCACAATCTCCTTGGGTGGTATAGCCTTGGAAATTACGGTGCAAAATACCTTCACGCTGCGCAACGGCTAATTCATCATCAGGCAACGCAAAGTGATCCATACCAATAAACTGATACCCAGCTCCCGTTAGGGTCGCAATCGTATCTTGTAAAATTGCTAACTTCTCGGTCGCTGATGGTAACTGATCTTCATGAATTTTACGCTGCGCGGCAAACAAACTTGGCATGTGAGCATAGTTAAATACTGACAATCGTCCCGGCTTCATGGTCAATACTTGCTGCAGTGTTTCGGCAAACAGTGCTTTAGTTTGCAATGGCAGTCCATAGATTAAATCAAGATTGGTTGAGCGATAACCTAACTCACGCGCACGTTCTACCATTGCAAAAATAAACGCTTCATCTTGCTCACGGTTAACTAACTTCTGCACGTCTTTATTAAAATCTTGAACACCAATGCTGAGACGGTTAAAACCTTCATTTCGCAAGTGATCAAGAATATCTAGTTCAATTTCTCGCGGATCAACTTCAATACTGATTTCAGCATCGGCATCAAAGTTAAATGCATTACGTAACGCGGTCATTAAACGGCTAATTTGTGCTGCAGTTAAAAACGTCGGTGTACCACCACCCCAATGCAATTGGCTCACCTGACGATCACCAAGTAAGGTCGCACGTTGCTTTATTTCTTGCTCAAGCACATCTAAATATTGATCGGCTTTGTGCTGATGGCGAGTAATGATTTTATTACAGCCACAGTAATAACAAAGCTTATGGCAAAAAGGGATATGAATATAAAGCGATAACTTACGATCTGAGTATTGTTGACATGCCATCTCAAATTCAGCAGATGTAAATGCTTGGTTGAATTCTAGTGCGGTCGGGTAAGAAGTATAACGCGGGCCTGAATAGTTATATTTTTCAATCAGGGCTTGATCCCAAATAATCTGCTCATTTGACATGACATTGTTCCAATTTGGTGAAGATATAATAAATAGAGTGTGTCACCATTTGACTAAAAGTAAAACCTATCCCTGTGGTTAAGTTTACACTCTGAACAAAAACAAACACCGCCAATAAATGGCGGTGTTAATAATTACGATGGCAGGTTAAACCTTAGTTGATAGGATAGCATCTAATTCAAGTTTAATTTCAGCTTGTAGACGAGACTCTGCTTTCATGCGTTCAAGATCAAATCGCATTCGGCGTTGCTTTTCTATTTGCTGACGCGCATCACCGCGAGGCATATCTTTAACCACTTGGTATAAGTCGGTTAATGCCGGATACGTTGCTGCAAAATCAACTTGTTTATCTGCTTGCAACACTTCCATTAATTTATATAACCGAATTGCGGCTTCAGACATATCACACTGTTCTTGTTTACATGCCATTGCGATAATAAAGACGCTTTCTAATATATTGTCATTTCTGGCTTTGATTGCTGCGGCCTGTTGTTCGGCAGCACGGGCTAAAAATAATTTATGCCGTTGTTGCTGCTTATAAAGCTTAGCTAATAACAATCCAGCGTACAGTGCCAATCCAGCAACAATAACGCCACCAATAACAAATAGAAGTGTTATTCCCTGCAACGGTTACTCCTTATCGAAATTATCAAAATCCATGTTTTCAAATTGCGCTAATAAATCATCATCTGAACGAGGCTTAGACTTAGCACTTGGTGTAACAGGTGCTGATGCTTCTTCTTCAACATCATCAAGTAAACCCAGCTGCTTCATTAGACGTTCAATACGGTCTAACTTCATATCAACTTGTTTTTGTAGACCTGCACCTAGTTTTTCACCAGCATCAATGCGATCTAATAGCACCATCAATTGGGCATCGTTTTCAAGCATAGCAAGTTCTTGCTCTGCTGATAAACGGCGCTGTTGCTTAGTTTGCGGTTTTTTAGGCTCAACAATCAGCGGAACTAACTTTTTGCTACCTAAACGTGGATCTTTTTTCTGGCCACCATTACGCTGTTTATTGTCTTCAACAGCAGAATGACGACTACCTGATTTTAAACCTTTACGCTTCTTCGCTTTTTGGCGTTCACGGGTCTCAATATCAACTTTACTATTTGATTTTTCACGGTATACAGCAGGGCCTTCAGAACCTACGGTGCGCGCTCTTTTCTTACGGGTCATTACTGGGGTTTCCTCAGCAAAATCACATCATTTCCAACAAACTCAACTTCAAGGCCATCACGTTGGGCTAAAAAGCAAAACGTATCACGACTAAAAAAGCTGACATGGGTTGGGTCGTTCTTATAGTACCAATGCCCAAAGGCATCAGTGTCGGTTACTAGTTTGGTCATGATTCCCAGCCAACCGCCGGGTTTAACTAAACGTAGCAACAGCCCCCATTCCTTCGCAGGCTGATAAAAATGCTCGATTGCTTCTGTGCAGGTAACAAAATCATACTGACATTCTAATACTGCAGCTTGGGCTGCAAAATAAGGGTCATATATCGTCATAGTATACCCCATTTCTGCCAACATCACTGACAAGGTCGGCCCAGGACCACTACCAAAATCCAAGCCAAATAATGGTGGTAATGGTAATCGCATTACCAATGGTGTGGCTAAGCGGGCTAAAAATTGGCGATAGCCAGCATCATTTGAATTATTCCGATGTTGGTCATAGACTAATTTTTCTTGGGTCGACGCTAAATGCGTTGCCGGATCGGCATAAATTAATGCACAGTGTAAACAACGAAAATAATCACGGTTTGTGTCTGCTACCAACCACCGATTATCATGACTTCCACAAAGTGGGCATCTATCCATTGCCTTCTCCACAACGACTGAATGTTTACGAACAGCAGCAGCGGGGTAAAATCGAGCGGGCTATTCTATACCCAATTGCAGTTAAGATGTAGTTCTGCTGACAAATTGTTCAATTTATTCGACCATCTTAGCCTATTAAAAAGCGAAATATCACTTTCACAACAGAATAGTCGTCGCTAAAAAGATCAAAATTGAGACAAAAAAAAGCGATAGGTCTGCACCTATCGCTATATGGGGTAAGCTATGAGCTTATAATTCTGTCTAGTCTTTCCATAACCAGCAAGCAACGTCCCGGTTTAACAAATATCCATTTCTTATAAAAGCAATCCATGCTGATATTGTTCGTCACTATCCTAGTGAATTTTTATGTCCTTATACCATTCCGTAGTGTGTCAACTTATCCTAAGTTGGCGTTCCCTATCGCAATGTTACACTCCAATAACCTTACCACCATCCTTATGCGATACATCATCCTGACGTACCTGAGCTATATCACTATAGCTACTCTCTTTCCTGAGTGTCGACCCTGACAATCCTACGCTTCCTGCGTCTACCCTAGTCTCCTGACCAGACTTCCTGTGTATCCTTCAGGCTTCAATGCCTAAGCTATCCTAGCGCTTCCAATCCTGTGTCGCACTCCTTGTCGACAGGGAGTAATTTACCTTAAGCCATCATTAAAACAATGTATCAAGATCACACTTTTAAAAGCTCAATCAGCACCGTTAAACAAGTCTATGTTCTATAAAACAAAAAAATAATCGACTACAAATCAAATCATCATTACAGCGTTAACCAATGGTCGATCTCTTACAACAGCTGTGGCTAATACCCCGTTGCTAAAATATGAACAAACAGTAACGCGACCTAATAATTATGAAAATAATGTTGAAAGGGCCGCTAATGTAAGCCACCAACATACGCTGACAGCGCCGCTATTTCATTATCGGTGAGCTTCGCAGCCACAGATTGCATCATACGATTGAGATCATTATGACGTGACCCGGCACGAAACCCTTGCAACTGTAACGCGGTATATTCGGCATTCTGACCTGATATTTTAGGAAAGCCTGCCAAGTTGGCACCATTACCCCGTGGTCCATGACAACTAATACACCCAGCTATCCCCCGCTCTGGATCACCAAAACGGTATAATGGCTCAGCAATCGCAATCACATTTTCTGGGGCAGTAGTGGGTGAAATAGGCAATGAGGAAAAATAAGCGCCAAGATCGGCCATATCGGTAGCTGATAATCCAGCAACCATGCCTGCCATAATGGCGTTACTGCGACCTTGAGCCCCTTCGGTAGTGAGTGCCAATTTATAATCAGCCAGCTGTTTCACTATATAATCAGCATGTTGACCTGCTAACTTAGGATACTGCGCAATAATTGCATTGCCATCGTTACCATGACAGGCAACACAAGTGGCGGCCTTTAGCTTACCGGCATTGATATCGCCTTGTGCCCACGTCGAAGAGCTCGCAATCAGTGTGAATATTAAGACTAATTTTTTCATGATATTCCATTTATAATTATAGGGCTTCCGTACCACAAGTAATGCTCAGTAACATGGTATACAATACGACCATAAACCAAACACGGTTTAATATATCTTAGACAATTTCACAAAAAAGCGCTCATTTTACAATCTGAGGGCTTGACGGAGTTAACAGTGAATCAACCTCTCAACTATAGAAATACCAGTTTTATTACAAGTGCACCGGATATTCGTCACTTGCCACAAGATGTCGGCGTTGAGATCGCATTTGCTGGTCGCTCCAATGCCGGTAAATCAAGTGCACTAAACCGCCTCACCGATCAAAAAGGTCTGGCTCGTACGTCTAAAACCCCTGGCCGTACTCAATTAATTAATATGTTTGAAGTCATTAATGGCTGTAACTTAATTGACTTACCTGGCTACGGTTTTGCACAAGTACCCCTTGAGCTTAAATTAAAATGGCAGAAAGCATTAGGTGAATACCTACAACGCCGTGAATGTTTACAAGGTCTAGTGGTATTGATGGATATCCGTCACCCAATGAAAGATCTTGATCAGCAAATGATCAATTGGGCAATTGAAAGTAGTTTGCCTGTTTTAGTATTGTTAACTAAGGCTGACAAATTAAAGAGCGGTGCGCGTAAAGCACAAGTGCTAAAGATCCGTGAAATGTCGAAAGAATTTGGCGGTAACGTTCAAGTTGAAGCTTTTTCTTCACTGAAAGGCATTGGTGTTGATCAAGTTCGTCGTAAACTTGATGAGTGGTATGCTCCAGAATTAGAGCGTCAACGTGTACTTGCAGCAGACGATAGTGAAGTTTTTAATTTACCACCTGCAGAATAAAACTTATAAATCTTCACACCACTAAACATGCTTAAAAATTCCCCACCACCATCGGTGGGGTAATGCAAAGAGAATTAAGAGGTTGTTGTTATTGTCATTGCAGAATTGATGATTTAATAAGCTAACACAACCTCTGCGTTTATCAGATTCCGCTTTATTTGATTGTTTTGCGACATTCCCCACACTATTACGCTTATTCCCCTATTTAAATCGGTAAATATTATTGATTACAACACATTATTTTAATTAAAAAACAAGT
The DNA here is from genome assembly GCF_900537155.1 of Photobacterium sp. Alg240-V54. NCBI lineage: Bacteria > Pseudomonadati > Pseudomonadota > Gammaproteobacteria > Vibrionales > Vibrionaceae > Photobacterium > Photobacterium sp. Alg240-V54. The sequence continues at coordinate 45,346 of NZ_UNRL01000011.1, forward strand.
TCACTATTTGTTAACAATTTAAAATATTTCTGGAATTTAATTACATCACCAATTGTTCAAAAAAAAACCAAAAAAAAAGCCATCCTCAATACCGAGAATGGCTATTTCATGTCTTTGCTCGTCTGCTAGTCATGCTGACTAACCAACAAAATCAAATATGAACAAGAAGCTATTACTATTATAGCCTGCCCATTTCAAATTTAAAGTATTTACTCTAAAAAACCCATAAACAAATATAGAGCGATTACAAGCAGTAATGAATAAAGGCCTGATCGATCAGCTTAAATCACGAAAAACCATCGATTTTATGTATTTTGAGTGATAAATAGTCAGAAAATGGCATTAATAATAAATAAATAACAATCTGGAGTGACCGTAAGGTCGAAGTGATAAGTCAGTATAACGAGGAAAAATTTTTACGTTAGCACAATAAAAAACGCCCCGGTCCAATAAATAGACCGGGGCAGCTGAATCAGCCAAATCCAATAACGTGAAACAAAAGGTCTGAAAGATAGAACATCTTACCTCTGTACCCTACATCGCTAACTGTATATCAATCGTTCATTTTTTGGAAGTCTTTGTCGTAATTTTTTTTCATGTTTTTGTAAGTAATTTTTACATAACCGTTCTTATTTTTAACAAAAAAATAGCTGATCGTTGATCAGCTATTATTTTTTAGCCATCAATCCTCATTTAAATTAATGAGCCTGATCCCAATTATCACCACTACCCGCCTCAGCAATTAATGGTACCGCTAACGTTGCCGCTTGCTCCATCAATTGGCGAACTTTTGCCGTCACACTGTCTAACGCTGAAGTTTCGACTTCAAACACTAATTCATCGTGTACTTGCATTAATAAACTCACGGTTGTTTGCGGTTGTTGTTGCACCCATTCATCAACAGCAATCATAGCTAATTTAATAATATCTGCGGCCGTTCCTTGCATTGGCGCGTTAATCGCTGCACGTTCAGCAGCCTTACGACGTAGGCCATTACGCGCCTTAATATCAGGAAGATATAAACGACGACCAAACAGTGTTTCAACATATCCCTGCTCTGCCGCATTATTACGCGTGCTTTCCATATATTCTAAAACACCCGGGTAACGCTCAAAGTACACATTCATGTAATCTTGCGCTTCATTACGTCCCATATCGAGTTGCTTAGCTAATCCAAACGCACTCATGCCGTAAATTAAACCAAAGTTAATTGCCTTTGCGCGTCGGCGTTGTTCTGTCGTTACATCATCAATCGCCAGCCCTAAAATCTCCGCAGCGGTTGCAGCGTGAATATCTTTGCCTTCTCTAAATGCATTCAATAACGCTTCGTCACCAGAAAGATGCGCCATAATACGTAATTCAATTTGAGAGTAATCGACAGCCAGAATTTTATAGCCCGGTTTAGCCACAAATGCTTGACGAATACGACGGCCTTCTTGGTTACGAACCGGAATATTTTGCAGGTTTGGCTCGCTTGATGATAAACGTCCAGTTACCGTTCCAGATTGATGATAAGAAGTATGAACACGACCAGTCGCAACATTAACCATCTTTGGTAACTTATCGGTATAAGTCGACTTAAGCTTTGCTAAGCCACGGTATTCTAAGAGTAATTTTGGTAGTGGATAGTCTAACGCCAATTCTTGTAGTACTTCTTCATTGGTTGAAGGTGTACCTGAAGGGGTTTTTTTGATAACAGGCAAGCCCATTTTTTCAAATAGAATCGCTTGTAATTGTTTCGGCGAACTTAAATTAAACTCTTCACCCGCTAATTCATAAGCCAGTTTTTCGATTTCATCTAATCGTTGCGCTAATTCTATTGATTGCGCGCCAAGCAACGTACTATCAATGTACACACCTGTACGTTCCATGCGTGATAACACCGGTACTAACGGCATTTCTATGGTTTCAAACACTTTTTTGAGCTTGTCATCTGCTTCAAGTTTTGGATATAGCGCATTGTGCAGACGTAGCGTAATATCGGCATCTTCAGCAGCATATGGGCCAGCTTGATCAAGGTCAATTTGGTTAAAGGTCAATTGTTTCTTACCTTTACCCGCAATATCTTCAAAGCTGATATTTTTATGCTCAAGGTAACGCAGTGCTAGGCTGTCCATATCATGACGACCGACAACGCTGTTATACACATAAGATTCAAGCATGGTATCAAATTGAATGCCCTGCATATCAATGCCATATCGCGCAACAATGCTGGCATCAAATTTTAAATTTTGACCGACTTTTGCTAAATTCTTATCTTCTAATAATGGCTTTAATTGCGCTAACACCCACTCACGCTCAAGTTGTGCGGGCGCATCAAGATAATCATGAGCGACTGGCACATAAGCAGCTTTACCTTCTTCAACCGCAAATGACACCCCAATTAGATTCGCAGTCATGTAATCAAGACCGTCGGTCTCGGTATCAAACGCAAACACATCGGCATTTTTTAACTGAGTTAACCAACCATTAAAACTGGTCTCATCTAATACAGTTTCGTAACCACTACGATCAATTGTTGGGGCTGTCACGGTTGGCTCCGCCGATGTTGTTGCTGCACTTTCATCAGCCACAATACGGCCATCACTGCCATCCAACATTTCGGTTAGCCAACGACGGAACTGTAATTTACCAAACAATTCAGTTAGTGCATCGGTATCAGGTACGCCTTTGCATAATTGCTCTGGTGCCAGCTCTAATTCAACATCAAGCTTAATCGTTGCCAGTTTATAAGACATATAAGCGGCTTCTTTATTATCAAGCAGCTTTTTCGCCATTGTTTTTGAGCCACGAAAACCTAATGGTGCAATATCATCAAGGTTGGCATACAACGCATCTAATCCACCAACACCAGTTAATAACGCCTTAGCCGTTTTCTCTCCAACACCTGGTACGCCTGGAATATTATCAACCTTATCTCCCATCAGGGCTAAGTAATCGATGATCAACTCGGGACCAATACCAAACTTATCCACAACACCCGCAGGATCCATCACCACATCAGTCATGGTATTGATCAGAGTAACGTTTTGATCAACTAACTGGGCCATATCTTTATCACCAGTACTGATTAATACAGGCATGCCTTGTTGTGACGCCTGTGTTGCTAGGGTACCGATCACATCATCAGCTTCAACCCCAGAGATCGCGATCAACGGTAACCCCATCGCTTTGATCACTGCATGTAATGGCTCAATCTGACCGCGAAGATCATCCGGCATCGGCGGACGATTGGCTTTATACTCAGGGTAAATATCATCACGGAATGTTTTACCTTTAGCATCAAAGATAACCGCAATACGATCAGTTGAAAACTGACGCAGCATACTGCGAAGCATGTTAACCACACCGTAAATTGCACCCGTCGGTTCACCATCAGAATTAGTGAAATTAGGCGCCGCATGATAAGCGCGATAAAGATAAGAGGATCCATCAATTAGGATCAATGGATTTTCAGGAATCGTAGCCATAGGGTTATTCTTATATCCAAGCGAAAGTAGTTCAGGTTAGGTCTATTATCGACCAAATTTACCCCTACACCACAGAAAAAATGCAATATTGACTAGAATGCCATGCCAAACCGCAACTGTTAACTGCTGTTTTGCGTTATTCATCCATTTTCTGTGGATAACTTTGTTAGTATTTAATTTACACCAGTTGATCGTTTTTTATGTGAAAATAAAAATTACTCATGATTGTATTTATTTTCATATACTTAATAGGTTAACCTGATTTAGATCCTCGATCCGATATTGATCATTGATTGTGGACAACATCAGTTTGATAATCTTAATCAAGCCCATAATTACAACAATATAAGCATATTTGATTAGTTAGGATGCCATTATGAAGAAAATTGCGGTAATTTTAAGCGGTTCAGGCGTATTTGATGGAACCGAGATCCATGAAGCTGTATTAGCTTTATTAGCCATAGAACAACAAGGGGCAAGCTGGCACTGTTTTGCTCCTAACATCGATCAACATCACGTCATTAATCATACCAATGGCGAAGTCAGTCATGAGATTCGTAATGTTTTAGTTGAATCGGCGCGTATTGCACGTGGCAATATATCTGACATCACCCAGTTGAATATTAATGACTATGATGCACTGCTCGTTCCTGGCGGATTTGGTGTCGCTAAAAATTTATCTGACTTTGCGCTTCACGGCAGTGCATGTCAGCTCAACGAAGACGTAAAACAAGCCTGCCAAGCTTTTGCTCAAGCCAATAAACCTGCGGCCTATTTATGTATTGCGCCAACCTTGATCCCCCAGATCTATGGCCCTGGTGCAAAAGCAACGATCGGCAATGATCCTGACACAGCAGCTGCATTTAACGCCATGGGTGGCGAGCATGTGTTATGCCCTGTCGATGATTTTGTTCTTGACCAAAAACGACGTCTATTAACAACACCAGCTTATATGCTAGCAACCAATATCAGTGAAGCTGCAACAGGGATCAATAAACTGGTACGAGAGTTAATAAAATTAGCTTAAGCGTAATAAGAAATATTAAATGCTTAAAAAAGAAAAAGCGGCGCACTGTGTGATGCGCCGCTCAGCAGAAGTAGTAATTGGTTTTTAGCCCTACACTAAGCACCGTTACCAAGCTGAAGTACACTGGAAGCAATGTGAGCAATGTCGTGCCATCAACCACTAGAAAAAGCGTTTTCTCTAGCGCTGAAAGCATGTTAATAATAACCATTCTCAACTAAGTTGCAACATTTAATTGAGAATAATTTTCATTTAATCATTTTGGTAAAGCACAATCGATAATCACTTAGCTGACCTTTCTTTTCCATATTCTCAATCACATAACCATTTCTAAACAATAATCGCACCATGGCAGGAAAACAGTTACGCGACTTAACGTTGATGGTGGTATATGAAGATTGTGCTATCACCCATGCTTGTTGTGCTTCTAATAATTTTTGCGCAACGCCTAGTCCACGCCCGCAAACTAATACGCCACCAAGCCAGCTATAAAACACCTGCTCAGATAATGCATAACCTATTTTAACGCCAACTAATCGTTGCTGATATTCAGCCACCAAAATCAATGCAGGTTGATGCCCTAATCGCAATCGAATCATCTCGGCATCAATACCTGTATCCAGCTCACTAATACCAGCAAATACCGTCACAGCTTCCGCTATCGTTCCTATACGCACCACTATTTCAGGCATTATTCAGTTTCCTTTGATTAGATAAAAAAATCGGCCGCAGCCGATTTTTTATTGATGCTAAAAACAATCACGACTCATTTAATGACGCCAGCAACGTCCGCAACAGGTGGCTGTTTTAATGTCGTTAGCTTATTGATTAAATAATTAAGTAGTACCCCATATAAAGGCACAAACAGACCAAGACTAATAATTAATTTAAAACTGTAATCCACCAGCGCGATCTCAGTCCAGTTTTGAGCCATAAATGCATCTGGGCTGTGGTAAAACGCAATACTGAAAAAAGCGAGGGTATCAAGTGCATTACCGATAATGGTTGACGCTGTGGGAGCAATCCACCATTGCTTCATTTGACGAAGGCGGTTAAATACCGACACATCCAATATTTGCCCTAACAGGTAAGCCATAAAACTGGCAATCGCAATTCGCGCCACAAACAGGTTAAATTCAGTAAGATGGGCAAACCCTTGATATTGGCCTTTAAAGAACAGCACTGATAGCACATAAGACACAATTAATGCCGGAGCCATTACTCGCCAAATTATTTTACGCGCCATCGCTGCACCAAAAATACGCACAGTTAAATCAGTCGCAAGAAAAATAAACGGAAAGGTAAATGCTCCCCACGTGGTGTGATAACCAAAAATAGTAAACGGTAATTGAACCAGATAATTACTTGAGGCAATCACTAATAAATGAAAAGCCACCAAATACGATAACGCTTTGTGTTGTTGCGCTGAGATAAAAGCAGTTGTGGTTGTATTAGATATTGTTGCGTTGGATAAAGCAGTCATGTAAGACCTTTTTGTCATTGGGGGGAGGGAACCCAAACATTTTCATTGCAGATGATAACCACCACCTGCAACACCAGGGCGGCGATTATACAGCACAGCATTAATTTGCCTAGTGGCGTGACAATAACTGTTGTATAAAAATTAACTCATCGCTTTCACTGAGTACTAACAACTCCAACCACATTGATGCGGTGTAATGCTCAGCTTTAAGTAACAACTGACAACCATCAACATCAATTAGCCATTGTTGTAAGTCTGCACTTGGCTCTTTATCAATGACTTTGGCATCTAAACGAGCCAATAATACGGTTGCAATCATAGCAAAATTATCAAATTCAAACGCTGTGGGAGTCACCACTAACGTACCTAATTCAAGGTTTATTGTGGTGCAGCTAAAATCATAATCCATTATTCGCTTCCATTAATTCTGCTCATCAATGGCCATTAAGTGATCGCCAATCAATTGTAAAAATACCACCCCAAATTTATCTAACTTGCGCTGACCGACACCATTTATTGCTAAAAAGTCGCCTTTTGAACTCGGTAATCGCTCTGCCATTTCCATTAAGCTAGCATCATTAAATACCACATAAGGTGGCAGATCTTCTTCATCTGCAATCGCTTTGCGTAATTTACGTAATTTAGCAAATAACTTTTTATCGTATTGGCGATTAGCCATTCGATCAACTTTACTGCTCCGTACTGCGCTATCTAACCGCGGCACCGCCAAAGATAATGCTATTTCGGCTCTCAATAACGGTCGTGCTTGCTGGGTCAGTTGCAACACTGAATTACGACTAATATTTTGAGTTAAAAACCCACGATGGATCAATTGGCGTAAAATACTGACCCAATATTCATGACTATATTCACGTCCAATACCGTAAGTGGTTAATTTATCGTGGCCATATTCACGAATGCGTTGATTTTGCATTCCCCGCAACACATCAACCACATAAGTAATACCAAAATTTTGATTAACGCGATACACACATGACAACGCTTTTTGAGCCGCTTCTACCGCATCAAATTGTTGTGGAGGATCGAGGCATACGTCGCAATTACCACATCCTTGGTGCAGCTCTTCACCAAAGTAATGCAATAACACTTGCCGACGACAACTTTGTGCTTGAGCAAATGCCCCCATGGCATGCAACTTATGTAATTCAACATCTCGCTGAGCCTCATCGGATTTTTCATCAACACAACGCCGTAACCAAGCTAAATCGGCTGGATCATAAAGCAATAACGCTTCTGCGGGTAAACCATCACGCCCAGCACGTCCAGTTTCTTGGTAATACGATTCAATGTTACGTGGAATATCAAAATGGACCACGAACCGTACATTGGGTTTATTGATCCCCATTCCAAACGCCACAGTGGCAACAACCACATGAATATCATCACGTTGAAAACCATCTTGTACCGCTACTCGTTGTTGATGTTCCATGCCTGCATGATAGGCTGCTGCACGAATACCGCTGTGACACAATTTTTCGCTGATCTGTTCTACTTTCTTACGGCTATTACAATAAATAATCCCGCACTGGCCACGAACAGTCGCTAAATACTGCTGTAATTGCTGTTGCGGTTGATGTTTTTCCCATAAGGTGTAACGAATATTAGGTCGATCAAAGCTACCTAAATAACAGTGTGGGTCATTTAACCCCAACCGACGAACGATATCATGCCGAGTGGCATCATCTGCGGTAGCTGTTAAAGCCATTACAGGCAACGGTGAAAATTGCTGTTTAAGTACCCCTAGGGCGGCATATTCAGGTCGAAAATCATGCCCCCACTGAGAAACACAGTGCGCTTCATCGACAGCGACCATCGCCAAATCAAGTTGCTGTAAGCGTTCAAGAAAATCACGCATTAATACCCGTTCAGGTGAGGCATAAACCAGCTGTAATTCACCCTTTTGCATCGCATCAAACGTTGTTTGAATTTCTTCTCGCGACATCGCAGAGTGAATGCATCCGGCACTGACGCCATTGGCATTAAGCTGATCAACTTGATCTTTCATCAATGAAATAAGCGGTGAAATAACCAAGGTTAATCCCGACTGCATTAACGCTGGGATTTGATAGCACAATGATTTACCGCCGCCGGTCGGCATAATAACCAAACAATCATTACCGGTAGTGATTGCCTCAATCACCGCTTGCTGACCTTGCCTAAATTGTTGATAGCCAAATATATCCTGCAAAATTTCTTGGCTGGATAATAATAATGGCGACACGGGCTGAGGGGCAACGGCTGACATAGTAAGACTCTTCGCTAAACAGGGCTGCCATTCTATACCTAAATCACAGTCAGATGCGAGTAAGGCTAATATGGCTGCCTCTTAGTTGATGCTATTACTTGTTTATCCAGTAAATAATGCCGTCATCCCACTTACTCGGCTCATCAACTCATATCGCGCTTAAAATAATCACTATCAATAGCTATTTCAGCATCAATCCTTAACTATGGTGCTATTTATTAAATATTAGCGATCACATTTGATTAATGAAGTTATAATTTGTTAAAAAAAGACAAATAACCAATTAATTAATAAGACAATATAAAAAAAACCTGCTTTAACATTAATGGTTACTTATTCAGCACCTTCTCATTTAAAATGTTTTTTTTACCACTAAAAATAAGACTTATCAGGGGAATTTATTCACTAGCAACCATGAAAAGCATCAACTTGATTAAATATCACATCTTTAATTAATATTTCGACCAATAATATTTAAAAATAATGAGATATACAGTGTTTTTTCTGCCATCATTAATCACATTAACAAGCTATATAGCCTCCCCCACTGTTGCGTTGCTGATTACAAGGATCTGTTATGCTAAAAATCTCGCCATTACTATTACGTTTACTGACTGTTTGTAGTTGTGTAGCCCCTATTTTTACTGCAACTGCACAACAAATTAGCGATAGCATCACACCAGAAACGAGTGTCGCCAACCAACAATCACAACCTGTGAACGGCCAACAATGGATGATAGCCACAGCCAATCATTATGCCAGTGAGGCAGGTGCTGCAATGTTGCGTCAAGGAGGCAATGCCATTGATGCGATGGTCGCAACCCAACTGGTATTAGGTTTGGTTGAACCGCAATCATCAGGTATTGGCGGCGGTGGCTTTTTAGTTTATTGGAATAATGATAACCACCAAATGACCACCTTTGATGGCCGTGAAACTGCGCCTTTTGCAGTAACGCCGCGTCTATTTCAAGATAAAAAAGGCCAACCACTGGCGTTTTATGATGCGGTCGTTGGCGGACGATCTGTCGGCACCCCTGGCACAATTAAATTATTGTGGAATAGCCACCAGCAATATGGTCAGTTGGAATGGAAAAAGTTATTTCAACCAGCGATCAAATTAGCCCAGCAAGGGTTTATTGTTAGTCCTCGCTTGGCCGCATTAGTGGCTAAAGATGCCACGCATTTGCAACGCTGGCCTGTAACCAAAGCCTATTTTTTTGATACCCAAGGTCAACCGATTCAAGCCGGACAACGGTTAATCAATCACGCTTATGCCAATACGTTACGAAAAATTGCTGATTATGGCCAAAAAGCCTTTTATCAAGGGGATATTGCGCGCGAGATTGTTAATACAGTACAAAATGCCGTTGGTAATCCAGGGGTACTGAGTAGCATTGATTTAGCCAGTTATAAGGTTAAACAGCGGGCGCCAGTATGTGCACCTTATCGTCAATATCAAATTTGCGGCATGGGGCCTCCAAGTTCTGGCGCGTTAACTCTTGGCCAAATAATGGCGATGCTTAACCATTATCCGTTAGCGAAAATGGGCGCCAACGATGTCAACAGCTGGCGCTTAATTGGTGATGCATCACGATTAGCATTTGCCGATCGTGGGCGTTATATGGCTGACAGCGACTATGTGCCGATGCCAACTAAGGGCTTGCTCGATCCCAATTACATTCAACAACGGGCGCAATTATTAGCCTCCAATAAAAAATTAACCACGGTCGAGCCGGGATTACCACCTTGGGAACATGCGAGTCAGCAACAAGCCACCAATGAAGCGATCGAGTTACCCTCAACCACCCATTTTTCGATTGTTGATACTCAAGGTAATGTGGTCTCGATGACCTCTACTATTGAAAACAGTTTTGGTTCGCGATTAATGGTCGGCGGTTTCCTACTTAATAATGAATTAACCGATTTTTCATTTCGAAGCCACATTGATGGCCGACCAATCGCTAATCGTATTGAGCCCGGTAAGCGCCCTCGATCATCAATGACACCGACAATTGTGATGCATAATAATCAACCAGTATTAGCAATTGGCTCTCCAGGTGGTAGCCAAATCATTGGTTATATTGCTAAAACATTAGTGGCTTACATTGATTGGGGAATGGACTTACAGCAAGCGATTAATTTGCCCAATATCAATAACCGCTTTGGTAGCTTTGAATTAGAACAGCACACCACGGCCACCGCATGGGCATCTAAGTTTGAACAATTAGGCTATAAAACCGTTGTCAAAGATCTTAACTCCGGCATTCAAGCGATCAGTATTGCCCCCAAGCAGTTGATCGGGGCTGCCGATCCTCGCCGTGAAGGCAACGTCATCGCCCAATAAGCACAAAAAAGCCCATGGGTGATTAACCATACAATTAATCACTCACGGGCTTATTGTTGTAACTGCCGTTATAGCGCAGTTAACTTAGCGTATTGGGTTACTAGCCACTTAATACCTTCACCATTAAAAGCCACTTGGACTCGACTTTGAGCACCACTACCTTCAAAGTTAATGATCGTCCCTTCACCAAATTTAGGGTGCTGTACTCGCTGCCCCAGACTAAACCCGGTTTCATTAAAGTTATTATTGACTTGAGTTTGACTAAAACGGCCACTGCTCACCGGTCGTGAAACCTGCGCCTTCATTCGTACTTCCTCAACATATTGTTCCGGAATTTCACGAATAAAACGCGATGGCTTATGAAAATTATCTTTGCCGTATAAACGGCGCATTTCGGCATAAGTGATATACAGCTTCTTCATTGCGCGTGTCATACCGACATAGCACAAGCGACGCTCTTCTTCTAACCGATCCGCTTCTTCAATGGTGCGTGAGCTTGGGAACATCCCTTCTTCAACACCGACCATAAATACGATTGGAAACTCTAGACCTTTGGCACTGTGCATGGTCATCAACTGCACCGCATCTTCAAAGGCATCAGCCTGACCATCACCTGCTTCTAACGCTGCGTGAGCTAAGAAAGCAGATAACGGGCTCATTTCCGCTGCTTCTTCAGGAATTTCAAACTGACGCGTTGCGGTGACTAATTCTTCTAAGTTCTCGATCCGTGCTTGGGCTTTTTCACCTTTTTCTTGCTCATACATAGCGCGTAAACCGGAATGACGAATCACATCATCGGTTTGTTGATACATCGGCAATTCAGCAGTGTCATCTTCAAGCGCATTAATCAATTCTATAAAGCGCTGTAGTGCGTTAGCAGCCCGTCCAGCCAGCACTTTTTCATCAAGTAATGCTAAGCTCGATTGCCACATGGTTAAACCACGATCACGAGCGGTAAGACGAATGGTTTCAAGGGTACGATCCCCTAGACCACGGGTCGGTGTATTCACTACCCGCTCAAAAGAAGCATCGTCGTTACGGTTACTGATCAAACGCAAATAAGACAGTGCATCTTTAATTTCTTGGCGCTCAAAGAAACGCATGCCGCCATAAATACGATATGGCATTCCTGCTTGAATTAACGCTTCTTCTAATACTCGCGATTGAGCATTACTGCGGTATAAGAAAGCAGTATCACTTAGGCTTCCGCCTTGCTCACGCCATTCTTTAATTTTACCAACGGCAAATCGTGCTTCATCAAGTTCATTAAAGGCTGAATATAACGAAATTGGCTCGCCATCACCGTCTTCAGTCCATAACTTCTTACCCATACGTTCAGTATTGTTGGCAATAAGCTCATTGGCAGCATTTAGAATATTACCTGTTGAACGGTAATTTTGTTCCAAAAATATTGACGAAGCATTGCTGAAATCATTAAGAAAACGTTGAATATTTTCAACTTGTGCGCCACGCCAACCGTAAATAGATTGGTCATCATCACCGACAATCATCACATGACAATCAGCGCCTGCCATTAATCGTAGCCATGCAAATTGAATATTGTTGGTGTCTTGAAACTCATCCACCAAAATATGTTTAAAGCGCGCTTGGTAATGCTCACGAATATGCTTGTTATCACGCAATAATTCAAACGAACGCAGTAATAATTCAGCAAAGTCGACCATGCCAGCACGATCACACGCTTCTTGGTAAGCGGTGTAAATTCGCAACCAAGTTTGTTCAACCGGATCATTATAGGTTTCAACGTGCTGTGGGCGTAAACCTTCATCTTTCTTGGCATTGATATACCAAGCACCTTGACGTGCAGGCCAATGCTTTTCATCTAAATTCTGCGCTTTAATCAGCCGGCGTAACAATCGCATCTGATCATCAGAATCTAAAATATTAAAATCTTCAGGTAAGCGCGCATCCAAATAATGGGCACGTAACATGCGATGACAGAGACCATGGAAAGTGCCATTCCACATGCCTGAACTGGAGCCATGCATTAATTCATTAATCCGCCCCCGCATTTCAGCAGCGGCTTTATTGGTAAATGTCACCGACATTATTGAATATGGCGAAGCTTGTTCAACCGCTAACAACCAAGCAATACGATGCACTAGCACACGGGTTTTGCCGCTGCCTGCTCCCGCCAATACTAGGTGATTACCCAACGGCGCAGCCACCGCCTCGCGTTGTTTGTCATTGAGGCCATCTAATAGAAGTGAAACGTCCATCGCTATCTACTGGTTATTTATACAATGGTGATGATTATACCAGCCCCAATAAAGATTGCTTCGATATCTTTAGGGTGATTTTCGCAGACTTCAGAAACATAAAATAAACATAGCCATTAAAATAATTAACAATTTGGTGAAATTAATTATGCTCTAGCCCTGTCTGTATATTCCGAGAGCGTATTAACGCCATAAAAAATAGTTACAACTGCAAACCAACACTCAATCATCAAGGAATTATCATGAAAAAGACTAATATCGCCTTAGCATCAGCAATGACAGGATTAATTGCACTTGCAGGAACTCTTGCTTCGACATCCGCTGTCGCTGCAGATATGGGAAAAGAAAAATGCTATGGCGTCAGTAAAGCGGGTAAAAATGATTGCGCCACCAAAACCAGTTCTTGCGCAGGTTCAGCAAAAGAAGATGCACAAAAAGATGCCTTTGTAGTCGTCCCTAAAGGATTGTGCGATCGCCTTCATGGCGGTTCAACTAAGGAGGCTTAATTTGGTGGGCTTTTCATCCCAAAAGCCGATTGGGGTGGGCTTACGCTCACCTCACATCGAAGACATAATTACTCAACGACCCGCCCTTGGTTGGTTAGAAATTCACAGTGAAAACTATTTCAATCCTGATTCATTAGCACGCCACCAATTACGCCAGCTCTTGCCCGACTATCCGCTTAGTTGTCATGGCATTGGGCTGTCATTGGGTTCAGCCGATCCCCTTAATGTGGCTCATTTACAACAACTCAAGCAATTAATCAGCGAAGTTGACCCCTTTTTAGTATCCGATCACCTCAGTTGGAGCTCTGTTGATGGTCAATTCTTTAATGATCTCTTACCGTTACCGTATACCGAAGAGGCACTGGATAATTTTTGCGATAAAGTCGATCAAGTTCAGCACACATTAAACCGTCAAATGCTGATTGAAAACCCATCGAGCTATTTGCAGTTTCAACATTCAACCATTCCAGAATGGGAATTTTTAATGGCTGTCCAGCAACGTACGGGCTGCGGATTATTATTAGATTTAAATAACATTTATGTCAGTAGCTTTAATCATGGCTTTGATTGCCAAACCTATTTAGCCGCTATCGACCCAACCGTGGTGCAAGAAATACACCTTGCTGGCTTTATACGTAAACATCTGCCTCAAGGTGAAATCTGGATTGATACTCATAGCCAGCCCGTGAGTGATGCCGTGTGGCAACTATATCAACAATGGATTCGCTGTCATGGCAGCCATATTGCCACTTTAATTGAGTGGGATACTGATATTCCCACCCTCGCGATATTAGTTGCCGAAGCAAATAAGGCTCAAGCCATTGTCGATAAGGAGCGCGCCCATGCCAACATCATTAACAGCGCCTAATCTGCACCAGTTACAACACCAATTTGTAGCGGCGTTACATTATCAACCTCACACTGCAACAACGATGGTGATCAGCGATCATTTTAGCGCTCAGCAACGGCTGCAACTATACTGCAATAATTTTATCGTTGGTTTAACCGAGGTATTAGAGAGCGTTTATTCAACCGTGAAAGCCATGATTGGTGAGGCGTGTTTTGCGCAATTAGCGCGGCAACATATTCTTAATCATCCGCTACCACAAGGGGATGTCACTCTATATGGTAACCACTTTAGCGACACCATTGCGGCTCAACCAACATTAGTTTCAAGCTTGCCATATTTGGTCGATCTTGCGCGACTAGAATGGTTGCGTGATGTGGTATCACGATCACCCTCTCATAGTGGCGCGCTACCATTAGAGAAATTACACCAATTGGAACATCCACAACATTCGCTTGATCTGCAGCGATATTATTTCCATATACCGATATCCACTCATCTTTTTAGTAGTCAATATGCAGTCGGCACACTGTGGGAGATCGTTAATCACACTGATGGCAGTCATCAACAGCAACAATTAGCTACGTTGGATATTCATCAACCGCAGGCAGTATTGGTACAACATTTCCAATGGCAGCTGTGGCAACAAACCGTTACTACAGAGTTAATAGCGTTGGTGAGCGATTGCCAGCAACAGCGTCCTATCGCTGCACTCACCGAATCACAATTAACCCTGCTGCCACAGCTATTACACCACCATTTAATTGACGATATTGGTGAGGTGAACAACGATGATTAATTTTATACGTACTATTGACCCTTTTTTTCAACAACTCACCCAGCCATTACAACCGTTATTATTACTGTTTAGTCGTGTGTGGGTAGCGATTGCCTTTTTTAAATCAGGACTGATCAAATACAGCAGTTGGGATAGCACCCTGTATTTATTTGAATACGAATATCAGGTGCCGGTTTTACCTTGGCTATGGGCAGCTTATAGTGGCACTGCGATTGAATTGATCGTGCCGATTTTTTTAGTGCTCGGATTATTTTCACGACCAATGGCCGCGTTATTATTTGGTTTTAATATTATTGCAGTAGTGTCATACCCCGCGTTATGGCCGCAAGGGTTTTATGATCACCAATTATGGGGAATGATGTTACTGGTTACACTCTTTTGGGGCGCGGGGAAATTATCACTCGATCATTGGCTCTATCAAGGCCAAGCTCGTCATTATCCTCTCAAATAATGGTGTTATTCCCCGTTAACTTAGCGTGCAGGAATACCAATTAACGGCAGTAATTCTGCTAAATGACTAATTTCGACATCAGGCAAACAATTAACATTAGCAGTAGTTAATGTGCGGCGCTGATCATTATACCAACACGCTTGCAAGCCATGTTTCTTGGCGCCAAAAACGTCAGTTTGCAAGTGATCACCTACATGTAAAACCTGTTGTGGCGGTAACCCTAAATGATTTATAGCGTGCTCAAACAGATCTGCAGCTGGTTTTGCTAACCCATCACGCCCTGCTTGATAGATGGCGCTGAAATATTTTGCCAAGCCGATTTGCTGCGGATCAACATTACCATTAGTGATCGCCACTAACGGTAGCTGCGCACTCAATAACGCCAACACACGATGGGTTTCAGCAGATACATCGACCTTATTACGCTCAACCAACACCAACTCCAACCCTTGCCGAGCGGCTAATTCAGCGGCTTGTAAACGCCAGCCCAATTGCATTAAACCAATTTTTAACGTTTCATAACGCCATTGGCTAACATCATGCGTCAAACTAGGATCAATCACAGCCAGTTGCTGCTTAAGATGCTGCCAATCATCACGGTTAATCATGGTTGATGACGGTAATAGCTGAGCTAACCAATCAAACATCGCTTGTTCAGCCCGAACAATCACCGGATGGTTATCATAAAGGGTGTCATCAAGATCAAATGTCAGTGCATTAATCGAGCCTAAGTGACGATAAAATTGCATGGTTGTTCCTGTCATTAATAATCCAACCAATACTAACGGCGCTTGGCTCGCGGATGAGCGGCATCATACACTTTGGCTAGATGTTGAAAATCAAGATGGGTATAAATTTGAGTAGTGGTTAAATTGGCATGACCCAATAATTCTTGTACCGCACGTAGATCACCACTGGATTCCAACATATGAGTGGCAAAACTATGGCGTAATTTATGTGGATTAATATGGCTTGATACTGCCTGCTTTTGCCCCCATTCTGCCATTCTTTTTTGAACATTACGGTTTGAAATACGCTGACCAAGCTTAGATACAAACAAGCCATTTTCATCAGCATGAGCAATATTAGCCCGTACTTTAAGCCAATTAGCAACCCACTCTCGCGCTAAACCAGCAAAGGGGACGACTCGCTCTTTATCACCTTTACCAATAACTCGTAGATCACCTTTGCTTAAGCTAATATCACGTACATTTAAGTTAACCAATTCCGATAAACGTAACCCCGCACCGTACATTAACTCCATCATTGCCCGATCACGGATCGCCAACGGATCATCATCATTCACTTCTAGCAGTTGATTCATTTCATCAACGTCTAAATTTTTCGGTAATGGCCGTGCTTTACGAGGAGCAGCGACCCCTTTGGCAGGGTTAGCAGGTAATACTTGCTGATGCACCAAATAATCAAAAAAGCTTCGCAGTGCAGATAGTCGCATCGCTAAGCTGCTGGCTTTTAGACCATTACGCATCCCTTTACTGGCAATTTGGCGCACCCAGCCCGCATCAACTTGCTGCCAATTTTCAACCCCAAGCTCTAGTAATTGCTCTGCAATGCAGGTTAATTGACGTTTATAATTTTGCTGAGTGTGCAAACTAAGCTCACGCTCGCTACGCAAATATTCATAAAAACGCTCAAGGGGTTGTTCAAAACTTCGAGGAAGCGTACTCACATAAACCTCAATATTGGTGTCATTAATATTTATGACAACAGTTAGCTTTCACTATTGAATAAATTGACCATCAAAAACATGCGCCACAGGGCCGGTCATAAACAATGGTTTGCCTTCTCCAGCCCAGCGAATATATAAATCGCCACCAGGTAAACTCACTTTGACATTCTCATCCAATAAGCCTTGGCTACGACCAACCGCAACTGCCGCACAAGCACCACTGCCACAAGCTTGAGTTTCACCAGCACCGCGTTCATACACTCGCAATTTCACCGTACCACGGTCAATAACTTGCATAAAACCTGCATTAACACGCTCAGGAAAACGCTCATGTGATTCCAACAACGGCCCTAGTTTTTCAACTGCCGCAGTATCAACGTCATCAACAATCGTAACGCAATGTGGATTACCCATACTCACTGCACCACAAAATAGCGTTTGCTCACCAACCCGCAGTAAATAGGTTTTCTCTGCCTGCTTGGCGCGCATCGGAATTTTATTGGGTTCAAAGTTCGGCGCCCCCATGTTCACTGTTACTTGACCATCGCTTTCAAGCTTTAACACCATTTTGCCCGCTTTCGTACTCACGGAAATATGGTATTTATTGGTTAGCCCTTTCATTGACACAAACCGAGCAAAACAACGGGCGCCATTACCACATTGCTCAACTTCACTACCGTCTGCATTAAAAATACGGTAATGAAAATCCGTTTCAGGATCATAAGGCGGTTCGACCACTAATAGCTGATCAAAACCAATCCCACGGTGGCGATCCGCTAAACGACGAATCGCATCTGGTGAAAAAAAAACATTTTGTGTTACACAATCTACAACAACAAAGTCATTGCCCAGCCCATGCATTTTGGAAAAGTTAATCTGCATGATGTTCCTTAATTATTAAAGCTTCAGTTGCGACGACAATCATTTAATAAGATATTCATGTTGCCAAAGTTGCTCTAGCGTTTCGCGAGCACGAACCAAATGCACTTGTGGACCATCAACCATCACTTCAGCAACGCGAGGACGAGAATTATAGTTAGACGCCATTACGAAACCATAAGCGCCTGCTGATCTAACAGCAAGCACGTCATCGGGCGCTAAACATAAATGACGATCTTTACCGATAAAATCACCGGTTTCACAAATCGGCCCAACCAGATCATAACACTGAGTTTCACCATGACGGGGAATCAGTGGCACAATATCTTGCCATGCGGAATACAAGGTCGGTCGAATGAGATCATTCATCGCCGCATCGACAATGGCAAAGTTTTTATATTCAGTATGCTTTAAAAACTCAACTTTGGTCAGCAATACTCCGGCATTGGCAGCAATAGCACGGCCGGGCTCAAAAATTAATTCCAATTGCGGGTAAGCGGCTAAGCGCGCTAACAATGCGGTCGCATAATCAGCCGGTAATGGCGGTTGCTCATCGTTATAGGTCACCCCTAACCCACCACCGAGATCTAAGTGTTTGATCTCTATTCCAACCGATTTTAGCTCATCAACTAATGCCAATAATCGTTCAGTTGCATCAATAAAAGGCTGCACTTCAGTTAGCTGGGAGCCAATATGACAATCCATACCAACCACATTAAGGTGAGGTAATTGATGGGCTAATTGGTAGACTTCTAACGCTCGCTCACGAGCAATACCAAATTTATTGTCTCGCAGTCCCGTTGAAATATATGGATGGGTATTGGCATCAACATCGGGGTTAATGCGCAATGAAATCGGGGCGATTTTACCTAATTGACCCGCAACATGATTTAAGCGTTCTAATTCAGGCTCCGATTCAACATTAAAGCATTTAATCCCAAGCTCTAATGCACGCTGCATTTCAAGCGCTGTTTTACCGACACCAGAAAAAACCACCTTGGCAGGATCGCCACCAGCAGCCAATACTCGCTCGAGCTCACCCATCGACACAATATCAAACCCTGAGCCTAATCGTGCCAGCACATTGAGCACTCCCAGGTTAGAGTTTGCTTTAACTGCATAGCAAATCAAATGCGGCTGAGTGGCAACAGCTTGATCAAATGCATGCCAATGGCGCTCAAGCGTAGCGCGAGAATAAACATAAAGTGGCGTACCATATTGTACTGCCAATTCAGCTAACGCCACCTCTTCTGCCCATAGTTGTCCGTCTTGCTGATAATTAAAATAATCCAATGCTTATTTTCCTTCCCTGTCTTGTTGACTATTAAGCTGCTATTTAATCATCATCGCAGCGGTCTTGTTATTGTGGTTGATGTTGTTGTGGCGCGTCTTTTGGCATGTAAAGTGGGCCAGTTTGGCCACAGCCAGTTAAAATTAACGATCCGAAGACCAAAATTGCTAATAAACCTTTATGCATAATTCAAAGCCAGTGATTATCATTCCAATGACCTCTATAATCGCACCAAGAACAAGAAATGCAATAGGACGCAATAGGATGAATGATACTGAATTCCACCAACTGGCCGATCTAGCACTAATGCAGATCGAAGAAGGCATCGATGAATCCGGTGTTGATATTGAACCAGAAACCACAGGTAACGTACTGACTTTAGAGTTTGCTAACCGCAGCCAAATCGTTATTAACCGCCAAGAACCACTACATGAACTATGGTTAGCTTCAAAATCAGGTGGTTACCATTTTAAATACACTGGTAGCGAATGGCGTTGCACCCGTAGTGATAAAGAATTATTTGCACTACTTAAACAAGAATGCAGCCTCCATGCCGGTGAAAATGTCACTTGGTAATGCCAATGTGATTTATCGCAGCAATAAAAAAAGCCTTCAAAAAAATGAAGGCTTTTTTCTAGGTTAATTAACACTCACAGCGTTAATTAAGATTAATACCGTTATTTGTTGCTTCAGTATTGTCATTACGGCGGCCCACTTGACCACTCTTAAACGGCAATACTTGCAATTCACCTTTCTCATTATGTGCAATATCGTAAAACTGCGGCAGATTGAAATTGATGAAATTCGCACTATAGCTAAAGCGATCTTGCGACGACGTATAAAAACGGTTCACACCATGGACCATTTCATCTTTATTGCCATTGCATTGGCGATACACTTCCATTTGATTGGTTTCATCTAAAATATAGATATTGAAACCTTGGTCACAATCTTCAAAAAAGAACTGAATCAAACCTTCACTGGCATACGCATCAACAATTTCAGGTGGATGTGGCTCATCGGTTTTACCCATCACCACTTTGGGTATATCACTGACTTTATTTGATGAAATACAACTATAAAAATCAACTGAATTTTCAAGTCGTTGTACTGAAACACCACGACGTTCAAAAAATAAGCCATAGGTTTCATCAGCGATATGGACCGCTTTAAAGCGACGACGTTTTTCCTCTTCAACTGGTTTTAGGCGCATTTCAATACACTCAGCCACCAATTGATAAACCACATTACGAATTAAACCACGCATATGTTTACTGTAACAAAACACATCAATCGCTTCGGGTGGAATCGCATCGTGGTGCATTTTACCCAACATAGTTTTCAACGCATCCAGCATGGCATAGTTACCACTGAAATTCAGAGTACGCACTTCATTCCACGAGTTACGATAAACCAAGTCGACACTGCCGACTAAGCACTTTTGCTCAGGGCCATAGCTGAAAATATCGGTGGTTTTAAAATCAAATCGCACCGAACGATTTTTTAGCTCAGTGGTTGGATCGTTTTCTAAATTAACAAACAACCCTAATTGACGAATTTCACACGGGCTCGATAATGCCTGTAAACCAGGATGCGGACGACGAATTGGAAAGGTATTACGAATATCACTCACCAATTGATACAGTTTATCTAAATCCATATCAGCGTTACGCGCCACTGTGTGTAAGTGGGTCGATTCGGTCAACAGGCCATTAAAATAGCTCCACGCCACTAACTTTGACAGATAGCGGTTATGCTCTAACGGTGGTTGACCTAAAATGTATTTCGCTTCAATCGGTTGTTTATATAAATACCAACCTGCGGCATTGGTTCGCCCTTCTGGTACTTGAATAAACGTCAGATCAGGTTCGTGTAAATCCGGTGATATTTGCGGATTTAATAGCGTTACCTTACCAGGTAGTACCTCAAAGGCAGCATATAATTTACGCGCCAGAATACTGATATCTTCAGGGCTAATAGCCGAGGTAATATCATTACGGCGCGCAAAACGGATCAGGTTTCGATAACTGAGCATCAATGCATCAAGCAACTCGTTATGAGCCTGCTTTACTTGAGCGACCTTCCAATTACGGCGATTATCAAGCTCAGCCACAACATCTGTTGACCACAGCCATTGCTCGGTTAACTGTTGCAGCGCACGTCGTCGCCACACCACAGAACCAGACGTTGGCTTACGGGTTAGTTTCTCATGGGTTTTAAGATAGAAACAGCGACGGACTAAATCGAGACGACGATGATCATCAATACGCTCTAAATAACGGGTCACTTTCTCAAGCATTAAATAATAAGCATCCATGCAGTATTCACTGCGATCTTCAGCAAAGAAACGGCGCTTACCATCAAGACTTAATAATTGGGTATGTGGGTATTCCCATGAGTAGGCTTCAAGCAGAATCGCTTTTAATACCGATTTATAGGGCGAATCGATACTTTTGTATAACTGCCATAAACTGGAACCAAAATATTCTTCAGCAGGAATACGCATCAGGCCACCAAAATCAATCCATTGGTCGCGTTGAATATAACCTTTCGCGACCAGATCATCGATATATTGGTCATAGCACTCTTCCATCTCTGGTGGCACCATAAACCATAATAACGGTAATCCAGCTAAACAGACGGCTGAACGATAAAACTCATCAAGCAACAATAAATGCTGACTTGAACCACAGTTTTCACCGGTCATCGCCTCTGAAAAGTTGTCTCGAAAACGGTTTTCATCGATCAAAAAGAAGTTGGCTTCAACCCCTTGTTCCATCGCCCATTGGGAAACTAAGTGACATTTACGATCTAATGCTTCACGGCTGTGACTATTTAATGACGTAGGAATGCAGACCCAAATATCGAGATCACTGGTAAGACTTTGCCCCATAGAAGAGGTACTACCCATGGCATAAAGACCAGTAATTGGGCAGTCGGCGTCATCAACCACTAGCGGCTCAACGGACATTGCTGCACTACGCGCACAATCATTAACAAATTGCTGCTGCACGTCAGTGACGATAAAATGCGCAATTCCCTGAGGTACTTGTTGATCAAGATACCCCGGCAAGGCTGGGTGGTTATAATGTAATAAGACAGGTAACAGATCAAAAACCTGTACCGACGGCTCATTCATTGCTAAGCGTGCTCGTTCAATACGAAGCTCAGTCAGTGAGTCCAGTCTACCTTTTAGCGTCTTGATATAATTTTGCAAATTACTCTTCCAAGAGCTAGCAGTGTTAGTGCGGCCCGCAGTTTGACATTAATAGCGTAAATTTTATTCAAAATAAGAAAAAAACGTGATCAATGTATCATTTTTAATACCTACGGTAAAGATAATGCCAAGCTTGCCCCAGTAACAACTGTCTATGATTCATCCGTGATTATCAGGCTATTCATCGCGGTAATAACTAAAAGCAGTTGATCACACTGCAACTAGAAACCGCTCAATGACTTATTGCGATAAATATCACATTTTGTGTTGTAGCTGACTACACAATAACGCTTGAAATCAGGAACCGCAATACACGAATTATCATCCATGCTTAGGTAGTGGTACGATACTGAGCATAAAAAATCATAACCTTGATTAACGGACCCTCTTTACTATGATGACAACACAACCGATTCGTATTGCTACACGCAAAAGCCCACTAGCCATGTGGCAAGCTGAGTTCGTCAAAGCTGAACTCGAACAAGCTCATCCAGGGCTCGTTGTTGAACTGCTACCTATGGTAACAAAAGGCGACATCATTTTAGATACTCCTTTAGCAAAAGTGGGCGGCAAAGGCTTATTTGTTAAAGAACTTGAAGTGGCTATGCTTGAAGGTCGCGCAGATATCGCAGTGCATTCAATGAAAGATGTACCAGTAGAATTTCCTGAGGGATTAGGGTTAGTCACTATTTGTGAGCGTGAAGATCCACGTGATGCCTTTGTGTCAAATAACTATGATTCTATTGATGACTTACCTCAAGGCGCAATTGTGGGAACGTCAAGCCTACGCCGTCAATGCCAATTGCGCGCTCAACGTCCAGATCTGATCGTTAACGACCTGCGTGGCAATGTGAATACTCGCCTGCGCAAGCTTGATGAAGGCCAATATGATGCGATTATTTTAGCGGCAGCTGGACTAAAACGCCTTAAAATGAACGATCGTATTCGCAGTGAAATTGCACCAGAAACAAGTTTACCGGCTGTTGGCCAAGGTGCCGTCGGTATTGAATGTCGTCTAAATGATCAACGAGTACGCGAATTACTTGCTCCGCTAAATCACCAACCAACCGCAACACGTGTTTTGTGTGAACGCGCGATGAATAACCGTCTTCAAGGTGGTTGCCAAGTGCCTATTGGTAGTTATTCAGAACTGCAAGGCGATACTATTTGGCTACGTGCCTTAGTTGGCGAACCAGATGGCAGTATCATTGTTCGTGCTGAAATCAGTGGCCCAATTGCAGACGCAGAACAATTAGGTGAAACCTTAGCCGATGAATTGTTAGCTAAGGGTGCCAAAGACATTCTTGATCGTTTATACGGTAACGCCTAATGACAGTGCTGATCACCCGTCCAGCACCAGAGTGCGATCAATTGGTCGCACAACTAAATCAAGTGGGGATCAGCGCGATTGCTCAGCCTCTACTTGAGGTTCAGCAAGGGAAATATATAAATAGATTAATAGAACAAATTCAACAACTGCAACAGGGTGACTATATCATTGCAGTTAGCTATCATGCGGTACGTTTTGCAGCTGATTACTTGATATCACAAGGTGCAGAATGGCCAAAAAACATGCATTATATAGCCGTTGGCGACAAGACTGCTGCAGCATTAGCCCAAGCCTGTCAACAACCAGTGAGTTCACCTGAAGGTCGCCATGATAGCGAAGCGCTATTAGCGTTACCTGAACTTGCTAATATTGGCCAACGTAGGGTATTAATCTTACGAGGTAATGGTGGTCGCGAGTTAATCTATCAGGCATTAACCGCTCGCCATGCCAAAGTCAGTTATTGTGAGACTTATCAACGCTGCTGGCTTGCTCTCGATGCAACACCATTAGTCCAACAGTGGCAACAACAGCACATACAGGCTCTAGTTGTCACTAGTAGTGAACAGTTAATATACTTAACGGGATTGATCCCAACAGAGAGTTTGACTTGGTTTTATAATTGCCACCTTTTCGTACCAAGTCAACGGGTCGCAGATCAAGCATCGACGCTTGGCTACAGACATATTTCCACCGTGGGAAGCGCCGCTAATCAGGCGTTATTCACGTTCCTAAAAAGCAACGTAAGCTAACGGAATAATTAGGATGACAGACAAAACAACAAACACAAACCCAACCGCTGCGCCATCAGCTAAAGATAAGCCTGCGGTTACTGCTTCAAAAACAACCAAAACAGCGCCACCAGCCACTAAACAAAAAAAATCTGGTAGCAAAACCGGTTGGGTTGCAATTGCATTAGTATTGGCTCTTGGTGGTGGTCTTTATTATCACGGTCATCAGCAAGGACTACAACAACAGCAGCAAGTTGCCGCCCTCCAGCAACAAATTGCGACCATGAAAGCAACTATGCAAGCTGATCAGCAGCAAACCCTTGGCATGGTCAATAATGAACTACGCACAACCCAACAACATGTTGAACAAGGCATTAGTCAGCAGCAAAAATCGATTGATTCACTTCAAACGGCCATCGCCGATTTAAAAGGCCAAGAGCCTAATGATTGGTTATTAGCAGAAGCGGATTACTTAGTTAAAATGGCTGGACGTAAGTTGTGGCTAGAGCATGACGTTACCAGCGCAACCTTATTATTGGAAGCTGCAGATCACCGTATTGCTGAGCTTAATGACCCAAGTC
Organism: Photobacterium sp. Alg240-V54; assembly: GCF_900537155.1. NCBI lineage: Bacteria > Pseudomonadati > Pseudomonadota > Gammaproteobacteria > Vibrionales > Vibrionaceae > Photobacterium > Photobacterium sp. Alg240-V54. The sequence goes on from NZ_UNRL01000011.1 coordinate 70,492, forward strand.
TTAAAGGCCTACGTCAAGCAATGAGCAATGATATCACGGCACTAAAATCAATCACTGTTGTTGATCGTGATGGCATTGTATTGCGCCTTAACAGCCTTGAAAACAGCATTGATAGCCTGCCATTAGCCAATGCTGTATTAGCCAAAGCTGAGCCGCAACAAAACCCAACCGTTAGCCAGTCAGTTAATGATTGGAAAGATAATTTAATGACCTCATTAAAGAACTTTAGTGAGCATTTTATTACTTACCGTAAGCGTGATGGCAGTGTGGTACCGTTATTGTCACCGCAGCAAGATTTCTATCTGCAACAAAATATCACCAACAAGCTCGAAACTGCCATTGCAGCAGTATACCGTGATCAAGGCCAAATTTACCGTGACTCTCTAACAACCGCGATCAAATGGGCCCAACAGTATTACGACTTATCATCACCTAAAACGCAAAGCTTTATTGCTGGCTTACAGCAACTAGCACAACAAAATGTGGCGGTGGATTATCCGGCTAAGTTGCAATCACAAGCGATGATCACCAAGCTGGTCAACCAAGTGTTACGCAATAAAATGTCAGCACTGAGTGATGCAATAACGCCACCTAAACCACAACCTAAACCACAACCTAAAGCACAACCTAAAGCACAACCTAAAGCACTAAAACTGATCAAAACTGATGCAGTTAGCGCAACTTCAGCGGCTGCACCAACAACTGCAACAAAAAAAGTGATGCCGCTAGAAAAATCTGCACCAGCAACATCTGCAGCAGTAACTAGCACTGTTAAAGAGGAAACCAAATAATGGTTAAATTGTTGTTATTGGTCATCGCTCTGATTGCCGGTATCATTGTCAGCCCCGATCTTGCTGGTCATCAAGGCTATGTGTTGATCTCGTTTGCCAATCAAACCATCGAGATGAGTTTAACCACGCTTATTATTGTCGCGATAGCTATCGTTGCGATCTTTTTTGTACTTGAGTTTATTCTGCGCCGCCTATTTTCTTTTGGTAGCTCAACCCGTGGTTGGTTCAGTGGTCGTCAAGTCCGTAAAGCACGTCGTAATACTGCCGAAGGACTATTGAAAGTTGCCGAAGGTGATTGGAAAGCAGCTGAAAAAATGCTGTCTAAGTCAGCAAAATACAGTGACGCACCGATTCTAAACTACTTAGCCGCAGCAGAAGCGGCGCAAGGGCTTGGTAAAACTCAACAACGTGACCAGTATTTACAACTGGCCGCAGAGCAAGACACAGAAAACCTTGCGGTATCATTAACCCGTGCCAAGCTTCAAATTCGCCAACAGCAATTTGAACAAGCATTAGCAACCTTGCAAGATGTTCACCAACACAACCCTCGTAACCCGATGGTGCTGAACTTATTACAACAATGCTATTTACAGTTAGAAGATTGGAAAGCGCTGCAAGCTCTACTGCCTCATCTAACAAAAGCTGGTGTGATTACAGCTGCTGAAGAAGCGCAATTAGACATTCAGGCACAATGCGGTCAAATGCATCACTTAAGTCAGCAAAGCGGCAGTGATGGTTTAATCAGCTATTGGAACGGCATGAATCGTAAAGACAAACATAACCCCGCTTTAGTGGCATGTTTTGTTAAGCAAATGATTGTTCGCCACGCTGATTCTGATGCTTTTCCTATCCTGCGTGATGCCATCAAGAAAAATCCTGAGCAGAACTTAATTAACTTAATGCCACAATTAACCCTGCCAGATCGCCATCCTGCGATTGTGAGTCTGCAAGACTTATTAGCCAACAATAGTAATAACCCGGCACTACAAAGTGCATTAGGACAAATGCTAATGGCTGATAATCAATGGCAACCAGCAAAGGATCACTTACAAAAAGCCGTGGCAATACGCCCCGATGTGACCGATTATGCTCACCTAGTTGCGACTCTGGAGCAACTAGGCGATAAACAGGCCGCAGCTGAAGTTTCACGTCAGGCACTGCAATTGGCAAAACCTGATCAAGCGTAAGTTTTAAAGCTGAAAAAAGCGCCTTTATGGCGCTTTTTTTTCGTCTGGATAACAAATTTCGCATTAACATGTATCAAAATGTAAACAGCCATTACAAGGTATATCTGCCCCATTGCTCCTTGGCGATAAACACGTTTCAATAGCTGCTCTGCCCTTTTTATTTAACATTTGGATAACTGTTATGGATATGCTTCCTTGGCTGATTGTTTCAGGTATTATGGTGTCAGTAATTGTTGGCGTAATGATGGCTGTATTAATTAAGCACGCTGATTAATGAACACCTATAAAAAAGCCTCCTAAATGGAGGCTTTTTTATAGGTGTAATTTAGTCATAACCAATTATGTTAATCCCAATGCTTGCTTGGTTTTACGTAATTGTTTATCAAATTTTTTCACCGCTTTAGCGGCTTTTTTTAATTGTTTGGTTTTCTTCTTGGCTAATTTTTTTAGTTTATCAGTCTGCTGTAGCAATTCATCAGGCTGTTCAACAACCTCTGTTTGCTCAACCACACTCACCATCTCTATTCGACTTTGACCAACAGCCGTCGGCCTTGGCAAACTGTGAATGTTCATGATCATCGGCGCTACAGGTGCTGATGTCGCCAAAGTGATAACCGAAGCTGGCGTTGGCTCTGCAATAGAAGGTAGGGCGTTGGTTAAACGACTTGGCTTACATAAATAGTCTTTATCGCTCGCAACGCGAGTGCAGCTTGCACAAATAAATTTAGGCTCACTGACAATTTTTGTGATCGTCGCAAATTGATCGGCAATTTCAGCACGACGATATTTACACAACGACTTTACCATCAACGCATCCTCACTCAACACTCACCAGAATTACGACATTAAACGATAATGATTCGTAATTCCAGTAATGAATCTATTGTAGCGCGTTAAATGTGTAACTTTTTATTTTTGAGTGTCGGTGGTTTTCATACCCGCTTTAACATAAATATCAAAGCGATTTTTTTTGGTTTCAATTGCCATCGAAGGCTTAGCGTTAGCTAAAAATTCAGCATAATCTGGGCGCTTAACCACAATCCGTTTGGTAGCTAACGCATACGCAGGCGCAAACAATTCATCTGCATCTAAATCGGCACCGACCAAGGTTTGAAAAACCCGCATTTCTTTTTTAACTAATGCAGATTTCTTTTTATGGGGATACATCGGATCTAAGTAAATAACCTCAGGGGCAATAAAATCTTTATCGGCAGCTAATTGCAATAAAGCATCCTGGCTTGATGCATGCAGTAATTGCATCCGTTCACTGACCCAATGACCAATTTCAGGATCCGCTTTAGCACGGGCTAAACCATCATCAAGCAATGCCGCAACCACCGGATGGCGCTCAACCAGTTGTACCTTACAACCTAATGAGGCCAATACAAACGCATCACGTCCTAAACCTGCAGTCGCATCAAGTACTGTTGGCGTAATACCATTTTTCAATCCCACCGCTTTAGCTATCGCCTGACCACGGCCACCACCAAATTTACGTCGATGTGCTACTGCACCACTGGCTAGATCGACAAACACTGCCCCTAATTTAGGCTCATCTAACTTACGCAACTCGAGTTGATTCGCAGTTAATACTAACGCAAAGCAACTGTGCTCATCATGCGTCAATCCCCAGCGGGCGGCGAGTTGATCTAATTCAGACTGACGTTGAGGAACTTCACAAAGTAAGGCTAGTTGCACTGCATTCTCCGATATCAAACACTTTCTATTCCGCTCAATAATAGGAAATAGATGCTATAAGCGGCGAATTATAGCATCACAAATCACGCTTGGCTCTGGTATCACTACCTAACATAAGGATAAGATAGTCCAAGATCGCAGCCTGCGAATAACTTAGCGAGCCAAAAAGGAATTGTGATGAATGGAGCTGTGCGCATCGATGATTTAGATCGCGATATTCTCAACGCATTGATGACAGATGCACGAGTACCCTACGCTGAAATGGCAAAAAGATTTAATGTTAGCCCTGCCACCGTCCATGTACGGGTTGAAAAAATGCGAGCCTCTCAAATAATTACCGGCACTGAAGTAATAGTAAACCCCAAATTATTAGGCTATGACGTATGTTGTTTTATTGGCATCAATCTTTATGCTGCGCGTGATTACCACTCAGCACTAGAGAAGCTCAATCAGCTCGATGAGGTGGTAGAAGCTTATTACACCACTGGCGCTTACAATATTTTCGTTAAATTAATGTGCCACTCAATTGAAGAATTGCAGCATGTACTGATCAATAAACTGCAAGCGATTGAGGAAGTCCAATCGACTGAAACCTTGATCTCATTGCAAAACCCGATCAATCGAAACGTCAAACCATAGCGTTAACTTTCCATAAAAAAAGCGAGCTCAAGCTCGCTTTTTTATCGATATCTAATCGATTATTTTTTTAAATGTTCAGCACGCAGAGCGGCATCTGCTGCTAACCACTCTGCGACAGTTTTGGCGAAATAAGTTAACACCCCATCAGCACCCGCACGCTTAAAGCACAATAATGATTCCATTACTGTTTCACGCTCTTTAAGCCAACCATTTTGAAATGCTGCCATGTGCATTGCATATTCACCAGAGACTTGGTAAGCATAAGTCGGCACTTGAAGCTCCGATTTCACGCGACGTACCACATCTAAATAAGGCATACCCGGTTTCACCATCACCATATCGGCACCTTCACTGATGTCCATTGCCACTTCATGCAATGCTTCATCACTGTTGGCAGGATCCATCTGATAAGTTTTCTTATCACCGCCTTTAAGGTTACCGCTTGAACCGACGGCATCACGAAACGGGCCATAGTAATTTGACGCATATTTAGCTGAGTAAGCCATAATTTGCGTATTAATATGACCCGCTTGCTCTAATGCTTCACGGATCGCGCCAATACGACCATCCATCATATCAGAAGGTGCAATCACGTCCGCACCAGCATCAGCATGTGATAATGCTTGTTTGATCAAAATATCAGTAGTGATGTCGTTAAGTACATAACCTTCATCATCAATAATGCCGTCTTGACCATGAATGGTAAACGGATCTAACGCCACATCAGTGATCACACCTAACTCTGGTACATGGGCTTTTAACGCGCGTACCGCAGTTTGAACTAAACCATCAACGCTATATGCTTCTTCTGCTAACTCAGACTTAAATTGTTGTGATACTACTGGAAATAATGCGATTGCAGGTACACCAAGACTGGCAATATAAGCTGCTTCTTCTAGTAATAAATCAATCGATAACCGCTCAATGCCTGGCATCGAAGCCACACTTTCACGACGCTCAGTGCCTTCAAGCACAAACATCGGATAAATAAGATCATTAACAGATAACTGGTTTTCCGCCATCAAACGACGACTAAAATCATGCTTGCGAACTCGACGCATACGACGTCCAGGAAACGCACCTTGAATAGATACAGACACGGTAAACTCCTTACAGATTAATGAGTATTGATAATATCACTCACATCACGAGGGTGGGATTAAATTGCAAAAAAAGCTTGGCTTACTTGGTAAGAGTTATTGACAACTTGCGTCGCAGACTCACCACGACACTCGGCAATCACTGCGGCAATATGCGGTAAATATAACGGCTCATTACGACTCGATTTCGGCTTTGGACGATAATCTCGTGGCAATAGATATGGGCAATCGGTTTCAATCATTAACCGCTGACTAGGAATCGATTTCACAATCTGCCGCAACTCTGTGCCACGGCGTTCATCACAAATCCAACCTGTAATACCGATATGTAAATCAAGCGCCAAGCAATCGTCTAACGCTTGTTGTGAGCCAGTAAAGCAATGCAATACTGCTGCGGGTAATTTATCTCGCCAGGGTGTTAAAATCGCTAAAAAACGCTCATGAGCATCACGACAATGCATAAACACCGGCATATTTAACTCAGCCGCTAACGCTAATTGGGCTTCAAACACCGCTTCTTGTTGCGGACGCGGCGAAAAATCACGGTTAAAATCTAAGCCACACTCCCCTATCGCTACGACCTCAGGTAGCTGCGCTAAAGCACGAATTTGCGGCAATGCTAAATCAGTTACCGCTTTGGCATCATGAGGGTGTACCCCCGCAGTGCTATAACAATAATTTGGCCACTGTTGAGCCAGTTGTTGAGCGGCAATGCTTTCTTCAATACTGGTGCCGGTAATAACCAGTCCTTTAACACCCACAGCTTGAGCACGTGTAATAACCTCGGCACGATCTTTATCAAATCGACTATTAGTAAGGTTAACGCCAATATCTATCATTTGTTTTTCCATCAACGAGTCAATGATCATAATCAGCAGTATATCGAGCCCAGCGTTAACTGACTATCTTGAGCATGACATTATTACAGCTATAAAAAAACCGACACTAATGTCGGTTTTTTTCATCATCACAGGGCTTATAACCCTATTGTTTGCTGATGCTCTTCACGTCTTGCTGTTCATCATCGTCGTATTCGTCTTCATCATCTTTACGAATGTAAAAACGTGAGAAGAATAAACCGACTTCAAACAGCAAACACATTGGTACCGCTAACAAAGTCTGAGATAAAATATCAGGCGGCGTTAACAACATACCAACCACAAACGCTGCCACAATGATATATGGGCGTTTACTGCGTAACGTTTCAGGATCGGTTGCACCGGTCCAACACAACAGAATAATCGCGACTGGAATCTCAAACGCGATGCCAAATGCCATAAATAACGACAATACGAAATCAAGATAACTTGAAATATCTGTTGCAACTTCAACTCCGTGTGGAGCGACGCTGGTAAAGAATTTAAACACCAATGGAAACACAACAAAATAAGCAAACGCAACACCGGCATAAAACAGCAATGAGCTGGAAAACAACAATGGCATAATAAGCTTACGTTCATGCTTGTATAAACCTGGCGCCACAAAAGCCCACAGTTGATACAAAATCATTGGCACAGCAATAAACACAGCGGTAACTAAAGTGAGTTTTATCGGTGTAAAGAAGGGTGACGCAACATCAGTTGCGATCATAGTGGCACCAATTGGCATACGTTCAACCAAAGGTGCAGCTACAAAGGCGTAAATGTCTTTCGAAAACCAAACAATACAGACAAAAACCACCAGCACGCTGATGAGAGAGCGCAGAATCCGTGTACGCAGCTCAAGTAAATGGCTGAATAACGGCTGCGAATCTTCGACAGTCGACATAGTGATGTAATTTATTCCTGCTTATTAGAAGTCGTAGCTGAGGGTTGCTCGCTTTTATCAGCATAGGGACGTTGCACATCAGAAGCGACTTTTTTAAGTTCATCAACCGACTCTTGCAATTCAGGCGCGATGTCCTTCATTCCCATTTGCTCAGCTTTTTTTAAATTGGCTTGCAGTTCCTGAATTTTCAGTTCCTGAGACAATTCATCTTTGACTGAGTTTGCCATATTACGGGCAGCGCCTATCCACTGCGATACGGTACGTATCGCAACGGGTAGACGTTCCGGCCCCAGTACTACTAATCCCACCACGGAGATCAGCACTAACTCCCAGAACCCGATATCAAACACGTCTTAAACCTGCTCTTTGTCTTTTTGACTCGTTTTAGTCTGATCAGCGGCTTGCTGCTCATCCGCAATTTTCTTTTGCTCAAAATCTGCGTCTGGTGTTTCTTTTTTCGCAGCTGGTGCTGAATCTTCATCACCAATTGCTTTTTTGAAACCCTTAACGGCAGAGCCTAAGTCGCCACCCAATGTGCGTAACTTCTTAGTTCCGAACAACAGAACAATGATCAGTGCAATAATTAGCAATTGCCAGATACTGATACCACCCATGCTTATTTTACCTCAGCTTTATGTGGTTAATAACGGAGTGCGTTGGTTAAACGCAACTATAAGTATAGGCGAAACCTGAATCGATTACTTTCGACAGGCTCGCCATCCTAGCAACCAAAATACCGCTCCTGCTCCAGCTGCAATAGCAGGATAGGTGGTAACATGATCACCAAAAAGTATGGCAGCACACACCATCATGGTGGCACCAATACCAAAATAAAATCTTGCCTTACCTTGGTTACGCCGACTATCCATGAAATTATCATAGAGTGTATCGAGTCGTTGGTTCATAACCTTGCCTTGGCGCAAACTGTCGTAAAGTAATTCCGGTAATTCCGGTAACTTTTCAGCCCAAAACGGTGCTTTACTCTTTACCGCCTCAATAATAGCTTGCGGCCCGACTTGACGCGACATCCAATCTTCTAAAAAGGGCTTCGCCGTCGCCCACAAATCAAGCTGTGGGTACAGTTGTCGTCCAAGACCTTCAACATAAAGTAAGGTCTTTTGTAATAACACTAGCTGCGGCTGCACTTCCATATTAAATCGACGTGCGGTATTGAATAAATTCAGTAGCACATGCCCAAATGATATTTCACATAATGGCTTTTCAAAAATAGGTTCGCACACGGTACGAATCGCGACTTCAAAGGCATCGATGTTAGTGTCAGCTGGCACCCAGCCGGAATCAACATGTAATTCTGCTACCTTGCGATAGTCACGATTAAAGAACGCCAACAGGTTTTCAGCTAAGTAGCGTTTATCTTCACGATTTAACGTTCCAACAATACCACAGTCCAACGCAATCCATTGTGGATCATGCGGATGCTCATACGAAACAAAAATATTCCCTGGATGCATATCTGCGTGAAAGAAACTATCACGGAATACCTGCGTAAAAAATATATTTACTGCATTTTCCGATAATAATCTCAAATCGGTACCATTGGCTTTTAATGCTTCAATGTCTGAAACCTGAATACCATATATGCGTTCCATGACAAGCAGATTAACACTGCTATAATCGGTGAAAACTTCTGGTACGTATAGCGAATCATCACCTTCAAAATTACGTCGAAGTTGAATGCCATTCGCCGCTTCACGCATTAAATCCAGTTCATCAAGTAAGGTTTTTTCATACTCCCTTACCACTTCAACTGGGCGTAAGCGCCGCGCTTGTGGTTGTAGCCGAGAAACTATCTCGGCCATCCTGTACATCAGCTTAATATCAGCTTCAATGATCGGCTTAATATCAGGTCGAATAACTTTAAATACGATTTCACGACCATTTTCTTTCATGGTTGCAGTATGTACTTGAGCAATTGACGCAGATGCTAACGCAACCTCATCAAAATCATCAAACCATTGCTCAATTGGACCACCTAATGACGCCTCAATGGTTCGCTTGGCTAGCTGACCATCAAATGGCGCCACCTGATCTTGTAATAATGCTAATTGATCAGCAATGTGTGGCGGAAATAAATCACGTCGAGTCGACATCATTTGACCGAACTTAATCCACACCGGTCCAAGTTCTTGTAATGCCAACCGTAGCCGCTCACCTAATGGCTTCTCTGGGTACTCATTTTTGATCCAAAATAACGATTTACGTATTTTTTTTGGTAATTCAGAGCGTGGATCTTGTGGAATGAAATCATCCAAACCGTAACGTAACTGCACTTCAATAATGCGGTAAAGACGTTTAATTTCACGAATAGTCATCATGGCTATTATCGCTCAAGTAGCTGATTTAATCGGGCCTCAAAACAGGCAGTAGCAGATTTCAAGTCATCAACTTGATCGGCAAAATAGGCTATTTCTAATGGTTGTGGTAATAATTTCCACTCTTCCGTTAGCGTTTGTGCTAAATTTTGCTGGCGTTTAAGCAGCCGCTGCTGAATAAACTGCCCGCTCGATTTCACGCCGCGCATCATAGTATGAGCCACAACATCACCACTATAATGTGATAATTTTTCTTCAATATCAGGTTTTAAGCCGCTCAACAGACTAGAAAAGTGCTGGGCTAATTGTAAATCGCCTTCCAATGATAATTTATCGGCTTTAATTAACTGAGTTAGATTAGCGTGTTGACGTAATTCTGGTAACACACTTAAGTTAAGTGCTAATTGACAATCAACTTCACCTTCATAAGCCGCCAACACATCAATTTGTTGGCTAAAGATAAAATATAGCGTTTTACCAAATTCATTCAGCGTTACGCTGATCACTTTGCCACGTAAACGAGATAAACGACGCTGACTATCAACGTCGTCTTTTACTAACTGATTAAGCGCCGTTTCTACCGCGCCAGTAACAAATGCATCTATTGGCATAGGGGCCTCAGAACTTATAGCCACGGTGCAAAGCAACAATACCGCCGGTTAAGTTGTAATACGTTGTCTGATCAAAACCAGCCTCGTCCATCATGCCCTGCAACGTTGTTTGATCAGGGTGCATACGAATAGATTCAGCCAAGTAACGATAGCTTTCGCTGTCGTTAGCAATCACTTCACCGATTTTAGGTAACAAATGGAATGAATAAGCGTCATAGATTTTTGATAATGGTTCTAAAATCGGCTTAGAAAATTCCAACACTAACAAACGTCCACCCGGCTTTAACACTCGGTACATCGAACGCAATGCTTGTTCTTTATCGGTAACATTACGTAAGCAAAAGCTAATCGTAATACAGTCAAAGTAATTATCAGGAAAAGGCAACTCTTCAGCATTGGCTTGCACGTAACCGACGTTACCGACAATACCACTGTCACGTAATTTACTACGGCCAACCTTTAGCATCGAGTTATTAATATCAGCCAGAATAACCTGACCGCTGTCTCCCACAATACGAGAAAACTTAGCGGTTAAATCGCCAGTACCACCGCCTAAATCAAGGACGCGCTGACCACGGCGCACACCACTGCAGTCAATCGTAAACCGTTTCCATACGCGGTGAATACCCATCGACATTAAATCATTCATAATGTCGTACTTTGCCGCTACTGAGTGGAATACTTCAGCAACCATGGTTGCTTTTTCATCTTTGGCCACGGTACGAAAGCCAAAGTGGGTCGTGTCTTGTGTGGTGTCCGTCATGCTCAATCCGTTATGTGTCCTCGCGCTCATTTAAATGTCACCATAAAATAGCGAACGAGGATAAATTCATTTATTCAACTGGCTTAGTGTACTTGATGGTTGTCGTTTGCTCAAAGTGGTTTACTCCTTAAGCCCTATAAATCCTGCTTTGATATGGAAGTTATATGTGAAAACCCTCGAGTATCATGCAGTTGCGATTGCGACTTTTCTACTAACTGCGAACTAATATCACGCTTTACTTCCACCCCTAATAGTTTAAAGCTTTCCGCTTGACGAATGACATTGCCACGTCCACTAGCTAACTTATTCATTGCACTATGATAACTTTGATTTGCTTTCTCCAATGACGATCCTAACCCTTCCATATCCGTCACAAATAAGCGTAATTTGTCGTACAGTTTACTCGCTCGATCGGCAATTTCCTTGGCGTTTTGGTTTTGATGCTCATTACGCCATAAATTACTAATTGTTCGTAGCGCTACCAGCAATGTGGTTGGGCTAACCAACATGATGTTGAGATCCATCGCATCACGAATCAGCTTCGGATCGGCGGCAATGGCAGCTTGAAATGCCGGTTCAACCGGAATGAACATCAGCACATAATCAAGACTTTGAACGCCATGGAGTTGATGATAATCCTTGCGGCTTAGCCCTCGCATATGGGCCCGCATCGACGCAATATGTTCACTCATAGCTAATTCCCGCTTTGCTACGGTGTCAGCGTTAAAGAAACGTTCATAGGCCACCAATGACATTTTTGCATCCACCACCACATCTTTTTGCTGCGGTAAATGCACCACCACATCGGGTTGATAACGTTTGCCGTCTTCATTTTCTAAACTAACTTGAGTTTGATATTCATGGCCCTCACGTAAACCTGACTCGGTTAGCACGCGTGCAAGCACCACCTCACCCCAATTACCTTGGGCTTTATTATCCCCTTTAAGCGCTTGAGTTAGGTTAACCGCTTCCTGCGCCATCTGTTCATTAAGCTGCTTAAGGTGATTAATTTGATGCACTAATGTATGGCGTTCACGTGACTCTTGGGTGAAGTTGTCATTGACCTGCTTTTTAAAGCTTTCTAACTGCTCTTTAAGTGGCATTAACAAGCTTTGTAAGCTGATTTTATTTTGCTCATCCACCGTACGGGTTTTATGTTCAAACAATTTATTGGCCAAGCTTTCAAATTGAATTCGTAACCGCTCCTCGGCGTGTTCTAACAATTGAATTTTTTCTTCAGCTGATTTTTGTTCTTCAAAATGACGCGCATCTTGTTCACGTATATCTGCCTCTAGACGGGCATTAATCACTCGTGAATTATCTAACTGTTCAAATAAATACTGTTTTTCATTTTGAAGCGCTTCAAAGTGACGCATTTTTTCAACTGCAGCCGATAAATTACCGTGTAATTGGCGGATTTCATGCGTCAAACGGTCGCGTTCATCATCCATTTGTTCAAGCTCTTGATTACGCTCATCAAGCTGTTGTTGCAATTGCTGCTCACGTGCTTGTAATAAACGAATATCAGCTTGCGCTTGCTGTTGATGCAGTTGTAATGTTTGTGCAAAACGTCCCTTTAACCATAGCGTGGTGATCACACTCGCCACTGTGGCCGCAGAAGCTGCCGCCAGCAGTGAAATAACACTGCCACTTAACCATTCCGTCATATTAAATACTCTACAAAAGCCACCGAATCCATTTCTGTTGTAAGGCTAAGTCGATACTGGATCAATGTCCAGTTCAGTGGTTTTTATTGATATTACTATCACTTTTTTTATTCAATACCAGGGTCTATTTATGCGTCCATGATCACAGCCTTTTTGTGGTTCACTAGAGCCAATCAAACTGCATCTATTACACTGCCTGCTTCATTTAAAGGAATAAATCGAGAATCTGTCATGAACGAACGTCATGCCGTTGGTTATGGTCTTGCGGCGGTATTATTGTGGTCGACGGTTGCTACCGCATTTAAAATTACCCTGAATTATTTTTCACCACCACAGATGGTGGTGATTGCGAGCCTAGTTTCAATTGCTGCATTAATTATTATTGCGACTTACCAAGGAACACTTTGCCACTTATTTTCAACGTTCCATGCTCGGCCCTGGTATTACCTTACTTTAGGGCTGATAAACCCTTTCGCTTATTACTTAGTGTTATTTAAAGCCTATGCCTTATTACCTGCTTCGCAGGCGCAGCCGTTAAATTATAGCTGGGCGATTACGCTCACCCTTATGGCTGCACTCTTTTTACATCAAAAAATTCGCCGTCAAGATTGGATAGCCTGTGGCTTAGGTTATTTAGGGGTGGTGATAATTGCGACCAATGGTGATTTGCTCGCACTCCAATTTGATAGCCCGCTCGGGGTCGGATTAGCCTTATTTTCCACCTTGTTATGGGCGCTGTATTGGATCATCAATACCAAAAATAAAGCTGATCCTATATTAGGGCTCTTACTGGGATTTTTAACCTCATTACCTTTTTCGATTGGGTTAAGTTTTTACTTGGGCGGCTGGCAATCAGTACCATGGCAAGGATGGGCTGCGGTCACTTATGTTGGTTTGTTTGAAATGGGGATCACTTTCGTTTTATGGCTCAATGCACTCCGCTTAACTGCTAATACCGCCCGTATCAGTAATTTAATCTTTATTTCGCCGTTTATTTCACTGCTGTTATTGGCCACCATCATCGGCGAACAAATAACAGCTTCAACTATCATTGGACTGTTATTTATTATTAGCGGTTTAGTGATCCAACAATGGCGTTCAAAATCATCCCCTTCCTCTGAAGTGCAGCAGCCATAACCTAAAACGCACCTAAAAATAAAGCCTGTCATCAACACAGGCTTTATAAAAATGCACATTCAATCACCGCTAACCAATAATGGCTTAGCACTCATCGGTTGTGAGTGGTGCTTGATGCCAGCTTTTACCCCACTTTGACCACAACACCAATAATCCAGGGATCAATAACCACATTTGTAATGTCATCAACATTGGAGTGGTTAAATCAAGTCGCTGAGTCAAACTTACCATCACGCCAGCACCACTCATCTGAAACAAACCTAACAGTGCAGCAGCCGTACCTGCGCGATCGCCAAATGGCGCTAATGCTTTACCTGCCGATGACCCTAAAACAAAGGCAAACCCAAATGAACAAATAAAGATTGGGGTCATAAATGCCCATGCTTGATTAATGGTGCTCAATCCCAACATTAATCCACCAGCAACCGCTAAAATAATCAGTCCAGTTTGTAATGTCGCTCGCGTACCAAAACGATCCATAAATTTCGGCGCCACCATACAAGCAGTAATATTAAGCGCTGCGTTAATTCCAAACCATAAGGTAAATTGGTTCATATCAGCCCCAAGATGACTCATTAACCACACTGGTGCTGAGGTCACATACGCTAAAATCACCGCCATCGCTAACATGCATAAACTGGCATGGTATAAAAATGTTGGTTCACGCAATACCGACCAGTAACGGCTTAAACTTAAAGTTGAACCACTAATATGAGTATCTGCGGGGCGAGTTTCTTTAAACATCGTCATCACAAACATACCCGCAACAAGCGCAAACCCGGCCATAAAACTAAAATTTGAACGCCAGCCAAACTCATGGGTTAACCAAGTACCAAGTAAAGGTGCTAAAGCGGGAATAAAACAGATTGCACCATTTAAGTAACTGATCATACGGCCGCTCTTTTCTGCGCCAAAACTATCACGCACCGCAGAAAAAGCGGCAACAGAGGTCGCACAAGCACCGAAACCTTGTAATAAACGCGCTGCTAATAGCATATCTAAGCTGGCTGCCAAATATGCCATTAACGCACTAAAGCCATAAATCACAATCCCTGCTAATGCAATCGGCCGCCGCCCAAAGCGATCTGCTAGCGGTCCGGCTAATAACTGCCCTAATCCTAGACTAAACATAAACCAGGTCACGGTATCTTGAACGCGTACAGCATTGACCCCAAAACTATCAGCAATAGCAGGGAAAGCTGGAAGGTAAATATCAATAGCCAATGGGCTAAACAACACTAACGTTACCATCAGGGTAATTAATTTAGTATCGGTAGAAGCGGGAGTTGACGGGGTCATATCGTGTTCCTTAAAGATGATCGCGCCAAGTCTACGATTTTAGAGATATGAATAGAAATGGTATATATTCAATAGCATTTTTCCATTTTGGAATATCACTCACAGCAGTTATCTGCCACAGCTTTCGTCACAGATAACCAGATGAGACAGAAATTCAATAAATCCCAATCAATTGACCGTTAGCTAATTGATGCCAACCAGCAAACACGCTAACGTAACCGCATCGACTTAATAATCACGCCCCATTCATAATGTGATAGTTATTTAAGTTTACAGCTTATGCCATCGTGAAGATGACGCTTTAATTAAAGGACGAAAACATGCAAGCAGCAATTTCGCAACGTGTTGAACAAATCCGTCAATGGCTCACTGATAATCAGTTAGATGCTTTATTGATCCCTCACGAAGATGAATATCTCGGTGAATACATTCCCGATCATAATGAACGTCTACACTGGTTAACTGGATTTACCGGTTCAGCGGGCGCTGCCATTATTACCCGTGATGATGCTGCTGTTTTTGTTGACGGTCGTTATGTGGTGCAAGTGCGTAAGCAAGTACCAGCAGATGTATTTCAATACTGCCACCTTATAGAACAACCACCAGTCCAATGGGCATTAGAAAATTTAGCCGCAGACAGTAAAGTTGCCATTGATGCTCGCCTACACAGTGCAGCATGGCTTAAAAATGCCACCGCCACTATTGATGGTGAGCTAGAGCTAGTACCCGTTAACGAAAACCCAATTGATGTTCTATGGCTAGACCGCCCGGCACCAGTATTGTCTGATGCCCAATTGATGGGCTTAGAATATGTCGGTCAATCAAGCACAGAAAAGCGAGAGCAAATTGCGGCACTACTTAAAAAGCAAAAAGCGGATGCTGCCTTTTTAAGTCAACTTGATAGCATTGCTTGGCTATTAAATATTCGTGGTGATGACGTTCACTGTCTACCTGTTCTGTTGTCAGCTGCCGTAATCCACAGCGATGCGTCGGTTGATTTCTATATCGATCATCACCGTCTACCAGAAGGTTTTGCAACGCACGTAGGTAACGGCGTCAATATCCGCGAGCCAGAGCAACTTGCCGCGGGTTTAGCTGCGCTTTCAGGTAAGCGGGTACAGTTTGACTCGGCGAACAGTAATGCATGGGCAGCCCAACAACTACAAGACGCTGGCGCACAGCTGATTGAAGCTGCAAACCCAACCTTACTACCTAAAGCCACCAAAAATGCGACTGAAATGGCAGGCATGAAGGCGTGTCATATTCGTGATGGCGTCGCAATTGCAAAATTCCTCGCATGGGTTGATGTACAAGTGGCGAATGGCAATCTATTAGATGAAGCTCAGTTATCTGATCAACTGTGGCAATTCCGTCAACAAGATCCAACCTGCCGTGATGTGAGTTTTGATACTATTTCAGCTTCTGCAGGTAATGCGGCAATGTGTCACTACAATCATATTGACCAACCACAGCCAAGCAAGCTGCAAATGGATACGGTTTACTTAGTCGATTCAGGCGGTCAATACCCAGACGGTACTACTGATATCACTCGTACTATCGCTATCGGCACTCCTGGTGATGAAGTAAAACAAGCCTTCACCTTAGTACTAAAAGGTCATATTTCATTGGCTTCAGCCCGTTTCCCTAAAGGTACAACAGGCTCACAGCTCGACGCACTCGCGCGTCAGCATCTATGGGCACATGGCTTTGATTATGATCACGGTACAGGTCACGGAGTCGGTCACTTCTTAAGTGTTCACGAAGGTCCACAACGCATTTCTAAGGTGGCTAACCCAACCGCGCTACTGCCAGGTATGGTGTTATCTAACGAGCCAGGTTATTACCGTGCGGATGCGTTTGGTATTCGTATTGAAAACCTTGAAGCGGTAATTGAAATCGCAACCCAAGGTGATATGTCAGTAATGGGATTTGAATCTCTAACCCGTGCACCGATTGATAAGCGTTTAATCGATCCTGCACTATTAACTGACGTCGAGCTGGCATGGCTTAATAACTATCACCAAACCGTGTTTAACGTCATCAGCCCATCGCTGACTGGTAGTGATCTTGAGTGGCTAACCCAAGCAACATCACCGCTAAGCCGCTAACGCTTAGATAAGAAAAAGAAAAGCCAGTACGTGATTAACGTACTGGCTTTATTTTTATCCAGAATAAGCAGGGTGCCAATCCTTCCACACCACTTCAAATCCCTGTTGCTTGACCGCTGTCGCGACATCTACGACCGAACGTTCATCACTGATCGCAAACTGTTCTAGCTCTGGCGTGTCATCGGCGTATCCGCCCGGTTGGGTTTTAGAGCCCGCCGACATACTGGTGATCCCCAAAGGCAATACATTATCGCGAAAATGCGGTGATTCTCGCGTTGATAACGACAGCTCTACTTCAGGATTAAACAGTCGATAAGCACAAATCAATTGCACCAGTTGGCGATCCGTCATCACCGATTTCGGCTCTAATCCGCCAGTACACGGCCGCAAACGCGGGAATGAAATCGAATAGCGGCTTTGCCAATAGGTTCGCTCAAGATAAGCCAAATGACTGGCAACAAAAAAACAATCCGTGCGCCATTCTTCCATACCGATCAAAGCACCAATTCCAATCTTATCTATTCCAGCTTTTGCTAACCGATCAGGTGTCGCTAAGCGGTATTCAAAATTGGTTTTATTGCCTCGTAAATGATGCTTCGCATAGGTTGGCGCATTATAGGTTTCTTGATACACCATCACCGCATCTAAACCAAGTTGTCGCAGCTCTTGATACTCATCTTGCTCAAGTGGCTGTACTTCTATTGCCAAATAACTGAAGTGATCTTTGATTCGAGGCAGCGCATCACGAAAGTAATTCATACCGACTTTGGTTTGATGCTCGCCAGTGACCAGTAACACACTATCAAAATTTAGCGCTTTTATTGCCTCACACTCTCGCTCTATTTCTTGCTCATCTAACGTGCGGCGCTTAATACGATTTTCCATCGAAAAACCACAATAGGTACACGCATTGGCACACAGATTCGACAGGTACAACGGCACATAAAAACTGATGGTATGACCAAACCGCTGCCGTGTTAGCATCGAAGACAATTGTGCCATTTGCTCTAAGTAAGGTTCAGCCGCGGGTGAAATTAAGGCTTTGAAATCCTCTAGATCCAACGTTGATTTGCCTAAAGCACGCTCAACATCGGCAGCTGTTTTAGCATAAATCGACAACCGGATATCATCCCAATCCATTTGTTGCCAAACATCCACAAAGCTCATGTTGGCTCCTTAGTCATTAAGAAATGCCGTTAATGGGCTTGATGCAATAGCATGATTGACCTTACCCGCAAGACCGGCTTCATAGGCCATGCGCCCACTTTCGACAGCTAATTTAAATGCACGCCCCATTGCAATCGGATCACTTGCTGCTGCGATAGCGGTATTGACCAACACTGCATCAGCCCCCATTTCCATCGCTGTAGCAGCATGAGAAGGCGCACCGATACCTGCATCGATCACCACCGGCACTTGCGCCTGATCGATAATAATGCGTAGAAAATCACGTGAAACTAAACCTTTATTCGATCCAATCGGCGCACCTAACGGCATCACTGCTGCACAACCCACCTCTTCTAGGCGCTTGCAAAGCACAGGATCAGCATGACAATAAGGTAATACCACAAAGCCTTGTTTTACTAGCTGCTCAGCTGCTATTAGCGTTTCAATCGGATCAGGCATCAGGTATTTCGAATCAGGGTGAATTTCTAATTTTAGCCAATTGGTCCCCAATGCCTCTCGAGCTAACTGCGCAGCAAAGATCGCTTCTTTGGCATTTTTCGCCCCTGACGTATTAGGCAGTAAATTCACTCCAGCTTGGATCAATGGCGCTAAGATATCGTCATCACGCTCAGCAATATTGACCCGCTTTAGTGCCATGGTCACGAGCTCAGAGCCTGTCGCTAAAATCGATTCAGCCATGACATCACGATTAGCGTACTTACCTGTTCCGGTAAATAATCGTGATGTGAATGTTTTATTCGCAATGGTCAACATATTAACCTCCTGCTATCGCTTGAAATAATGCGATCTGATCGCCATCAGCAATGACGGTTGTCGACCACTCGCTTGCTGCGACAATACGCTGATTTATCGCGACCGCTGTACCTTGTATGGGTAAATCTAACTGCATAACAAATTGATTAACAGTTTGCGCAGGCTCACAAGACATAGGTTCATCGTTCAACCAAATAGTTATCATGGTAGTCATTTATCCAACCTCCCTTTGCTCTTGCTGACCACACACAGGGCAAGCAGAATCAGCATCGACTGATACCTGCTGCCATTTTCCTGTTAAGCCATTAAATTGCTGCAGCAAACCAAACCCGACCTCACCAACATCTATGATAGTTTTAATCGCATTTAACGCTTGTAAGGTGCCAATGGTGCCCACAACAGGCCCCATCACGCCATTACTACGACAATTTTGATCTTGCGGCGACACTTCATTACGCAATGGAAATACACATTGATAACACGGTGAGGTCTGCCGAAAATCAAACGCAAGTAACTGTCCTTGCCAACCTATCGACGCACCGGTAATCAGTGGTGTTTGATGCTGATAACACGCTTGATTAACCGCATAACGGGTAACCCAGTTGTCACTGCAATCAAGCACGATATCCGCTTGTTGAACTTCGATCTCAAGTTGGAGTCCTGCTAATTTTGCTTGAACCGCTCGCGTGCGAATTGATGGATTGAGTGCATTGAGCTGCTGGCATGCTGCAACTGCTTTACTGTGAGTAATATCAGCTTCACGGTAAATCACCTGCCGTTGTAGGTTAGAGATTTCAACCTCATCATCATCGGCAATCACCACTAAACCAACCCCCGCAGCGGCTAAATACATCGCAGCTGCAGAGCCTAAGCCACCAGCACCGACAATCAACACCTGCGCTTGAGTTAATGCAACCTGCCCTAATTCACCAACTTCAGCCACCATTATTTGGCGGCTGTAACGTACAAAAACGCGATCACAGAGCTCTGATTGAATTGTCACTGGCTGCTCCTCCAGCTTGATTCTCAACATTAGCAACCAAGATGTTATTTAGTTCTGCTATTGCAGCCTCAGGATCATTAGCCTGAGTGATCGCACTAACAACCGCCACCGCCGTTACTCCAGTGCGCCACACTTTAGCTGCACGCTCAATTGTTATTCCGCCAATGGCTACGGTAGGACATCGTTCACCAATCAGTTTTTGGTACAGTGCTAATCTGCTCACCCCTTGCGGCAAAGACGGCATCTCTTTGGTCGAGGTAGCAAAAATATGTCCCAATGCGATGTAGCTCGGTTGATATTCTAAAGCGCGTAAAATCTCATAATAACCGTGGGTTGATATTCCTAATCGCAACCCAGCCTGTTGAATAGCGGCCAGATCTGCACTATCCAAATCCTCTTGCCCAAGGTGAACCCCATAAGCATGATATTTAATCGCCAGCAGCCAATAATCATTGATAAAGACTTGAGTTTGGTACGCTGTTCCCGCCACAACCGCTTGCTGAATTTGTTGCTCTAACTCAGATTGATGGCGGTTTTTAATTCGTAATTGAGTGGTTGTTACACCAAGTTTTAATACGCGCTCGACCCAGTTGACGCTATCAACCACCGGGTAAAGTCCCAATTTAGTGCGATCTAAACTTGCAAATGGTGCCAGCGCATTATCATTACTGTGACTGCCAAATTGTTCTAATTCAGAATCATGGCTTACTACCGCACGTGGAAAAACCTTGGCTGTTGTCGGCCACACTAATTCACCTTGCGCTCGACAATTATGATCCTGATAACTACGAGCATGCGCACGTGCTAATACCAAGGCATCATCAATAGGATAATCCAGCGCCAATGCCACCAATAACATGGCTCGTTGAGCCTCACTAGCACCACTATGATGGCAATAGGTTGCTCTTGCTTGGCCTTGATGGTGCCAAAGGTCAAAACACCCATCAGTAGTTGGATAACCACACAATATCAAACTCGAATCAGTAGCAACTTTATCGCGTAATACCTCTAGCTCATCAAAAGGTGCTAACCACTGATCGCGCACTTGATACGTAGGTTGTAAGTCACCGTTCTCTGCTGCAATAAAGTTAAATGCTAATGAACACTCTTTAGTTGCTGTTTTAATCTTTATTAACTGTTCATTATTAATTGTGACATTCACTTCATCGCCAAGTTGGTATAGCTGAGCTGGCACTAATAGCGGCTCAATATACATTAATAATGGCATTAAGTGCTGGGGTAACGATAAGGTATTCATTGACTAGCCCTCTTTAGCAGGATGATATAATTCACTGCCTCGAGCACGAAATTCTGCCGCTTTCTGCTGCATTCCATCACTGACATTATCAGTAAGAGTAATGTCTATTTGCTGCAACTCTTTCGCGTAATCACGAACCTCTTGAGAGATCTTCATTGAACAAAACTTAGGGCCACACATTGAGCAGAAATGGGCCACTTTGCCAGATTCTTGTGGCAAGGTTTGATCGTGATAATCTCGAGCAGTTTGTGGATCAAGGCCAAGGTTAAACTGATCTTCCCAGCGAAATTCAAACCGTGCTTTAGATAAAGCATTATCACGAACTTGAGCACCAGGATGGCCTTTGGCTAAGTCTGCCGCATGCGCACACAGCTTGTACGTGATCAAGCCGACTTTTACATCATCTTTATTTGGTAATCCCAGATGCTCTTTAGGTGTGACATAACACAACATTGCACAGCCATACCAGCCAATCATTGCCGCACCAATACCAGAAGTAATATGATCATAACCCGGTGCAATATCGGTTGTTAAAGGCCCTAAAGTATAAAATGGCGCTTCATGACAATGTTTAAGTTGCTCATCCATATTGGCTTTAATCATATGCATCGGCACATGTCCTGGGCCTTCAATCATCACCTGAACATCATATTCCCACGCTATTTTGGTCAATTCACCTAATGTGCGTAACTCACTAAACTGCGCTTCATCATTAGCATCAGCAATAGAGCCCGGACGCAGACCATCGCCCAATGACAGCGAAATATCATATTGAGCACAAATCTCACAAATCTCGCGGAAGTGCTCATACAAGAAACTTTCTTTATGGTGCGCTAAACACCATTTCGCCATAATTGACCCACCGCGAGAAACAATACCAGTGACCCGTTTCGCCGTCATAGGTACATAGCGAAGTAACACACCTGCATGAATGGTGAAGTAATCAACACCTTGCTCTGCTTGCTCTAATAGCGTGTCGCGGAACACTTCCCAGTTTAGGTTCTCTGCGATACCATTTACTTTCTCAAGTGCTTGGTACATAGGTACCGTACCAATCGGAACAGGGCTATTACGGATGATCCACTCGCGCGTTTCATGAATATTACGTCCAGTTGATAAGTCCATTACCGTATCGCCACCCCAACGAGTAGACCAAACCAGCTTTTCAACTTCTTCTTCAATCGAAGAGCTAACGGCAGAGTTACCAATATTGGCGTTAACTTTGACTAGAAAATTTCGACCAATGATCATTGGCTCAACTTCGGGATGATTAATATTGGCAGGAATAATCGCTCGGCCTTCTGCCACTTCTTGACGCACAAATTCAGCCGTAATTTGCGCGGGAAGGTTAGCGCCAAAGCTCATACCTGAATGCTGTTGGTTTAGAACCTCATCATCATAGTGTGCGCGTCCCATATTTTCACGAATCGCAATATATTCCATTTCTGGAGTAATAATACCTTGGCGAGCATAATGCAGCTGGGTTACACAATGATTCAATTTCGCGCGTCGAATCGGTGCTCGATGGGAAAAACGCAAGTCATTCAGCGTTTCATCATTTAAGCGCTCATGAGCATAATCAGAACTGACTCCTTCCAATAGCTCGGTATCGTTACGTTCCGTAATCCAATTGTGACGGACCGTTGGCAACCCACGATAAATATCTATTGGCTGATCAGGATCGGTATAAAAACCGGAAGTGTCATAAACTCTTATTGGTTGGTTAGATTCAAAAACAGGGGTTTGTTTAGGACCGCTGACTAAACTATCAGCTAAAGTAATTTCACGCATTGGCACTAAAATATCAGTGCGACTACCGCTGACATACACTTTGTGAGAATTAGGGAAAGGTTGAGCCGTTAATGACTCGATAAATTGTTTCGCTTCCAATCTCGCTTGTTTGCGATTCGACACAGCAATTTCCTTTTAACATAGTAGGGAAAAGTGCTTGGCAGATGGGCGTAAACAAGAGCTATGCAGCATATTGTGCATAATCGAATACATACAGTGATCCCTGAAAAAGGATATGAAGTAAAGATAACCTCTTGTTCCCTTCGCAGGTATTAGCCTGATCAGGTTCAACGGATCCCGCAATGCGGTCTCAGCCATATGGCACTCCGACAAGTAAGAAACTAAGTATAAAGACTCCAGCGATCACTACAAGTCTTTAACCAAAGCAATCAGCAGACAGTGACAGATAGCAAAAAGCCGTGCAATAACACGGCTTTTATTTCATTTGAACAACCATAATGATTATTGTGAAATGAGTACATCACACTTAAGGTGTTTTGCTAATGTTTCACTCACATCACCAAAAATATGTAGGCTCGATTTGTGATAACCAGTGATAACTAACTTCGCTTCTACCTTTTCAGCAAGCTGTTCTAGGTGTTTCGCAATATCACCATTCGCAATATGTAATCCTGCAACTGGGTAAGATGAAGCTGCAGCTAATTCAGATAATTGTGACATCCGTTGTTTAGCAATAACGTCATGCTCTTCTTGTAGCTCAATCTCAACATCAATAAAGCTCACA
Source organism: Photobacterium sp. Alg240-V54 (assembly GCF_900537155.1). Classification (NCBI taxonomy): domain Bacteria; kingdom Pseudomonadati; phylum Pseudomonadota; class Gammaproteobacteria; order Vibrionales; family Vibrionaceae; genus Photobacterium; species Photobacterium sp. Alg240-V54. Next base: position 94,330 of record NZ_UNRL01000011.1, read on the forward strand.
TTACCCACACCAGGTTCAACATAAGCAATATGTAGTTCAGCGTGATTTTGCTCAGCAATAACACCAGCTTTCACCATTAATTTATGAGCATATTTATCTTCAGGATTAACAGCAAGTAAGATTGTTTGATATAGCGACATAGCTTATCTCCGTGAGCCTACGCTCAATAGTGAATTTGTTTGTTGTGATTATGATGCTATAAATGTAGCTATACAACTAACTATGTGCTGACAATTTAATATACGCTTAAATCAATGATTGCAATTATCGAGACTGCCAACTAGCTCTACAGCGATTATTATGACGGCTTTTAATCATTACCTTTAACTGAAACGAGATACCAATGAGCCAATATTTATTACTAGGATTCATCGCAATTGGTGGTGCATTCGGCGCCTGCTCACGATACTTAATTTCTGAGCTTTGCGTTATTTTATTTGGCCGTGGCTTCCCATACGGAACATTAACCGTCAATATTATTGGTTCGCTAATTATGGGACTATTAATGTCGGGGCTAAATCAAGGAATGATTGAAGCTGCACCATGGCGACCTATTATCGGCTTAGGCTTCCTTGGTGCGTTAACTACGTTCTCTACATTCTCAATGGACAACGTTGTACTGATGCAACAAGGTGAGTTTATCAAAGCTGGCTTAAATATCGTTCTTAACGTAACAGTCAGTCTGTTTGCTTGTTATATTGGCTATCAACTAATGATGAAAAGCTAATAAGCATTCAAACATATAACCGCCGTAAGGCGGTTTTTTTAATCTAAATAAATGCAGGAAATGTAGGAAATGTAGGAAACGATATATCTAACTTAATCTATATCATTATTTTTTCGTTATAAACGAAAAAAGGCCATCCTTACGGATGGCCTTTTAAAATTTGAAGCCTGGCGATGTCCTACTCTCACATGGGGAGACCCCACACTACCATCGGCGCTATTACGTTTCACTACTGAGTTCGGCATGGGATCAGGTGGGTCCATAACGCTATGGTCGCCAAGCAAATTCTGTTTTATTTATCGCCTTATGGCAATAAATAGCAATCTGGGAAAATCTAACTAGTTTGTTCTCAACACKTCATTCAAGCGTTTGTAGAGTCCGTCTCTTCTCTTTGGAGAAGAAAAACCCCTTGGGTGTTGTATGGTTAAGCCTCACGGGCAATTAGTATCAGTTAGCTCAATGCCTCRCAGCACTTACACACCTGACCTATCAACGTTGTAGTCTTCAACAACCCTTTAGAGACCTTAAAGGTCTAGGGATGACTCATCTTGAGGCTCGCTTCCCGCTTAGATGCTTTCAGCGGTTATCGATTCCGAACTTAGCTACCGGGCAATGCATCTGGCGATACAACCCGAACACCAGCGGTTCGTCCACTCCGGTCCTCTCGTACTAGGAGCAGCCCCTCTCAATCATCCAACGCCCACGGCAGATAGGGACCGAACTGTCKCACGACGTTCTAAAC
>NZ_UNRL01000012.1:0-85871 GCF_900537155.1 Photobacterium sp. Alg240-V54
AGCTAATCCCACCTGGGCTAATCCTGACGCGAGAGGCCCGAAGGTCCCCCTCTTTGCTCCGAAGAGATTATGCGGTATTAGCTATCGTTTCCAATAGTTATCCCCCACATCAGGGTATATTCCCAGGCATTACTCACCCGTCCGCCGCTCGTCAGCAAAAGAAGCAAGCTTCTTTTCTGTTACCGCTCGACTTGCATGTGTTAGGCCTGCCGCCAGCGTTCAATCTGAGCCATGATCAAACTCTTCAATTAAAGTTTTGTTGTCTCTTTCGAGACGGCTCAATGAATACTGACTTCAAAACTACCTTAGTAATTTTAAAGCTATTACCATTCCAACAGAATGGTAATGAATTGACTGTGCCAAACAATCTTCTCTATAAATAGATTAGGTTATTTGTATTGGTCACTCAGTTCATTGATAAATCTTTCGACTTAACTATTCAACGAGTGCCCACACAGATTGCATGGTCAAATTGTTAAAGAACATCCTGACTTTCGGTAACCGCTTGCGCCGTTGTCCGTGTCAGTGAGGTCGCATTATAGGGGGATTTTATCTGCTGACAACCTTATTTTTATCATTTTTTATCGTTCGCTCAATCATTAACCCATAACTTTGTTTTGTGACAAATAAAACACCTTTCATTATTAATAGTGATGAGTTAAGCCGAATTTAACCCATAAAAAAACGCCTTAGCTCATTACTGCTAAGGCGTTTATTAACGATAATAGGTTATTTTAGTATGCTACTGATAATTAATCTTGCTGAGTAACAATCTTATCGTCAACGACTGATAATACGATTGGTTTACCAGGTATAAACTTACCAGATAACAAATCTTGCGCTAACGGGTTCTCAATATACTGTTGTATTGCACGTTTTAATGGACGCGCACCAAACACAGGATCAAAACCAGCTTCTGAAATTAGTTCTAACGCGCTCTCTTGTACATCAAGCTGGAAATCTTTTTCCGCTAAACGTTTTTCTAAGCGTGCAATCTGAATTGAAGCTATGTGTTTAATGTTCTCTTTACCCAATGGGTGGAACACAACGGTTTCATCAACACGGTTAATAAACTCAGGACGGAAGTGTTGGCCAACAACTTCCATCACTAATGCTTTAATGCCTTCGTAATCCAAACTACCGAAGTTTTCTTGAATACGATCAGAACCTAAGTTCGAGGTCATGATGATCACGGTATTACGGAAATCAACGGTACGACCTTGACCATCCGTTAAACGTCCATCATCTAATACCTGTAATAGAATATTAAACACATCAGGATGCGCTTTTTCTACTTCATCAAGTAAAATAACTGAATATGGACGACGACGAACCGCTTCAGTTAAATAGCCACCTTCTTCATAACCCACATAACCTGGAGGTGCGCCCACTAAACGTGCCACTGAGTGTTTTTCCATAAACTCAGACATGTCGATACGTACCATCGCATCTTCACTATCAAACATAAAATTCGCTAGTGATTTACATAATTCAGTTTTACCAACACCGGTTGGACCTAAGAATAGGAACGAACCGATTGGACGTTGTGGATCAGATAAACCAGCACGACTACGACGAATCGCATTGGCTACCGCTTCAACCGCTTCTTCTTGACCAATAACACGGTTATGTAACTCGTCTTCCATACGCAATAATTTATCACGCTCACCTTCAAGCATTTTTGCAACTGGAATACCTGTTGCTTTAGAAAGCACATCAGCGATTTCGACATCAGTTACTTTATTTTTAAGCAACGTCATATCTTGCATTTCAGCTTGAGCGGCTAAATCAAGTTGCTTTTCAAGTTCAGGAATACGGCCGTACTGTAATTCTGACATCCGATTTAAATCACCCGCACGACGCGCGATTTCAACATCTGTACGCGCTTGCTCAAGCTCGGCTTTAATATGTTGCGTACCTGACAATGAAGCCTTTTCTGCATTCCAAACCTCTTCAAGTTCAGAATATTCACGCTCTTTAATATCTAACTCTTCAAGTAAGTTACTTAGACGTTTTTGACTAGCATCATCACTTTCTTTTTCTAATGCTTGCTGTTCAATCTTTAATTGAATAATGCGACGCTCTAAACGATCCATTGACTCCGGTTTAGAATCAATCTGCATACGAATACTTGAAGCGGCTTCATCGATCAAATCAATCGCTTTATCGGGCAATTGACGATCTGAAATATAGCGATGTGATAATGTCGCTGCTGCTACAATCGCAGGATCGGTGATCTCTACATGGTGGTGAAGCTCATAGCGCTCTTTTAGGCCACGTAAAATAGCAATGGTATCTTCAACACTTGGTTCATCCACCAGCACTTTTTGGAAACGACGTTCTAATGCGGCATCTTTTTCTAAATACTGACGGTATTCATTTAAGGTAGTCGCACCGACACAATGTAGCTCACCACGAGCAAGTGCAGGTTTTAACATGTTACCTGCATCCATTGAGCCTTCGCCTTTACCAGCACCGACCATAGTATGGATTTCATCAATAAATAGAATCACTCGACCATCTTCTTGAGACAGTTCGTTTAATACCGCTTTTAAACGTTCTTCAAATTCACCGCGGAATTTAGCACCAGCGATCAATGAGCCCATATCTAATGAAAGTACGCGTTTATCACGTAAACCTTCTGGCACTTCACCATTAACAATACGCTGTGCTAAACCTTCAACAATCGCGGTTTTACCGACACCAGGCTCACCAATGATCACTGGGTTGTTTTTAGTACGACGCTGCAAGACTTGAATGGTACGACGAATTTCATCATCGCGACCAATCACAGGATCTAATCGACCTTGTTCTGCACGCTCAGTTAAATCGATAGTGTACTTACTTAATGCCTGACGGTTCTCTTCTGCGTTTTGATCATCAACTTTCTGACCACCGCGAATTTGATCTATCGCTTTACCAATCTGATCAGCTTTTAAACCAAGTTCACGTAACAAGTCACCTAACGGGCCTTTGTCATTATCAACAGCGGCCAGAATAAATAATTCAGAGGAAATAAATTTATCGTTGCGCTTTTGTGCCAACTTATCGCACATATTCAGTAACGAGCCCATGCTATTTGATAGCTGAACCTCACCACCAATACCGGTCACTTTTGGAATACGCTCTAATATCTCACCCAAGCGTGAACGCAACTGAGTAGAATCTACATTCAAAAGGGTGAGTAAAGGACGTACTGTGCTGCCTTCTTGGTTTAATAACGCCACCATTAGATGAGCAGGCTCAATATATTGATGATCACGTCCTAGTGCCAATGACTGTGCATCAGAAATTGCAGCTTGGAACTTACTGGTAAATCGGTCAAGACGCATAGGTCCCCCAATAATAAATTTAATAACCTGTTACTAGTTATATGGTAGTTCGTAGGGGTTTTTCAAGGCTCTTAAATCGCAAAATAATGCTGCAAAAAAAACGGGTATATTGTTAACCAATATACCCGCTCATTATTTATCGTATTTTGTATTAATTAACGCAACCAAATCAATGAAGCTTGGCGTCCAGTGACGGCTTGACGACGATAAGAATAAAATAATTCATCATTATTAAAGGTGCAGTATTCGCCACCATAAATTGCGTCGATACCATGCTGTTGTAATCGCTGCCGCGCTAACAGGTATAGATTAGCTAACCACTTATCACCATGAGCAACAAATGCATCCGCCGCTTTAGCATTAACACCAATAAACTGCTCACGTACTTCAGTGCCTACTTCAAATGCGGTTGGACCAATTGCCGGTCCCATCCACGCCATAATATCAGCGGCTGGACAGGAAAACTTAGCAATCGCGTTATCAATGACTCCTGCAGCAAGTCCCCGCCACCCAGCATGAACAGCTGCCACTTCAGTACCTTGCTTATTACACAAGAGAACGGGCAAACAGTCAGCCGTCATGATGGCACAGGCTAAGCCAGGCACACGGGTAAAGCTGCCATCAGCATCAACAACCTCAGTTAACGGCGCCGTTAAATCAATCACAACTGGACTGTGAATTTGATTTAACCATGCTGGCTCTGTCGTTAACCAACAGTGATGTTTCAACAACTGCCGATTTGCCAGCACTGAACTGACATCATCCCCAACGTGCAACCCCAAATTAAGTGCATCATAGGGTGCTGAACTGACACCGCCAAAGCGAGTCGTACTGACCGTTAATACATTATCTGGAGCTGGCCAGTTAGGAATAATGGTCTGCATTAATACATATCTTCGTTATTTTCAACGTTGTCTTTACGTAGAATGTCAATCATCGCTACCATATCGTTAGGTAACGGCGCATGCCATTCCATTAACTCACCGGTAATCGGGTGTGATAGACGTAACATACGTGCGTGCAATGCTTGACGATCAAATGAACGTAAAGCATGAATAAATTGCTCAGATGCGTTACGTGGTGGACGAGGACGACCACCGTAAATTACATCACCAATCAACGGATGGCTCATGTAAGACATGTGCACACGGATTTGGTGAGTACGGCCAGTTTCTAGGCGCAATACAATTCGTGTATGTTCACGGAAACGTTCTGCGACACGATAATGGGTGATCGCATCTTTACCTAATTCATGAACAGCCATACAAATACGCTTGGTTGCATGACGTCCAATAGGTTTTTCAATCGTACCACCACCCGTCATTTGACCGATTGCAAGCGCTTCATATTCACGGGTGATTTTACGTTTTTGTAGTGCGCGCACTAAACGTGTTTGTGCTTGAATAGTTTTAGCGACTACCATTAAGCCAGTCGTATCTTTATCTAGACGGTGCACGATACCTGCACGTGGCACTTCTGCCAATGCTGGATAATGGTGCAATAGTGCATTTAGCACAGTACCATCTGGCGTACCCGCACCTGGGTGAACAACAAAATCACGTGGCTTGTTAATGACTAAAATATCATCATCTTCATAAACGATATCTAGTGGCAGATCTTGTGCAATCCAGCGAACTTCATCTTCAATTTCAGCTTGAATGAAAAGTTCTTCGCCACCCATCATTTTTGAACGAGGTTTATTGTCAATTTTACCATTAACTGAAACCATGTCTTTAAGGATCCACTCTTTGATGCGAGAGCGGGAGTAATCGGGATATAATTCAGCAATAACCTGATCAAGGCGCTTGCCTAGTTGGCTTTCGCTAACTGTATTTGTTAATTCTATTTGCTGTGCCATAACGAACTTTTTTAAAAAGCGTGAGACTAATTGTCATACGCTGCGTAAAATGTACCAAGCTTAATAAAACGATGCTTGATGTAAACTAATATAATGTCATTGTATCTGTTAACGGCTCAGTCCGTAATGGATCGAGCAAAATAAAATTTTTATCAAGGAAACTGACGCCGTAATGAAACGCCTGACAATACCGACTTTACTTGCTGTAGCCTTGCTTTCAGGCTGTTCCAGTACTGAGAAAGTCATTCCTGATGTTCCGCCATCAGACTTATATTCTACTGCCCAGCAAGCATTGCAGAGCGGTAATTGGAATAATGCCATCGAGCGCTTAGAAGCAATGGACTCTCGTTATCCATTTGGCGCTTACTCAGATCAAGTACAACTCGATTTGATCTATGCCTACTACAAAAATGATGATTTAGCGTTAGCACAAGCAACGATTGCACGCTTTTTACGCTTAAATCCAACCCATCCACAAGCGGATTGGGTTATCTATATGCGTGGCTTAACGCATATGGCACAAGATCGTAGCTTTATGCATGACATGTTCAATGTTGATCGTTTTGATCGTGATCCTACCCCTTCACGCCAAGCATTTAGCGATTTTAAATACTTACTGGAACGCTTCCCTGATAGTCAGTATGACGCAGATGCAAAAGCACGTATGGTATTTTTGAAAAATCAATTAGCTGCATATGATCTTGCTGTTGCTGATTTTTATGTACGCCGTGAAGCATGGATTGCAGCTATCAACCGTTGCCAACAAGTACAACGTCTATACCCAGACACTAGCGCTGCGCGTAAATCGTTATTACTTGAAAAAACGGCTTATCAAAAATTGAAACTGGATAAAGAAGTGTCACGCACTGAAGCGATGATTAAACTTAATCCTGTCAAATAACACCCTAAAAACACACCAATAAAAAATGGCAGCTCATTGAGCTGCCATTTTTTTTAATCCTGTTAACAATTTTCACTCGCTGTGGTGAATAACAACGTAATAACAACAAATTGCTCGCGAACAAAAAACACTCAACAACTTGAAATAAAACGAATTAAATCCCTAGTTAGCACTAGCCACCAGCAATCAATATCATCCATACTGCCCTAACTTATCAGTAAATCTCAAGCATTTTTTAGAAACTTTTTTGCAACAAACCCACTTCGATCACATTTTTTTTGCTCAAAAATGACTAACGATAATTGTGTGACACAAGTCACATTATAAGTTGGTATTTTTAGTAATCTGAACTTAACCCAACGAAGGGTAGCAAACGAGGAAGATAAATATGACATTAGAAATCACTGGCAAGAACATCGATATCACCCCGGCTATCCGTGAGCGCTTTGAATTTAAATTCGATAAGTTAGAAAAACTTCAAGTACCGCTAATCAAAAAGCATATTATGATTAGTAAAGAACCAAGCAAGCTATTTAAAATCGAAGCTTCTGTTAGCATTGCCGGCGGTCAACTTGTCGCCTCAGCAGAACATGAAGATTTGTTTGGTGCGATCACTGACCTTTACCAAAAGCTTGATCGCCAACTGAAGAAACAAGCTCACAAACCAAATTCACGCCGTGCTAGTCATAGTGAGAAACCAGTACAAGCTGAAGATACCACTGAATATGATGATGAAGTAGAGTTTGATGAAGTATAATCGTTAACGATTAAGAGGATTTAGAACAGCCCTGCTAATGCAGGGCTGTTTGCTTTGTACTTGACAATAAAACCTCCCCTGCCTAATGTGGATTTCAATGCCAACACAATAATATACCGCTTTCATGCTCAAGAGAGCCGATCATAATAGGGATCGCTATGACCGTTAACACACATGATTCATTGGATGATATTCGCCGCAATGTCACTCGTATTGACAATACACTCCTGGCTCTTTTAGCTGAACGTCGCACATTAAGCCTTGAAGTAGCTAAAAGTAAAATAAGTACCGCTAAACCGGTGCGCGATCAGGTTCGTGAACAAGCATTATTATTACGCCTTATTGATGCAGGTAAAGAGCATCAGCTCGATCCGCAATACGTTACTCAACTTTTTCATACCATCATTGAAGACTCGGTTTTATATCAACAAGCCTATTTGCAACGCTTAGTAAATCCTGAAAATGCCTTGCCCACCGCACGGGTATCATTTCTTGGTGCTAAGGGATCATACTCTCACCTTGCTAGTCGTAATTATTTCAGTCGTAAGCAAACTCAGTTAGTTGAAATAAGTTGTAGCTCTTTTCGAGATATTATCAATGAGGTCGAGACTGGCCATGCTGATTACGGTGTATTGCCGATAGAAAACACCAGCTCAGGCTCTATCAATGAAGTCTATGACTTACTGCAACACACCAGTTTATCGATTGTAGGTGAGATTACTCAACCGATAGAACACTGCTTACTAACCGCGGTTGATACTCAACTCGAACAGATTGATACCCTTTACTCTCATCCACAACCTCACCAACAATGCAGTGAGTTCTTACATGGCATGGGGAAAATTAATCAGCAATATTGTTCAAGTACAGCTGATGCCATGCTCACCGTCGCAGAGCTTAAACAACCCAATGTCGCCGCTATTGGTAATGCATCAAGTGGCGAGATCTATGGCTTAACTCCGATAAAAACCAATATCGCCAATCAACAACAAAATTTTACCCGTTTTATTGTGGTTGCTCGCAAACCCGTTAGTGTGACTTCCCTTATTCCAGCTAAAACGACCCTGATTATGTCAACCGCACAAGCGGCAGGTTCATTAGTTGAATGTTTACTGGTACTACGTAACGCTAAAATTAATATGACCAAACTTGAATCTCGCCCAGTAATCGGTAACCCATGGGAAGAGATGTTTTATGTTGATGTTGAAATTAATTTAAAAGATCCACTGATGCAGCAAGTATTAGATGATCTCACGCGTTTAACCCGCTTTATTAAAGTATTAGGTTGCTACCCAAGTGAAAATGTCACCCCAACTGAGGTTGATTTCATCGACTAAGGCCAATTCAACATCGTTTTACTGGATAAAAAAAGCCCGCGAACATGGTCTGTTCGCGGGCTTATTAATATCTATTATATTAAACAGTACTGTCTTTATTTACGTCGAGTCGAATCGTTCGCCTGTCTAAGTAGTCCCTGGCTCTCGACTAAAAAATGTTGAGCATAATCACCAAACCAATGCTCAACCTGACTAAATGCCTGTTTAAACGCTGCTTTATCTTGATGATCTAACATCTCAATTGCTTCCCCAAAACGTTGATGAAAACGTTTAATCATCGCTAAGTTTTGAGGTGCCGACATAATAATATCAGCATATAACTGCGCGTCTTGAGCAAACAAGCGTCCGACCATCGCTAACTCTAATCGGTAGATAGGCGAACTGAGCGACATCAGTTGGTCTATTTTAGGATCTTCTTCTGCTAGATGAACCCCATAAACAAATGACGTAAAATGGCGCAATGCTTGAATTAATGTCATTCCCTGATCATGTTCAATCGCACTAATACGATTTAATGATGCGCCCCAAATCTGAATCTGCTCCAACAACCATTGGTAACTTTCAGGGTTACGGCCATCACAGTAAACAACCACTTGCTTGGCTAAACTTGGAATATCAGGACCAAACATTGGATGTAAACCAACTACAGGTCCGGAGTGCACTTCTAACATTGCTTGCAAAGGACCACTTTTGACTGAAGTCAGATCAGTAAGAATACAATCCTCAGGCAGCTGGCCTAACTTAGCAATAATGGTTTCCGTCATATGAATTGGGACAGAAACAACCACCATTCCAGCGTCATGTAAGATTTCATCAGCACGATGCCAATCATCACGGCCTAAAATACGCACCTGATAACCAGATAACTCAAACATCCGTTGAAATAATTGCCCTAATTGACCATGACCACCAACAATCACAATCGAACGCAATTGCGGGTTAAGACACTTAAAGCCTGAATCATTCTCACTTGAATATGACTCACGCATGGTTCGCCGTAACACGTCCTCAATAAGATCGGCTGGAACCCCTTTTGATTCCGCTTCTTGACGACGAGATGCCAACATTGCCGCTTCACGATCAGGGGCATAAATAGGTAATCCATGCTGGCTTTTAACTACCCCAACTTGTTCAACTAACGCTAAACGGCGAGCTAATAACTCCACCATTTGACGATCAACATCGTCGATTTGATCTCTTAATAGGCTTAACTCAGCAACCATGACTTTTGACATCCGTATTTATCCCGTTGCAACTATAGTGCAAAGGGTTATTTAATTCTATTTTGTAAAAAAGGCACTAACTCTTGATGTGCTTGGCGTAATAGCTGTTCAGTGGTATCCCAGCTAATACATGCATCAGTAATCGACACCCCATAAGCCATATCTTTTAACGGCAAATCAGCACTTTGATTGCCCTCATTAAGGTGACTTTCAATCATTAAACCAATAATAGAACGATTACCTTCACGAATTTGATGAATGGCATCGGTTGCCACTAATGGCTGACGACGATAATCTTTCAAAGAGTTAGCATGACTGCAGTCTATCATTAACGAAGGCATAAGACCTGCTGCTGTCATTTCGTTTTCACATTCAGCCACAGAGACAGAATCGTAATTCGTCTGTTTACCACCACGTAAAATGACATGACCATCTGGGTTACCTTGGGTTGCTAACAAGGCCACTTGACCATCAGGGTTAATACCCATGAATTTATGCCCAGAAGCGGCCGCTTGCATTGCATTAATTGCGGTCGCTAAACTTCCATCGGTGCCATTTTTGAAACCGACAGGAACTGATAAGCCACTTGCCATTTCACGGTGCGTTTGTGATTCAGTGGTACGTGCACCAATCGCAGCCCAACTGAATAAGTCACCTAAATATTGCGGACTAATCGGATCAAGCGCTTCCGTTGCAACCGGGATCCCCGCTTCAACCAAGTCAATCAATAGTTGGCGTCCAATATGTAGCCCTTCTTCAACTTCAAATGAACCATCAAGGTAAGGATCATTGATTAATCCTTTCCAACCCACTGTGGTACGTGGCTTTTCAAAATACACCCGCATCACAATATAAAGTTGATCATCAAGCTCTGTTGCAAGTTGCTTTAATTTTTCGGCATAGACTTTTGCTTGTTCAACATCATGAATAGAGCAAGGCCCACACACGACTAATAAGCGATGATCACGTTGATGAATAATATTGGCAATGGTTTGACGAGATTGTTCAATAAAGGCCAGTGCTTCGTTAGAGACTGCCATCTTTTTTTTCAATTGAGCGGGGGTAATGAGTACTGACTCTTCCGCAATATGAATATTATTTAAGCCATCTTTTTCCATGAGTCATCCCTGTAAGTAATAGATATTCTTCCACCAACATAACAATTGCAGCACCATCATTGCAATAACTTGTAAACATAAAATGCCATTTGTAAATTTTTATTTACAATGTGTGCTATGGCAATACTAAAGCTAATAATGACTGACTTATCACTGCCCATTAGAAGAGAAAATACCCCAACAGCTATACCACATAAAAAATGTGCCTATGTTAACAGATCTCGTTATTCACCATTAATGAATGTTAATGCATATCACATTCATAACATTATCTTAAGAAGCAAAAAAATGAAACCACTACACTAGCCGCTAACTGCAATTACGCGATTTTTATTAAGTCACCATCTGAGATAGCGAGAAGATATATGACATGGTTTTTACTTTGTGTAGCAGCCTTAATTGGCGGTTATTTTATTTATGGCAGCTTTATTGAAAAAGTATTTGGTGTTAATACTAACCGCCAAACACCTGCCTATACCAAACAAGATGGTGTTGACTATGTTCCCATGTCCAACAGCAAGGTCTACTTAGTACAATTATTAAATATTGCCGGCGTTGGACCGATCTTTGGTCCGATTATGGGCGCGCTATACGGCCCTGCAGCGATGTTATGGATTGTACTTGGCTGTATTTTTGCAGGCGCAGTCCATGATTATTTTTCAGGCATGCTTTCTGTTCGTAATGGTGGCGCTTCAGTACCGACACTCACTGGCCGCTACTTGGGTAACGGTGCAAAACATTTTATGAATATCTTTGCTATCGTACTGTTACTGCTTGTTGGGGTGGTATTTGTATCAGCTCCGGCAGGAATGATCACTAATCTGATTAATGATCAAACTAGCCTCAATGTCTCAATGACGACCATGGTAGTGATTATTTTTGCTTACTATATTTTAGCGACCATCGTACCCGTTGATAAAATTATTGGCCGTTTTTATCCTTTCTTTGGCGCATTACTGATTTTTATGTCTGTCGGTTTAATCACCGCGATTGGCATTTCAGATGAACATGAATTATTAGGCGGTTTTGAAATCAGCCACATGTTCACCAACATGAACCCTAATGACTTACCATTATGGCCAGCACTGTTTATTACTATAGCTTGTGGCGCGATTTCAGGCTTTCACGCCACTCAATCACCGTTAATGGCACGTTGTATTGAGAATGAGAAAAATGGCCGCTTTATCTTTTATGGTGCAATGATTGGTGAAGGTATCATCGCTCTTATCTGGTGTGCGCTAGCATTATCATTCTTTGGCTCTATTGAAGCATTATCTGAAGCGGTAGCCAATGGTGGCCCAGGTAATGTGGTTTATAGTTCGTCATTTGGACTATTAGGCGTCTTTGGTGGCATTATTGCGTTTCTTGGGGTAGTCATTCTACCGATTACTTCTGGCGATACCGCTTTCCGTTCAAGCCGTTTAATTTTGGCTGAATATTTCAATATGGATCAAAAACCATTACGTAATCGCTTATTAATGGCAATGCCACTGTTTGTATTAGGCGCAATTTTAACTCAAGTCGATTTTGCTATTATTTGGCGTTACTTTGGCTTTGCTAACCAAACCACAGCCGTAATGATGTTATGGACGGCATCCGCCTATCTACTCCGTCTTGATAAGTTACATTGGGTAGCCACTATCCCTGCGATGTTTATGACTACGGTTTGTATTTGTTTTATTCTTAATAACGATCAACTCGGCTTTGGCTTACCAATGACGGTCTCAACGATTATCGCTATGATTGCAACCAGCGTTATCACGGTGATGATCATCAAAAAATCACAAGGTAAAGGCGTGATTGATATTGATGCTGATGAAATTGAGCCAACCAGCACCCCCTTATCATCAAAAAGCTGATATTCAGAGCGAATATACAGAATAAGTGCATCAACAAAACCAGTGCTCGCCACTGGTTTTTTATTAGCTTAATTTATCGCTACTCTCTGATTTACAGCCAAAAAAAAGCCCACCATGAAGGTGGGCTTTTTGATAAACGTCAGACGCTTATTATTTCTTAGTAAGCTTCTCGCGGATACGTGCTGATTTACCAGAACGCTCACGTAGGTAGTACAACTTGGCACGACGTACTGCACCACGACGTTTAACAGTAATGCTGTCAACTACTGGAGAGTGAGTTTGGAACGCACGCTCAACGCCTTCACCGTTCGAGATTTTACGAACAGTAAATGCTGAATGTAGACCACGGTTACGGATTGCGATTACAACGCCTTCAAAAGCCTGTAGACGCTCACGATCACCTTCTTTTACCTTAACTTGAACAACAACAGTGTCACCTGGTGCGAAAGTTGGTAGGTCTGTTTTTAGCTGCTCTTGCTCAAGAGCTTTAATGATGTTACTCATTTGGTATATACCCTAGAATAAACTGATACTAATTTAATTAAATGCTTGCTTTATATTCGCGAATAAATTCCGCGAGCAAGAATTCCTGATCGTCAGTCAGAGCTAGGTTTTCCAGGAGCTCTGGTCTTCTCAGCCATGTACGGCCCAACGATTGCTTTAATCGCCAGCGACTAATCTCTTTATGATTGCCAGACATTAATACCGCAGGTACTTCTTGTCCGTCCAACAATTCAGGTCTGGTGTAATGAGGACAATCTAACCAACCATTTGCAAAAGAATCTTCTTCTGCTGACGCAAAATCACCCAGTACGCCCGGAACAAACCGAACCACTGCATCAATTAGCGTCATAGCTGGCAATTCGCCACCCGTTAACACAAAATCACCGATAGACCATTCTTCGTCTACCTCTTGTTGAATAATGCGCTCATCAACCCCTTCATAGCGACCACAAATAAGAATCAGATTCTCATTTTGAGCCAACTCCTCAACACCAGCTTGATCCAGCTTACGGCCTTGAGGTGAAAGGTAGATTACTTTAGCCGAACCTTTTGCAGACTTTTTAGCTGTATGAATGGCATCGCGCAAAGGCTGCACCATCATTAACATGCCGGGTCCACCACCGTACGGTCGATCATCCACCGTCCGATGTTTGTCGTGCGTAAAATCACGAGGATTCCACGTATCAACAGTCAAAAGGCCTTTTTTTACCGCCTGGCCTGTTACCCCAAAATTGGTAATGGAAGAGAACATGTCAGGAAAAAGACTGATTACTCCAACCCACATATGTTCACTCGCTTAATTTACCTAGAGGTTAAAAGTCAGGATCCCAGTCAACTTCGATCCGCTGAGCAGTGCGATCAATCAACTTGATGACCTGCTCATCGAGGAACGGGATTAAACGTTCCTTCTGTCCGAAAGCATCTTTTAGATTCGCCTTTACAACTAACACATCGTTTGAACCTGTTTCCAGGATATCAGTGACTTTACCTAGGTCGTAACCTTCGGTTGTAACAACTGACATACCAAACAATTCACGCCAGTAAAATTCTTCATCTGACAGTGCGGGTAGTTGATCAGCCAAAACTGCTACTTCAGCATTAGTGAAAACTTGAGCATCCTCGCGAATGTCCATGCCTTCTAGCTTAGCAACAAGACCTTGGCCGTGACGTTTCCATGATTCAACATGGATTTCTTTCCACTCACCTTTGATTTTAATCATCCAAGGAGTGTAGGAAAAGATACTTTCAGATTGTTCGGTGTAGGAAAAAACTTTGAGCCAACCCTTGATACCGTAGGTGGCACCCAGTTTACCGACAATAATGTGGTCTTGGTCTTTTATACTCATCGTTTTTCTCTGTACCTAATTAGCACTAATTAAGCTGCAGTTTTAGCTGCGTCTTTGATTAGTTTAGCTACACGGTCAGTCGTAGATGCGCCTTGACCTAACCAGTGGTTTACGCGATCTAGATCTAAACGTAAACGCTCTTCTTGACCCTTAGCTAGTGGGTTGAAGAAACCGATTTGCTCGATGTTTGCGCCGTCACGTGGAGCACGTGAGTCAGCAACAACGATTTGATAGAATGGACGCTTCTTAGCGCCGTGACGTGCCAAACGAATGGTTACCATATCGTCCTCTTTGCATTACTGTAAAATAAATGACCCCGCTATAATAACGAGGTCCGTGCCAAAATAAAGCCTCGGAATTTTACCCTTTGGAGCGGCGAATGCAACTGCTTTAGTTACTTTTTCACCGTTTAAGTAGAACAAAAGCTTTAAAACCATTAAAAATCAGACTATTAGCGCCCTGGGAACATACCGCCACCAGGCATCATGCCTTTCATTTGGCGCATCATATTCTTCATTCCGCCCTTTTGCATCTTTTTCATCATCTTTTGCATCTGGGTAAATTGCTTCAATAGACGGTTTACATCTTGTACTTGAGTACCAGAACCTGCAGCAATACGCTTCTTACGTGAGCCCTTAATAAGCTCTGGTCGAGCGCGTTCACCCTTGGTCATTGAGTTAATGATAGCTTCCATTTGAACGAAGATTTTATCATCAACTTTATCTTTCATATCACCGGGTAATTGCGACATGCCTGGCAGCTTGTCGAGCATACCCATCATGCCACCCATGTTTTTCATTTGTTGAAGCTGGCTACGGAAATCTTCAAGATCAAAGCCTTTTTTATCTTTAAATTTCTTGGCTAATTTCTCAGCTTCTTTTTTATCAACGTTACGTTCTAGATCTTCGATCAACGATAAAACGTCGCCCATTCCTAAAATACGCGAAGCAACACGATCAGGGTGGAATGGTTCTAGGGCATCAGTTTTTTCACCAATACCTAAAAATTTAATTGGTTTACCAGTAATGTGCCGTACAGATAACGCTGCACCACCACGCGCATCACCATCAACCTTGGTTAAGATAACACCGGTCAGTGGTAAGGCATCATTAAACGCTTTGGCTGTATTCGCCGCATCTTGACCCGTCATGGCATCAACCACGAACAGCGTTTCGACTGGATTTAATGCTTTATGGACATCTTTAATTTCATCCATCATTTCTTCATCGACATGCAAACGACCTGCAGTATCGACAATCACTACGTCATAGAACTTGGTTTTACCGTGCTCTAATGCAGCTTTTACAATAGTTAGTGGTTTTTGCTCAACCGTTGATGGAAAGAAATCCACACCGACATCAGCAGCAAGCGTTTCTAGCTGCTTGATTGCCGCAGGACGGTAAACGTCGGCAGAAACTACCAAGACTTTCTTTTTATCACGCTCTTTTAATAGCTTACCTAGTTTACCAACACTGGTCGTTTTACCCGCACCTTGAAGGCCGGCCATTAAGATCACTGCCGGTGGTTGGCAACTTAAATCAAGCGCTTCATTACCTTCACCCATGACAGCTTCAAGCTCAGCTTGAACAATCTTAATAAACTCTTGGCCAGGAGTAAGGCTTTTTGATACTTCAGTACCAACAGCGCGCTCTTTTACACGCTTAACAAATTCACGAACGACAGGTAACGCAACGTCGGCTTCGAGTAATGCCATCCGAACTTCACGCAAAGTATCCTTTATATTGTCATCCGTAAGACGACCACGGCCGCTGACATTTTTTAGCGTTCGCGATAAACGCTCGGTTAAATTTTCGAACATGTGGTGCTACTCGCTCGTTACGCAACTCAATCAAAAATTGCAAAATTATTAAAATTGCTACAAGTATACCGCAAAAAAGCTTGGTCTTTCATGTAAACCCACAGCTCTTTTTGGGATTACATTGGCGACGAAGGTTTGAGCAGGGTATAATTGCTGCTTCTAAATATTAAAAATAGCTATTCGTTACTAAAGGAGCTATCTGGTTGACTATGGACATGCTAATTGCCATCCCTGCAGTATGCTTTTACATCATTGCATTACTGCTTGTTGTTCCAGGGCTTACCAGCAATAACGGCATTAAAACCCAACCGGTGTTTATTACTGCCATTATTGCTATTGCCTTACACTTGCTATTACTTAAGGATCTTATCCTTGGAGCATCAGGTCAAAACCTTAGCATCCTTAACGTTGCATCACTGATTAGCGTTATTGTTGCCAGTTTAACCACGTTTGCAATATTAAAAATGCGGATTTGGTTTTTATTGCCGGTTGTTTATAGTTTCGCCGCGATTAACTTATTTGCTGCCACTATGCTACCGGGTGCTTTTATTACCCATTTAGAGGCACAACCGCAAGCGTTAATCCATATTTCTCTGGCATTGTTCTCATATTCAACCTTAATGATAGCGACACTGTACGCATTACAACTGGCTTGGCTTGATCATAAGTTAAAGCGCAAAAAAAGCTTACAGATTAATCCTAACATTCCACCATTAATGATGGTAGAGCGCCAACTTTTCAAGATCATTATTGTTGGTTATGGTTTATTAAGCGTCACTTTAATTAGCGGCTACTTTTTTATTGGCGACATTATTGCTCAAGGCAAAACCCATAAAGCAGTCTTATCCTTGCTTGCTTGGATTATTTACAGCGTATTGTTATGGGGTCATTACCGTCAAGGATGGCGCGGACGTAAGGTTGTTTGGTTTAGCTTAGCCGGTGCATTTTTACTGACATTAGCCTATTTCGGTAGCCGTTTTGTCAAAGAAATTATCATTGGTAGCTAGTTAAGCTACAACGACGAATTTTATTGCTACACTTGTTTTTATAATTACTACTGTTTTATACATTATTGTTAGTTATTCAATAACTAACAATACTTAGTTAATCTGTTAAGGACTGCCCCTTTGGACCAAATTTCCACAGGCTTATTATTTGCTTTACTCGCTCTTATGATCATCATTTCAGCTTACTTTTCAAGCTCTGAAACCGGAATGATGACCCTCAATCGCTATAAGTTACGCCACCTTGCTAGCCAAGGCCATAAAGGGGCTCAACGGGTTGAGAAACTTCTTTCACGTACTGATCGTTTATTAGGCTTAATTCTGATCGGTAATAACTTAGTTAATATTATTGCATCGGCAATTGCGACCATTATTGGTATGCGTCTCTATGGTGATGCGGGTGTGGCTATTGCAACCGCAGTGTTAACTATTGTTATTTTGGTATTTGCAGAAGTAACACCAAAAACCGTCGCTGCTCTACACCCAGAAAAGATATCTTACGCAAGCAGCGTATTACTAAATATTTTAATGAAGTTACTTTACCCATTAGTGTGGTTTGTTAATGG
The DNA here is from genome assembly GCF_900537155.1 of Photobacterium sp. Alg240-V54. NCBI lineage: Bacteria > Pseudomonadati > Pseudomonadota > Gammaproteobacteria > Vibrionales > Vibrionaceae > Photobacterium > Photobacterium sp. Alg240-V54. The sequence goes on from NZ_UNRL01000012.1 coordinate 17,625, forward strand.
CATTACTAATGGTTTCTTGTTTATTCTAGGGGTGAAAAAAGATTCTGATAACGCTTCAAACATTAACTCAGAAGAGTTACGTACTATTGTTAACGAAGCAGGTTCTCTGATCCCTCGTCGTCACCAAGATATGCTGCTCTCTATTCTTGATCTAGAAAACGTGACAGTGGAAGAATTAATGATTCCACGTAATGAAATAGCAGCCATTAATGTCAATGATGATTGGAAGTCAATTGTACGTCAGTTAAGTCACTCTGCACATGGGCGGATTGTGTTATATCGCGACAGCATTGATGAAGTGGTTGGTATGCTACGCGTACGTGAAGCTTACCGTTTAATGATGGATAAAAATGACTTTAGTAAAGAAAATTTATTACGCGCAGCGGATGAAGTCTATTTCATTCCAGAAGGCACACCATTAAATATTCAATTATTAAAATTTCAACGCAATAAAGAGCGTATTGGCTTAATTGTGGATGAGTATGGCGATATTCAAGGCTTGATCACTGTTGAAGATATTCTAGAAGAGATCGTTGGCGAGTTTACTACTTCTATTGCGCCAACACTGGCAGAAGAAATTACCCAACAAAAAGACGGTAGTTTATTGATTGAAGGTAGTGCCAATATTCGTGATTTAAATAAAAGCTTAAATTGGCAGCTTCCTACCGATGGTCCACGCACATTGAACGGTTTTATTCTTGAACATTTAGAATATATTCCCGAAGAAAATGTCAAAGTCGACATTGCTGGTCACAAAATAGAAATCATTGATGTTGCAGATAATATGATTAAATTGGTTAAAGTGTTGCCCACACACAGCACCACTCAAATTAATGCTGAAACTGACACCGAGCAAACACCTCAATCGTCAAGCACCCATTAACCAAAGATCTATCTCAATAAAAAAGCCACTCAGTAATTTTTCATACTGAGTGGCTTTTTTTATGCTTAAAGCAACCGCTTATTTAACCTGCAATTGCTGTAATATCGTATCTGGCAGCGCCAGAGCATCATTTTTATTAACCTCGATACCTACATCAATAATCGCTGTTGCAATTGCTTTGGCTTCATCGAGTGAGTGCATATTATAAGTACCACATTGATACTCATTGAGCTCAGGGATCTGCGCTTGAGTTTCAACCGCTAACACATCTGTCATTGCCGCTAGCCATGCGCTGGCAACCTGTTGTTCTGTCGGTGAACCAATTAGACTCATGTAGAAACCAGTACGGCACCCCATAGGTGAAATATCAATAATTTCGACCGTGTCAGAATTTAAATGCTGACGCATAAATCCAGCATACAAATGTTCTAAAGTATGAATACCACGCTCACTGAGAATTTCAGCATTGGGGCGACAAAAACGCAAATCAAACACGGTAATAGTGTCACCGCTAGGGGTTTGCATGGTCTTTGCGATCCTGACTGCAGGTGCATGCATTTTGGTATGATCGACAGTAAAGCTATCAAGTAATGGCATTGCTTACTTCTCCTTGTCTAAATAAAAATAACGCCTAGCACTTCCGTTATATAGTGCTACTTACAACTAACCTACCACCAACTTTTATTGGCATCGAGCTCTTTTCGGCATTGCTTTAACTGCCAACCGTAATTTTTCGATTGCTGTTCAACCTTACGTGCAACTTTCATTAGCCACGGTTTACGGCGATAGGTGCCACGCTTATAACCACCACGTCCATCGTGATAGGCTAGATACTGAGCATAGGCATTCCATTTAGAAATACCTAATTGACGTTGAGTTTCATGGGTATACCAGCCAATAAATTGCATCGCATCACCAAAGTCACTGCGTGAGCCACCATGGCCAGTATGCTTTTGAAAGTCAGACCAAGCTGGATCTTGCGCCTGTGCATAACCATAAGCACTACTTACTCGACCCCAAGGAATAAAACCCAACATATAATCTTTCGGTGGCAACGCATCGTGACGATAACTACTTTCTTGTTTCATAATCGCCATCGCAACATTTATTGGCGTGCCCCACTTTTGCTGCATATCAACAGCATCTTCATACCAATCTGGATATTGTCTAAATATACTGCATAAATTTGATTGATTGCTTGGTGGCGGTGTTGCACAACCACTGACAATCACAGTTACAACAGTCAGCATCAACAACCGTACACGTAATCGCATTATTGTTCCTGTCTTATAACAATGAATATAGATCAAAAAAAAAGCTGACACTTAACAGCGCCAGCTTCATACCATAACTTATTAGCTGAGGGTTGGAATCTCCACATCAACATCAGCAAAATAGTCAGCGAGAAAATCATCAAATGATAATGTATCACTTTGTTCTATTTGACGTTGCTTGATCACTGAGGCTGCAACTTCTTGCTCAAACGTTGCTTGATCATAAAAACGGAAATCTTGCTGAGCCAATTGTTTTGCATGCTCGGTCGCATAATGATCACCAACTGCACCAATCCCTTGCTTAGCTTTAATTTGTTCAAGTAATTTAGCTGAAAACGTTAACTGTGGATCGTTGATCCAGCTTAGTAAACGCTGACACGTTTGCTGATACTTGCTATCGCTATGAAGCTTATCCATGGTAATTGCAACCTGCTCAAGCTCTGCAAATACACGTTGACCCCATGTTTTTAGCAGTAACTCTTCACCATCGCAGCCAATTCTTAGCTCTAATTGTGGGTTACGGCCATCAACAACCACTTTATTCCAATTATCACGCCAACACGCTAATTCACAATCATTCATCTCAGGTGATGGGGTTAATACCGCCCAAGTTAAGAACAAATCAAGAAAACGCACTTGGTCTTCATCAATACCGATTGGGCTAAATGGATTAACGTCTAACGAGCGCACCTCAATATATTCTACTCCTGCTCGCTTTAATGCTTCTGATGGCTTTTCACCACTTTTAGCAACACGTTTAGGTCTTATTGGTGCATAAAGTTCGTTTTCAATCTGTAATACATTACTATTAAGCTGTTGACGTTTACCATCAACAATCACACCTAATTTCGCAAACTCTGCTGATGGAGTATGAATTGCGCTATTTAGTCCAGTAAGGTATTGCTCAATATTATTGAATCCAATTTTTAGCGAGCTTTGCGCATTATTGGTATAACCTAAATCACTCAATCGCAGTGCTGTTGCATTCTCTAAAAAGTAAGTTCCTTTACCCACTTTTTCAAAAGAATCTTTCAAGGCTTCGTTTTGAATAAATGAGCCACATAATGCTGGAGATGAACCAAACAAATATGGAATTAGCCATCCGAAACGGTAATAGTTTCGAATTAATGCAAAATAGGCATCAGACACTGAATCTTGGCGCTGTAGCTCCGTTTGCTCACCAAACAAGCCATCCCAAAATGCATCAGGAAATGAAAAGTTAAAGTGTACGCCAGAAATAATCTGCATCACGCTACCGTAACGACGCTTTAGTCCTTCACGGTAAAGGGTTTTCATTTGGCCGCTATTAGAACTACCGTATTGGGCTAACTCTATATCGTTTTGATCACCAACAAAACATGGCATAGACATCGGCCATAAGCGCTCGCCAGCCATATGGCTTAAAGAAAACTTATGGATATCGTCTAATTGTGCAAGTAGATCATCAACATCACGTGAAACAGGGGTGATAAACTCTAACAATGATTCAGCAAAGTCAGTCGTGATCCACTTGTTAGTTAGCGCTGAACCTAAAGCACTTGGATGTGGTAATGAAGATACTTTTAAATCTTCTGTTATGCGCAAAGACTCACGCTCAAGACCGCGCCCTAACTGTGTTAAGGCTTCTGGGTTATTAGCAACCTGTTGCAACCTTTCGGAAAAAGTCATGAAGGCCATACTCATTTTTATCCAATTGAAGAAAACAGGGTAATCATTATTAACCACGATTACCATGCTTTATAGTATTAATAATTGTGAAACATAGTTACTACACAGTAACAGCCATTACTTAATAAAAGCTGTTACTGTGGTGAATTTTTACTGATTCAGAGCTAATTGATGAATTGGTAAACCTAAGCTCTTTAATTGCGGCAATAATGTCTTCGCATCACCGACAATAATGATTTGATAATCTTGCGGGTTAAACCACTTCTGCGCCAAATTATCCATTTCTGCTTTGGTTATTGTCGCCACAATATGATTGCGTTGAGCGACAAAATTAGGCGCTAAGTTATAGCTTAAAATAGTGCCGAGTAACGCCGCTTTTTTAGATGGCGTTTCATAGCTTAACGCATCTTGCTGACCGACTGCTAACCGCATAAATTTCACTTCTTTAGCCGTTAATCCACTCTTGCTAATGCGCTTTAATTCAGCCATAAATTCTTTTATCGCAGCTAAAGTGGCATTAGCACGTACCTGCGCATAGAAACTTGCCATACCAATTTCACGGCCTCCGGTTAAATAACCGCCCGCACCATAGGTATAGCCTTTATCTTCACGTAAGTTTAAATTTAAACGACTATTAAAATTACCCGCTAAATTAAAGTTCGCAAGTTGAGTTTTAAATAATTCTCCTGTTGCGTCATAGGCCATCCCCTGACGGACTAAACGCACCACTGTTTGCGGCGCATGAGGCTTATTGACTAACCAAATAGCTTGTTGTGATAACGTCGGCAATGTCGGTGTAATTAATGTTGGTTTAGGCGCTCCTTGCCAAGCTGCTAATGGTGCGAGATCTGTGTGTAAGTTAACTTGTTTAATATCGCCTACCACCACAATATCTGCACCATTTGGAGTGTAATAACGCTGATAAAATCGCTTAACATCTTGCAATGTAATCGCGTTAATAGACGCCTGAGTACCTTCTGCTGGACGACTAAATACAGTGCCTTTAAACAACACATCACGCGTGGCTTGATTGGCTAACCATTCTGCACTTTGATGTTCATAAACAATGCCTTCTAACATTTGTTTTTTCAAACGCTTGAAATCAGACTCTGTAAATTTAGGCTGTAATAATCGCTGCTCAAATAATGCTAATGTTTGTGGTAAATTTTTGGTCAGCGTCGTTAATGAGATGGTCGAGTTATACAGTCCTGCATTGACGGTAATATGACTTCCCAAAGTATCTAACTGAGATGCCATCTGCTCTGCGGTTAATTTAGCAGTGCCTTCATTCATCATCGCAGCAGTAAGTTGTGCTAATCCCGCTTTGCCTTCCGGCTCAAATCGACGCCCAGCAGGTACACTTAGTTGTAAAGTAATGGTTGGCGTTTCTTTATATTCGGTACCAATCACTTTAATACCATTAGTTAACGTAAATTCATATAAGCTTGGCATCAACGCTTTTACTGGTGTTGATGCTTGTGGCATTACACTGCGATCAAAGTTATCAGTGACACTACGATAAGCTAAGTCTTTTTCAGCAATTTTATGATGTACAGGTAAGTGGCGTGGCGCAGGCGTAAAGTTTGGCTGTGCAGCCTCTAACTGAAGCTCTCCTTTGGGTACCACACTTAAACTCACACTTGGCTGTTGATATAAATATTTATTATAAGCGGCCATCACGCTATTGGTCGTAACGCGATTAACGTTAGCAAGCTCGGTAGGTAAATAATTAGGATCACCAAAAAATGTTTGATAAGCCGCAAGCTGTGAAACTTTACCTGCTACGCTTTGCAAACCATAAATCGCACTTGCTGCAGCTGAACCTTTGATCTCATCTAATTGCTGCTGATTAATGCCTTGGGTTTTAATGCCATCAACCACCGCCATCACTTTAGTACGCAGCTGTTTTAAATTGCCCTGATTACCACTAGGTGCCATCGCATAGACATACATAGTACAGGCTAATTCAGCACAATCTTGAAAAGCGCCAGCATCGACAGCTGCGCCAGTTTTGACCAATTTTTGATACAGTAAGCTATTAGTACCGCTACCAATAATTTGTCCAAGCATATCCAAAGATGATTGATCTTTCGCCCCCAGATAAGCCGTTGGCCACCCTATCATTAGCATTGGCTGCTGAATATTATCTTGCAGAGTAATAAAGCGATTATGAACTATTTTAGCTGGCTGCTTAGGGGAATTTTTCACTTCAGGGCCACGTGGAATCGAGCCAAAGTATTTATTGATCCATGCCAGTGTCTCGGCTTTATTGATATCACCGCCAATGGTTAACGTCGCATTATTAGGCCCATACCAACGCAGGAAAAAAGCTTTAAGATCATTCACATCAACGCGATCAAGATCTTCAACATAGCCAATGGTTTGCCATGAATACGGGTGGCTACGTGGGTACAGCGCTTCAGCCATTTTTTCATAAATCATTCCATAAGGACGATTTTCAAAATTTTGTGCACGCTCATTTTTAACTGTTGAACGCTGAATTTCAAATTTACGCTGTGACACCGCATCCAATAAGAAACCCATACGATCAGCCTCTAACCACAATACTTTTTGAAGTTGATTCGCTGGAACCGTTTCATAATAATTGGTGCGATCGCGGTTAGTACTGCCATTTAAACTACCGCCTGCTTCTGTGATCAATTTGAAATGTTGCTGATCACCCACATGCTTTGAGCCTTGAAACATCATATGTTCAAAGAAATGAGCAAAGCCAGATTTTCCCTGCTGCTCACGTGCTGAACCAACATGATAAGTGACATCAACATTCACTAACGGATCAGAATCATCAGGTGACAAAATAACCGTTAACCCATTGGCTAATTGATATTTACTGTAAGGTATTACCGCCTTGCCAGGTACCGCTTTTACCTGCTCGATAAACTTAATCCCTTGCGGTAAGTTATCATTTACAGAGCTATGTTCACTCCATTGACTACAACCCGCTAATGATAGCAATGCAGCACTTAAGACCCACTTTTGCACGTTAATACATTCCTTACACTGATAATCCGGGAAATAGCCCTAGCACAATCACAGCTAGAGCAATATAGCGTATCATTTTCCCAATAAAAATAGCGACAGCACACCACCAAAACCGCATGCGCAACCACCCAGCCGCTAAGCATAATGGATCACCAATAATTGGCATCCAGCTTAAAAATAAGCTCCAATAACCGTATTTCTTTAGCCATAATAATGCTTTATTACTGTGTTTATTATCCACCGTTTTATCCGGCAGTAATAAACCTAACCAATAATTAGTCAGTCCACCAAGGGTATTACCGATTGTCACCACCGCCACAATTTGCCAAATCGGGTTATCCCCCATTTTTAAAGCGGCAATTAAATTAGCTTCTGAACCACCGGGTAACAACGTCGCACTTAAAAAACCGGTCGCAAACAGTACCCATAATCCAAGATCACCATTAATTAATTCTGTCATCGAGCGGTTATCTCATAAGTTAATGCTTTAAAGACGAAATGCAGCTCGAAACCCTAGCTACAATAATATAAATTATTTGATTTTGATAATAATACTAAGCTGATTAATAGTCTGTTATTTAATCTTTATTTAACTCTGACAATAGTGGCACCAAGGCTGTTAACTACAGCATGGTGATCTAATAAGCAGCAGAATTATGATTAAACAACGCAGAAATGATATCGAGACTAAAATGAGGGTATAAAAAAAGCCCAGCCTAAGCTGAGCTTTTAAATGATGGTGCGCGCGGGAGGATTCGAACCTCCGACCGCCTGGTTCGTAGCCAGGTACTCTATCCAGCTGAGCTACGCGCGCACTAAATCGGTGTAACAGTAACAAGCATTGAGGCTTATCACTTTAAATAATGGTGCGCGCGGGAGGATTCGAACCTCCGACCGCCTGGTTCGTAGCCAGGTACTCTATCCAGCTGAGCTACGCGCGCACTGTGTTTCTTTTAAGACAACATCTTACTAGAAACAATTCCTTTTAGCGATAAAAAGGAATAATGCAATCGTCAAACCTTACCTTGCGGTAATTTTTAACAACTTGCAAAAGAATGGCGGTGAAGGAGGGATTCGAACCCTCGATACGGGATAAACCGTATACTCCCTTAGCAGGGGAGCGCCTTCAGCCTCTCGGCCACCTCACCACACAAATTGGTATAAGTAACAAGTTAATGACTATAATCAACTCATCGCTTAAATAATGGTGCGCGCGGGAGGATTCGAACCTCCGACCGCCTGGTTCGTAGCCAGGTACTCTATCCAGCTGAGCTACGCGCGCACTGGGTGTTTCTTGCTAAAGAAAACACCATATTGATATCAACATCGTTGCCATCAATAAAGAATGGCGGTGAAGGAGGGATTCGAACCCTCGATACGGGATAAACCGTATACTCCCTTAGCAGGGGAGCGCCTTCAGCCTCTCGGCCACCTCACCACACAATTCGGTGCAAGTAACAAGTTATATTAGCTGCTAAAGGCTAACATGACTCATTGCTTAAATAATGGTGCGCGCGGGAGGATTCGAACCTCCGACCGCCTGGTTCGTAGCCAGGTACTCTATCCAGCTGAGCTACGCGCGCACTGTGCTTTACTACCGTTACATTATCCCAAATTAAGATAATTAAATCAATAAGAAAGCGTTCACAATATCCATTAAAAAATAATGGCGGTGAAGGAGGGATTCGAACCCTCGATACGGGATAAACCGTATACTCCCTTAGCAGGGGAGCGCCTTCAGCCTCTCGGCCACCTCACCGTCTTGTGGAGGCACATATTACTGTTAGACCAAAATAAGTCAAACACTTTATTGATAAAAACCAACACTTGCCGCACGAATGCACACTTAGTAAGCAATGCGATAATTAATGCAACGTAACTAATGAAGTATTCATTTCTTAGGCTTAATAACAACGCTTAAAACTCACTAATAACAACGGCATCTTATCGTTACTAGATCGGTATTACTTTGCTGCAGACACAAAAAAGGCCAGGATAAATATCCTAGCCCTCTTCGAATTAGTAGTTACCAGTACTCGGAGTACCAGATTCTTTTTCAGCTTGAATTCGCATATAAATTTCTTCACGGTGAACAGATACTTCTTTAGGTGCATTTACACCAATACGTACCTGATTTCCCTTAACACCAAGAACAGTAACGGTTACTTCGTCACCGATCATTAGAGTTTCACCTACACGACGTGTTAAAATTAGCATTCGAGTGCTCCTTGAGTAATCTCAGTCTTATAAGAATTTAACGTTTTTTATCCAATAAAATCACAATTTCATAAATAGCCGTGGCTCAAGAAACAGCAAGATGCGATAGATTACCTAAACACTGGCCATCAACCACAAATTTTTCATGGATTAAATCAACAGCTGCAAGATGGTCATCTTCATTAATCAATAAAGATAAGCACTTCTTATCGCCCTGATATGTATGCACTATAATGCCAGCCTCTCGCAGTACCATTTGAATACACTCCAAATGTTGCTGAATATCCTTTCCTATCAAAGAAAGTATAGAGACCATACCAATATGGCGCATTTTGCTATCAAACACTAGCCTTAAACGCGCTAAATCATCATTAGAAATAACGATTTGTGATATATCATCACTAGAATTAGTTGATAAATTCCAAGCTGTCAAACCATATAACCCCAGCTGCTCATTTAGAACAGTGGCTGGTAGTGTGATATTAACTAAAACCTGCTGCCTTTGAAGTGCAACGCCAATGATGTTTTGATTACTCATCACATCAAAATTGACTAACGTCCCCTCTCCTTCTTCAAATGAAGAAAGAACACGTAATGGAACGCGATGTTGGCATGCATACTCTACAGATTGTAATTGTAGCACTTTTGCCCCTAAGCGCGCCATGCAAGTCATATAATCAAAATGAATCACATCCAAACGCGTCGCACTTGGTACAATTCTTGGATCTGTTGAGTATACGCCATCAACATCAGTAAAGATCTGGCATTCATCTGCTTTAAGCGCACTCGCAATAGCAACCGCAGTCGTATCAGACCCACCACGGCCTAAGGTTGTGACATTGCCATCAATGTCACGTCCTTGAAAACCGGCCACGACAACAATGTTGTCTTGGCCTAGTAATGTGGTCATATGCTGGGTTTCAACCTCATGGATCGTGGCATTATTAAAGTTATTATCCGTATGAATAACAACTTGATCAGCCGTCAATGAGATCGCGCTATAGCCGCGTTTATTCAACGCCATAGCTAATAAAGCAATTGATACCTGTTCTCCCGCTGCCAGTAAAACATCCAGCTCACGAGGTGTCGGTATCGCATCAATCTGCTTAGCTAAGCCTAATAAACGATTCGTTTCACCGGCCATAGCAGACAATACAACTACAACTTGGTGGCCACACTGGCGAGCTTTTATCACTCGCTCAGCAACCGCTTCTATTCGCTCAATACTGCCGACCGATGTGCCACCAAATTTTTGCACTAATAGTGCCACATTAGATCTCCAGTGATTACAGTTTTTCAGCAAGCCATGGTGCAACAGTGTCTAATGCTGCAGGCAATGCTGCTGCGTCAGTACCACCCGCTTGTGCCATATCAGGACGACCGCCGCCTTTACCACCAACTTGTAATGCCACCAAGTTAACTAGCTCACCTGCTTTTACTTTGCCAATTAAATCTTTAGTAACACCAGCAATTAGGCCTACTTTATCTTCGCTAACGTTACCTAATAGCACTACACCGCTACCTAGTTGATTTTTTAGTTCATCAACCATGCCACGTAATGCTTTGTTATCAGCACCGTCAAGTTGGGCAATTAATACCTTAACGCCATTAATTTGTTGGGCTTTATTAATCAAGCTTGCGCCTTCTTGCGCGGCTAGCTTGTCTTTTAATTGTTGAATTTCTTTTTCTAGTTGTTTGCTGTGTGACACTAACGCATCGACTTTGCTAACTACAGAAGCAACGTCAGACTTCACTAAGCGCGCTGTTTTCGCTAGCATCATATCTTCATCATGCATTGCTGCAATCGCACCAGCGCCCGTTACCGCTTCGATACGACGAATACCTGCAGCGATACCACTTTCAGAAACAATCTTAAATAGACCGATATCACCAGTACGGTTAGCGTGAACACCACCACATAGCTCAGTCGAGAAATCACCCATGCTTAACACACGAACTTGGTCATCGTACTTCTCACCAAACAATGCCATTGCGCCTTTCGCTTTCGCAGCTTCAATGTCCATGATGTTAGTATCAATGCTATGGTTTGCACGAATTTGCTCGTTGACCATATCCTCAACAGCACGTAACTGCTCAGGTTTAACCGCTTCTAGGTTTGAGAAGTCAAAACGCAGGCCGTCAGCTTTTACTAATGAGCCTTTCTGAGCAACATGATCGCCCAAAATAGTGCGTAGCGCTGCGTGCATTAAGTGAGTTGCTGAGTGGTTTAAGCTAATCGCTTGACGACGCTCTGAGTCAACAGCAGCAGTTAGTTGCTGACCCACAGTTAGGGAACCTTCAACTAATTGACCTTTATGGCCAGTTGCAGCACCAAACTTTTGCGTATCTGCAACGTTAAACACTACGCCTTCAGCCGTTAATAAACCGCTATCACCACATTGACCGCCTGACTCTGCATAAAATGGTGTATTTGATAATACCACTAGTGCATTGTCGCCAGCATTGATGGCATCTACAGCATTACCGTCACGGTATAGTGCAACAACAACACCTTCACCATCTGTTGCGCTGTAACCACAGAACGTCGTTTCAGCATCAACTTTGATTGCGTCATTGTAATCAACGCCAAAGTTGCCTGCGTCACGAGCACGTTGACGTTGAGCTTCCATCGCAGTTTCAAAACCGTCTTCATCGATTGAGAAACCACGCTCACGCGCAACATCGTTAGTTAAGTCAGCAGGGAAACCGTAAGTATCATAAAGCTTAAATACTGTTTCGCCATCAAGTACGTTACCGTCGATGTTATCCAGTGCTTCATTAAGAATTGTTAGGCCACGCTCAAGTGTGCGGCTGAAGTTGTCTTCTTCAATCTTAAGTACTTTTTCGACTAGCTCTTGTTGTGCTTTAAGCTCAAGACCTGCAGTACCCATAATTTCAGCTAATGGCCCCACAAGTTTGTAGAAGAACACACCTTGTGCGCCTAACTTGTTACCGTGACGTACTGCACGACGAATAATACGACGTAATACGTAACCACGGCCTTCGTTTGATGGCATAACACCATCAGCAATCAAGAATGCACACGAACGAATATGGTCAGCAACAACGCGTAGTGATTGATTAGACAGATCGTCATAACCAATAACAGCCGCAGCTTCTTTAATTAGGGTTTGGAAAATATCGATTTCATAGTTTGAGTGTACGCCTTGCATAATTGCGGCAATACGCTCAATACCCATACCTGTATCTACAGATGGCTTAGGTAGCGGTTCCATTGTGCCGTCAGCTTGACGGTTGAACTGCATAAATACGTTATTCCAGATCTCAATGAAGCGGTCACCATCTTCTTCTGGCGTGCCAGGACGGCCACCCCAGATATGATCGCCGTGATCGTAGAAAATTTCAGTACAAGGACCACAAGGACCAGTGTCGCCCATTTGCCAGAAGTTATCAGAAGCAAACGGTGCGCCTTTGTTATCACCAATACGTACGATGCGATCAGCTGGAATACCAATTTCTTTATTCCAGATTTCAAACGCTTCGTCATCACTTTCATAGATAGTAACCACTAAACGATCTTCAGGAAGCTTAAGCTCTTTGGTTAGAAACTCCCATGCATAGCCAATCGCGTCATGCTTAAAGTAATCGCCAAAGCTGAAGTTACCTAGCATTTCAAAGAAAGTATGGTGACGCGCTGTAAAACCTACATTTTCAAGGTCGTTATGTTTACCACCCGCACGAACACAACGCTGAGCGCTTGTCGCACGTGTATAGTTACGCTTCTCAAGACCAAGGAATGTATCTTTAAATTGGTTCATACCTGCGTTAGTGAATAACAACGTTGGGTCATTCGCAGGAACTAGAGATGAGCTTTCCACGATCTGGTGGCCTTTGCTCTCGAAAAACGCAAGATACGCGCGGCGAATCTCATCAGTGCTCATGTACATTGGCAAATCCTGAATTAATGCTTGAAATAGAAGGACAGAAAAACACCCAATGGCGATTTTCTTCGGTAACCGTTTAGGCCTTTAAACATAAGGCTCAATCAACAGTCACCGTCTAGTAATAAAGCTAAGATAAATTTTTTGGGGGCTATTGTAAAACAACGGTAGCTATTACGGGAAATGATATGTGGCAAAATGTATCAAATAATCGCCGTTAGTTTGCTACCTACAAGCTCACTCCCCTTGTAACCTATTCATATAACATATGAACTCACGCTGCTAATGGCGATAAATTAACGATTATTTATTAATTTCGTTATCTGACAATCCTTGCACAGAATGCAGTAGCGACGCCACAATCGAATCGCTATCGATACTTTCACCGTTTAATACCCGCGCCAGAATATCACTCGCAAACTGTTGCGGTGAAATCACAATGTCAGGATTAACGCTTTTCACTTTATTGATATTTTTACTTTCGTTAACCAATGCCACGGTGCGCGCTGAGCTGGCTAATTCAATCGCTGATAATACAATAAATGCGTTATCAGCATCATCATCACTCAATGCCAGTATCGCCTTGGCATTCATCACCCCAGCTTGCGTTAAAATAGCACCATCACTGTAATCACCCACAACCACATCTAGCCCTTCTAATTGATCTTTTGCCACTTGCTGTATGCGAGGTGAAACAATAATCGTAATTGGCTGTTTACGCTCTGTGAGCTGTTTAATGGTATTAATGCCAAGGCTTGATAAGCCACAAATTATAAAGTGATTAGTACGATCCATTTTTTTGCTATTACCTTTAACAAGTCGTTCAAAACCACTATGAACAACAGGGCCTAACACTGATGTTGCCGATGTGGCAAACACTGTAATACCAGACACAATGACCGAAATGGTAAACAATCGAGCTGGCTCTGTAACCGGTACGATATCGCCATATCCTACTGTCGACATGGTTTCTATCGCATAGTAAAACGCGGTCAATAAACTGGTGATTTTAGGATTAAATCCGTCGCCAAAATATAATGCGCCATAAGTAGAAGTTAATAATAAAGTGATCACACTAATTAACGCAAAAATACTACCGGCAGCAACACTGCTTTTAGAAAAATATTTCCGCACCATAAATAACAAAATTAATGACGCGATACCGTAATGAATATTATGGGTTTGCTGAGGATGAATGTGCGCGGTATAAAAGATATTGATCAGCATTAATGTAAAACTGATCATCCATGAAATTCGCGCCCTGAAAAACAGCCCCACCGAACTCATCACAATAAACACCCCTAACATAAAGTAAGGCGCGTTAGTTAAAAAACTGACGTTAATTTGGTCGTAGTTTCGAACATTAAATAATGTAAGCAGGTTAATTGGTAAGCCATAGATTGTATGAAAAATAAGGCCGCTATTACCTAAAACAAATACTGCCACAAAAATATGGCGCAGAGTGTAAAGCCACTCGGTAAACCGTCGAATGGTTTGCCCTACCCAACGTATCCACGACACGTGTTCTTTCATTATAAATATGCCTAGTTAATGAAATTAATAACTCAATTGAATAAAAAATATAAAGCAAAAACGTTTAGTTAGCATATTAAAGCAGAAAACAGCCTCGGTTTGCGAATTAAAGTTAATGTTGATTAATACAAAAAATGTCATAAAAAAACCCAGCACAAAGGCTGGGTTAAAGTATGTATTGTTTTAGCCTACAAGGCGAATGCGTTTAATTAAAAAGCATCACCGTCTTCAGCAGCAGATGTTTCACTGTCTTTTTGCTCTGATTCAACGGCTGGACTTAATAGTAAATCACGTAATTTTTTATCTAATTCCGCAGCTAGCTCTGGGTGATCAGCAAGGTACTTAGTAGAGTTAGCCTTACCTTGACCAATTTTGTCACCATTGTAGCTATACCAAGCACCTGCTTTGTCAACAAACTTGTGCTTAACACCAAGATCAATCAGCTCACCTAAACGGTTAAAGCCTTGACCATAAAGAATTTGTGTTTCTGCTTGCTTAAATGGTGCCGCAATTTTATTTTTAACAACCTTAATGCGGGTTTCGTTACCTACCACTTCATCGCCATCTTTAATTGCGCCAGTACGACGAATATCAAGACGAACAGAAGCGTAGAACTTCAACGCGTTACCACCTGTTGTGGTTTCTGGATTACCAAACATCACACCAATTTTCATACGGATTTGGTTGATGAAGATACACATACAGTTAGACTGTTTAAGGTTACCAGTTAACTTACGCATTGCTTGCGATAGCATACGTGCTTGCAGACCCATATGAGAGTCACCCATTTCGCCTTCAATTTCAGCCTTTGGTGTTAAAGCAGCAACCGAATCGACAACAATTAGGTCAACAGCACCTGAGCGTGCTAGTGCATCAACAATTTCTAATGCTTGCTCACCAGTATCAGGTTGAGAAACAAGAAGTTGGTTAATATCAACACCTAACTTTTCAGCATAAATTGGATCGAGAGCGTGTTCTGCATCGATAAATGCACACGTCTTACCTGCTTTTTGAGCCGCTGCAATTGTTTCTAAGGTTAGGGTTGTTTTACCTGATGATTCTGGACCGTAGATTTCTACGATACGTCCCATTGGTAAGCCACCAGCACCTAATGCAATATCAAGTGATAATGAACCCGTTGAAACGGTCTCGATATCCATAGTACGGTTATCGCCCAATTTCATGATTGAACCTTTACCGAACTGTTTCTCAATCTGGCCTAACGCTGCGGCAAGAGCCTTCTGCTTGTTGTCGTCCATTTGACTCTCCAACGGATGCTAAAATAAAGTGACTAAACTGGGTATGAGACTTAGTATACTGTCTATTCATACAGTGTCTAGTTCTGGTTTAATTTTTTTTGTTAAATACAATTTTTTAAGAATAATATCACTGTGCTATGACTTGCTTAACTCGCTCAATCAACCCTGACAACGCTTCAGCAATCGCTTGTTGTCTCACCGCTTGGCGTGAACCATTAAATAAACAGCAGCGTGTTTGTTGCCATCCTGTCGCATCAGCCCAAGCGAACCATACTGTACCAACTGGTTTTTCATCAGTGCCGCCGTCAGGTCCTGCAATACCACTGATAGCAACACTGATATCTGCTCGAGAAGCGGCTAAAGCGCCACATGCCATTTCAAATACTACCGCCTCACTGACAGCACCAAACTCAGTCAGCGCTTGCTCGGTAACACTTAGCATTTGCTGCTTAGCTTCATTGCTATAAGTAATAAATGCACGATTAAACCAGGCAGAGCTTCCTGGAATATCGGTTATAGCAAATGAAACCCCACCTCCGGTACACGACTCTGCGGTGGTTGCGATCCATTTTTTTACTGTTAATACCTGACCAAGTTCAACAGCTAATTGTTCGATATTTGTCATTGATGCCTCCAAGCGGGTTACCCATTACGGTATTTAACATATTGAGCGGTAAGCGTTAACTTTACGCTTGTTAACGACCATTGCAAAGATGATAAAAAAACTCTAATGGTTACTTTGCCCGATCCACTGATTCACGTATCCTTAAGCTTCATTATTTAATTGGTCGAGCTACCTTAAGTGGCCGACGTTGAACCAGCAAGAGTAGGCAATATCGTGACGATAAAAGGCTTAGAAAAACATACTCCTATGATGCAGCAGTTCCTTCGAATCAAAGCTGAAAACCCTGATATTTTATTGTTTTACCGCATGGGCGATTTCTATGAGATGTTTTTTGATGATGCCAAGCGAGCTTCACAACTACTTGATATCTCTCTGACAAAACGTGGTGCGACCAACGGTGAACCGATTCCGATGGCGGGTATTCCTCACCATGCAGCTGAAGGCTATCTGGCTAAATTAGTTCAGCAAGGGGTGTCTGTTGCTATCTGTGAGCAGATCGGCGATCCCGCGACCAGTAAAGGCCCAGTTGAACGTAAAGTTGTGCGTATCATCACTCCAGGTACAGTTAGTGATGAGGCGCTGCTTAATGAACGTCGTGATAATTTAATTGCAGCAATCTACACTGCTAATAATAAATTTGGCTATGCAACGCTTGATATTACCTCTGGCCGTTTCATGTTAACTGAACCTACGACTGAAGAAGAAATGCAGGCAGAACTGCAACGAACCAGTCCAGCGGAATTACTCTACCCTGAAGATTTTACTTATTTACATTTAGTTGAACCGTTTAAAGGTAAGCGTCGTCGCCCTATTTGGGAATTTGAACTTGAAACTGCGCGCCAGCAACTAACCTTACAATTTGGTACTCGAGACTTAGTCGGCTTTGGGGTTGAAAAAGCCAACCTTGGCTTATGTGCTGCTGGTTGTTTGATGCAATATGTCAAAGACACTCAACGTACTGCGCTACCTCATATTCGTGCAATCACTCTTGATACCCAAGATCATGCGGTTATTTTAGATGCTGCGACACGACGTAATTTAGAATTAACCCAAAATTTAGCTGGCGGCTTTGATAACACCCTCGCATCGGTATTGGATCATACCGCGACCCCAATGGGCAGCCGCTTATTGAAGCGCTGGCTTCACCAACCAATTCGCGATCAACAGCAACTGAATGGCCGCTTAAATGCCATTGAAGCGTTTAAAGATAGCGGCATGTTTGTTGATACCGCTATCGTATTACGTCATATGGGCGATCTAGAACGTATTCTCGCACGATTAGCGTTACGTTCAGCACGCCCACGTGATTTAGCCCGCATGCGTACCGCGATGCAATATTTGCCAGAACTGGCGCAATTATTAGCTGAAATACCCCAAGATCGCATTGCAGAATTAGCCCAGAATGCTGCGCCAATGGATGATCTGTGCCAATTACTTGAACACGCTATTATTGAAAATCCGCCCGTGATTATTCGTGATGGTGGCGTGCTCGCACCGGGATATAATGCTGAACTCGATGAATGGCGAGATTTAGCCGATGGCGCTAAACAATACTTAACCGATCTTGAAAACCGTGAACGTGAACGTCATGACATTGATAGCCTTAAAGTTGGCTTTAATCAGGTTCATGGTTTCTTTATTCAAGTCAGTCGTGGTCAAAGTCATTTAGTGCCTGAACACTATATTCGTCGTCAAACCCTAAAAAATGCTGAACGCTATATTATTCCTGAATTAAAAGAGCACGAAGATAAAGTACTCAATTCCAAATCAAAAGCGTTAGCGCTTGAGAAAAAATTGTGGGATGAGTTATTTGATCAGCTACTGCCGCATTTAGAACGGTTACAACTGGCAGCAAGTGCATTATCTGAATTAGATGTTCTGACCAACTTAGCCGAGCGTGCTGATAGCCTAAACTACTGTCGTCCACAGTTAACCACCACCACTGGCATTAATATTACTGCGGGCCGTCACCCTGTGGTTGAGCAAGTGCTAAGTGAACCGTTTATTGCTAACCCGATCGCGTTACACCAAGATCGTCGCATGTTGATCATTACCGGTCCTAACATGGGCGGTAAATCAACTTATATGCGTCAAACAGCCTTGATCGCATTATTGGCACATGTGGGTTCATTTGTACCAGCAGAGGCAGTAACAATCGGTCCGCTAGATCGTATATTTACTCGTATTGGTGCTTCTGATGATCTTGCTTCTGGACGCTCAACCTTTATGGTCGAAATGACAGAAACAGCCAATATTCTTCATAATGCAACTAAACATAGCTTAGTGTTAATGGATGAAATTGGCCGTGGTACCAGTACTTATGATGGTTTATCTCTGGCATGGGCAAGTGCTGAATGGCTAGCAGATAAAATTGCTGCAATGACATTATTTGCCACCCACTACTTTGAGTTAACCGAGCTGCCATCACTACTCTCTGGGTTGGCCAATGTCCATCTTGATGCGGTTGAACACGGCGACAATATTGCCTTTATGCATAGCGTTCAAGATGGCGCGGCTAGTAAGTCATACGGTCTAGCCGTGGCAAGCCTTGCTGGCGTACCCAAAGCCGTTATTAAGCGTGCTAAAATTAAGCTTAAGCAGTTAGAGGCACTTGGACACCAACAAGCTCAACAACCCGTTGTTGCAGGACAGCCGCCACGTGAGGAACATCAACTGAGCTTGATCCCTGAGCCAAGTGAAGTCGAAGAAGCACTGGCAAATGTTAACCCTGATGAGTTAACCCCTCGCCAAGCATTAGATGAGCTGTATCGCCTTAAAGCGTTAATACACTAATAGCTAATAACAAATATCACATTTTAAGCTCATAAAAAAAGGACGCTCGCGCGTCCTTTTTTATTGGCTATAAGATTTGCTCACGTAAAAGTAGGTTCAAAAAGACCGTGCGCATTGATATTCAACATAGCAGTTGTTTATGATAGTTGTTGGTTAAACTTCTTGGTTAAATAAGGATTCAATACTTAACCCCTGGTGGATTAGCATGTCGCGTAAACGACGTAAACCTTCGACCTGAATCTGGCGAACACGCTCACGGGTTAAGCCAATTTCTCGACCCACATCTTCTAATGTTGATGCTTCATAGCCCAATAAGCCAAATCGACGCGCCAATACTTCACGCTGTTTTGGATTCAGCTCTTGTAACCAATGTACTATCGAGTTCTTAATATCATCATCTTGAGTCGACGTTTCAGGGCTACCGCCTTTTTCATCAGGAATAATGTCTAATAGTGCTTTATCAGAATCGCCACCGATAGGATTATCAACCGAACTCACTCGTTCATTAAGACGCAGCATACGGTTAACATCATCCACCGATTTTTCAAGTTGCAGTGCGATATCTTCAGCCGTTGGTTCATGATCAAGCTTTTGTGCGAGTTCACGTGCCGTACGTAAATAGACATTAAGCTCTTTCACTACATGAATAGGTAAACGAATAGTACGGGTTTGGTTCATGATCGCCCGTTCAATAGTTTGACGGATCCACCATGTTGCGTAGGTTGAAAAACGAAAGCCTCGTTCTGGATCAAATTTCTCAACCGCACGAATAAGCCCAAGATTACCTTCTTCAACCAGATCAAGTAACGCTAAACCACGATTACTATAGCGACGTGATATTTTGACCACTAAACGAAGATTACTTTCAATCATGCGTTTTCGTGACACTTCATCACCACGCAGGGCACGGCGAGCATACAACACTTCTTCTTCAGCAGTAAGCAAAGGAGAATATCCAATTTCACCTAGATAAAGTTGTGTTGCATCAAGCGCTTTAGCGTTGGTCTCATATTTGGAGATATCAACATCTTCACTCGATGTTGACGTATCAGAATTATTATCAGTTGGCATCACTAAGCTGTTAAGCTCAATGCTGTCATCTAATGTCAATGATTCAAGTTTTTTGGCTGTGCTGCTTCTACTCATAGCGCCTCCCAGATGGCGAGTTAAAGACATTACAACTTCATGATGTCATCTCTAATTTGTACGTTTCTCACTATTTTTATTATGGCTTGCTACTTGGGAAGAAAGCGCATTGGATCAACTGACTTACCTTTATAACGAATCTCAAAGTGCAACCTAACGCTTGATGCACCCGAACTACCCATAGTAGCGATTTCCTGGCCAGCTTTAACTGACTGCTGCTCTTTGACTAATATTTTATCGTTGTGGGCATAAGCACTGAGATAATCTTCACTGTGCTTTATGATCACTAAGTTACCATATCCTCGTAATGCATCGCCGGCGTATACCACTTTACCTGCGGCTGTGGCTCGAATTGGTGTACCGCGAGCGGCAGTAATATCGATACCTTTGTTGCCATTATCTGCACTAGAGAACCCTGCAATAACTTTACCTTTTACTGGCCAAGCCCAGCCAGAACTTGAAACTTGTACTGTCGGCTTAGCCACCGGCTTGGTTGGCGCTTTAGTTACTGGCTTGGTTGTTACAGGTTTGTTAACTTTTGAATTTCCAGAGTACTCTTTTGCTTTCGGCTTCGCAACTGGTTTGTTGGTTGTTTTTTGCACAACAGGTTTAACAGCGACAGGTTTGGCTACAGTATGGGTTACCGTTGGGGCTGTCGATGGCGCAACCAGTGGGGTTACAACCACATTACTATTACGTGAAGCTGTCGATGCGTAACTGTCTGCAACTGGAATCGCTAATTTTTGCCCTGGATAAATTGTATAAGGGCGAGGTAAGCGATTTAATTTGACGATATCTTTTACATCGCGATCAGTCATGTAAGAGATAAAATATAACGTATCACCCTTCTGAACGGTGTAATAACGGCCGTGAAAGCTACCACGCTGTAATTGAGAATAATCTTTAGCAAGATTTGAAACAGGAGCAGGCGTATGACTACTACATGCCGACAGCAGAGCTACACAGCTTACTGCTAGCAAAGAAGGTTGAATTATTTTTTTTATCATACGTTCAATACTCATGGTTTACGCCAAATCTCCAGCCACTAACGGCACAAATTTAACCGGTTCGATATTCGTTTCAATAAACTGCTCGCCATTGCGAACAATCAATTTTAACACTTGTTCAGAATAACCTACGGGTAATATCAAGCGACCGCCATCAGCAAGTTGATCTTTTAGGCTCTGGGGAACCTCACTTGGCGCGGCGGTGACAATAATAGCATCAAATGGGCCTTTACTTTCCCAGCCCTGCCATCCATCACCATGTTTGGTTGATATATTATACAGTTCTAACTGCTTAAAGCGGCGTTTTGCTTGCCATTGCAGGCCTTTAATTCGCTCTACAGAATAAACATGATCAACTAATTGTGCCAATACTGATGCTTGATAACCGGAACCGGTACCAATTTCTAACACCGAAGATTGCGGTGTCAGTGCTAATAGCGACGTCATTTTAGCAACAATATAAGGTTGTGAAATTGTCTGACCACTACCGATAGGCAGCGCATTATTCTCATACGCTTGATAAGAAAATGCTTCATCGACAAAAAATTCACGTGGTATTGCTGCAATCGCGCGCAACACCCGTTGATCAGTAATGCCTCTTTGGGTTAATAGTGCAATTAAATTATCAACTTGTCTCTGATAACGCATAGTTATCGGATCTCCACAACATGCATCCAGCTTTCTAACCCAGCTATGGCATCATGCGCAGTCAGGTCGACTTGCAACGGAGTGATCGATACTTCTCCGTGTTCAATCGCAAAAAAATCTGTTCCTGCTGCCGCATCTTGTGTGTCACCAGGAGGACCTAACCAATACAAGGGATTACCTCGAGGATCGGTTTTTTTGATCATACTGACAGCACGATGTCGAGCACCTAAACGGGTTATTTTCCACCCTTTTAATTGCTCAAACGGCACATCGGGAACATTAACATTAATTATTTTTTGAGTCGCTAATGGCTGGTTGATCATTTTTTCAATCAACACTTTGACCACTTGAGCGGCGGTGTCAAAGTGGTTATCGCCTACTAATGACACCGCAATCGCTGGTACACCTAAAAAGTAGCCTTCCGTCGCTGCGGCAACAGTGCCTGAATACAACACATCATCGCCAAGATTGGCACCATGGTTAATGCCAGTTACCACAATATCAGGCAACTCATCTAACCATTCAGTAAGCGCAAAATGAACACAATCAACTGGTGTACCTTGCACTGCAACCTTGTTATTACTTTGCTGACGAATACGTAGTGGGTAATCAATCGTTAATGAATTGGATGCGCCTGAACGATTACGATCAGGCGCCACTACAGTTACCTCGCCCAAGTCTGCTAAGACGCGGGCTAAGGTATTTATTCCTTCAGCAAAAATACCATCATCATTGC
Organism: Photobacterium sp. Alg240-V54; assembly: GCF_900537155.1. Taxonomy (NCBI): domain Bacteria; kingdom Pseudomonadati; phylum Pseudomonadota; class Gammaproteobacteria; order Vibrionales; family Vibrionaceae; genus Photobacterium; species Photobacterium sp. Alg240-V54. Next base: position 40,319 of record NZ_UNRL01000012.1, read on the forward strand.
TGATCAGTATTCTCATCATTCATACCTTCTGATTCTAGCGGCATGATCAACTCACGCACAACCGAAGTCGCAAAACTACCAGCAGGCAAAGCAAAAGAAAGGATCACACCGTTATCATCAAACTGCCATTGCATATTCTGCGGCAATAATAATAATGGGCGGCGATCATGACGCATACGATTGTCACGAACGAGTGCCACTAACGCTGGCTCTTGCTCCACAATCGCCAGTTCAAATGCTTGTGCATCTGCTGTTGTCGGTAAGGCATTATCGCCCAATAATGGACCTGTAATTGCCACTTCAGCTTGCATAACTTGCTGCTGTAATTCAGGTGTAATTGTTTCTGCAATAAACGTACGCTCATCACCCGCCGCTTGTAGGCAATCACCTACCATTATTTCACGGGTGAGGTTTTGTTCGATACGGGCTGACAATACTTGGTTAAACATCCATGAACGTGCAGCAGATAAGTAAAAACTACGCTTACTCTTATCACGCACACGGAACTCGTTATTACCCCAAGCGCGCGCTTTAATGACGTTATTACCACCATGACCAAAACGTTGCTCACCAAAATAGTTAGCCACACCTTGTTGCTTAACAAGCTCTAAACGCTCAGCTAATGCTTGCGGCTGATCTAAATCAGTTAAGCGCAATTGAAACCAGTTACCTTGTAGATCACCTGGGCGTAACTTTTTGTCATGACGAGTCATCTCAAGCACTTCAATCCCTGGGTGCTCAGCTTCAAACTGACTTAAATCAGGATCGGCTTTACCCGGCAAATGAACACTGATCCACTGCTCAGTGACAGCGTGGCGATCTTTAAGACCAGCCCAGCTAACATCTCGTGATTTCACACCACACGCTTTGGCTAATTCATTGACTACGTATTTAGTGTTTTCGCCAGTTTTACGAATTTTAACCATCAAGTGCTCACCAGCACCACTAAAGCTAAAACCTAGCTGTTCGTTAACGATAAAATCTTGTGGGTTTGCCTTAATACTTCCTTGGCAAGTTGGTTGATCATGCAACCACTTAAAACAATCCATTACGTTAGCTGAGGTGTTATTTGTCGACATGGTGGGGTTATACCTTTTTAATTAAAACAACGGCTTCACAAGCAATACCTTCTTTACGTCCGGTAAAACCTAAACGTTCAGACGTGGTTGCTTTAACATTAACATTGGTAATATCAGTATCGAGATCTTCAGCGATAGCTTGGCACATTGCTTCAATATGCGGTGCCATCTTAGGTGCTTGAGCAATAATCGTCACATCGACATTACCCAGACAATAACCTGCAGCTTTGACTTTGTTATAAACATCACGCAGTAAGAAGCGACTATCAGCACCTGCCCACTCGGCGTCAGTATCAGGAAAATGACGGCCGATATCACCAGCGCCAATCGCACCTAATAGCGCATCGCAGACAGCATGCAAAGCAACATCACCGTCAGAATGGGCGATTAAACCTTGTTCATAAGGAACTGCAACACCACCAATAATAACCGGACCGGCGCCACCAAATTTATGCACATCAAACCCATGACCAATACGCATTAAGGTTGTTCCTTTAATAAAAGTTGTAAATAAAACTCAGCCAAGGCTAAATCTTCGGGCTGAGTCACTTTGAGATTATCGCTACGTCCGGTAACGAGCAGTGGTGTATGGCCACAAAACTCTAACGCCGAGGCTTCATCGGTTATGGTTGCGCCTTGCGCTAATGCCGAGGTTAACGATTGACGTAATAACCCGACGCGAAACATTTGCGGTGTCAGCGCATGCCATAAGTTGTCGCGATCGACCGTATGGCTGATCTGAGGCGGCGTTGAGTGATGGAGTCCACGCTTCATAGTATCACGCACTGGCGCGGCTAAAATTGCACCGCAGTCACTGGTGATCGCCGCGGTGATCAATGCCCGTAGGTCAGTTGAACGCACACAAGGACGCGCCGCATCATGCACTAATACCCATGCATTATCATTATCAATCGCGGCTAAGCCCGCAAACACTGAATCAGCCCGTTCGGCGCCACCATCAACCACAGTAATTCGCGGATCATTAGCTAACGCTAGTTGTGGAAAATAAGGGTCATCTGCACTGATGGCAATCACGACTCGTGTAATTTCCGTTAAGCTCAATAACCGATCTACGGTATGTTCTAAAATCGTTTTACCTGCAATATAAAGGTATTGCTTAGGACGATCAGCCGCCATACGACTGCCAACGCCAGCCGCTGGTACTACGGCAATAAATTCTTCAGTCATCATTAGACTTATTACTCACAACAGAAAACGCGGCTAATTAATTATTATCACCCAAAATACGAATAAAGGTTTCACCGGGCTTGATTAAGCCTAAATCATTCCGCGCACGTTCTTCTACTGCTTCTTTACCACCATGAAGATCTTTAATTTCTGCGTACATTTGTTGGTTTCGTTGTTGTAATTCAGTATTTGCCGCTTGTTGAAGGGCAACACTTTCTTTTACTGCGGTATATTCATTCATACCGTTTTTACCATCCCAAAAATCGTACTGCAGCCATGCTAAAACCACTAGCAGGATAATGATAAACAGACGCATGGTTCCCCTTTAAAATCAGCGCAAATGTTAATGCCAACAATATACATTCCAATCAACCACTCGGTGAATAATTGGAATAGATGCTACGGCAAGGTAATAATCCCATAATCGGCTTATTGTGACCACTATTATGGCTATTGAGTTGTTCCAGTGCTAGCTGCGTGTCATTTTTGCTGACAAATCAACCAAAAATCATTGATTAAGCGATATTTGTAGCACAGTCATTTTTTTACTTAAAAAAAAACCGCCTCCTAAGAGACGGTTTGATTTAGGCTAATTGAGCAAGCTCAATAATAGGCTTAGAAATTAAGCTTGGCCTTTAACTTCTTTAAGACCGTTGAAAACAGCACGCTCACCTAGTGCTTCTTCGATACGGATAAGTTGGTTGTACTTAGCAACACGGTCAGAACGGCTCATAGAACCAGTCTTGATTTGACCTGCAGCTGTACCTACCGCTAGATCAGCGATAGTTGCGTCTTCTGTCTCGCCTGAACGGTGAGAGATAACAGCAGTGTAACCAGCGTCTTTAGCCATCTTGATAGCAGCTAAAGTTTCAGTTAGAGAACCGATTTGGTTAAGCTTGATTAGGATTGAGTTAGTGATGCCTTTCTCAATACCTTCAGCGAAGATCTTAGTGTTTGTAACGAATAGATCGTCACCTACTAGTTGAATCTTGTCACCTAGTAGTTCAGTTTGGTGCTTGAAGCCAGCCCAATCTGATTCGTCTAGACCATCTTCGATAGAAACGATAGCTGGGAACTTCTCAGTAAGATCTTTCAGGAAGTAGTTAAACTCTTCTGAAGTGAATTGCTTACCTTCACCTTTAAGGTCGTAGATACCTTGTTCTTTGTTGTAGAACTCAGAAGCAGCACAGTCCATAGCTAGAGTAATATCAGTACCTAGCTCGTAACCTGCAGCTTCAACAGCTTCTTGAATAGCTTTAAGAGCAGCTTCGTTTGACTCAAGGTTTGGTGCGAAACCACCTTCGTCACCTACAGCTGTGCTCATGCCCTTAGACTTAAGAACTTTAGCTAGGCTGTGGAATACTTCAGAACCCATGCGTACAGCTTCACGAAGTGACTTAGCACCTACTGGCTGAATCATGAACTCTTGAATATCAACAGTGTTATCTGCGTGCTCACCACCGTTGATGATGTTCATCATAGGTAGAGGCATAGAGAACTGACCCGCAGTACCGTTTAGCTCAGCAATGTGCTCGTATAAAGGCATGCCTTTAGATGCAGCAGCTGCTTTTGCGTTAGCTAGAGAAACAGCTAGGATTGCGTTAGCACCAAAGTTAGATTTGTTTTCAGTACCGTCAAGGTCGATCATTAGTTGGTCGATTGCAGCTTGATCAGTCGCGTCTTTACCCATTAGTACTTCAGCGATTGGACCGTTTGCAGCAGCAACAGCTTTAAGAACACCTTTACCTAGGAAACGAGATTTATCGCCATCACGAAGCTCAAGAGCTTCACGAGAACCCGTAGAAGCACCAGACGGTGCAGCAGCCATACCAACGAAACCACCTTCTAGGTGAACTTCAGCTTCAATTGTTGGGTTGCCACGTGAGTCAATGATTTCACGAGCTAGAACTTTAACGATCTTAGACATTGTGTTTCCTCTGCTTTATCTTCAAATTAAAAGCTAAATAAAATAGCTGCAGCGAGAACTGCTACAGCTATCAGTAATCCTTACTTATCAGATTCACCGCGGTGATGTACACCCGCAGCTTTTACAAAACCTTCAAATAATGGGTGTCCATCACGAGGTGTTGAAGTAAATTCTGGGTGGAACTGTGCAGCAACGAACCAAGGGTGGTTCGGAATTTCAATAATTTCAACTAGCTTCTTGTCAGCAGACAAACCTGATACTTTCAGACCTGCTTTCTCTAACTTAGGCAGCAAGTTGTTATTAACTTCGTAACGGTGACGGTGACGCTCATGAATAGACGCTTGTGCGTATAATTCACGTGCTTTTGAACCATCTTGAAGATGACATAACTGAGAACCAAGGCGCATTGTACCGCCAAGATCAGATTTTTCAGTACGCTCTTCTACGTTACCATCGCCATCAACCCACTCAGTGATCAAGCCAACCACTGGGTGTTTAGTTTCAGCGCTAAATTCTGTTGAGTGTGCATCCGCCATGTTTGCTACGTTACGAGCAAATTCAATTAACGCGACTTGCATACCTAAACAAATACCTAAATAAGGGATTTTGTTTTCACGTGCATATTGAGCCGTCAGAATCTTGCCTTCAATACCACGATGACCAAAGCCACCAGGTACTAAAATTGCGTCTAGACCTGCAAGTACTTCAGTACCTTTAGACTCAACATCTTGAGAATCGATGTATTTAATTTGTACTGAAATACGGTTTTTCAAACCAGCATGTTTAAGTGCTTCGTTGACTGACTTATAAGCATCAGGTAATTCAATGTACTTACCAACCATACCAATAGTCACTTCAGCAGTAGGGTTAGCTTCTTCATAAATAACTTGTTCCCACTCAGATAGATCAGCTTCTGGTGCAGTAATACCAAAACGCTTACATACTAAGTCATCAAGGCCTTGTGCCTTAATAAGCTGTGGGATTTTGTAGATTGAATCTACATCTTTCATTGAGATAACCGCTTTTTCTTGCACGTTACAGAACAACGCAATCTTTGCGCGTTCGTTGGCAGGAATAACACGATCACTACGGCAAACCAAAATATCTGGTTGAATACCGATAGAAAGTAATTCTTTAACTGAGTGTTGCGTTGGCTTAGTTTTCACTTCACCAGCAGCAGCAAGATAAGGTACTAGCGTCAAGTGCATAAACATGGTGTTTTCACGACCTTGTTGTACTGCAAGCTGACGAATAGCTTCCATAAATGGTAGTGATTCAATATCACCTACCGTACCGCCGACTTCAACAATCGCGATATCATGACCCGCAGCACCAGCAATCACACGATCTTTAATTTCGTTAGTGATATGTGGAATAACCTGAATCGTTGCACCTAGGTAATCACCACGACGTTCTTTACGTAGAACATCAGCGTATACGCGACCAGCAGTAAAGTTATTACGCTTAGTCATTTTGGTGCGTATAAAGCGCTCGTAGTGACCTAAGTCAAGATCAGTCTCTGCACCGTCTTCCGTAACGAATACTTCACCATGCTGAGTAGGGCTCATTGTGCCTGGATCAACGTTAATGTAAGGGTCTAATTTCATCATGGTCACATTAAGACCACGTGCTTCTAGAATAGCTGCCAAAGATGCTGCAGCAATGCCTTTACCTAGAGAGGATACTACTCCGCCCGTAACAAAAATATAATTCGTTGTCATGTTAAACCTGGAAGATTGGTGTAGAGGATAAAGTGTATCTGGACGGGAAATTAGTATACCAGACACCATTTATCGCCACAACGTGAAAACTATCACACACCCCTAAGATTTTTTTTGTCTCAAATCAAGGAAGTGATTTGCGCCTAGTTTTCACCCCATTTCGCTGCTTTTGACCACTAAGTTTTCATACCTTTATAACATAGCAATTCTTAATGGGAATAGTTATTTTTTGCATTCATGCTGCTTTACTCTATTCCACTCAAGATCTAGCTCAGTTAATGAACATTGGTCTAAAGACTTACCTTGTTCTAGCACATTTTTTTCAACTTGGCGAAAACGTCGCTCAAATTTTTTATTGGCTTGTTGCAGTGCATGTTCTGGCTTTACATCGAGATGACGGCTTAAATTTACCACTGAAAACAGTAAATCTCCCATTTCCTCCGCGATCTTATGTTGCTGTTGAGGCGTTTGAATTACCTCTGCCATCACTTCATCCAGCTCTTCTTGTACTTTTTCAACCACAGGACCTAACGTATCCCAATCAAAACCTTGGCTAGCACAACGCTGCTGAATTTTATTGGCTCGTGTCAGGGCGGGTAACGCTAATGGAATATTGGCAAGCAAACTCTCATCTTGTGCCTTTTCGGCGCGCTCTTTGGCTTTTTCTGCTTCCCAGTTTTGCTTTACTGCCGCTTCATCAGCAAATTCAGCCTCACCAAAAACATGTGGATGACGACGAGTGAGTTTATCACTAATACCAGCAACCACATCATTAAAATCAAACAAGCCTTGTTCTTGGGCTAATTGGCTATAAAACACCACTTGAAATAATAAGTCACCAAGCTCTTCTTTAACATCACCCCAATTTTTTTGCTCAATCGCATCAGCCACTTCATAAGCTTCTTCAATGGTATAAGGAACGATTGAATCAAAATCTTGTTTTAAATCCCACGGACAACCTTGTTGGGGATCGCGCAACTGGGCCATGATTTTTAATAAACTATCAATATCAACGGCAGTGTTGTTAGTCATTATTGTCTTCCTTATATAAAAAAATAGGTAGCCGAGGCTACCTATTTCTGTAGTTGATGTTGCCTATCATCGTTAGCCGTATAAACGTTTAGCTTGAGCAACATCTTTTACTTGCTCAATACGGCTCAATACGCGACTGAGTACATCTAAATCGGTTAACTCAAGCTCAAAGTCCATGATCGACATTTGCTTTTTATAATCAACGCGGCTCTTCATACCAGCAACTTTGACTTTCTCATTCATTAAGGTGTTGGTGAGTTCTTTAAGCAAACCATTACGCTCAGAAGCTGTCACTCGTACAGTGATAGTATAGTTACCAACAAAACCACCACCCCAAACCGTATCAATAATACGTTCTGGTGCATGGTGACGCAGTTCTTCTAGTTGTTCACAATCATGTCGGTGAACGGAAATACCACGCCCTTGAGTGACAAAGCCTTGAATATCATCACCAGGGATCGGCTGACAACAACGCGCTAAATGGGTCATAAGGTTATCAACCCCTTCGACCACCACCGAATCACGGCGTGGTTTTTTGGTATTGTGAGAAGCTTTATCACTGGCCTCAGACAACTTATCTAGCAGTTGTTGATCTTCTTCTTCAGCGGTTGGTTTATTAATTAACGCATTAATGTGATTGATAATCTGGTTAATACGCAAATCACCACTACCAATACCTGCGTAAAGCTCTTCCGGCGAATTAACATTAAAACGCTTGCTGGCATAAGAGTGAGCATCTTTTAAGGTTGCATTAATTTTCGTAAGCTCAGCCTCAAGGATCTCTTTACCTGCAATAATGTTTTTATCGCGATCTTGTTTACGGAACCAGGCATTTACTTTAGCGCGAGCACGACTTGAGGTCACAAATCCCTGATTCGGGTTGAGCCAATCGCGAGAAGGGTTTGGTTCTTTTTGAGTGATAATTTCAACTTGATCACCCATCTGCAGGTGGTAAGTAAACGGCACAATACGGCCTTCAACTTTAGCACCAATACAGCGATGCCCCACTTCAGAGTGAATATGATAAGCAAAATCTAACGGCGTCGCATTTGACGGCAAGTCAACCACGTCACCTTTTGGGGTAAAGGCATAGACACGATCATCAAACACTTGGCTACGAAGCTCATCAAGCATCTCACCAGAATCTGACATCTCTTCTTGCCAGACTAACAATTTACGCAGCCAATTTATTTTTTCATCATACGCAGACTGAGCACCACCAGAGGCCGCAGGTCCTTCTTTGTATTTCCAATGCGCAGCCACGCCCAGCTCTGATTCTTCATGCATTTGCTTGGTGCGAATCTGAATCTCTATTGTTTTACCTTCAGGGCCAAGCACTACCGTATGAATCGACTGATAACCGTTAGGCTTAGGATTAGCAACATAGTCATCAAATTCTTTGGGTAAATGACGATATTTGGTGTGTACCACCCCTAATGCGGCATAACAATCTTGCAGCTCTTCCGCCACAATACGTACCGCGCGCACATCAAACAGCTCATCAAACTCTAAGCTCTTCTTCTGCATTTTGCGCCAAATACTGTAAATATGCTTTGGTCGGCCCTGCACTTCGGCACGAATATTTGATGCCTGCATCGCTTCAGATAAATCATCAACAAAATGCGTGATGTATCCTTCACGATCAATACGCCGCTCTGAAAGCTGTTTGGCTATTTGTTTGTATACTTCTGGATGTTGATAACGGAAAGCATAATCTTCAATTTCCCATTTCAACTGTCCAATACCCAGCCTGTTAGCGAGCGGTGCATAAATATTGGCACACTCTTGAGCCGCTACACGTCGTACAGCATCGGGTTCATTTTTAACTTCACGTAAATTGCAGATACGCTCAGCCAGCTTGATAACCACACAACGGAAGTCATCAACCATTGAGAGCAGCATCCGTCGAATACTATCAACTTGTGCTGATTGTGCCGCTTCTTCTGCAGTCGATTTAAGCTGGCTAATGGCGCACATTTGCTCGACACCCTGCACTAAATGCAGGATGTTGGCATTGTAGTCTTCTTTTACTTGGTCATGGCTATAACAACCCGCTTCAACTAATGGATATAGCATTGCCGATATTAAAGTATCGGTATCCATGCTTAGCGTTACCAGAATCTCAACCATTTCACGGCCACGCCATAACAATAGCGCACCATTTTCCTGATCAACAATGAGTTCCTGACAACGCAGGTAAGTTCCTTCTAAACGTCCAAACGTTTTTGCATCTAAACGTAAACTTTCGACCCATGAGGCGAGCTCAAATGTCGTGTTTTGTTTTAGATGTGCTCCACGTACTGCGACCATGTTTCTATCCTGTTTACTATTAATGGCAATAAATGTAATTGCTGTTGCTATTTTTTCTGCTTTTTTTGAACCTTTACAAATAGTGCCATTGATTCTAAATGTCCGGTATGAGGGAACATATCCAACATACCAAGACGCTCTAATTGATAACCTTGTTGTAATAGCACTTGGCTGTCACGCGCCAATGTGGCTGGGTTGCATGAAACATACACCACTTTATGAGGTGCAAGCTTAACCACATGTTCCATCACTCCTGCTGCCCCAGCACGCGCAGGATCCAATAAAATTTTATCAAATTGCTCTTGTGCCCACACTAATTTCGTCACATCTTGGTCTAAATTAGCCTGATAAAAAGTGGCATTGTGTCGCGCATTTACTTGAGCATTGTCAGTGGCGCGTAACACCATTTCATCAATGCCTTCGACACCGACAACAGCTTTAGCACCCTGAGCCATCGGTAAACTAAAGTTACCCAAACCACAGAATAAATCTAACACCCTATCTTGGGGCTGAACATCGAGCCATTCGATAGCTTGAGCGACCATATTGCGATTTACATCACCATTTACCTGAATAAAGTCTTTTGGTGAAAAGGTCAGTTTAAGCCCCTCAATCTCATAATAAGGTTGGTCACCATAACTGTGGATTAGTTCATCGGTTTCTGGCGCCAAAAACAGCATAATATTGTGTTGGACTGCAAAGGCTTGAATTAACGCGCTATCGTCGGCATTAAAAGGCGCAAGATGACGAATTAACACCACGCAGCCATTATCCGCATCGGTTAATTCAATATGACCGACAAAACGGCGGCCTTTGAGGTTTTGCAATAACTCACGTAGAGGCAATAACAACTCATTCAATGGCTGTGCCAATACTGGACACGCGCTAACATCAACAATGTCATTACTTTGCTTTTTACGAAAGCCAAACTGTAGCTGACCATTATTTTCGACGCGCACCGCAATCCGTGCACAACGACGATAATGCCAAGCTTGACTGATAATCGGTGGTTGTTGAATGCAGCTTGCTTGATCAATGACCGCAAACTTTGCCATTAACTCATTCAGCACTTGTTGTTTAGCAATCACTTGGCCTTGATGCGATAAATGCTGCAAATTACAACCACCACACTGGTCATAGATCGCACAATGGGGTTTAATACGGGCATTACTGTCTGAAAGGCGTTTAATCACTCGAGCACGAGCGTAATTTTTTTTATCTTCCGTTAACTGTACCACTGCGGTTTCAGTGGGAAGTAAGCCATCCACAAAGACAGATTTACCGTTTAGATGACCAATACCAGCGCCATGGTGATCTAAGCGATTAATAGTAATTTCTTTATGTTTGGTGTCAGTTTTACGTTTTTGAGGCTTAAAAAAGCGTGCCATAGTGTTTTGCTCACCGTTCAGACATTGAGTATTTGTTGCATAGTCCTAGTGTCATTAAACTAGGAATATAGATAGGTACTAATTCTCCCACAGAATCGCTTGCTTGTAATTAAGAGAACCATGACCAAATATGGACTTCGTGCCAGGGTCTTTACCCTGACATTAGCACCTACACTGATAATCGGCTTGTTATTAAGCGCTTTTTTCACTATGAGCCGCTATCAAGATCTCGAACATCAATTGATTTCGACCGGAACAAGTATCATTGAGCCGTTAGCTATTTCGGCAGAATATGGTATGACCGAAAAAAATCGCGAGGCAATTCGACGTTTGATTGGTTATACCCATCGCAAGCATTCCGATATTATTCGTAGCATTGCGGTATTTACTGATCACAATAAAATCTTTGCGACCTCTAACTTTCATCGCAATTTTGCCTCGTTTATGTATCCCGATGACAAACCTATTCCACGATTATTAGATACCCAGCTCAACGATAACACCCTCATTTTACGCACCCCCATTTTGACCGAAGGCCAATTTGGAGCCAATACTGGTGCTAGCTCATTAGGAAAACCGCTGGGCTATATTGCCATAGAGCTCGATTTAAGCTCATTACGATTACAGCAATATCAAGAAGTGTTTACCGCCTTAATGGTACTGTTACTTGGCTTAAGTTTATCATCGCTGTTTGCGTATCGATTAATGCAGGATGTTACTCGCCCGATATCTCATATGATCAGCGTGGTTGACAGAATTCGTCGTGGTCATCTTGATATTCGTATCGAAGGCCAATTATTAGGTGAGCTTGATACCCTTAAAAACGGTATCAATGCGATGGCAATCTCGCTCTCGGAATACCATATTGAAATGCAGCAAAGTATTGATCAGGCAACGTCTGATTTACGCGAAACCTTAGAGCAACTTGAAATTCAAAACGTTGAGTTAGATATCGCCAAAAAACGCGCTCAAGAAGCAGCACGGGTGAAATCTGAATTTTTGGCCAATATGTCGCACGAATTACGTACCCCTCTCAATGGTGTGATTGGCTTTACTCGCCAAATGCTCAAAACCAAGCTTAATACCAATCAGCAAGATTATCTGCTGACGATTGAGAATTCAGCCAATAACCTTCTCACCATCATCAATGATATTTTGGATTTCTCAAAACTTGAAGCCGGCAAATTATTACTGGAAAATATTCCATTTGATTTCACTGACGCCCTTGATGATGTAATGCGCTTATTGGCACCAAGTGCGCATGAGAAAGGCTTAGAATTAACCCTTAAAATCGATACCCGTATTCCACCTGGCTTAATTGGTGATCCATTACGTATTCAACAAGTTGTCACCAACTTAATTGGTAATGCGGTTAAATTTACTGAAACAGGCAATATTGATGTCTCGGTTGAGCTTAAATCTGAGCATGAGAATAATATTGAACTGCAATTTATGGTGCGTGATACCGGTATTGGTATTTCAGAGCGCCAACAAGCACAATTATTCCAAGCCTTTAGTCAGGCTGATGCCAGCATATCGCGTCGTTATGGCGGTACGGGGCTAGGCTTGGTGATCACCCAGAAACTGGTGAGTCAAATGGGTGGCCAAGTCAGTTTAACCAGTCGTCTCCATCAAGGTTCAACCTTCTGGTTTAGCATTCGCATGCATAAAACCGACTTACCTGTCTCGCAATTAATTGATACTTCATCACTGATGGGTAAAAAGTTATTACTGATTGAGCCTAATATGCAGGCAGCTTCAGTAGTACAGCAGCGACTAATTAACGCCGGTGTTCATGTTACTTACCGCTCAACCATGCCTGATGATATTGAACAGCATGACTTTGCATTATTGTGTTTATCGCCAAGTGAGCAACCACCAACGGCAGTACTGTTTGATCACGTTTTCAAAGCTGAACAAATCGCCGACAAGGTTCTGGTGTGCTTACCCACCACCGAGCTGGCTCTGTCTGAAAAGCTCACCAATACTGGGGTCGAACTTTGCCTTGGTAAACCGATCGCATCGCGAAAATTATTTGAAGCACTGTGTGATAACAATGATGAAAATAACGAACCAGAATTAGCGGTGTTAGCGCCACCACAAGAACCCGTGCAGCCATTAACTGTGATGGCGGTAGATGATAACCCTGCTAACTTAAAACTGATTTCAGCCTTACTTGGCGAGCGGGTTGAGACGGTCATTACCGCAACCGGTGGTAAAAAAGCGGTCGAATATGCCCATCAAAAAGCATTTGATCTGATCTTTATGGATATTCAAATGCCAGAAATGGACGGCGTGACTGCTTGCCAAGAAATCCATAAGACCCAGCTTAACCATACTACGCCAATTATTGCAGTTACAGCTCATGCTATGGCAGGAGAACGTGAGCGGTTAATTGATGCAGGTATGGATGATTACCTCACCAAGCCAATTGAAGAGCATATTTTGCAACAAATTCTGGCAAAGTGGATCACGCCAAGCCACCATTCAGGCGCCCAGCTAACTGCTCCCGTCGCAAGCAAAGCAAATCAACTCGCGCTAACCGCGCCACAGGCTATCGACAATAGCATTAGTTTTGATTGGTCATTAGCGCTAAAGCAAGCGGCAGGCAAACAAGATCTGGCGCGAGATATGTTACAGATGCTGCTTGATTACATGCCTGAGGTCGAATTACTGGTTAATGAAGCGCTGGATGGTAAAGCGGTTGAACTGTGGCCATCAATCCATAAATTACATGGTAGCTGTGCTTACAGTGGTGTCCCACGGCTAAAATACCTCTGCCATACTATTGAGAGCGAATTAAAAGCCAATACCATAATGGCAGATATTGAACCAGAGCTGCTTGAGTTGATCGATGAAATGGATAATGTCGTTAAAGCGTCAAAGCAATACCGGCGTTAATCTGTTGCTGATTAATACAACATAGTGGCACCGCACTATAGCTCTAAAAAGTTATAAAAAAACGCTAGCTTTATCAGCTAGCGTTTTTTTTATTACCGTTATTAGCCTTAGTTTAACGCTCAATAATCACTGTTGCGACAGCATAGCGCCGTTCATCAGCAATCGTTAGGTGCACATGTTGGCCCTCCATTGCTGTTAACAACACTAATGCTTGACCTGAAAAAGTCACCATCGGTTTACCACGTGCATCGTTACTAACACTAAAGTCTTGAAAAGAGACACCGCAAGCAATGCCTGTACCCAAGGCTTTAGACGCTGCTTCTTTAACCGCAAATCGCTTTGCAACAAAACGAGCGCGTAACTTTAATCGGTAATATTGTTCAAGTTCAGAGGCTGATAACACCCGCTCAGCAAAACCATCACCGCTACGAGAAAGGACTTTTTCAATCCGCTCGATTTCAACAATATCAGTCCCTAAACCTAGAATTGCCATTAGCCACGCGCTTCCTGCATCAAGAGACGCATATCTGCCACGGCTTTTTCAAGGCCATCAAACATTGCGCGTCCCATAATAGAATGGCCAATATTGAGTTCATATAGCTCAGGTAAGGCGGCGATAGCTTTGACGTTATGGTAGGTTAAGCCATGTCCCGCATTAACTTTAATGCCTAAGCTTGCCGCATAGGTCGCAGCAACCGCTATTTTTTCAAGTTCAGCAGCTTGCACTTCTTCTGTGGTTGCATCGGCATAATGGCCTGTATGTAACTCAATAAAGGGTGCGCCAGTTGCAAGCGCCGCATCAATCTGGCGTTTATCGGCATCAATAAATAGTGATACTTTAATCCCTGCTGCGGCTAATGCTGTGGTTGCAGCAGTAATTTTTTCACATTGCCCAGCCACATCTAAGCCACCTTCGGTTGTCAATTCCGCACGTTTTTCTGGTACTAGACAGACATATTCAGGTTGAGTCTCTAAAGCAATCGCCACCATTTCATCGGTAACGGCCATTTCTAGATTCATTCGCGTTTGTAATGTTTCGCGTAAGATACGCACATCACGATCATTGATATGGCGACGATCTTCACGCAAATGCACCGTAATACCATCTGCACCTGCACGTTCTGCTACTTCTGCAGCATGAACAGGATCAGGGTATCGTGTGCCACGGGCATTACGTAATGTTGCGATATGATCAATATTGACACCCAGTAGAATGTTACTCATTTTCCGATGCTCCTTGCTCGAGGAATAAATAATTCCCGACTTTTTAGTGGTTTTGAACCAAGATACGGCTTTAAGGCTATGCGTGTAAAGCGTTTCGCAGCTCGAAGTTGTTCCGGGGTTTCAAAACACCTTGCAGCAATGGCTTTCAATTCATTACCACGAAAAGTCAATTGGCTGATTTTTATTGAGGCAATAAATCCTAATTGTTCGCGGTAGTTATAGGTCATATGATCGTCGACCGCAAACCCACTGCCGGCACAATGCAAAAAATCGATACCGTAACCAAGATGATGTAATAAGGCGAGTTCAAAACGACGCAATGCGGGCTCTGGATTATCCGCTTGTGCAAGCTCACGCAACACATTCAAATAATCGAGAAACAACACCGGATAAGGGGTATGGTTTTCTAATACTCGCGCTAATACTTCATTAACGTACATCGCGGAATATAAAATATAGCTGCGCAGCGGCAGCCCAATACTGATTGGCTCAGCATGAGTGAGAACCGGCATGCTCCCTTTACCACTCCATTTCATAAATAATGGTGTGAAAGGTTGCAAGGTTCCTTTGAGGTTAGAACGCTTACGACGCGCTCCTTTTGCAAGTAGGGTAAGACGGCCATGATCCTCGCTAAACACATCAAGGATCAGGCTCGTCTCACTATAATGACGATAATGAAGGACGAAACAACGCTGTAGGCCCTCCATTACGTTCCTTATAGATCGTCAATGTAACCTAGGCTGCGCAGTGCACGTTCGTCATCTGCCCAACCTGATTTCACTTTAACCCAAAGTTCTAAGTACACTTTACGCTCAAATAGGTCTTCCATATCTAAACGGGCTTCACGGCCAATGACTTTGATTTTATCGCCGCCTTTACCGATCACCATTTTCTTCTGGCCTTTACGTTCAACCAGAATCAAACCGTTGATATCAAAACCGTTGGTTTCAGGGTTAAAATCAAAACGCTCGATTTCAACTGTCACTGAATACGGTAATTCTTCACCGGTAAAGCGCATGAGTTTTTCACGAATAATTTCTGACGCCATAAAGCGTTGTGAACGATCCGTTACATACTCTTCAGGGAAGTAGTAATCACACTCAGGTAAATGTTCACGAACAATTTTTTCAATCGTATCAACGTTAGTACCTTTCTTTGCAGAAATAGGCACCACATCAACAAATGGCATTTTGTTCGCTAATTCCTGCAAATGCGGAAATAACTCATGCTTTTCTTTAATGTTGTCGACTTTGTTGATCAGCAATACTGTTGGTAGCTCACTTTTAATAAGCTTATTCAGTACCATCTCATCATCCGCTGTCCACACTGTGCCATCTACAAGAAATAACACTAATTCGACATCGGTTAATGAACTGCTTGCTGCGCGGTTCATTAAACGGTTAATCACACGCTTTTCTTCAATGTGCAATCCAGGTGTGTCCACATAAACCGCTTGATAGCCGTCACGTGTGTCTACACCCATAATGCGGTGGCGCGTGGTTTGTGGTTTACGAGAAGTTATCGATAACTTCTGTCCCACTAAACGGTTAAGCAAGGTTGATTTACCGACATTCGGTCGACCAACAATGGCTATAAAGCCACAATGTTGTTTATCTGTCATGATTCCAACTGGTTAAGTGCAATTTCTGCTGCTGCCTGCTCTGCCTTGCGCCGACTGCCGCCTTTACCGATAACAGGTTCATCCAAACCTGAAACATCACACTGTACGGTGAATTCTTGGTTATGAGCTTCACCTTGTACCTTAATTACAGTATACGACGGTAATGGTAAACGGCGACCTTGAAGACACTCTTGCAAGCGTGTTTTAGGATCTTTTTGGTTGATGCCTGGTTCAATTGTATCAAGACGTGATTTATACCAAGCCAATACGACTTGACGCACAGTCTCAACATCACTATCTAGATAAACCGCGCCAATGATTGCTTCAACACAGTCAGCCAGAATCGAATCACGACGGAAACCGCCGCTTTTCAGTTCACCTGGACCTAATAGTAAGTAGTCGCCTAGCTCGAACTCACGTCCTAGCTCAGCCAATGTCTTACCACGGACTAGTGTTGCACGCATTCGGCTCATATCACCTTCATCCACAGTAGGAAAACGGTGATATAAGTCATCAGCAACAACAAAACTTAAAATAGAGTCGCCTAGAAATTCTAGGCGCTCATTGTGGGTGCCATTAGCACTGCGATGTGTCAGTGCTAATGTCATCAACTCACAATTGTTAAATTGGTAGCCCAGCTTGCGCTGAAGCCTATTCGCTGGAGTTGTCATTTTCTCTCGATTATTTAATGCTACCTATACGCTCAAAACGTACGCCGGTAGGGATCCAAGATGGAAGTAAACTATCAGGCTTGCGATCGAAATCAAAGCTCATCCAAATAGCTACCGCCTTGCCGACTAAATTCGCTTCTGGTACAAAACCCCAGTAACGACTATCAGCACTATTGTCACGGTTGTCACCCATAACAAAATACTCACCTTTTGGTACAACCCACTCACCGATCCCTGGGCGAGGTACGTAAGCCATACGGTTATCACGTCGCAATGGGTTGATCAAAATATGATGATTCACATCACCAAGATGTTCATTAAACTCAATCAGACGCGCCATACCTTGAGTAAAGTCGCTATCTTTCATATTTGTTAATTTAACCGGCTTACAAACAGAAGTGCCTTTAGGCTGAATGCATAGTTGTTTGTCAGCGCTGTAACGAATCATATCACCAGGTAAACCTATTACACGTTTAATGTAATCAATTTTTGGGTTTGGCGGGTAACGAAATACAATCACGTCCCCACGTTTAGGCTCACCTGTGTCTAAGAATTTGTGGTCAAAAACAGGATCTCGAAGTCCATAAGCAAACTTTTGAACGAGAATAAAATCACCAACATACAAGGTTGGTAACATTGATTTTGACGGAATTTGAAACGGTTCATAAATAAATGAACGGAATATCATGATCAATGCAATAACAGGGAACATTGAACTAGCTGATTCAACCCAACTCGGTTGAGGAGCAACACGTGCAACTACCTCTGCATCAACTTGGCCACCAGCTTTTTCTGCTGCAGCTGCAATTTTTAATTGTCGTTTTGGTGCCCATAGAAACTTATCTAGAGCCCAAATAATACCGGTAAAAATTGTCGCTAAGACCAATATTATTGAAAATGTATTTGCCATGTTATTCCTTAGGTTTAATACAACTAACCGCAACAGTTAGTTGATTGACTCTACTGCAAACGCCTAAGTCAAAGAAAGTGCTATTTAACGGATTAAATAAGCACTTCCTGATCATATCTAGACTGTTATAAACAAAGAACGGTTACTACTTATCTTTGCCCACATGAAGAATCGCTAAGAAAGCTTCTTGTGGTAATTCAACATTACCAATCTGCTTCATGCGTTTCTTACCGTCTTTCTGTTTCTGTAGTAGCTTCTTCTTACGGCTAATATCGCCACCATAACATTTCGCGATTACGTTTTTACGCAATTGCTTCACGGTTGAACGTGCAATG
Organism: Photobacterium sp. Alg240-V54; assembly: GCF_900537155.1. Classification (NCBI taxonomy): domain Bacteria; kingdom Pseudomonadati; phylum Pseudomonadota; class Gammaproteobacteria; order Vibrionales; family Vibrionaceae; genus Photobacterium; species Photobacterium sp. Alg240-V54. Next base: position 58,626 of record NZ_UNRL01000012.1, read on the forward strand.
ATATGGCCACCAATAGCTGCTTGAATTGCAATATCAAACATTTGACGAGGAATAAACTCTTTCATTTTCTCAACAACATCACGACCACGAGTCTGTGAGTTTTCTTTGTGAGTAATGATTGCTAAGGCGTCAACACGCTCACCATTTAGCAAAATATCCACGCGTACCATGTCTGATTCTTGGTAACGTTGGAAATTATAATCTAGCGATGCATAGCCGCGCGAGGTTGATTTCAAACGGTCAAAGAAATCCAGTACCACTTCTGACATCGGAATATCATACGTTAGTGCGACTTGATTACCGTGATAAACCATATCAACTTGCATACCACGCTTTTCAATACATAGAGTAATTACGTTACCTAGGTATTCACTTGGTACCAAAATATTACAGCGAGCAATTGGCTCACCGACAACATCAATATCGTTTACAGCGGGTAATTTAGCAGGGCTATCTACATACAGTGTCGTACCGTCATTTTTCTTCACTTCATAAACTACCGTTGGTGCAGTAGTAATTAAGTTCAGATCATATTCACGCTCTAGACGCTCTTGAATAATCTCCATGTGGAGCATACCCAAGAAACCACAACGGAAGCCAAAACCAAGTGCAGACGAGCTTTCTGGCTCATAAAACAATGACGCATCGTTTAGGCTTAATTTACCTAATGCATCACGGAAGTTCTCGTAATCATCAGATGATACAGGGAACAAACCTGCATAAACTTGTGGTTTTACTTTCTTAAAGCCTGGTAATGCAGTTTCACAACCGCCTTTCGCTAGCGTTAAAGTATCACCAACCGGCGCACCTAGAATATCTTTAATACCACAAACAACCCAACCAACTTCGCCAGTGTTTAGCTCAGTGGTATCAATTTGTTTTGGTGTGAAGATACCTAGACGGTCAACACCCCAGATTTGACCGGTGGTCATTACTTTGATTTTGTCATTTTTCTTTAGTTTACCGTTCTTGATACGAACTAAAGAAACAACACCTAAGTAGTTATCAAACCATGAGTCAATAATTAGTGCTTGTAGTGGCGCATCTGGATCACCTTCAGGTGCAGGGATCGCTTCAACGATTTTTTCTAAAACTTCGTCAACACCAACGCCTGTTTTTGCTGAACAGCGCACAGCATCGATAGCATCAATACCAACGATGTCTTCAATTTCTTCAGCTACACGCTCAGGATCGGCTGCTGGAAGGTCGATTTTATTTAAAATCGGCACTACTTCCAAGTCCATTTCCATGGCTGTGTAACAGTTTGCCAAAGTCTGAGCTTCTACGCCCTGACCCGCATCAACCACCAACAATGCACCTTCACAGGCTGCAAGTGAACGCGATACTTCATACGAGAAGTCAACGTGTCCAGGGGTGTCGATAAAGTTTAATTGATAAGTTTCACCATCTTTAGCCGTGTAATCGAGCGTTACGCTCTGGGCTTTAATGGTGATACCGCGTTCGCGTTCAAGATCCATTGAATCTAAAACCTGCGCAGCCATTTCTCGATCAGAAAGGCCGCCACAGACTTGAATTAGACGGTCGGATAAGGTCGACTTACCATGGTCGATATGTGCGATAATCGAAAAGTTACGAATGTGCTTCATGAATGGCGTGACTGCTCGTGATTAAAATGAATGGGATCTTAAGATCAAGTTGACGGATTCTACCGAATTTAAACGCTACTCGCTATCTTTCGATGCGGCATTTATCAGCTTATCTGCTGAAATAGGTAGCCCTAGCACTCGAATAAGGCTTGGTTTATAGGCTGCATCCCCATCTAATCGCTTCGCATAATGCCTCGCAATCAGTAATCCGACGGTGGTAGCAACTGCAGCGGATACAATAACACCGAGCTGATTACTGGCGGCTAGATCAACAAATAGATACTGGCCAATTAAACTACCACCAACTAAAAACAGTAATGGCAGCATATAAACCAATAACGCTGAACTGAGCATACTACGCTCCGACAAACCAATTTCAACCACTTGTCCAAGGGTTATGTTTTCATTGGTGTCGATAGTGATCAAATGAGAACGCCCTGGCATTGCTTTACTGACAATACCCGTGCCGCAACTATCGCGTGAAGCACAATGACCACAACTGGTTTGTTGCTGACAACTTACCGTTATATGACCACTATCAACAGCGACCACTGTCGCTAATGTTCTCATCATGATTATTTACTCGTAGAGGTAACCTCAGGTTTAATTTTATCAAAGGTTACGTTTTCTGCAATTTGTCGTGCTGTTTGCGGTGGAATATCACCCACTACCGTAATTTCTTTATTGCCATCGACGCGAGTGGTTAGTGTGCGCCGTCCTTGACGAACCAGTTGGCCACGACCAACAAAATTATCGACATCGGAAACATACACAGAAAAACTAAACAAACCATCACTGTACATGCGACTTTCAACAGCGCGCTCAGTCAGTAGCAGTCGATGACGATTACCTGCAATTAATGTAAAGCCATTTGGTAACCAATTAACGCTCCATTGCAGCTTTTTCTGCGGCTGTTGCGGTAATTGTACCACGGCTGGTAATTTAACTTGATCAAGCTTACTCAGCATTTCAGCAACTTTAGGATTCACCGCAAAAGAAAGCACGCGAAATTGCTCTAATAAATCACCATCGCGATCAAGTAAATCAGCGCGCATCACCAAGTGAGTCGTTTGATCTATCCACAATAGGTAAGAATAACGATTGCCGTCTTTAGGGGCGATACGAACCACATCACAGGCAACACCCGCTTCACGTGCGCGTCCCATAGCAATGAAATCGTAAAAATGAGCCAGTTTATCTATATTGGCCTTCATTAATGGCAATATCGGCGCGACCATCTTGTTACTTTTAATTGTAAAAGGATCGAGTCCGGGCTCAAAATAACTGACTTCATCGCCACGCTGAATCACCTCTTGTGGCGGACCACTAAGGAACAACAAATGACCATAGCTTTGGCCATTCTCTAATGCATGTCGATAGCGCAAAGTGTCAATGCTATTTTTCTTTACCCAAATATAAGACATCTCATAACTAAGATCTCGACTGGCTTGGCCCATTTGATGCAACAAAGCCTCTGTTGAAGGTTTAACCGCTTCAGCAGAGGCTTGGAGTGGCAATAATAGGCTGACCAATGCAAGTGCACCGACCAGAATTTTTTTCATTAATCCGCCACAGAATTATTAGTATGTAATCGTGAATTATCGATACTGCCGTCTTCAGCATTGAACCGAAGTTGCAATTCATAATCTTGTAACATCGAATTGATTCGACGTCGTTGCTCCATTAACTGTGATTCAGACGGCGTCTGATTATTGTCTACCATATTGGTATTTAAGCTCACAGGTTCAGCTTTACCTGTAAATGGAATCGTCTGTAACACTGGCACGTCATTACTGGTTGTTGTAGTAAGGCTGCCACCATTACCGTCATATTGTTGAACACCAACAATAACCGCTAATGAAACACATGCCGCCATCGCAACCTGACCAAACTGGGATAGCCAAGCGGGTAATGTCCGCTTCGCTTTAAATGGGGTCGGTTGTTCTTGAATAATAATCGGCTCAACAACAGCCTCTACATGCGTAACCACAGCCCCGGTATGGGCCGGTTCAGCTTCTAGCGCTAACGCGACATTTTCTGCAATATTCCATTGTTTGCATTGCGGCACATCACCACGCATGACATCACCAATGAGGTTGAAGTCATGCCAGCTTTGCTCGCTATCTTTGTCAACGGTCAGCGCATTGATAATGCTCTGATCCAAGTCTTCGCCATCTAGCAATGCCGAAATTTTTTCTTTATCAGCCATTTTTTCCACCGTTTGGTGCAACATTGTTATTGCTGCATAAGAGGACGAATACGTTTTTCAACGGTCTCTCGTGCACGGAATATACGTGAGCGAACTGTACCTACAGGACATCCCATTATTTCAGCGATTTCTTCATAGCTTAGACCATCCAGTTCACGCAATGAGATCGCTGTTTTAAGATCATCAGGTAGTGATTCAATCGTACTAAAAACAACTCGCTTCAGTTCTTCAGACAACATTTGGTTCTCAGGGTTCGATATTTCTTTAAGCGCATTTCCACTTTCATAATATTCCGCATCTTCAGCATCAACATCAAATGCTGGCGGACGACGCCCCTGAGCAACTAAATAATTTTTTGCGGTATTAACAGCGATACGGTAAAGCCATGTATAAAAAGCACTTTCACCACGGAATGTTGGTAAGGCGCGATAAGCTTTAATAAACGCTTCTTGAGCGACATCTGGCACATCACCAGAATTGCTAACATAACGTGAAACAAGGTTACAAACTTTATTCTGGTATTTAATAACCAAAAGGTTGAATGCTTGCTTATCTCCCCGCTGTACTCGCTCAATTAGTACCTGATCAGTTTGCTGCTCGCTCATTCGAGCGTTTACTCCCATGTCTAACTGTTTAGTAATATTGCATTCATCTCACGACAACATAGACCAATAAAGGTACTGAGTCGGTATTGATACACAACGGTTTATTTAGATTATCCTGCCACTATAAGCGTTAGTCTCACCGTAAATAAAACACTGATTTATGAAATATTTATAAGCATGAGCACTACATAAGACCGATGGATAATGGCAAAGTTCCACCGCCAATAAAATAATTTACCCTTTCGTTAACACTTAGTTATTATTGATAACGAAATAGGGCTAGAAAGAATAACTGCCGTCATTTTACCTCAAATAATCATACTAACGAGGATCTGTGACTGAAAAAAGCAAAATAATCACAATAGTATGAAGCGGTTAACAGGCTAACATTTAACAATAACATAGCTAAAGCACCGTATATTAATGATATTTAGTTTACCCAAATCCAAACAAACATGTCTTTTTATAACAAATTTGGTAGCATGAAATAAGATTATCACATGGACATGCAATCATTATGAACCAGCCTCATCAACACGATAGCGACATTTTAGTTATTGGTAGTGGCGCAGCAGGGTTATCGCTGGCACTGCATTTAGCTCACCTTGGTAAAGTGACTATTTTATGTAAAGGCCCGCTTAGTGAAGGTGCAACCTATTATGCTCAGGGAGGTATTGCCGCCGTTTTTGATGAGTCTGACAGTATTGCATCCCATGTTGAAGATACCTTAATTGCCGGAGCTCACCTTTGTGACCAAAATGTAGTGCAGTTTATCGCTGAAAACGCCAAGCAGTGTGTGCAATGGTTAATTGATGGCGGTGTACCTTTTGATCGTGAAGAATCTGATTCTGATGACGATCCCCGCTACCACCTGACCTTAGAAGGTGGCCACAGTCATCGTCGCATTCTTCATGCCGCAGATGCCACCGGTATGGCAATGCAAACCTCACTCCAAGAACAAGCCCGTAACCATCCCAATATCACCATTCTTGAACGCCATAATGCGCTTGATTTAATCACCGAGAAAAAAATCAATCCGCAAGCAGACACCAATCGCGCTTTAGGTGCTTATGTCTGGAACCGCGACAAAGAATGTGTTGAAACCCTTGCCGCCAAGTTTGTGGTATTAGCCACTGGTGGCGCATCAAAAGTCTACCAATACACCTCCAACCCTGATGTGTCATCGGGTGATGGCATTGCAATGGCATGGCGCGCAGGTTGTCGTGTTGCTAATCTCGAATTTAATCAATTTCACCCTACTTGTCTATTCCACCCTAAAGCCCAATCCTTTTTGTTAAGTGAAGCTCTACGCGGAGAAGGCGCGTATTTACGTCGCCCTGATGGTAGCCGCTTTATGGTTGATTTTGATGAACGTGCAGAACTAGCGCCGCGCGATGTAGTTGCACGTGCGATCGATTACGAAATGAAGCGTTTAGGTGCTGACTGCATGTATCTTGATATTAGCCATAAACCGGCTGATTTTGTCACTAGTCACTTTCCAACTATTGCTGAAAAACTGCAGAGTTACGGGATTGATATCACTCAAGATATGATTCCAATTGTGCCTGCTGCACATTATACCTGTGGCGGAGTGATGGTGGATAAATCAGGTAAAACTGATATTGACGGGTTATATGCTATTGGTGAAGTCAGCTATACCGGCCTCCATGGCGCCAACCGCATGGCTTCTAATTCATTACTTGAGTGCGTGGTTTATGCATGGTCAGCGGCACAAGATATTGAGCGCCAATTTAACACTATCTTACAGCCACAACAGCTGCCATTTTGGGATGACAGTAAAGTGACTAATTCCGATGAAGAAGTGGTGATTCAACATAACTGGCATGAATTACGACTATTTATGTGGGATTACGTTGGCATTGTGCGTTCAACCAAACGTTTAGAGCGGGCAATGAACCGCATTGAATTACTTAAACACGAAATTGATGAGTATTATTGCCATTTTCGAGTTTCAAATAACTTGCTTGAACTGCGTAATTTATTACAAGTTGCCGAGCTGATAGTACGTTGTGCAATGGCGCGCAAAGAAAGTCGAGGATTACACTACACCCTTGATTATCCAGATTTAGATGAACAAGCAACTGCCACCATTTTAGTGCCTAATAATTACTAACCGCGCTGAAATAAGTCATCGCTCAACAATACGATGATACTAATGCTCGTTAGCATCATCGTTATTGTCTGCAGCTGGCTTTAATAGTCCTAAATGCAGCGACATTTTTAAGCTCCGATAACTTGCAGCATCACAACTGTCACAGCAGATAATCAGCCATTGATTACGCTGATGTGCTATCGACAATATCACTAACCACCGAGTGACCACTTTCACCGCTACAATTTTACCCGCTTGCTCACACCAGCGCAGATGACCATCACTATAGAGCCGTAATGGCCCTTGCTGACGCAAATAATGGTGGTATATCCGTTGCCATTCAAAGATTAACATTTCGGCAAAAAAATAACTCAACGGCCAAAAAACCGGTGGGACTGTAAACATCAGTAGCACTGCACCAAAGTAACATCGACTCAGTGCAGTGTGCAGGCGCGGGGATAAATGAAGCGCTAAATCAACGTAGCTTGCTGTTGTTGTGGGCAACAATCTTATCGACCATCATCGCATGAGCAGGATTATCACTACGGCCATGTTGCATCATCCATTTAAATAAATCAGGATCATCACAAGTTAGCAGAGAAATAAAATCACGTTGCTGCTGCTCTGATAGATCATCAAAACATTCTTCAAAAAATGGCATCACCAGCACGTCTAACTCTAACATGCCACGACGACATGCCCATTTAACGCGGGCTCTCTCTTCTGCAACTAACATACATAACCTCTATGTGCGTGCCTATTGGCTCACTGAACATTGAATACTTGGCGTATTTCCATGATAAAGATAGTACCAGTCGTACTCTATAACGACCATGCGTCAACACAAACAATCGCTCAAGATGAGACCTAGCCCACCATAATGACGACCAATAAAAACAGCCAATTAACTCATCGTATTACCATGGTTAAATATTTTGCTCAGTTGGTATAACATAGCGTCATCATTACAGCATTGGTGGATACCATTATGAACACCTGGTCAACTCAGCACTCTTTCACCCCGCTAGCATTAACTAGCACCGATTCTTTACCTGATTTAGCGATGATCAACCTCAGCGATTGGGGCATGGTGACGCTTGTTGGCCCTGACAGTAAATCCTACTTACAAGGTCAATTAACCTGTGATGTAGTGTCATTAGCCGCTGGTGCATCAACCTTTGCAGGTCACTGTGATGCCAAAGGAAAATTACGCACTATCATGCGCGTGTTCCATTATCAGGATGGTTACGGTTTACTACAACGTCACAGCGTAATGGCAACCCAACTGCCTGAACTAAAAAAATATGCGGTCTTTTCTAAAACCGAGATCACTCAAACAGACGCTGTTATTTTAGGACTCACGGGAGAGCAAGCCCAAGCAACCATTGATCATCATTTCAGTGGTGATGCTAATGTGCGCCATAACGACACCGCCACAGTTGTAAAAGTCGATAGCGCGCGCTGGTTAATTATCACCACTGCCGAACAGGCTGACAGTGTTATCACCACGTTAGCACCAACAGCAACCTTAACCACCACTGAGCTGTGGAATCTGTATGACATTCAAGCGGCAATGCCACGCATTGATAACACCACTGAACTTGAATTCATTCCTCAAGCAGTAAACTTACAAGCGGTTGATGGTATTAGCTTTAAAAAAGGCTGCTATACCGGTCAAGAAACTGTTGCTCGAGCTAAATACCGTGGTATCAATAAACGTGCAATGTATATCGTGACAGGTACGGCAACACAATGCCCACAACCAGGTGATGCATTAGAGCGTAGTGTCGGCGAAAATTGGCGTAAAGGTGGCACCGTGATCTGTGGTTATCACTACAGTGACAATCATGCTTTAGCGTTGGTTGTATTACCCAATGATCTTGATGCTGATAGTCAATTCCGTTTCGCAACTGCGCCAGATGCGCTATGGCACAAACTCGACCTACCGTACGATGTCAATGCAGAATAACTCAATAAATACCCCCGTTACTCAGCTATTGATAAGTGAAGGGGTTGATTACCGTTTACTGCCGCATACCAAGCCCGCAAAAACCATTGCCGAGGCGGCAGCTGAACGCGGGGTAGATCCACAGCATATGGTTAAATCCATCTTACTCAAAGACATGTCGGGGTTTCATGTACTGGCATGTGTACCGGGTCCACAAGCGGTCGATCCTAAAAAAGTACGCGCATTATTAGGTTGCCAGCGCATGACTTGCGCGGATGCAACCGAAGTTGAAAAAGTCACAGGTTTAGTTATCGGTACGGTTGCTCCGCTCGGCTTAAAGCGGCCACTGGTGATCGTGTTTGATAATGCGATTGCGGCAATAGAAAAAGTGAATATCAGTAGTGGTGATCGCATGGCTGGAATTGAGATCGCCACCGATGATTTATTGATCTTATGCGATCCCATGCTCGCAGATATCTGCCGAGATCAGCTCTAATTAATCATCAGCCATAATATCAGCGGCATTAATCACAATGCCGCTTGATTGAACATAAAGGAACTGTTGATGACAAATTATCATCACGATATTAATTGGCGCGGGGTTGATCTAAATTTATTAATTGCTTTTTCTGCATTAATGGAAACCCGCAGCGTGACTAAAGCGGCCAATAAACTCGCCATTGGTCAGTCGGCAATGAGCCATAACTTATCGCGACTACGAAGCTTATTAAATGACCCTTTGTTTGAACGTCATGGCCACCAAATGTTACCGACCCAAACCGCGTTAGAGCATGCTTCAACCGTCGATACCATTTTAGCATTGATTACTAACGAACTACTGCGACCAAGTGTATTTGTGCCAGCTGATTTCTGTGGCACCTTTAAAATAGGCTTAACCGATTACGCCGAGTTGTTATTTGCTCCAGCATTATATGATGCGATTCACCAGCAAGCGCCACAATGTCAACTGAGCTTTTTTAATGTCGATCGCCATAGCTATCATACTGATTTTAATCAGCACCGCATCGATGTGGTTATCGGTTCAATGACAGACATGGGCAAGGATATTGAACATCAGTATTTATATACCGAAGATCATGTTTGCCTTTATGATCAACAGGCAACAGGACTTAATGACCAAGTGAGTCTCGATCAATACAGCCGCCATCCTCATGCGCTGGTAAGCCCAGATGGTAAGCTCACCACCCAAGTTGATGCTCAATTACACCAACAAGGATTTCAACGCCAAGTGGCAGTGGGATCGCATAACTTTCTCACTATTCGGCATTTGTTAAACGGTCGCGATTTACTGTGTGTAGTATCACGCTTGATGGCACAACTGGATATATTCAATGACCAATTAACCCAATGCCCACCGCCAGTGGCCATTGCTGATTTTGATATTCGGTTATTATGGCTCCATCGCAACAGTAATCACCCTCGCAATCAATGGTTACGCGACATCGTTGCCAACACGGTGATCTCGCACGTTGAACAACTTCGATCTGGCGCTTAATAACAGTGGCAGAGCAACGATGCCCTGCCAATAATTACTCATTCAATATCAAGCTATTAACGCGCGTGACTACTCGGTTCTTGGATTTGATAAAGTTTGTGTTCATCGCAAGGCTCATCACAATTACACTCTTTATTGACACCAACATTGGCTAAACCACCACAACTGCCACTGATTGTTTGACGTTTTACACACCACCCAATTGCCATTGCCGCAATAACAGCCAAGAAGATCCCTAAGGTTAATAAAAACGTGGTCATAGCTTTAAACCACCAATTTTACCAAGGCTATGGGTAACTGGGCTCAACATGCCAATTTTAACCGCCGCTGGGGCTGATTTTTTAGTGCCACAACCACAGCCACAGCCTCCTTTTTCACGTTTACAAGCGCGGCCTTGATCTGCTGTTAGTAATGCTTCTTTGGTCACGCTACCTGCTAAAAAGTCGGCTAATGTTGTTCGTGGTGCAACCCGACTGACACTAAACCCCGCTTGTAATAGTCGCGCTAAAGAACGGGTGCCAATATTACCTAATACAATTTCAGTCACATTCAATGCTGCCAGTTGGCGCTGCAATATTTTTTTATGTTTGCATCCCAACTCACGACTACCACTGTTTTCAATTCGATCAACCAGTTGACCTTGCTGATCATAAATAGCAAACGTGGCTGCTTTACCAAAATGGCCCGCTATTTGATTTCGTGGCGTCAATGCAATTGCTATTAACATAAATTAATCCTCGGTAGTCTGTGTGCTGTCTGGTGCTAACTCTAATGCCATTCCCATCACTAATGCTTGAGCCACTTTATGGCGTCCACGAGCAATAATATTACCTAAGGTTTGGCGTGATACACCGAGTTGTTGCGCTGCTTGCTGTTGCTGTAATCCTTGCATATCTACCAGCCTTAGTGCCTCAAGTTCATCACTCGCTAAGGTTAATCGCGGTAATTGCTTCATTGGTACCCCGTTGGGTTTAAAGCAACTATAAGCAGGACGACAGCTGATTTTTCTGACAATTTTTGGACGTGCCATAATGATCATCATCTCGGTTTATTTAAGTTATTATTGGCATACGCCAAAAACTATACCTTGATCTAAGATCATAAATGACGATCTAAATTATTTTTAGCATTTGATTGATGTTTCACCACCGCTCAATATTCAGCATAAAGTATCGAAATAGCCTTCAAAGCTATCACCGTAACGAATACCACCAGCACCAGCTTACGTTCAAAAAAACACCATATATAAGCAATCACAGTCAAACATCGGCAATCTTGTCTTTATCGTCACAGAAAATAGCCCGTTTTCTACAAGATTAATGATTTATAAAATACTGCCAATTTAGGATATTAATCTGCCGATTACGTTTATAGCTGTTGAATACGTTATCAATTTAACAATATCGTTAAATTTACGCTGATAATGTCACAAAAACGTCATTTGATTTCGAGTATACTAATGCCGTTAATCGCCAGGACGGTCGGAGTTAAACTGTATTATGCGGATGTTCAAACGCTACTTGCCTAAATTAATTGCCAAGCATGTTAGTCGTATATTTAAAGGAAGAATTTATATTGATGGTCGTGGTGGCTATCATTTTGAGAAGGGAATATTGTTAGTGCCAGTTAAGGCGCAACAACATCATTATGATACGGTTAACGAAGTTAACCTCGAAATTAAGCGTCTACGTGAAGTTTACTAAAGACAGCATTAAGCCCACTGATTGAGTGGGCTTTAATCATTGTTACTATTCATCATCAGCAATCGTGTCGAGATAATCTTCGGCATCAAGCCATTCATCGGTATCTTGGTCTGCATCAATACGAATTTGAAATAGCCATCCATCACCATAAGGATCACTATTTACCCATTCAGGTGCCGCATCAAGTTCTTCATTAATAGCGATAATCGTTCCAGTACATGGAGCATAAATATCTGATGCCGCTTTTACTGATTCAATCACAGCGCATTCTTCACCCGCATCAACAGCAGTACCGTTATCAGGTAAATCAATAAACACCATATCGCCTAATAAGGTTTGAGCGTGATCGCTGATCCCAACCGTATAAATACCATCACCTTCATCACGTAGCCATTCATGGGTATGGGTAAATTTTAATTCTGAGGGCACATAGCTCATTCATATATCCTTTTTAAACTCACTATTCATCGGTAACTATCACTCTATGTTTTACTGTAGGTGAAATAATTTATTTTGCTTCATTTAGACATAAAAAAACCGCAACAAAAAATGCTACGGTTTAATAGGTTATTACTCAATTAGAGTGCTGAACCGGAATTACTTATAGCGAGCTAACTCAGGCAATTCGCCACTTAACCCTAACGCATGTCGCATAAATTCATCTTTGACACCGGGCGCTTTGTTGGCAAATAACATTCCGAGATCGCGCACCAATTTTTTAGCTGGATTAGCACCATCAAACAGGGTCTTAAAACCTTGCATAGCGGTGATCATTTTCGCCGCTTCAGCTTTACGCCAGCGCTCGTAATGACGCAAGTTAGCTTGCTTACCAATATCTTTATCCGCTTGCCATAAACCAATAATTTCTTGCGCTAATGCCGCAGCATCCAATAAACCTAGGTTAACGCCTTGGCCTGCCAATGGATGGATCGTATGAGCCGCATCCCCGACTAATGCCACCCGCTCACGCACAAAATCTTGAGCGTAACGCATTTTAAGTGGAAAGGCTTGGCGCTGACCTTCAACTCGGCATAACCCTAATCGGTGATCAAACGCAGCGGTTAAGTGTTGGTTAAATTGCTCGTCACTGACATCACAAAGTTGCACGGCTTGCTTTGGTGGCAATGACCATACAATTGAGCACAAATCTTGTTCCGCTAATGGTAAAAAGGCTAATGGACCATCAGGACGAAAAATTTGCCGCGCGGTCTGCAAGTGAGGTTCATCACAACGAATATTAGCCACCAGCGCACTATGACCGTAATCCCAATGGGTCAGTGGAATATCAACATGTTGGCGCAACCAAGAATTGGCACCATCAGCACCAACCACTAATTTAGCAGTGAGGTTTTTGCCTGATTCTAATGTGATCCAAGCTTCTGTTTCACCAAACGCGATATTTTGGCATTTATCAGGGGCAAACAAGCTCACATTGGCTTGCTTACTAACCTGATCCAGTAACGCTAACTGAATCACTCGATTTTCAACAATATAGCCTAAATTAGGTTGGGCTAAACGCTCAGCATCAAAATCAATATGTGCAAAGCTGTCTTGTTCCCAGACCTCCATTTTGCTGTAAGGGCTCATTCGACGGTCACAAATGCCATTCCAAGCCCCAACCCCACGTAATATTCGCTCGCTGGCACGGCTTAAAGCTGACACTCGCACGTCAGGTAACGCAGCTAACTCAGGATCAGGTAATTTGCCTTCAATCACTGCCACTCGTAATTCAGTATCGGCTAACGCTGCTGCCAACGTTAAACCGACCATGCCACCACCGATAATGGCGATATCAACATTTTGCATCATAGCTATCGTTTTACCTGTCCCATCGCACGGCGTAACAGCGGTGCTTGAAGTGTGTTAGAAAGGCTCATAGTCATCAAGCCCAGATTACGCCCAGCCACGAGCGCAGGATTATCATTGGCAAACAAGCCCACCAACCCCGCTGTCATAGCAACGGTTGCTTGTCGATCTGGTAATCGGCGCTCACGATAACGGCCTAATACGGTGGGTAAACCAATATCGGCCCCGCGGGCAACGCCGGCTGCAATTTCTTCCGCTAACGTCATCACATCGCGAAGCCCAAGATTAAAACCTTGACCAGCGATAGGATGCAGAGTTTGAGCAGCATTACCAATCACCGCAGTGCGATGTGATACTAACCGTTGCGCTTGACGTAATATTAATGGGTAACAATGACGTTCACCCACCATAGTCAACGCGCCTAATCGCCATCCAAATACGGTTTGTAATTCTGCTAAAAATTGCGCATCAGACAATGCCATAATTCGCGCTTGTTGCTGCGGCTCAACACACCACACCAATGAACTTCGCCCTTGAGACATCGGCAATAATGCTACTGGTCCATGATGAGTAAAGCGTTCAAATGCTTGGCCTTGATGCGGCTCTGCAGTGGTAACGTTAGCAATGATCGCCACTTGTTCAAAATCATATTCATTGCGACCGATATGAAGTAAATCACAACAATGGGATAGCGCACCATCAGCAGCGACCACTAATTTAGTTCGTAACCGTTTACCATTACTTAACCGCACTAACGCCTCTGATTGAGTACGTTCTATATGCTCAACTTTTGCGGGACAAAACAGATCAATTTGTGGGCGCGTTGCTAACTGGTGATGAAAAATTTCACCGGCAGCAGCCAATTCAATCACATAACCTAAGGCATCAACAGCCAGTTGCTGCGCGGATAACTCAACCATACCAGCATGACCACGATCAGACACATGAATGTGCTTGATTGCCGTCGCAACCTTTGCCAATGCCGGCCACAGCTGAATCGAGTCTAATAAGCGGCTCGAACCATGCGACAGTGCAATACTGCGCGCATCATAGCCCGGATGTTGCTGCTCATCGGTTGCGACCGCTTCAACCACCGCGATATGTAATTGATGCTGGGTTAATTCATCAAGTGCAATCGCTAAGCATGCACCCACCATTGCGCCACCGGCAATAACCACATCATATTGCTTCACATTTTGTCCTTTTCGCAATAGTAACTGTTAGTGAACTGTTGGCTGCTCTTGTGCATCATCGTCATTGACCAGACGCTGACCTAATTCAGAATGACAACTCAATACACACATACGCACATGCTCAACTACTTGCTCAAACAATGCTGCTTGCTCTTCAAGATCTTCATCTTCATCAATACCAAGTTGTGAAATCTCTTGTAAATCAGCCAATGCTTCAGTGATTTCTTCAGACAATTGATTTTTTTGTAAATCCATTAGTCCTAAACCAGAAATAAAGCTATTTACCCACTCCGTTAATGCCTCAGCACGCTCAGATAACGGCTCATCATCATCTGGCATCAACAGTGAGAATTCAAATCCACCACCAATCAATTCTTCAGCAGTGGTCGTAAATAAAGTACGTACCATCATTTTAGCGCCATCGGTCAGTGGCTCGCCTTCATTGGCATAATCACATACAGGACCAGCCCAGCTTTCATCATCAACAGCAAGGCCACCACAAATCATGCCACTGAGTAAACCATGTAGTTCAGCAGGCATCGCTGCTAAGCCTTGCTCTTTTAAAGCCGCTTCAACAGCTGGGTATGTCGGTAGGGTTATTTCACTCATGGCTTATCACCTTTTAGTTGACGCGATATAAAATAAATTTGTGACCATTACTTAACAATAATGCTCAAGGTTAAGGTTACACTCATTGAAATTGTACCAAACAATACTCACCGTTACGGCTTAGCGAGTATAATAAATAGCAATGAGCGAATGCTGGCACTGTGTTATGCTAACACTTAAGCCTAGTTCGGCAAATGATAACACTGGTGATAACGTTCAATCCTTAATCAACTTCGAACTGAGTCTGATTAATATCTGTTTAGTCAGAAGATAATGAACCAAAACCAAGACATAGTCGCTTGCATCTTGTAGAGGGTTTTTCTATATTGACCATGTCGCAAGCGGAATGAATACCCATTCTGGCACGGAGCAAATCGAAGGTTTATGAGTACTCAGGCTGTAGAAATTCAAGTATTGGGCCGAAAGTTAAAAGTTAATTGTCCAACGGGTCAAGAAGATGCATTACGTGCCGCGGCGACAGATTTTGACCAACGCTTGAAAGATATGTCTGCGCGTACTAACGTATCCGTAGAACAATTATTGATCTTTACTGGTCTCAATATCAGTAACGAGTTGCATTTAGAGCGACAAGAACACAATCGCAATGCTGAATTAATATCCAATAAAATCAATTCACTAGAAGAAAATTTGGATAAAGTATTGCAATATCAGCCAAAGCGTTGATAATGAATTGACCCTGGGGTGTGCGTCAGTGAATGAACGTCCCCGAGCCGATAAGCAAATACCCAGGATTGGCTTTTTTATTAGCTATTGTGCATGCTCAGCCTGACTGAGAAGCCTGCGGTTAATGTTGCCAGTCCACCTTGAACATCTGGTTCAAGGGCCTTATTTCGCAACGGCACCTTGGGGCATCCCCTTTACTGAGTTAGACTTCCTTTGTGCGTATTAGCGCTCTACAATCCTATAATACCCACTGTTCATGGATTGGATAATTACGTGACGATTTCCCTCTCAGCGACCACCCAGCAATTGCGTTCTCTGCTACGGCAACAAGTTCGTCATGCGAGACAACAGCTATCACCGCAGCAACAACATCACGCAGCACAGCAATTATCCTTGCGCCTACAAACCTTAGATCGTATTCAACACAGCCAACATATTGCGGTTTACATTGCCAATGACGGTGAAATAGATCCGCAGCCGTTTATCGAATGGCTATGGCAGCAAGGAAAATCGGTGTATTTACCGGTTTTACATCCTTTTACTAAAGGCCATTTGCTGTTCTTGCACTATGATGCCAGCACGCCAATGACCACTAACCGCTATGGTATTAGCGAACCTAAATTGGATGTTCGGCGTGTTAAGCCAATTGCACAACTTGATGTAATTTGTACGCCATTAGTGGCTTTTGATGGCCTCGGACAACGCCTTGGCATGGGCGGTGGCTATTATGATCGCACTTTAAGCCAGTGGCACCAGCACCGCCGCGGCCCTTATCCCATCGGTATTGGTCATGATTGCCAATATATTGCTCAGCTTCCCAATCAACACTGGGATGTGCCCTTGCCATTGATCATCACCCCTAACCATCAATTTACAGAGTAATAACACCCTCAACGCAAACGATTGGCTTTTGATTAAAAAAAACTGAATATAACTGTATGTTATTCAAAAAGTTATATTTTTAGTTTTAAGTTTACACTGTTTAACCATAGAATCCGACTGACGAAATCACTTCGGTTAGCTATAATCACCGTTCGCATAATTGAGGTCATTACGAGGAGAACGGCATGACACAAGATGAAATGAAAAAAGCAGCGGGTTGGGCAGCACTTGAGTACGTAACAAAAAACAGTATTGTTGGTGTAGGTACTGGTTCAACTGTTAATCACTTCATCGATGCCTTGGCAACCCGTAAAGAAGAGATCAAAGGCGCAGTTTCAAGCTCGGTGGCTTCAACTGAACGCCTAGAGCAAATTGGGATTAAAGTTTTTGATGCTAACGACGTTGCTAGCCTAGATATTTATGTTGATGGTGCTGATGAAATCAATGCCCAATTTGACATGATCAAAGGCGGCGGTGCGGCATTAACTCGTGAAAAAATCGTCGCGGCTATTGCTGAGAAATTTATTTGTATCGTTGATAACACCAAGCAAGTAGATGTACTTGGTCAGTTCCCATTACCGGTTGAAGTGATTCCAATGGCACGTTCTTTCATTGGTCGTGAATTAGTGAAACTTGGTGGCGATCCGGTATACCGCGAAGGTGTTGTAACCGATAACGGTAATATCATTCTTGATGTGTACAACATGGCGATCACCGATCCAAAAGCAATGGAAGACAGCATCAACGCCCTACCAGGTGTAGTAACCGTGGGTTTATTTGCTCATCGTGGCGCTGACGTTGTACTGGTTGGTACACCAGAAGGTACTAAAATCATCGAAAAATAATGATTAATTCGTTATTTGATTACAAAACGGCCGCTGTTGATCGCTCGCGAATCATTAGCAGCCGTTTTTTATTGGCTTTTTTGTAATATTCTTACCCTTAATGGTTAATTTTTGATACTTTATTAAACAGCATGTAGCAAACGTTTAACCATTTAGCTACTGAGATGTAATAACCCGCATTTAATCACCGCAGTGTTAGCATCATTAGTCGCTACGTTTTTAAGGATAAGAACCTATGGCAACCGTGTCACTCAATAAAGCAAAAATTAAAATCCTTCTATTAGAAGGCCTTCACCCTTCAACACTTGAAGTTTTACAGCAAGCTGGTTACAGCAATATTGAATACCATAAAGGCTCTTTAGCAGGTGAAGAACTGTTAGAAGCGGTAAAAGATGTCCATTTTATCGGTATTCGTTCCCGTACCCAATTAACCCCCGAGGTCTTTGCGGCTGCTAAAAAACTCACAGCTGTTGGTTGTTTCTGTATTGGCACCAATCAAGTTGATCTCGATGAAGCTATGCGACGCGGTATTCCTGTTTTCAACGCCCCTTTTTCCAATACTCGTAGTGTTGCTGAACTGGTTCTAGGTGAAATTTTATTATTATTACGCGGTATTCCCGAGAAAAATGCCAAAGCCCATCGTGGCGAATGGCTAAAGTCGGCAGATCAATCATTTGAGGCGCGTGGTAAAACCTTAGGCATTATTGGTTACGGCCACATTGGCACTCAATTGGGGATCTTGGCTGAAAACCTTGGTATGCGAGTGTGCTTCTATGACATTGAAACCAAACTTTCGCTAGGCAATGCGACTCAAGTGAGTTCGTTATCTGAATTACTCAATAAATCGGATGTGGTCAGTTTGCATGTACCTGAAACCAAAGGCACAGCAAACTTAATGGGCGTCGAAGAATTTGCCCGTATGAAGCCGGGCGCAATTTTCATTAATGCCGCCCGTGGCACAGTGGTTGATATTGATGCGCTCTGTAGCGCACTAGAAAGCAAACACATTGCAGGTGCTGCAATTGATGTGTTTCCGATTGAACCTAAAACCAACAACGATCCGTTTGAATCACCACTAATGCAGTTTGATAATGTAATTTTAACGCCGCACATTGGTGGTTCAACCCATGAAGCGCAAGAAAATATCGGCATAGAGGTCGCAGGTAAGTTGGTCAAATATTCTGATAACGGCTCAACCCTATCAGCAGTTGGCTTTCCAGAAGTATCACTGCCAGAACATCAAGGTTGTTCTCGCTTGCTACACATTCACCACAACCGTCCAGGTATACTCAATCAAATCACCACCGTCTTTGCTTCAGAAGGCATCAACATCGCCGCGCAGTTCTTACAAACTGGCGCTGAAGTCGGTTATGTGGTTATTGATGTCGAAACCGAACGCTCAAAAGAAGCCTTACAGCAACTAAAACTCATTGATGGCACTATTCGCGCGCGTATTTTGCACTAACCCCTGTTCTAATCAGCCCTAATAACAACAAGGAGAGCGATATGCTCTCCTTTTTTATGGCTATTTAATCGAGACAATAACGTGTGATTGGTCGATTATTTTTCGGCTAATTTAAAGATCACATTCACACTGTCTTTAATCACAATGCTGTTGTCAGTGTAGCTTTGATCAACCGCGCCTTTACTCATACTGCTATACATAACCGCATCATTACTGCGACGGTATGGCATTGGCTGGTTATTGGTATTGTACTCAATTTGCCATACGCCATCGATTCTATTACCAAATCCTTGCGCCAATGAAGCGGCCACTTGCTTAGCATTCTCAATCGCTTTTTGGCGTGCTTGTTGTTGATACTTTTCAGTGTCCGCTACTTTTAAATCGATATTATTAATTTGATTAATTCCATCACCCAGCGCGTCATCTAAATAGCTATTGAGCTTAGTCAGTTGATGTACTGTCACCTCAACACTGCGATTCGCTCTAAAACCAACTAACTCCGGCTTGTGATCTTTAGGATAATTATATTGCGCCGACAACGAAATATTAGCGCTATTGATGTCTTTTTTGTCGACACCAGAGGCTTGCAAACGCTCAATAAACTTAGTCACCGCTTGATCAACGGCTAATTTAGCATCAACCGCCGTTTTTTTGGTTTCAACCACATTAACCGAAAATACTGCCATATCAGGCTGTACTACAACTTCACCACGACCGGTTGTCTCTAGATGAGGAAATGGAATATCAGCCGCTATTGCGGACGCTGAAGCAAACGCACTCATACCAAGTACTATTGCTAAACATGTATTTTTCATTGTTGATCCTTTTTCTGAGTCGCATAACATGGTGATTTATTCACTAGCACAGTGATAAATACCGTATTTTCATCAGTAATGATGGTGCAATGCTAACAAAACCCCAACTTAATGAACACTGTTTTTTAATCGGTTTTCAGTATTGATTCAGCAAGGTTATCGTTTTAACCACGCTATTATTGCGATAAATCGCAATGTACTGATAAAAAAAAGAAGCCATCAGGCTTCTTTTTTCGATCACAACTAAAAATCAGGGCGAATTACGCGCCAACTTTATTTAGGTGAACATCCATTTGTGGGAATGGGATTTCGATGCCTTCTTTATCAAGCTCTTCTTTAATTGCTTGGTTAAGTTCGAAATATACACCCCAGTAATCAGCAGTCTTAACCCATGGGCGAACCACGAAGTTTACTGATGAATCAGCTAATGCCACTACACCAATCGTTGGTGCTGGATCTTTAAGTACTAACTCATTTGCCATCACAACACGATTTAATACTTCTTTCGTTTTTTGAAGATCAGCGTTGTAAGAAACACCAATCGTTAAATCGATACGGCGAGTTTCATGACGAGAGTAGTTAGTAATTGGGTTACCAATAACTGCAGCGTTAGGTACTACAACCATCTTGTTGTCTGGAGTACGTAACTCAGTTGAGAAAATCTGAATAGATTCTACAGAACCAGCAACACCGCCAGCTTCCACATAGTCGCCAGACTTAAATGGACGGAAAGCAACGATCAATACGCCAGCTGCGAAGTTTGATAATGAGCCTTGTAGTGCAAGACCAATTGCCAAACCAGCCGCACCAATAACAGCAACCACAGAAGCAGTTTGAACACCAATACGGCCCAATGCTGCAATTAATACGATAACAAATAATAGGTAACGCACTAAACCATGGATAAACTCAACAACCGCATTGTCCATGTCTTTTTTACGCAGTACTTTCGCAACTGTACCTGCAATCATCTTAACAATGATATTACCGATAAATAGAATCAGTATTGCAGAAACGATATTCACTGCATATTGAACTAATAGATCTTGGTTTTTAGTGATCCAGTTTCCGGCGTGTAATACACCGTTAGTCAATGAGTTATCTGATATATGCTCAACAACCTTGTCAGTAACGCTCTCTGTCATGAAGGTATCTCTCTAAAAAATATAACAATAATATTAAAGTGCCGCCTAATGAGTAAATCATACAGTAAACCGTAAAAAATAACACCTCAGCAACAAATTTGACGTTAAGTAACTACCGCTCACTATACTGTGATAGGTATAATAATCAGTATAGCGAACTATAACATCAAAGAAACACTGCATTATTAATCTTTTAGTAGCCAAATGGCTAGTAAAAAAAATCGAACAATCATAAAAAAATATAATTTATAAATTAGGTTCAATTCAGGCTAACTGCTTAATCTGATATAAAAAAAAAGCCCACCGAAGTGGGCTTTTTCACATTTTATGTAGCAGATATTCTATTAAAGAACGTCAACTGCATTTAGGTCAGAGAATGCTTTCTCTAGACGCTCAACCATTGATACTTGACCTGCACGTAACCAAACGCGTGGATCGTAGTATTTCTTGTTAGGCGCTGACTCACCCGTTGGGTTGCCGATTTGACCTTGTAGGTAATCGTGGTTTTCAGCTTCGTAGCGACGGATACCGTCCCATGCAGCCCACTGTGTATCAGTATCGATGTTCATTTTAATAACACCGTAACCGATAGACTCTTGGATTTCAGCTTCAGAAGAACCTGAACCACCGTGGAATACGAAGTTTAGAGAGTTAGCTGGTAGGCCAAACTTCTCTGAACAGTATGCTTGAGAATCACGTAGGATAGTTGGAGTAAGTACAACGTTACCCGCTTGGTAAACACCGTGTACGTTACCGAAAGATGCAGCGATAGTGAAACGTGGGCTGATAGCGTTTAGTTTCTCGTATGCGTATGCAACATCTTCAGGAGAAGTGTAAAGCTCAGATGCGTCCATATCAGAGTTATCAACGCCGTCTTCTTCACCACCAGTACAACCTAGTTCGATTTCTAGTGTCATGTTCATCTTAGCCATACGCGCAAGGTATTGACCAGAGATTTCGATGTTCTCTTCTAGCGACTCTTCAGAAAGGTCGATCATGTGAGAAGAGAATAGAGGCTTACCAGTTTGTGCGAAGAACTCTTCACCAGCATCTAGTAGACCGTCGATCCAAGGAAGTAGTTTCTTAGCAGCGTGGTCAGTGTGAAGAATAACTGGAACACCGTAAGCTTCTGCTACTGCGTGAACGTATTTTGCACCAGCGATAGCGCCAAGAATTTGAGGGCCTTGACCTTCAAGCTTAAGACCTTTACCGCCGAAGAATGCAGCACCGCCGTTAGAGAACTGAACGATAACTGGTGCTTTAGCTTTAGCAGCAGCTTCAAGAACAGCGTTTACTGAATCAGTACCGATACAGTTAACAGCAGGTAGAGCGAAGTTATTTTCTTTTGCTACAGCAAAAACTTTCTGTAGGTCGTCGCCAGAAATAACACCAGGTTTTACAAAATCGAAGATCTTAGACATAACAATAGTCCTATATTTACTTTGTTGTCTGTGGAAAAATTCTTGTGCAAACGTTTGCGATAAGCTTCTATTTTACTGAAATATAACGTCTATCACAAACATTTAAACGTGGAAACTAAGCCAATATTATAAATATAGTTAGTTTCCACGCCAAATAAATTATGCTTTAGCGCGAGCTTCTAGCATTTCAACTGCTGGTAATTTCTTACCTTCAACGAACTCAAGGAAAGCACCGCCACCAGTAGAGATGTAAGATACTTTATCTTTGATGCCGTATTTGTCGATAGCTGCTAGTGTGTCACCGCCGCCTGCAACAGAGAAACCAGCTGATTGTGCGATTGCGTTCGCAACAACTTCAGTACCTTTACCGAATTGCTCGATTTCAAATACGCCAACAGGACCATTCCAAAGAATAGTTTTCGCGTTCATGATGATGTCAGCAAGTGCTTGAGCTGAATCTGGACCTAGGTCAAGAACCATATCGTCAGCAGCGATGTCTGTTGCAGCTTTGATAGTCGCTTCAGCTGAGTCAGAGAACTCTTTCGCACATACAACATCAGTTGCTACTGGAATGTCAGTGCTTGCCATTAGTGCTTTAGCTGTAGGGATAAGGTCTGCTTCGTATAGAGACTTACCTACATCGTTACCTTCAGCAGCGATAAATGTGTTAGCAATACCACCACCAACAACGATTTGGTCAGCAATCTTAGATAGTGACTCAAGTACAGTTAGTTTAGTAGATACTTTAGAACCACCAACGATAGCAACCATTGGACGTGCTGGGTTATCCATTGCTTTACCTAGCGCTTCTAGTTCGCCAGCAAGTAGTGGACCTGCACATGCTACAGGTGCAAACATACCTACACCGTAAGTAGATGCTTGTGCACGGTGAGCCGTACCAAATGCATCCATTACGAATACGTCACAAAGTGCAGCGTATTGCTTAGATAGTTCGTCTTCGTTCTTCTTCTCGCCCTTGTTGAAACGTACGTTCTCAAGAACAACAAGCTCGCCTGCGTTTAGCTCAAGACCATTTAGGTAATCTTTTGCTAGTTTAACGTCACAATCTAGTGCGTCATTTAAGTAGTTAACTACAGGCTGTAGAGAGAATTCTTCTGCGTATTCGCCTTCCGTTGGACGACCTAGGTGAGAAGTAACCATTACTTTAGCGCCAGCTTCTAGGCAACGCTGAATAGTAGGTAGAGATGCAAGGATACGTGCATCTGAAGTTACTTTACCGTCTTTTACTGGCACGTTTAGGTCAGCACGAATAAATACACGCTTACCAGCTAGGTCCAGATCAGTCATCTTGATTACAGACATGTTTTGCCCTCTCAACATTATTTAAAATAAAAGTTCATAAATTTCACGGCTCGGCGTCACTGCCAAACCCAATAATTCTTACTACTTATTTTTGCGGCGTTGCAGCAGAGTTACCTGTTGCCGCCATTGCTAACGCAGTATCTAACATGCGATTTGCAAATCCCCATTCGTTATCACACCACACCAACATTTTAATTAAATGCTGACCACTTACGCGGGTTTGAGTACCGTCAACAATCGCGCTATGGGGATCATGATTGAAGTCAATCGACACTAATGGTGCTTCGGTATAAGCCACTATACCCTTTAATGTACAACGAGACGCATTTAATAATGCTTGATTTACGTCATTAACTTTCACGTTTGTTGTAACAGTAACCGTTAAATCCATGGCGGTGACATTTATTGTGGGCACCCTCACAGAAATCGCTTCAAATTTGTCAGAAAACTTCGGAAAAATACGACCGATACCTAAATGTAATTTGGTATCTACTGGAATAATGGATTGGCTAGCAGCACGTGTTCGGCGTAAATCGGGGTGATAAGCATCAATGACTTGCTGATCATTCATTGCAGAGTGAATTGAGGTTATTGAGCCTGTTTCAATACCGAAACAATCATCCAACACCTGAATGATGGGCACAATGCAATTCGTCGTACAAGAGCCGTTAGAAACAATCGTGTGTTGCGAAGTTAACTGGTGATGGTTAACGCCATATATCACAGTAAAGTCGATGTCTTTGGCAGCAGGATGGGAAAATAACACTTTGTTAGCACCAGCATCGATGTGGGCTAAACCATCAGCACGAGAACCTAAATGGCCAGTACAATCAAGGACGATATCGACATCCAAATCATGCCACGGTAATAATTTAGGATCGGGTTGATGAAGCAGACGAATTTGATCGCGATGACCATTTTCATGGGCAATAAAAAGATGCTCCTGATCATGACTGACAGGCTTACCGAAGCGTCCATGGCTTGAATCATACTGAAGTAAGTGAGCCATTGATTCAGGCTCAGCCAATTCGTTGATGGCCACGACGTTAATCTGGTGGTGTTTACCGCTCTCATACAATGCGCGGAGCACACTGCGACCGATGCGGCCGAATCCATTTATTGCGACTTTTAGTGTCATATCCGTGCTACAAAAATACTAAGCGGCGTTAGTGTATACCAACCAAGTTTGAGAATCACCATAATTGTGACAACTCTCACTGTGTTTAATTAAATATCTACATAATCAAACACATAATCACACAAAGCTACTTGGTTGAAACTGAAATTGTGAATAGCTAACCATGTTTAACTGCGACAAATGTCAATTTTCTGTCATTCAAATTCAGTTTTTTTTGCTTATTTCAGAAGCAAATCAACACCGTATAGAATTCACAAAAGCAATAATTTATTCGTAGTATAATTATACAAAATGACATATTTATCTACATTCCAGCCCAGTGACTAGCATCAATATACTGCTATTCACGTCTTTAACAGCCATTTTTACTGCTAAACATTCGTTACATCCGCAATGAGGTTATTATGAACAAGAAAAAAATTGTTATCGGGGGAGCTCTCGCGGTCTTACTTGGCTACGCAGTCTCCGTTTATTGGTCTTGTGAGCCCGACACCTTTTCGCCAAGTAAATATGCCGCTCAACAAGCGACACTGAACCATCAACAGCCAGTTATTGGTTACGAAACCACGACGACCTTGATCCATATTAATCAGTTATTACTGGATAAGCCGGGTGGTTTCCTAACTAATGACCGTCTACCACCGAGTGTATTGATGGATAACATGCCCGCTTGGGAAGCTGGCGTATTAACCCAAGTGCGCGATATGGTCCTTATTTTAAAAGATCGTATTAGCCGTTCTCAAAATGAAAGCCGCATTGATCCGGATCTAAAAGAAGCGCAGCCAGCACTTAACATTAATAGTCACAGCTGGAACTTCCCAAGTGCAGAATCACAATACCAAGACGCGATCGACTCATTGATCAGTTATCGAGATCGTCTAGTAGAGGCTAAAAACCCGAGTAAGAAAGCCACATTCTATGCTCGTGATGATGGCTTAGTGGCGTGGCTAGAAGTGGTTCAAAACCGCCTTGGTAGCATTTCACAAGATCTCGGTTCATCGGTCGGTGAAGCACACTTAAACGTCGATCACGATCAATTAGCTGAAGGCAATGGTGTTCTACGTGAAATCAAAGTTGATAACACCAAAACCCCGTGGCTCAAAATAGATAATGTCTTCTATGAGTCTCGCGGTTCAACATGGGCATTATTGCTATTAATGCAATCAATGCGCGATGACTTTAAAGAAGTATTAGAAGAAACCAAAGCGATGGTAGTGATGGATCAAATCATCGGTGAGCTTGAAGCAACTCAAGAAACGGTATGGAGCCCAATGATTTTAAATGGTAATGGTTTTGGCCTGATCGCTAACCATTCATTGATCATGGCCAACTATGTTTCACGCGCTCAGGCTGGCACCGTCGATCTGATTAATATTCTTGAAAAACGTTAATCGACCGTGTTGATAGCCACCCCAAAAGATCGTCTAAGGGCGATCTTTTTTGTTAGCAGCCGATTAGCAGGGGCGACATTGGCCTTTACAAGCATTCGGTTTACAGAAATAATCAGCCCACTTTGTTGCTCAGCGTTAGTAATGACCACGATTTATTAGCAACATTATTTATTGATATTTTTACAGTAAGGGTTACACATGTCGCATAAAGCAACGGGTTTAGTAAAGTGGTTTAGCGAAGAAAAAGGCTTTGGCTTTCTAACCCAAGATACTGGTAATGCAGATGTGTTCGTTCACAGCAGTGGCATTGCTGATAAAACATTAACCACCCTGCCAGCAGGCAAAAAAGTATCATTTGATGTTGAGCAAGGTCAAAAAGGCCTGCAAGCAATCAACGTTGTGGTTTTATAACGCTGGTTTTATTAAAACCGTTTTATAGCCACCAAAAAAGGCCGCTAAATTTAGCGGCCTTTTTTTATCTTATCGTTAGCAAATCATCACCATTATTGATAATTACATGCGTGCTTTGAAGATCGCTACGATTTCTTCTAGGCTCGCTTTGCGTGGGTTGGTTAGAGAACACGCATCGTTTAGAGCGTTTTGCGCCATGAACGCTAACTTATCTTCAGTGACACCCAAATCAGCTAGGCGTTGCTTGGTACCTACCTTTTCAGATAGTGCATCAATCGCTTCAAGGGCGGCATTTACTGCTTGCTCTTGGGTCATTGCTGCGGTGTCGATACCCATAGCTTTAGCGATATCAACAAAACGTTCTGGTACTTGTTTGGCGTTAAAGCGCGAAACTTCTGCCAATAGGATAGCGTTACA
>NZ_UNRL01000013.1:0-78721 GCF_900537155.1 Photobacterium sp. Alg240-V54
GGAGGCCGCACGGTCCCCCTCTTTGCTCCCATCTCGTAAAAGATCGGAGATTAGGCGGTATTAGCTATCGTTTCCAATAGTTATCCCCCACATCAGGGTATATTCCCAGGCATTACTCACCCGTCCGCCGCTCGTCAGCATTGATAGCAAGCTATCAATCTGTTACCGCTCGACTTGCATGTGTTAGGCCTGCCGCCAGCGTTCAATCTGAGCCATGATCAAACTCTTCAATTAAAGTTTTGTTGTTTCTTTCGAAACGGCTCAATGAATACTGACTTCAAAACTACCTTAGTAATTTTAAAGCTATTATCGTTGTTCTTTTCATATAGAGAAGAGAACGATAATGAATTGACTGTGCCAAATAACCGTAGTTATTTGTATTGGTCACTCAGTTCATTGATAAATCTTTCGACTTAACTATTCAACGAGTGCCCACACAGATTGCATGGTCAAATTGTTAAAGAACATCCTGACTTTCGGTAACCGCTTGCGCCGTTGTCCGTGTCAGTGAGGTCGCATTATAGGGAGATTTTATTGGCTGACAATAGTTTTTTTACCCCCAAGCAATCAACTGCTTTTTTTTTAATCTACCTACAATTTTTCATCTATTTTTTAAGCACAATAAAGCTATTGCTATATGGGTTCTGTCTATACATTGCCATTATTAGTCGCTACACAATTTAAAATCTGTGTTTTAGATATATAAATAGAAGGTATAGAAGGTATAGAAGGTATAGAAGGTATAGAAGGTATAGAAGGTATAGAAGGTATAGAAGGTATAGAAGGTATTATGCGATCACAAATAAAAACTATCACAACAATAATAAATCAATACTCAGAAAGAGCAGTCGCTAAACGATTGCTCTTTCTGATTATGATTATGCGTTTTCAGCTAACCATGTAGGTACATTTTTAACACTGTCTAAAACAACATCTGCTAAAGCTTCACCTTCTTCAGTAATAGCTTTACCTGTACGTACTAATACTTTGAAAGCAACATCAGCCGCGATTGCCGCTTTCATGTCGTCCGCTTTATCACCAATCATCACTGATTTTGACATATCAATATCTAAATAGCTTTGCGCTGATATCAACATACCTGGATTTGGTTTACGACAATCACAATCTTGTAGATATTCACCTTTACCCTCTGTTGCATGGTGTGGGCAATAGTAAATACCATCCAATTCAACACCTTGATCTTCGAAATTCCAATCCATCCACTCAGTTAGGCTAATAAACTCATCTTCGGTGAACATGCCACGAGCAATACCTGATTGATTGGTAACTAAAACAAGTAAATAACCCATTTCTTTGAATTTTTTACATGCACCAAAAACACCATCAATGTATTCAAAATCATCAACAGTATGTACATAGCCATGATCGACA
Source organism: Photobacterium sp. Alg240-V54 (assembly GCF_900537155.1). Lineage (NCBI taxonomy): Bacteria > Pseudomonadati > Pseudomonadota > Gammaproteobacteria > Vibrionales > Vibrionaceae > Photobacterium > Photobacterium sp. Alg240-V54. The sequence goes on from NZ_UNRL01000013.1 coordinate 1,393, forward strand.
TTTATTACGCCATCACGATCAATAAAGACAGCAGGTTTGGCCACAAGAAAGCCCTCAACAAGTAGATATTGTGGTGATTATGTCACGAGTTGGCAGCGAAAAGTATTAGTTATCACATTCACAGAGATGATCACGATATTACCAATACTATTATAAATGCCAACAACCATTTAGACGTCTAGACGTAAAAATAGCTATTGACTTAAAAACCGATTAGCCATAGCATCAGGTTAACAGCAGTTAAGATGATTTAACTACAATAACCAATAATTAACAACTAATGCAATATAGCATCACTGTCATATAATCATTTCATCTAAGAATCAGGAAGTTCAATGATAGAAATAAAACAAGTAAATAAGGTGTTCTATCAAGGTGAGAAAGCGATTAATGCGCTAAAAGATATTAACCTTACGATTGAACAAGGAACGATTTTCGGGGTGATTGGTTCATCTGGCGCAGGAAAAAGTACCCTGATCCGCTGTGTGAATTTATTAGAAAAACCGACCTCAGGTAATGTCGTTGTCGATGGTATTGATTTAACACAGCTATCATCAAATGAATTGACTTTGGCTCGCCGCAAAATTGGCATGATTTTCCAGCATTTTAATTTACTGTCATCACGGACTGTATTTGCCAATATTGCTTTGCCATTAGAACTTGCGGGCGTGTCAGCTCACGCAATTAATACCAAAGTAACAGAATTACTATCGCTAGTAGGTTTAGAAGATAAACGTAATAGTTACCCTTCAAATTTAAGTGGTGGTCAAAAGCAGCGAGTAGCCATTGCTCGTGCTTTAGCCTCTGATCCTAAAGTTTTATTGTGTGATGAAGCCACCAGCGCGCTTGATCCTGCAACAACTCAATCAATATTAGCTTTGTTACGTAAAATTAATCAGCAACTTAATCTAACCATTTTATTGATCACTCATGAAATGGATGTCGTTAAAGGTATTTGTCATCAAGTTGCGATCATCGGTGATGGTGAGCTAGTTGAACAAGGTTTAGTGGGTGATATTTTTGCTCATCCTAAAACCGCGCTAGCAAAAGCGTTTATTCGCTCAACCTTAGATTTGTCGATCCCAGAAGATTACCAATCACGCATGACTTCAACCCCTGTAAAAGGCAGTTATCCCTTAATTCGACTTGAATTTACCGGAGACTCTGTTGACGCACCTTTAATTAGTCAGGTAGCACGTGAGTTTAATCTCGACATCAGCATTCTCAGTTCAAATATGGATTATGCCGGTGGTGTCAAATTTGGTCTGATGCTGGCTGAGTTCTTTGGCACTCAAACTGCTATTGATGATGCTATTTCTTTTTTACGTGATCATAAATTACAGGTTGAGGTGCTAGGTTATGTCGCTTGATTCAATAACAACATGGTGGCAGAGCAATCAGCGCCTAACTGAATTACTTATTGATGCACTAGGACAAACATTGACGATGGTGTTTGTTGCGGGTCTGATTGGTTTTATTATTGGAATTCCACTCGGTGTTGCCCTTCACCTCACCAAGAAAAACGGTTTATGGCAAAACCCTGTCTTAAATAAAATACTTGGTATTGTGGTTAATATCGGCCGTTCAATCCCTTTTATTATTTTATTAGTTGCGATTATTCCTTTTACTCGATTTGTGGTTGGCAGTTCAATTGGTACTGCTGCAGCGATTGTGCCACTTACTGTCGGCGCAATTCCTTTTATTGCTCGTTTAGTGGAAAGTGCATTACTGGAAATTCCGGCTGGACTCATTGAGGCTGCACAGGCAATGGGCGCAACCCCAATTCAAATCATTATCAAAGTGCTGTTGCCTGAAGCGCTGCCGGGCATTATTAATGCTGTCACTATTACCTTAGTTACTTTAATTAGTTATTCGGCAATGGCGGGGACTGTTGGCGGTGGCGGTTTAGGCGATGTCGGTATTCGTTATGGCTACCAACGTTTTGACGGTACGGTTATGGCCATCACCGTTATTATGTTAGTTATTTTAGTACAACTGATTCAATCTATTGGTGATCACTTAGTAAAACGTGTTGATCACCGCTAATAACTCAAGCTGTTATTTATCATTTATACAATTAGGGAAAGCCCATTTAAGGAGAAATACTATGGCGTTCAATCTTAAACATCTTTTTGCCATTGCAGGCGTTGCTGCTGCTGTCACACTCGCAGGTTGTAGTGACCAAGAAACAGCTGTTGTCGATAACAATAAAGTAAAAATTGGCGTGATGGCTGGCGCAGAAGAGCAAGTTGCAGAAGTTGCAGCGAAACAAGCCAAAGATAAATATGGACTTGATGTTGAATTAGTCACCTTTACTGATTACGTATCACCCAATGCAGCCTTAGCTGAAGGTTCAATTGATGCTAACGCCTTTCAGCACAAACCTTATCTAGAACAGCAAATTAAAGATCGTGGTTATAAATTTGCGATCGCGGGTAATACTTTCGTTTACCCTATTGCTGGCTACTCAAATAAGATTACATCGGTTGATGAATTAAAAGATGGCGATCAGATTTCGGTTCCTAATGATCCGACTAACCTTGGCCGTTCATTATTATTATTACAGCAACAAGGTTTAATTACTCTCAAACCTGATACGGGTTTGACTGCAACGGTATTGGATATTGTTAGCAATCCTAAAAACCTCAAAATCGTTGAATTAGAAGCTGCGCAACTACCGCGTTCATTAGATGATGTTGCTTTAGCGATTATTAATACCACATATGCGAGTAGTCTAAACCTTACGCCAGAAAAAGATGGCGTGTTTGTTGAAGATAAGCAATCACCTTATGTCAATATCATTGTAGCGCGTGAAGATAACGTCAAAGCTGAAAATGTTCAAAAGTTCATTCAAGCTTACCAATCAGACGATGTCTATAATTCAGCCCAAACCATCTTCAATGGCGGAGCGGTTAAAGGCTGGTAATCTCGCCAATTAATACAATCTCCATCAAGAGCAGGCTTCATCGCCTGCTCTTTTTTTATGTTATATTATCAAATTACTTTCAGCTTATAATTGGCTTAATTTGATGGCTTATAGCATTGAACCTATCGGTATTGTTCACTCTCCTTATAAAGAAAAATTCGCCGTTCCTCGCCAGCCAGGATTAGTGCCTAGTGCTCGCTGTGAAGTGATTTTACACGATCAGGCTAACTCATTAGATGCAGTACGCGGTATTGAACAATTTAGTCATGTGTGGCTATTATTTTTGTTTGACCAAAACTTAGAGGCTGGTTGGCGACCGACAGTTCGTCCTCCTCGACTTGGAGGCAATGAGCGCATTGGTGTATTTGCTAGCCGTGCGACTTTTCGTCCTAATGGCATTGGTATGTCGGCGGTTAAATTACAAGGCGTTCGTCATTGTAATGGCCAAGTCATTATTGATATTGCAGGTGCCGATTTGGTTGATGGCACGCCAATTATTGATATTAAACCTTATATTCCCTATTCCGACAGTTTACCTAAAGCATTAGGTGGCTTTGCGACTAGCCAACCTGCGACACTGGAAGTGCACTTTTCACCACCAGCATTGCAACAATTAGTTGGTAAACATGCTGACTATCATCGAGCAGTTATTACTGAAGTACTCGCGCAAGATCCACGTCCTGCGTATAAAAAAGGCAAACCAGACAGCAAGCTCTATGCGGTAAACTTATTTGATTTTAATGTTCAGTTTACAGTTGCAGAACCGATCATTACTGTCGTGAGTATCGATACCCTTGTTCAATAATCGATTCAACACAGTTATCTTTGGCGAATAGCGCCGAGGCTGGTAATATAGCAGGCTATCGTCATCAAACTGACGGGTGGAACATCAGTTCCTTCTCTTTCCTTTTATCAATAACGGATACCATCAATGCGTACCAGTAAATATCTTCTTTCTACCCTGAAGGAGACGCCAAACGACGCAGAAGTCATTAGTCATCAACTAATGCTACGTGCAGGTATGATCCGTAAGTTGGCTTCAGGTTTATATACCTGGCTACCTACCGGTCTACGTGTGCTGCGTAAAGTCGAAAACATCGTTCGCCAAGAAATCGATAATGCAGGCGCAATCGAAACTTTGATGCCCGTTGTTCAGCCGTTTGAACTATGGGAAGAGACAGGCCGCTCTGAAAAAATGGGTCCTGAACTACTTCGCTTTACTGACCGTCATATGCGTCCGTTTGTACTTAGCCCTACGGCAGAAGAGGTTATCACTAGCCTTGTACGTAACGAAGTAAGCTCTTATAAGCAACTGCCGCTGAACCTTTACCAAATTCAAACAAAATTCCGTGATGAGCGTCGCCCTCGCTTTGGCGTAATGCGTGCACGTGAATTCTGCATGATGGATGCTTACAGCTTTGATATCGATAAAGACGGTTTACAAAAGTCTTTTGATACAATGCATGCCGCTTACTGTAAAGCCTTTGACCGTATGGGTCTTGAGTACCGTCCAGTATTGGCAGACTCAGGCGCAATCGGTGGTAATGGCTCACAAGAGTTCCACGTACTTGCAGAAAGTGGTGAAGACTTAATCGCATTCTCTACTGAATCTGATTACGCTGCTAACATCGAAAAAGCAGAAGCTATTGCACCTGCTGTTGAGCGCGCACAGCCAACACAAGCAATGACAGTGATTGATACACCAAATGCGAAAACTATTGCAGAACTGGTTGAACAACACGGTATTGCTATCGAGAAAACAGTTAAGACACTATTTGTTAAAGCGTCTGATGACATCGATGCTCCTATCGTGGCATTGATCATTCGTGGTGATCACGAGCTTAACGAAATCAAAGCAGAAAACCTTGCTGAAGTTGCGTCTCCATTAGAAATGGCAACTGAAGAACAAATGCGTGAACTTGTTGGCGCGGGTGCGGGTTCTCTAGGCCCTGTTGGCCTTGCATTACCATTTATCGTTGATCACAGTGTTGCGGTTATGAGTGACTTTGCTGCCGGTGCTAACATCGACGGTAAACACAACATCGGTATCAACTGGGGTCGTGACGTTGAACTTGGCCGTGTTGATGATCTACGTAATGTAGTAGAAGGCGATCCAAGCCCATGTGGTCAAGGTGTCTTGATGCTAAAACGTGGTATTGAAGTCGGTCACATCTTCCAGTTAGGTACCACTTACTCTGATAAGATGAACTGTAGCGTCCTTGATTCAAACGGTAAGAATTCAATTCTAGAAATGGGTTGTTACGGTATCGGTGTATCACGCGTTGTGGCATCAGCTATCGAGCAAAACAACGACAAATACGGCATCATCTGGCCTGACGCACTAGCGCCTTTCCAAGTGGCTATCGTACCAATGAACATGCACAAATCAGAGCGCGTTCAAGAAGCAGCTGAGAAGCTATATGCTGATCTTACTGCAATGGGCGTTGAAGTCTTATTTGATGATCGTAAAGAGCGTCCAGGCGTCATGTTCTCTGATATGGAACTGATCGGTATTCCACACACTATCGTGATTGGTGATCGAAGCCTTGAAAACGGTGAGATGGAATATAAGAACCGTCGTACTGGCACTAAAGAAGCAGTTATGGCTGCTGATGTTATGGACTTTCTTAAGCAAAAAATGGCTTAATTAACAACCATATGATTTTAAAAAGCTGCCAATTTTAGGCAGCTTTTTTTATGGCTAAATTATCACAAACATTTTTTATCTGTTGTGCTGCTATGATAATATTCAACTCAGTAACAACATAAATATCTTCACCTAAGATCATTTTATTGTGATGTTAGGTGAATATTTTTAGCAAAGGAAAGACCATGCAAGTTTATCAATGTTGCGAGTTAATTCGCGTTACTTACTCTCAAATTGGCAGTGGTGATCAAGGCTATATTCCAACCGCTATCAAGTGCGCAATTAAAACCTTGGATGATATTGCTGCTAATACTGAGTTACCACTCACAGTGCGAGAGCAAGCGGCTTTTGCGGCAGCCAACTTACTGATCAGTGATCACGAGGATTAATAGATGGATTTATCAAAATTTGAAACCATGGACACTGTAATGTTGATGAGTATTGTCAATATGAAGATTCGTGATGAATTTAATAGCCTTGATAATCTGGTAAAATTTTTTGATATCAACCGTGAGCAACTGATTGCAAAATTAGCCACTGGCGGATTTGATTTCTTACCAGAAGTGCAGCAATTTCGTTAACACTGACTTATAAGCATCAAATAAAAAAAACGGCACTCATCAGTGCCGTTTTTTATACTTATTAAATAACATCTATTTGGTGTAACGCCTCAATTAGCCTTTGAATATCGGCAATACATCAGCCATCGCTAATAAATGGAAACACGCAGTTAATACTCCAAAGATTATTACTGCATACACCGTGACATTGCCTCCGGGTACGACAAAACCTTGTCGTTCAGGCTGACGTTGGCGTAATTTTTTAGCCAATAATGCGGGAATAATACAGGTCCAGATAGTTGCGGCAGCACCAGCTAAGCCAATTGCAGCCACAAAACCAAATGGGGCAAATAATGAAAAGACTAATGGCGGAATAAAAGTTACTCCCCAAGCTTTAAAACGGCCTTGGTTGGTATCTTCAAAGCCAAATAAATCAGCCAAGTAATCAAATACACCGAGCCCTACTCCGATAAACGATGATACTACCGCGGCAATTGAGAAAATATTAAGTGCCTGTTTAACGCTGTTAGAGTTCACCACTCCACCCAATGCTGTCATTAACGCATCGACACTACCACCAGCTGCAACAATCGGTCCAAATTGCGTGCGGGGTAAATTACCAAAAATACATATCACCCAAATCACATAAAATGTTAAAGCAATAAGTGTTCCACCTAAAATAGCATTTTTAGCACGGTTTTCATCGCGGTAATAATCACGCATGGTACTTACGGAATGATGATAACCAAAAGAAGTTAATGCCACAGGCAGGATCGCAAGTGCATAAGGAGAAAGATCTGCTTGTGAATCAATACTATCAAGTAAAGTCGGCAATTGGATATTAGCTGCAAGCCCTGAAATACCAATCACAAAACTGATAATCATAAATAAAATCAGTAAAATCGAGATCCGATCAACAGCACGGGTTGAGTGAAGCACAAACACAGAAGAAGCAATGACAAATAATACCGAAGCGAGTTTGGGGTTAATATCAAGTAAACCGCCAAAAATCATACCTGATGACGAAATATAGGCATAAAGTAAAATACCACCGACAAAATACAGCGATAAATTATTGATCGCATTGACTTTGCCTTTAAGCACATCTTTTGTAATGGTGTTAAACGATACCTTAAACTCATAATGCTTTAATGCTTCAAGTAATAACCATCCAGATAACGTCATCATCACCATCGTTACTGAGATCGCAAGTACCGTCCATAATGTCCATGCGCCAGCACCAGCACTTGGTAACCCAAGCATTCCTGCGCCTACGCACACACTAGCAATAATGCATGCACCTCCAAGTGTCGATGGTTTACTCATAATCTATCCTTTCTCGCCATTACATCGTATCAGTGAACTAGTACGATAATATGCATCGGCCATTTAAGCAACAAAAGAATATCTATCTGAATAAATATTTATTAAACAATCGCATATGTTAATAAGTTTAACATATGCGAATTAATAATTGTTTTAGGACAAATAACTCAACGTTTATGCCCGTAACCATTCAAACTCGACTTTTGTGGTTGTTGTCGAAGTCGTAGCAACAAACTCTGCCACCACAAACACCCCTGCTACTGCGACTAATTGCTCACCATAAAATAGCATTGGTGTACGACGACGTAACCAACTCGGTACCTTATATTCTTGCAGCAATTTTTTAAACTTACGCTTACCACTACGTCCTTGAGGCTTGATTTCCGGCCCTAAGTAATCAAATCGCACTGATACTGTTTCGTTAGTGTAAGGAGGTCTTAAGGTTGCAGAGGCGGTCTGTTTTAGCGTTACCACGCCAAGCTCTTGAGGCAAATGACAGTCTTGATTAAGGTATAATGGTTGCTGCCAATCACTGATGTCAGGCCATTGCTGTAATAAATACAACTGCTGTTGATAACGACGTACTTGATATTGCTGCCAACACACTTGTGGATTAGCATCCGCCTTTGCTTGCACAAGGTTAAACCAAATTTGTTCAAGCTGAGCCAGTGAAGGCATAATCACAGCTTGTTGTTTTAACCACTGTCGAATCAATGCCATCCCCAAACGAGCACTGATATTTTCAGCAATTCGCAAACTACCATCAGCTTGTCGTGCTTGTTGTAACTGACAGCTTAGCAACTCTTCTAATAAGCCCTCTTGCTCACCACATAAATGCGCACTACGAGTAACGGCTTTACGTATACCTGGCCAGCGTTCGTTAAGCAACGGAGTTATTTGATGACGAATAAAATTACGATCATAACGTTGATCTTGATTACTTTCATCTTCAACCCACTGTAACTGGTGTTGAGCACCATAAGCTTCTATGTCGGCGCGGCTAACAGAGAGTAATGGCCGTAAATGCTGCCCACAGGCAAAGGTTGTTAACACCGGCATTGCCGCTAACCCTGCCGGGCCACTACCGCGTTTTAAGGCTAATAATACGGTTTCAATTTGATCATCAGCATGTTGCGCAGTCAGCAATGTATCACCACATTGAATATGCTGCGATAGCGCGTGATAACGGGCATCACGAGCGGCTTGTTCGACACTCGCCCCAGCGCCTAAGTCACACTGTACTCGCTCAATATCACAACCAATACCACTTGCTATTGACCAAGTAACACATTGCTGCGCCCATGTATCAGCATTAGTACTCAATCCATGATGGACATATACCGCATGAGCTCGATAATCACGGTGTTGATCAATAAAACGCGCCAATAAATCTAGCATGACCCGTGAATCTAACCCGCCACTTAATGCCAACACTAATCGTTTAGTTGCAGGTGGATTGGCAAGTATTTGATGACAAAAATGAGAATACAACATTGGCTTATATCTTTAACAAACAGACTATCTAGTCTATATCAGAGTCGAATTAACCAATACCAACAAACGGCATTGACTAACATAAACATATAAAAAAAGGCCAGCACTTATGCTGACCTTTGTTAGACGTAGAATAAATCGCGATTAACAGTAACCGTAACTCATTAAACGTTGGTAACGACGCTCAAGTAATGCTTCAGTATCAAGCTGATCTAATTCTTCTAGGGTCGCTTTAATTTGCGCTTTTAGCGTATTAGCCATTAGCGGCACATTACGGTGTGCGCCACCCAATGGTTCTTCGATAATATTATCGATTAGCTCAAGCTCTTTTAAACGCGGAGCCGTCAGTCCCATCGCTTCAGCAGCTTGTGGGGCTTTATCAGCATCACGCCATAAAATTGATGCACAACCTTCCGGTGAAATGACGGAATAAGTTGAGTATTGCAACATGTTAACGCAATCACCGACACCAATCGCTAATGCACCACCAGAACCGCCTTCACCAACCACATTACAAATAACCGGTACTGTAAGACCTGCCATTGCTTTTAAGTTAGCTGCAATCGCTTCTGATTGACCGCGCTCTTCTGCACCAACACCAGGGTATGCACCCGCGGTATCAATAAAAGTCACAATCGGCATTTTAAAACGCTCTGCCATTTTCATTAGGCGCAGCGCTTTACGATAACCTTCAGGTTTTGGCATACCAAAGTTACGTTTCACTTTTTCAGTAGTACCACGACCTTTTTGATGACCAATAACCATAATTGGACGACCATCAATACGTGCAATACCACCAACTAGCGCTTTATCGTCAGCAAAAGCACGATCACCGGCTAATTCATCAAACTCTTCGAACATGTGCTCGACATAATCAAAAGTATATGGGCGCTGAGGGTGGCGTGCGAGTTGCGCAACCTGCCAGGCACCAAGATCACCAAAGATTTTCTTAGTTAATTCGAGGCTTTTCTTTTCTAGTTGCTCAATTTCTTTTTCAAGATCAACCGAGTTAGACTCATCACGACGAGATACATCACGTAGTGCTTCAATCTTTGCTTCTAATTCTGCAATCGGTTGTTCAAACTCGAGGAAGTTCAGGCTCATACCACTTAAAATCCTTTTGCTTATTTTTATGATAGGGTTTGGTTATACCCTACCACAAATAACAAGCTAACTTAATTAAACTCAAGCTCGACCTGTTTATCACCTAAGAGCATTTTCAAGTCCGACAATAATTTATCGGCAGGCGTTACGCGCCACTCTGTTCCTAGGGTAAACTTGGCCCGAGCATTCGAGCGCTGATAATACATATGAACAGGAACCGTTCCTGCTCTATGCGGTTCCAACACTTGGCTGAAACGGGAAAAAAATTGTTCGTCAATTTGCTCTTCAGTAACTGAAATAGCAACACCACGAAGATGTTTTTCTCGTGCTTCTGAAATATCGAGCACTTCACGTGCTGACATTCTAAGGCCACCATTGAAATCATCAAAGCTGACCTGTCCAGATACGACCACTATTTTGTCTTTTTCAAGCAAATCAATGTAACGATCGAGAGCATCGGTGAATAACATCACTTCCATACGACCCGAACGATCATCTAATGTCATTAAACCAATGCGACTACCACGCTTGGTGGTCATCACGCGAGCAGCAATCACCAATCCTGCCACAGAGGCAACTTTATCGCGCCCAGTTTGCTGCGCATCTTTTAAACGCCAGGTGGTGTAATGCTTTAATTCAGAAATATAAGCATTAATCGGATGACCGGTTAAGTATAACCCTAATGTTTCACGTTCACCTTCAAGCCAAACGCTTTCAGGTGCTTCTGGAATATTAGCATAAGCATGCTCAACTTCTTCAGGGGCTGCGGTTAATACACCAAACATATCAGCCTGACCAAATGCTTCAGCCTGATGATATTGACTGGCCGCTTTAATCGCATCATCTAATGTCGCTAACATTGCGGCGCGATTAGGACCTAAACGATCTAATGCGCCAGATTTAATTAACTTTTCAAGTACACGCTTATTGACTTTTTTAGTATCAATACGGGCACAGAAATCAAATAAATCTTTAAAGTGGCCGTCCTTTTCACGGGCACTAATGATATTTTCAATCGGGCCTTCACCGACACCTTTTACCGCACCAATACCATAAACAACTGCGCCATCTTCATCGACATTAAATCGATATAGACCTTTGTTTACATCTGGCGGTAACAGCTTTAGCTTCATGCGGTGACATTCATCAACCAAGCTAATGATCTTATCGGTATTATCCATATCAGCCGTCATTACCGCCGCCATAAACTCAGCCGGATAATGGGCTTTTAACCACAATGTTTGGTACGACACTAACGCATAAGCAGCCGAGTGCGATTTGTTAAAACCATAACCGGCAAATTTCTCTACCAAGTCAAAGATCTTCATCGACAATTCGCCATCGACGCCGTTATCGATAGCACCTTGCTCAAATACGGCGCGCTGTTTCGCCATTTCTGATGGCTTTTTCTTACCCATCGCACGACGTAACATATCGGCCCCACCTAGGGTGTAGCCAGCTAGTACCTGTGCGATCTGCATTACCTGTTCTTGATACAGAATAATACCGTAAGTGGGATCAAGAATTTCTTTTAACGATTCATGTTGCCATTTTTCATCGGGGTAAGATACCGCTTCACGGCCATGCTTACGGTCGATAAAGTTATCTACCATGCCTGATTGCAATGGACCTGGGCGGAACAATGCCACCAAGGCAATCATATCTTCAAAGCAATCGGGTTGTAGACGTTTGATCAAATCCTTCATACCACGGGATTCGAGCTGGAATACCGCGGTTGATTCAGAACGTTGCAACATATCAAATGACTTTTTATCCGCCATTGGAATTGCAGCAATATTAACCGGCTCTAACCCTTGCTCAATACGGCGAGGGTTGATCATTGCTAACGCCCAATCAATAATGGTGAGTGTCCGTAAACCTAAGAAGTCGAACTTCACTAAGCCTGCGGTTTCTACATCATTTTTATCAAATTGAGTGACGGGGTTATTACCTTCCGCATCACAATATAATGGCGCAAAATCAGTGATCGTCGTTGGTGAAATTACCACACCACCAGCATGTTTACCTGCGTTACGCGTTACACCTTCAAGAATGCGACACATATCAATCAGATCACGAATTTCTTCGTCTGCTTCATACGATTGGCCCAATTGAGGCTCAACTTCAAAAGCTTTCTCCAATGTCATTCCAGGTTCTGCTGGAATTAATTTAGAAATGCGATCAACAAAACCATACGGATGTCCAAGCACACGACCGACATCACGAATAACCGCTTTAGCGGCCATAGTACCAAAGGTAATGATCTGCGATACCGCATCACGACCATACATTTCTGCCACGTGATCGATAACTAAATCGCGTTTATCCATACAAAAGTCGATATCAAAATCGGGCATTGATACACGTTCAGGGTTCAAGAATCGTTCGAAAAGTAAGTCAAATTCTAACGGATCAAGATCGGTGATTTTAAGCGCGTAGGCCACTAATGAACCAGCACCTGAACCTCGACCGGGCCCTACTGGCACATCGTTATCTTTTGACCATTGAATAAATTCCATTACGATCAAGAAGTAACCAGGGAAACCCATTTGGTTAACTACTTTTAATTCGATATCAAGACGTTCATCATATTCAGGGCGTCGCTGAGCACGCACTGCTGGATCTGGGAATAAAAATTCTAAACGCTCTTCTAGTCCTTGTTTAGATTTAACAATCAAGAAGTCTTCAATGCTCATGTCACCCGTTGGGAAGTTCGGTAGGAAGTATTCCCCTAAACGCACTGTGACATTACACCGTTTAGCGATTTCTACTGAGTTTTGCAAAGCTTCAGGAATATCAGCAAACAGCTCACACATTTCATCTTCACTGCGTAAATACTGCTGATCACTATAAAGCTTAGGTCGATTAGGATCGACCATAGTATAGCCATCATGAATGGCGACTCGAATCTCATGGGCATCAAATTGGTCAGCACGAAGCAAGCGCACATCATTGGTAGCAACCACGGGCAAATCATATTTTTCGGCAAGTTCAATCGCAAAATGAAGGTAAGCATCTTCATCAGCACGACCAGTACGCACCAACTCTAAATAATAACTGTCAGGAAAATAGGTTTGATAAAAAGCGACACAAGCCTCTGTTAGCTGCTGATTACCTTTAAGCAATGCACGGCCAACATCACCTGCTCTACCGCCGGATAAAACAATTAATCCTTCACGGTGTTTGATCAGCCACTCTTTATCTATCACAGGTTGATGCTGAACATGACCACGCTGATACGCTTCTGAAATTAATAATGTCAGGTTTTTATAACCCTCATTATTGGCAGCAAGAATGGTGAGTTCAAATAATTCATCGCCCATTTCTTGGCTTTGTACTTTAAAATCAGCACCAATAATCGGCTTGATGCCCTCATCATGAGCAGCAAAATAAAACTTCACCAAACCACATAGGTTAGTGAAATCGGTGAGAGCCAATGCTGGCATGCCAAGTTCAGCTGCGCGCTTAACGATAGGTTTCACTTTCGCCAAGCCATCGATCATTGAATAATCACTATGAACTCGAAGGTGGATAAAACGTGGTTCTGCCATGACAACCTAATTCATTACATTACTTAATTAACAAAAATTATACCCGATCGGGACGTAATTCGTCGTATAAAAAAAGGCGATACCAAATGGTTCGCCTTTTTATCACTCAATCACCGCGGCTTAATCAAGACCCAGTACGCGTTTAACGGGTTTAAAACTTTTTCGATGCTGGTCAATCGCACCGTATTGTTCTAAAGCAGCAAAATGGGCTTTGGTTGGATAACCTTTATGCTTGGCAAAACCATACTGTGGAAATTCAGCATCAAGGATTTCCATCTCACGATCGCGAGTCACTTTAGCAATAATGGATGCTGCACTGATTTCAGCCACTCGTAAATCGCCTTTTACCACGGCTTGTGCAGCCATCGGTAATACAGGAGTTTTGTTGCCATCAATCAATACAAAATCAGGCTGAATATCAAGTCCCGCGACAGCACGCTGCATCGCAACCATCGTCGCTTGTAAAATATTTAGCTGATCAATTTCATCGGCTTCACAACGACCAAGAGACCACGAAAGTGCTTTTTGTTTAATTTCATCAAACAGCAGATTACGTTTTTTCTCCGTCAGTTTTTTAGAATCCGTTAACCCTTCTATTGGGTTATTGGGATCTAAAATTACCGCAGCTGTCACCACCGCACCCACTAATGGACCACGCCCCACTTCATCAACACCCGCAATACACTCAGCTTGCGGATATTCAAAAGGAGGATATTCTTTCTTTTCAGCCATCACAACTATGCCTTATTGATTAATGCTAATACTGCTTGTGCCGCTTGCTCGTCTGCATTACAACGAATAGTTTTATGCATTTGTTCAAACTGAGTCATCAAGGCTGTGGTGTCACCATAAAGAATTTTATCCACTTCATGGAATAACTTTTCAGGGGTACAATCTTCCTGCAGCAACTCAGTAACTAATTGACGATCAGCCATAATATTGGGCAATGATACATACTTAGTTTTTAGCATTCGCTTAGCAATCCAAGCGGTTAGTGGTTTCACTTTATAGCCTACCACCATTGGACGCTTCACTAACATGCACTCTAATGCCACCGTACCTGAGGCTAATAGCACCGCATCAGCAGCTATCATCACATTCCGGGCCGTGTCATCGACTAACACAAAATCTAATTCCGGGGCTGTTTGTTGCCATGCTTGTTCAAATTGAGCGCGACGTTTTTCATTCACTAACGCCACCACAAATCCTAATTCCGGGTGTTTTGCTTTAAGTTGCTGACAGGTTTGAATAAACGGCTCAGCAAGCATTGCCATTTCACTACCACGGCTGCCAGGCAGTACCGCCAACCAGCGCTTAGTGGGATCTAACCCAAGCAATTCACGCGCTGCAACTTGATCGGTTTGAAGTGGAATAGCATCAGCCATGGTATGGCCGACAAACTGACAAGGCACATTAAACTTATCGTAAAAGGCTTTTTCAAATGGCAGAAAAGCCAGCACTAGGTTAGTTGCCGCTTCAATTTTAAAGATCCGCTTTTGACGCCATGCCCATACTGACGGACTGACATAATGCACAGTTTTAATACCGCGATCTTTTAAATCTTTTTCTAAGCGTAAGTTAAAATCTGGCGCATCAATACCGACAAACACATCCGGCGGGTTATCGCTAAAATGCTGTACTAATTCGGCTTTAACTTTAAATAACCGCGGCAAACGTCCAAGGACCTCAACGATCCCCATAACGGCAAGCTCTTCCATATCAAACAGTGCTTCACAGCCTTGTGCTTGCATGCGAGGCCCAGCGACGCCGACAAACTCTGCATCAGGGTAACGCGCTTTTACCGCTTGAATAAAACCGGCACCTAAAATATCGCCGGAGATTTCT
Organism: Photobacterium sp. Alg240-V54; assembly: GCF_900537155.1. Classification (NCBI taxonomy): domain Bacteria; kingdom Pseudomonadati; phylum Pseudomonadota; class Gammaproteobacteria; order Vibrionales; family Vibrionaceae; genus Photobacterium; species Photobacterium sp. Alg240-V54. The sequence continues at coordinate 16,846 of NZ_UNRL01000013.1, forward strand.
CCGGCGACAATTGCTATTCGAAGAGGCTTCGTCATTAGCGAATAATACCGCGTTCTGAGTTATCAAGCACTTCAGAGAAACGTGCCACTGCTGGCCAATCTTTCGCCATTTCAGCAAGTACTGGCTTCACTTCAGCCAATGTTTTCCCTGAACGATAAATCTCTTTGTAGGCACGACGAATAGCGTGTAATTCTGGTTTTTCAAAACCATTACGCTGCAAACCGACGATATTAAGCCCAAACGGTTTAGCATGATTACCTTGTGCTAATACATAAGGTGGCACATCTTGCACTACCGCTGAACAACCACCAATATAACTATAAGCACCGACAGTACAGAATGGGTGAATAGCTGATAATGCCATTACGCCAGCGTAATCACCAACGGTAACATGACCACCTAAAATAGAGTTATTACCAATATGAGTGTGATTACCAACAACAACATCATGCGCAATGTGAGCATTCACACATAACAGGTTGTCATTACCCACAATCGTCACGCCTTTATCTTGGGTAGTACCACGGTGGATCTGCACGCTTTCACGGATCACGTTACGATCGCCGATTTCTAAGCGTGTCGCTTCACCACTAAACTTCTTGTCTTGGCACTCTTCACCAACAATCGCAAACGGGAATATACGATTATCTTTGCCGATAACAGTAGGTCCTTTGATGACAACATGAGACATCACCTCAGTGCCTTCACCAATTTCAACCCCTGTTGCAATATAAGTAAATGGGCCAACAGTGACGTTAGCGCCAATGATTACCCCATCTTCAATCACTGCAGATGGATGAATTTTTGCACTTTCATGGATCATGAGAATACTCGTCTTGCACACTTAAGTTCTGCTGAACATACCGTCTCGCCGTCAACTTTAGCGATACCATTAAATAGCGCAATACCACGACGCTCTTTAATAAATTCAACTTCTAGAATCATTTGATCACCAGGTACTACTGGCTTACGAAACTTTGCTTTATCAATACTTGCAAAGTAGTACAGCTCATTTTCAGCAGGAGCACCAAAGGTTTTAAAAGCTAATAAACCGGTCGCTTGTGCCATCGCTTCTAAAATTAACACGCCAGGAAATACCGGCATTTTAGGGAAGTGACCCGTAAACTGTGGTTCGTTAACTGAAACATTTTTAATCGCAGTTAGGGTTTTACCTTCATCATAATTGGTAACACGATCAATCATAAGAAATGGGTAACGATGAGGAAGAAGTTCCTGAATTTCGGTGATGTTTAACGTCTTATTTTCGGTCGTCAAAACTAAATTCCTGTTCTAAAAACATGTAAAAAATGCTATGAAAATGCAAAATGGCCTACACAAAGGTAGGCCAATCAATGTTGATGAAAATTATTCGCCTTTTGCTGCTAGTTGTTTTTCAACTGCTTTTAGGCGTTTATTCATTTCATCAATTCGATGAACCCGAGTTGCTGTTCGACGCCATTCTTTGTTGGGTTGTAGTGGAATACCTGAAGAATACATACCTTTATCTTCAATACTACGCATCACCATTCCCATACCGGTAATTGTTACGCCATCAGCAATCTTAATGTGACCATTAAGCACAGATGCGCCACCAATAATACAATATTTACCAATTGTTGTACTACCAGCAACAATAGTACCACCCGCCATGGCTGTACCATATCCGATCTGCACGTTATGCGCGATTTGCATCTGATTATCAATAATGACGTTATCAGCAATAATGGTATCTTCTAGCGCACCACGGTCAATGGTTGTACACGCACCAATTTCTACTCGGTCACCAATACGAACTGAACCAAGTTGTGGGATCTTAACCCATTCGCCTTTATCATTGGCATAGCCAAAACCATCAGCACCAATAACGGTACTTGATTGTACTAAACACTGTGAACCCAATACCACATCATGGTAAATAGTGACATTTGCCCACAGCTTGGTGTTGTCACCAATAATCGCATTTTTACCAATAAAACAGCCAGCACCAATCTGCACGTTATCGCCTAATTGTACGCCAGCTTCAATCACTGCATTGTGACCAATAGCGACATTACTACCCAAGGTCGCCGTTGAATCAACATACGCTGATGATGCAATATCCGTTGCAGCAACAGGGGTTGTATCAAGTAGTTGAGCCACTAATGCATAACTAAGGTAAGGATCTTTTACGACTAACATGTTGCCGTTGAAAAACTCGACATCCGCTTCTCGTAGCATTACTGCATCCGCTTGACACTCAATAAGCTGTTGGCGGTACTTGCTATCAGAAAGGAACGTTATTTGCCCGCTAGCAGCTTTACCCATCGATGCAATCGAGTGAATTTCAACACTACCATCGCCACGTAGCTCGGCACCTAATTTATTTGCTAATTCAGCAAGCGTTATTGCAGCCATATTATTTTATCTCTCTTGTAACAACAGCCACATAAGGTGGCTGTTAGATCAAAAGTTGTAGCTGGCTCTGCCAGCTACAACGTTTACCACAGGGCGACTGTTTTATTTTACAGCTGCAATAACTTTAGATGATAAGTCATCGCTTTTGCTTGCAAACAATACCGCTTGTGCGTCTAGTACAACATTGTAGCCATTTTTCTTCGCTACAGTGTCGATAGCTGTACGGATCTTCTTAACTAACTTTTGCTCTTCTTCCATACCACGACGACGTTGATCTTCAGCTAGTGCTTTTGCTTTTAGCTTGTAATCAGAATCAAGAGCTGCAAGTTCACGTTGAATATCAGTACGCTGTTTAGGTGTCATTAATTCACCGTCACGCTTCATCTTGTCGATTTTGGTTTTCATTTTACCTTCAATCGCACGCAATGCCGCCACACGGCCACTGAATTCTTTTTGTAATTTTTCTTGTACATTGTAACGCGCCGCTAATTCAGACATTGCCTGACCTGTCGACACATAACCAATTTTTTGTGCAGCTTCAGCTGCATTGGCATACATAGATGAAGATAAAATTACTAAACCTAAACTTGCTGCTTTAATCCACTGTTTCAAAAGACTCTCCTTAAAAATTAGAATGACTGGCCAATGGTGAATGTGAAGAACTCTTCATCATCCCCTTCATATTTCTTGATTGGTTTAGCAACCGAGAATACAAGTGGACCCATTGGAGACATCCACTGTAATGCAGCACCGTAAGACGCTCGAATCATACCTGGATCTGAGTAATCAGGTAATGAACTTGCGTTAGTATAATCAGGGTGGAATTCAGTATCCCACACAGAACCCGCATCAACAAAGAAACTAGTACGTACTTGATTTTTAATTTCTTGTGAAGCAAACGGGGTTGGAACAATTAGTTCCATACTTGCGAGTGCAATAGCATTACCACCGGTAGATTCGTCGCTCACCACACCTTTTTGGTTATTGCCTTGGCCTTGACCATAAACAGCTTTTGGACCAACAGTGTTTGAGCGGAAACCACGAATAGTGGTAAAACCACCGGCATAGTAGTTCTCATAAAATGGCATCAATTGATCGCTACCATTATCAGTTTTACCGTAGCCGTTACCGTAACCTAACTTACCACGTAACAATAAGGTGTAGTCTTGTTTTTCCGTTAATGGAATATATTGACGCACATCATATTGGGTTTTGAAGTACTGAGAATCAGAACCTGGAATAGTCATCTTAAATGACGCACTCTGGTAATTACCTGAAGTCGGGAAATAACCGCGGTTTAAGTGGTTACGCGTCCATGCCACAGTCCAGCTGTAGTCATCAAGTGAAATTGCGTTATCACTATCTTGATCAAAACCATGAATCTTTTTGAACTGCTGGATCTGATAGTAATCTTGAATATTAGAGATCTTATTGTGATCATAGCCAAGACTAAAATCGAAGTAGTTCAATTCATTATATGGGAAGCCCCAAGTTAAACTTGCGCCATAACTTTGGTTAGTATAATCCGAGATATTAGCATCAGATGCTTCAAACTCGTTGTAGTAAATTTTACCACCCAAGCTAACGTTATTGATCGTAAAGTACGGATCTTTATATTCAAGACTAATGTTTTTAGAGTAATCATTGGTCATGGCATTAATGCCAAACAGATTACCTGTACCCAAGAAGTTTTGTTGGGTTAGACCTGCCTGAAAACTAATACCAGATTCAGTACCGTAACCGACACCAAAGTTAACACTGCCTGAGTTCGCTTCTTTAACCTTGTACTTCACATCAACTTGATCGTCAGAACCTGGTACTCGTACAGTTTGTACATCAACATTTTCAAAGAAACCGGTGCGGTTTAAACGTTGCTTACCCGTTTCAATCGCTTTACCGTTTAACCATGAGCCTTCCATCTGACGCATTTCACGACGTAATACTTCATCTTTGGTGGTGTTATTACCACTAAATTCAATATTGCGTACATACACACGCTTACCTTGCTCAACATTAACGATCAACGTCACTTGATGTGCTGCATCGTCAAATTCAGGCATGATGGTAACTTTTGGATAAGCATAACCTGCTTTACCCAATTCACGTTTAACCGCTTCTTCTAACGCAGTAACTTCTGCACCATTGTAAACAGTGTCAGGTTTAAAGGTCACCAGTTTATCAAATGCAGCAACACGGCCAGCAACGTCACCTTGGAACTTAACGTTTTTAACCTTGTATTGCTCACCTTCATGAACTTTTAGGGTAATGTACACGCCTTTTTTATCAGGAGAAATAGCAACATGCGTTGATTCTAGACGGTACTTTAAATAACCATTATTTAAATATTGCGAGCGTAATGTTTCTAAATCGCCTTGCAATACTTGTTTTTGATACTTTTCATTGGCCATAAAGTCCCACCAAGGCACACTGTCCTTAAGTTTGAACTTACCTACCAAATCAGCATCACTGAAAACATGATTACCGAGGATATTGATCTGCTTAATTTTAGCTGATACGCCTTCAGTAAAGACAAATTTCACATCAACACGATTACGCGGTAAAGGCGTCACAACCGCTTCTACAGTGGCATTATACTTACCGACACTGTAGTAGAAATCTTCTAGACCTTTATCGATCTTAGATAAGGTTGTTCTATCTAACGCTTCACCAACACGCAGACCTGATGCTTCAAGGTTCTCTTTTAGCTGCTCATCTTTGATGGCTTTATTACCCGCAAAGGTAATATCTGCAATAGTTGGACGCTCTTTTACATCGACCAGTAACGTATTACCGTCTCGATATACCTTAATATCTTCAAAATTGCCGGAAGAATAAAGAGATTTGATCAGTGCTGAAATATCCTGTGGATCAACAGTATCACCAACGCGAACAGGCATTTTTAACAATGCTGCGCCCATGGTGACTCGTTGAAGACCTTCAAAACGAATGTTATCAACTACAAATTTATTTTCCGCGCTATGCGCAACGCTACTTGTCAAAAGCAGCGATGCGACTAACAGTTTTTTAATCGCCATTACTGTACTGATTATTCCTTGCTAAATACGCATTTATTAAAGTCGGGTAAAATCATTGAATAGCGCAACCGCCATTAACGCAACCAAGATGGCTGATCCCACTCTATAGCCAATATCCTGAATTCGTTCAGATACAGGACGACGAGTTACCGCCTCAACAGCAAAAAACATTAAATGTCCGCCATCAAGCACAGGTAAAGGTAATAAGTTTACAATGCCTAAGTTAACACTGATCAACGCTAAGAAACCAAGGAAATACACTAAGCCAAACTCGGCAGTCATTCCAGCCCCTTTGGCGATAGAAATCGGCCCACTGAGGTTTTTCATTGCAACATCACCAGTAACAAGCTTAGTGACCATATCAAACGTTAATGACACTAATTGACCGGTCTTTTCGGTCGCTTTTATCGCCGCATCAATCGGACCAAACTGCAAATTAACTTTGTATGATGCTGGCCAAGGTTCAATACTTGGTGCCAATCCTACATAGCCAACTTCTTTGCCATCAGCTTCTACTTTTACACGAGGCGTCAATGATAGCATCATCGGTTCTTCATCACGTAAAACTTCAACTTGTAGCGTTGTTCCAGGATGCGTACGCACAGCATCAACAAATTGCTGCCACTGCGTTACTGATTTATTATCTACTGCGACAATCTTATCATTTAATTTAAATCCTGCATCAATTGCTGCACTATTATCAACAAGTTGTGAAACAGTTAGCGTAATTGGCGGCGTAAATGGAGTGATCCCCAATGTCGTCAATACTCGCTGTGATTCAGGATCAAATGACCAATGAGTTAAATCAAGTGTACGTGAAACAACAATCGAACTGTCAGGCTCTTGTGCTGTTATGACCACTTGTTTATCACCGATTTGGGAAATTAATGCCATATTGGCTGATTCCCAATCAGATGTTTCGAGTCCAGAAACTGATTTTAGTTCCATTCCGGGAATAATTCCCGCTTTTGCTGCAATTGATTGAGGAGCAACTTCGCCAATTACAGGCTTTAATGCTGGTACCCCAATCAGATAAACCACCCAATAAGCAAAGATAGCAAACACAAAGTTTGCCATCGGCCCTGCAGCAACAATAGCACTTCGCTGCCAAATTTTCTTATTATTAAACGCCATATGACGCTTCTCTGGCGGAACTTCAGCTACCCGCTCATCAAGCATTTTGACGTAACCACCAAGTGGTATCATGGCTAATGTATATTCAGTGCCATCTTTGCCCACACGCTTAAACAAGGCTTTACCAAAACCAATAGAAAAACGTTCAACATAGACACCACAGCGACGAGCAACCCAAAAGTGGCCAAACTCATGCACTGCGATAAGAATACCAAGAGCAACTAAAAAAGCGCTTAAATTACGGATAAATTCAATCATGCAAATTCCTTCGCAATAATGTCTAACGCAAGCTCACGTGCTTGTTTATCTAGCATCATTACGGCATCAATATCATTAGGTTCAGTTAATACTGCTCTTTCTAACACCAACTGGTTCACTTTCGCAATATCAGTGAAACGGATCTCGGTGGCTAAAAATGCAGCCACTGCTATTTCATTAGCAGCATTTAAGGTTGTGGTCGCTGCTTGTCCTTGATAACAAGCATCAATGGCTAATTTTAAGCATGGGTAACGCTCAAAGTCAGGCTCCATAAAGGTAAACTCACCGATCTTACTAAAATCAAGTGGTGCCACTCCCGCATCAACACGCTCAGGATAAGCCATTGCACACGCAATCGGGGTACACATATCAGGCAAGCCCATTTGTGCGATGACCGAGCCATCTTTATATTGCACCATTGAATGAATCACTGACTGCGGATGAATAATCACTTCCATTTGCTCACGACTGGCGTTAAATAGCCAGCGCGCTTCAATATATTCCAAGCCTTTATTCATCATGGTTGCAGAGTCAACCGAGATTTTAGGCCCCATCGACCAGTTAGGATGTGCAATCGCCATCGCTGGAGTAACGGCATCTAAGGCACTGATATCAGTATAGCGGAATGGTCCACCTGAGCCGGTTAATAATACTTTACTCACCCCAGAAGCTGCTAAATCACAACGTCCCATGCGGCGCTGTATATCAGCCGGTAATGCCTGAAAAATTGCATTATGCTCACTATCAACGGGTAATAATTCCGCACCATATTGTTCACATGCATCAATGAACATTTGGCCCGTCATTACCAGCGCTTCCTTATTAGCTAATAAGATTCGCTTACCTTTTTTAACCGCAGCCATGGTCGGTAATAAGCCTGCCGCACCAACAATTGCCGCCATCACAGTATCAACATCATCTAATGCGGCAACGCGACAAATACCTTCGTCACCACTTAACACTGTGATATTCAAACTAGCTTGCTCAATCAATGTCTTAAGCTGAGCTGCTGCGGTTGCAGATGCCATTGCAGCATATTTTGGTTGCCATTGCTGGCACAGTGCAAACATCTTTTCAACATTAGAACCCGCAGCTAAAGCGGTAACGTCAAATGAATCAGGGTTTTGAGCAATTACTGCTAACGTACTACTACCAATTGAGCCCGTCGCACCAAGAATCGTTAACTTACGCATAAAATCACTTACAGTTACAAAAAAGGCAGCGAAATAGCTGCCTTTAGAAAAGATGGCTATTAATTAATTATATTAGCCACAGATAGAGCAACGCAAATACAGGGATCGCTGCAGTTAAACTATCAATTCGGTCTAGAATACCACCATGTCCAGGCAATATATTACCGCTATCTTTAATGCCAGACACGCGCTTAAACATACTTTCAACTAAGTCGCCTAAGACAGATATAATCACCGTGACAATCGCAATAAAGAATAATTGGCCTAATGATGAAAACTCGATCGATAATAAATGTGAGCCTAACCAAGTCACTAAAATAGCTAGACAGGCTCCACCAATTAGCCCTTCAATGGTTTTATTTGGGCTTACCGCAGGCGCCATCTTATGCTTACCAAAACGCTTGCCAGAGAAATAAGCGCCAGTATCGGCAGCCCACACTAATAAGCACACTAGTAAAACTAAGCAAGCACCATGATACGGATTATTGTCATAATTCACGGCACGGAGCATTAAAATACTCCAAAAAAAAGGCAATAATGTGAGCAAGCCAAAAATTTGCTTTAAAAACGGTTTTTTTGACCAGAAATCAGCACTTTTAGGATAACTAATCGCTAATGCTGATGCGACTAACCACCATAAACCACCAATAAGTAATATAGCGCGATAGATACCATCAGGGTGAGAAAGAGAAGCAGGATCAGTGGGTAATAGCGCGATGCTTGCTCCCAGCATGATGGTAGGTAAAATCATCGCATTAATACGTGATGATGCGTTAACGAACTGCGTCCACTCCCAGAAACCAACTAAGGTTATTGCAGCCATCGCAATAATAAAAGCAGGCAACGGCAGAAAAAATATTCCTGCAATGACGAGTGGCGCGAGGATTAGCGCGGTAATAATTCGTTGCTTGAGCAAACTGCGTCCTCTTTTATATAGGAGATATGATATTTAGTATCGGAAAAAACCGTTACTTAAACAATAACGCCAACACACAACCCTGCGCATTGGCGAAAATAATGTCTTTTATTTTAACAAAGCTTGTATCTGCTCGCCAGTACAACCAAAACGACGTTCACGATTAACAAACCATGCCACAGCATCCACTAAACTTTTTTCATCAAAGTCAGGCCAATGTTGTTCCGTAAAATATAATTCAGCGTAGGCGGTTTGCCACAGCATAAAATTACTAATGCGACATTCACCACTGGTACGAATTAACAGATCAACATCAGGTAAGCCTTGAGTCACTAATCCCTGCGCTAAATCTTGTTCAGTCAGAGATTCAATATCAAGTTGTTGATCAATAACACGCTGCATCATTTGCTTCGTGGCTTGAAGAATATCCCATTGACCGCCGTAGTTAGCAGCCACATTTAACACTAGCCCAGTGTTACCTTCAGTTAGTAACTCTGCTGCAGCGATTTTTTTCTGCAACCGAGCACTGAAGCGACTTTTGTCTCCGATAATACATAATCGAATATTATTTTTATGTAGTCTTTTAACTTCACGACCTAAAACGGTCATGAATAATTCCATTAGTAATGAGACTTCATCCTCAGGACGACGCCAATTTTCACTACTGAAAGCAAACAGTGTAACAACTTTAATACCAAGTCGATTTGCAGTAGAAACGGTCTTACGTACTGCTTCTACACCTGCTTTATGGCCAAATACTCGCGCTTTACCTTTGGCTTTAGCCCAACGGCCATTACCATCCATAATCACTGCGATGTGTTGTGGAAGATAGTCGGCTGAAGGAACAGCGTCTATTGAAGGTTGTGCCATATTTATCCCTCAAAAAAAAAGCGCCGTGCTGCCGCACAGCGCCTTAACTTTGTCAGCTAAACTAAGACAATAATGTCTTAAACTTCCATTAGCTCTTTTTCTTTTACTTCAAGAACAGCTTCAATATTCTTGATAGCTTCATCTGTTAGTTTCTGAACTTCATCTTGTGCGCGGCGATCATCATCTTCAGAAATATCTTTATCTTTTAGTAAAGATTTAACTGTTGCATTCGCATCACGACGAATATTGCGCACTGCTACACGGCTTTGCTCTGCTTCAGCACGTACAATCTTAACCAGATCACGACGACGCTCTTCTGTTAGCGGTGGTAATGGTACACGAATTACCGTACCCGCAGACATTGGGTTCAGACCCAAATCAGACATCATAATCGCTTTTTCAACTTTAGGCGCAAGCTCACGGTCAAAAACAGTAATCGCAAGAGTACGAGAGTCTTCGGCAACTACGTTAGCAACTTGGTTTAGCGGTGTATTTGCACCGTAGTACTCAACATGAATCGTATCAAGTAGGCTTGGATGTGCACGACCTGTACGGATCTTTACTAGTTGGTTACGAAGCGCTTCTACGCTTTTTTCCATGCGCGTTTGCGCATCTTGTTTAATTTCGTTAATCACGATAAATACCTTAAATTATGCTGTCATCATAGCGCTGATTTCAGCACTACATTAAATTCACAAGGCTTAAGCGTTAGTGATCAGCGTACCTTCTTGCTCACCCATCACAACACGGCGCAATGCACCTGGCTTATTCATGTTAAATACACGAATTGGCATATTGTGGTCACGAGCAAGAGTAAATGCAGCCAAATCCATTACCTTAAGTTCTTTTTCAAGTACATCTTGGTAGCTCAGCTTTTCACAAAGCGTAGCATCTGGATTTTTAACTGGATCATCCGTGAACACGCCTTCAACTTTTGTTGCTTTTAATACTACATCAGCTTCGATTTCGATACCACGAAGACATGCAGCAGAATCTGTTGTGAAGAACGGATTGCCTGTACCTGCAGAGAAAATAACAACGCGGCCTTGGCGTAACTGACTGATCGCATCAGCCCAGTTATAGTTATCACATACACCATTTAAAGGAATAGCAGACATTACACGCGCGTTCACATAGGCACGGTGCAGCGCATCACGCATTGCTAAGCCGTTCATTACCGTTGCTAGCATACCCATGTGGTCGCCCACAACTCGGTTCATACCCGCTTCAGCCAGACCAGCACCACGGAATAAGTTACCGCCACCGATAACAAGGCCGACTTGAACACCTAATTCAACGAGTTCTTTTACTTCTTGTGCCATACGGTCAAGAACTTGAGCGTCAATACCAAATCCTTCTTTACCTTGTAGTGCTTCACCACTTAGTTTTAGAAGAATACGTTGATAAGTTGGTTTAGGGTTTGTGGTCATGTTTTTTTACCTTCCAAGCTGATTTTGAGATATGGAGTTGTAAAAAGACCGCAACGTCGGTTGCGGTCTTTGGTATTCTGATTAAAAAGGATTAACCTTTTTGAACAGCTGCTACTTCTTCAGCAAAGCTCATTTCTTGAGCTTTCTCGATACCTTCGCCAACTTCTAGACGTACGAAGTTAGTTACTGTAGCGCCTGTTTCTTTCAGTACGTCACCAACAGTTTTCTTTGGTTCCATGATGAAAGCTTGACCAGTTAGAGAAACTTCGCCAGTGAACTTCTTCATGCGGCCTTCAACCATCTTCTCAGCGATAGCTTGTGGCTTGCCTTCGTTCATAGCGATTTCAACTTGAACTTCACGCTCTTTAGCAACAACTTCAGCAGGTACGTCAGATGGGTTAACGTATTCAGGCTTAGATGCTGCAACGTGCATTGCAACGTGCTTAAGAGTTTCTTCGTCGCCGTTACCAGCAACAACTACTGCGATGCGAGCACCGTGAGTGTAAGCAGAAACTTTGTCACCAGCAATGTAAGCTACGCGACGGATAGAGATGTTCTCACCGATCTTAGCTACTAGCTCGATACGTGCTTCTTCAAATTGTGCTTGAAGTTCTTCAACTGTAGCGTGGCTAGCAAGTGCTGCATCAGCAACAGCGTTAGCGAATGCAAGGAAGCTACCGTCTTTAGCAACGAAGTCAGTCTGGCAGTTTACTTCAACAAGTGCTGCTTTACCGTCAGCATCTTTGATGATGATAGTACCTTCAGCTGCTACGTTACCTGCTTTTTTAGCAGCCTTAGCAGCACCGCTCTTACGCATGTTTTCGATTGCTAGCTCGATATCAGCGTTAGCTTCTACTAGTGCTTTCTTACAATCCATCATACCTGCGCCAGTACGTTCACGCAGTTCTTTAACTAGGGCAGCTGTAACTGTTGCCATGTGATAATCCTCAGATTTGAATTCGTTGAGTAAAAATCAGGGGCCATTATCGGCCCCTGGTAACCATTCTTAGTTTACGCAAGGTAACTTAAGATGCTTATGTAAAGCAGCAGGCTATTAAGCTTCAGCTACGAAACCGTCTTCTTCTGCTTGAACAGCGATATCTTGGTTACGAGCTTCTTTAACAGTTTGAGCTACAGAACCAGTGTAAAGCTGAATCGCGCGGATTGCGTCATCGTTACCTGGGATAACGAAATCAACGCCGTCTGGATCAGAGTTAGTATCAACAACAGCAAATACTGGGATACCTAGGTTGTTAGCTTCTTTGATTGCGATGTGCTCACAGTCAGCGCCGATTACGAACATTGCGTCTGGTAGGCCGCCCATGTTCTTAATACCACCTAGTGATTTCTCAAGCTTTTCCATTTCACGAGTACGCATAAGCGCTTCTTTCTTGGTTAGCTTTTCGAAAGTACCATCAATAGATTGAGCTTCAAGTTCTTTAAGACGCTTGATTGATTGACGAACAGTTTTCCAGTTAGTCAACATACCACCCAACCAACGGTTGTTTACGTAGTACTGGTCACAGCTGATTGCTGCTTCTTTGATTGATTCGCTAGCTGCGCGCTTAGTACCAACAAAAAGAACTTTACCCTTACGAGCAGCAATTTTTTCAATTTCAGCTAGAGCTGCATTGAACATTGGTACAGTTTTTTCTAGGTTGATGATGTGTACACGGTTACGAGCGCCGAAAATGAATGGCTTCATTTTTGGGTTCCAGTAACGAGTTTGGTGACCAAAGTGTACACCAGCCTGAAGCATGTCGCGCATTGATACAGTTGCCATTGAATAATCCTCTATGGGGTTAGGCGTCCACATATCCCATCTTAAAACCGACCCGATAACAGCGTAATCGCCATTGTTACTTAAAATAAGTAACTGAGCACCCCGGCAGATGTGTCGATATGTGTGAATAATAAATAAAAGTATGTGTAATCCAATCAAGTTGTACCATTACTAGACGTCAACTTAGCCAGCTAAGGGTTAAATTTTCGCTTATAACAGAAACAAAATCACTGTTTACGGCGCGCTTTATACCATAGAACAGCCAATAAAATCCAGTCAAAATTGGATATGAGAACTAATCTTATCTTCCCTTTAACCCCTTGCGACTGGTAATATAACAATCACACAGAAACATACAGATTGAGACGATTTTATGAGCATTAAGATCAAAACGGCTGAAGAAATTGAAAAAATGCGTGTTGCTGGCCGTTTGGCAGCAGACGTATTAGAAATGATCGAACCGCATGTAAAGGCGGGTGTGACCACTGAAGAGTTAGACAAAATTTGTCATGACTACATCACACAAGTTCAACAAGCGATTCCAGCACCGTTGAACTACCACGGCTTTCCTAAATCTGTGTGTACCTCAATTAACCACGTTGTTTGCCACGGCATTCCTGCAGCTCAAGATGAAATTGTTGTAGAAGCCGATGGTAAATATAACAAGCCAGCAGTATTAAAAGATGGCGACATCATTAATATTGACGTGACAGTGATTAAAGACGGTTACCATGGTGATACTTCAAAGATGTTTGAAGTAGGTGAAGTATCTCTTGAAGACAAACGCCTTTGCCGCGTTGCTCAAGAAAGCCTTTATCTGGCAATCAAAAAAGTAAAACCTGGCGCTAAAATTGGCGATCTGGGTACCGCTATTCAGAAGTTCATTAAAGCAGGCAGCAGCCGTTTTTCTATCGTGAAAGATTACTGTGGTCATGGTATTGGTAATGAATTCCATGAAGAACCACAAGTTGTTCACTATAAAAATAGCGACCGTACTGTCATGAAAGAAGGCATGTGTTTTACTATTGAGCCAATGATTAATGCTGGTAAATTCAGCTGTGAATCTGATGAGCAAGATGGTTGGACTGTATACACTGTCGATGGGAAAAAGTCGGCACAGTGGGAACATACCTTACTCGTCACTAAAGATGGCTGTGAAATCTTAACCTTGCGTAAAGAAGAAACATTGCCACGCCTAATGCATAACGCATAATTCGGCGTCTGCTATTGCAGTACATACTGAAATCAAAAAAACCGACCTGCTGTGTCGGTTTTTTTATATCTAGCGATACAGTTCAACGCTTGAAATGGTTATAGTAATCTTAAGATACCTTTACCGCACGGATAGCAATGACTGACATTTCAGCGACGCAACTTTCTGATTACCTCGATGATGCCATTACGCTCGACAGCCTACGCAGTGCCCTTAACCATTTTTCTGAAGAGCAAAAGCATCAATTTAAGCAGCAAAAATCCATTATTGATTTAGTCACTGAGCGCAGCCAATTTATCGATCAGCTTTTGATTCGACTATGGCGTTTTTATGGCTTTGAACAACAACCGGATCTGGCATTAATTGCCGTTGGTGGCTATGGCCGCGGAGAATTACACCCATTATCAGATGTCGATTTATTAATATTAAGCCAACATCCATTAGCAGAAGATGTGGCGAATAATGTTAGCGCGCTTATTACTCTTTTATGGGATTTACGATTAGAGGTTGGCCAAAGTGTGCGTACCGTCGATGAATGTATTGCGGTTGGCAAAGATGATCTGACAGTCGCGACCAATTTAACTGAGTCACGTTTTTTATGTGGTAATCAACAAACTTTTCACCAATTAACTGTTGCCATTAATTCGCCACAATTTTGGCCCAGCGAGACATTTTTTCAAGCAAAACTTGAAGAGCAGCGAGTCCGCCATGCTCGCTACCACGATACCACCTATAATCTTGAGCCAGATATTAAATCTAGCCCTGGTGGCTTACGTGATATTCACACCCTTAGCTGGGTTGCACGGCGTCATTTTGGTGCCACCAGCTTATTAGAAATGAGTCATCATGGCTTTTTAACTGATGCTGAATACCGTGAATTGGTTGAATGCCAAAACGCGTTATGGCGAATTCGATTTGCGCTCCACATTGAGCTGCGTCGCTATGACAATCGTCTTACCTTTGATCATCAACCCTCAGTCGCAGCACTCCTTGATTATCATGGTGAAGGCAACCAAGCCGTTGAAATGATGATGAAGGCGTTTTACCGTATTCTGCGTCGTGTGGCTGAGCTTAATAAAATGCTGTTACAGCTGTTTGATGAAGCCATCATTAAGCCTGATGCACGTTTAGCTCCGATTATACTCAATGATGATTTTCAATTACGTGGCAATTTGATTGAAGCGACTAAACCCGCGTTATTTCAAGCGCGACCTGAAACCATCCTCGATATGTTTCTTCATATTGCTCAAAATTCTGATATCGAAGGCATTGCAGCGCCTACTCTGCGCCAATTACGTACCGCTCGTCGTCGCTTAAACCGTTTTTTAATTGAAATTCCAGCCGCGCGTGAAAAATTCATGGAATTGGTTCGCCAACCTAATGCACTTCAAAAAGCATTTCGGCTGATGCATCGTCATGGCGTTATAGCTGCTTACCTGCCGCAATGGAGTCATATTGTCGGTCAAATGCAATTTGATTTATTTCATGTTTATACCGTCGATGAACACAGTATTCGAGTGATTAAAAATCTCCATAAATTCAACGATCCTGAACATCACTCACAGCACCCTATTTGTTGTGAAGTTTACCCACGGTTAATCAAAAAAGAAATCTTGATTCTTGCGGCGATATTTCATGATATTGCTAAAGGACGCGGTGGTGATCACTCCGAATTAGGTGCGGTGGATGCTTATGATTTTTGTATCGAACACGGACTGTCCCACCCTGATGCAGAAACAGTCGCATGGTTAGTGCAAAAACATTTATTAATGTCGGTTACTGCACAGCGACGTGATATTTACGATCCTGAAGTGGTGGCTGAATTTGCCAAACAAGTGGGTGATGAAGAACATTTAGATTATTTAGTCTGTTTAACCGTTGCCGATATTTGTGCCACTAACCAAGACTTATGGAATAGCTGGAAGCGTACATTACTGGCTGAGCTTTACTACTCAACCCAAAAGACATTACGCCGCGGACTGGAAAAAACCCCAGATATGCGTGGTCGTATTCGTCACAATCAACAGCTAGCATCAGCGATCTTACGCAGTAAAGGCTTTATACCACGTGATATTGAAGTGTTATGGCGTCGCTTTAAAGCCGATTATTTCCTACGCCATACTCATAAACAATTGGCATGGCACGCACAAGCATTGCTAAAACACAGCGGCGATAAACCGATTATATTAATGAGTAAGAAAGCGACCCGTGGCGGCACTGAAGTGTTTATCTACAGCAAAGATAAAGCCAAGCTATTTGCTATTGTGGTCTCGGAGCTGGATAAGAAAAATCTTAGTATTCATGATGCTCAGATCATGAACAGTAAAGATGGTTATACGCTCGATACTTTTATGGTGCTCGACCCTAACGGTAAAGCCATTAATGAAAATCGTCATGTGGGGATTATTCGAAATTTAACCAAAGCACTAACAGCAATGAAATCTGAGCGTAAAATTCGTCGCGCACCACGCAAATTACTTCATTTCAATGTACCGACTAAGGTTGAGTTTTTATCAACCAAAACCGGACGTAAAACCATGATGGAATTGGTTGCGCTTGATATGCCAGGGTTATTGGCAAAGATAGGATCAGTATTTGCAGAACTGAATATTAGTTTACAAGCGGCAAAGATCACCACTATAGGTGAGCGTGCAGAAGACTTTTTTATTATTGTTAATGAATCTGGTGGCCGTTTAACCACCGAGCAGCAACAATTATTACGCCAAACGCTGATCCTAACGATTAATAAACATGCCTAAATAACAACCATAACAACACCGTATTTAACTACGGTGTTGTTATCTATCTTGAGATTACAATGTAATTGCAGTCTCTAGCGCTAAATTAATCATGTCATTTAATGTCGTCACACGATCTTCTGCATTTAAGCCTTCATGGCGTAAAATATGATCGGTTACGGTACAAATAGCTAATGCTTTGACGCCAAACTGAGCAGCAAGGGTATAAAATGCTGACACTTCCATTTCAACACCATAAATACCGTATTGTGCCAGTTGCTGATAAAAGTCTTCGTCTGGGCGGTAGAATAGATCAGATGAAAATACATTACCGACTTTTACTGATAACTGTTTTTCTTTTGCAAGATCAACCGCAGTTCGTAGCATATCGTAGTTAGCTAACGCTGCGAAATCATGATCACGCAGTCGAGTACGGTTCATTTTAGAATCCGTACTTGCTCCCATCGCAACGATCAAATCCATCAGTTGGACATCATCATGGATCGCACCACAGCTACCAATGCGAATAAAGTTTTTGACGTTATAGTGAGTAATTAACTCTTGAACATAAATCGACGCAGAAGGTGCGCCCATACCATGCCCCATCACAGATAATCGCTGACCTTTATAGAATCCAGTAAAGCCAAGCATACCGCGAACATTGGTTACTTCTTGTGCGTTTTCTAAGAAATTTTCTGCAATATATTTAGCCCGTAGCGGATCGCCTGGCATTAAAATAGTATCAGCAAAGTCACCCGCTTGAGCATTAATGTGTGGAGTCGCCATCGAAGTATCAATTCCAAATAAAAAAGAGGTTGAGATACCCGCACTGTAAAGCTAAGCTCCGCGCTTGAAAAGGACACTTGTCCATCTTCAGTATCAATTTTAGTCACTTACTCGATTATAATGAAATTTACTTATGCCTCAGCAACTGCATTTATCGCTGTATCAACGTTTATTACAATTACCCTGCTGCCGTCCGGTTAAATTAACAGCCAACCAAATATTTATAGCTCAAGGTGAACCAAGTGATAGCCTCTATTTAGTGCAAGATTGTGCTTTTTTAGTGTCTTACCTAAGCCCTGTCGGCAAACGTTATATTGTTAATGCTCAACAAGGGTTTTCTGGCATTTTAGGTGAAATGGAAATATTTCGAGAGCAAGGTACAAGTGTGTTCAGTGTCGCAGCATTAAGCGATGGTATTGGTCATCAAATTCCACGTCATAAACTCATAGAAGCGGTACTTAATAACGCCGAGTTAGGGTTAGCTTTTTTGCAATTAATTTCTCATCGTTATGAAGAGTCAATTGGTCATACGCTCGATAATATTTTGCATAGTTTACGCTTTAATACCATTCGATTATTAATTAAAAAATCACACTTAAGCGCTCAAGGTTGGTTTGAATTTAATATTGAACAACATGCTGGTGAGCTCGGTGCAACCCCACGGGCTTTACGACGAGTAATTAAAGATTTGTTAACAGCTGCCACATTAGAAAAACAGCATAAGCATTATCGTCTATTAGCCGCTGACAGCTTAGTTCAAGAGCTCAATCTTATTCAAAAGTAGCAAAATGCTGCTTTATTGACTCATTACGCAAACGTTTTCGTAAAAAGGGACTTATGTCCTTTTTTTTTGATTCCACAATAGATAAAACGCATCGGTCGCTGTTAACACTGACGCTAAACAGCCCCTTTGAATCTATTGAGACATTACCGTTATGAGCATTATCACCAGTATTATTGGCATGATTGTTTTGATCGCTATTGCAGTATTATTATCAGAAAACCGTAAAAAAATTCGTTTTAGAACCGTGTTTGGTGCGCTTATGATTCAAATCGGTTTTGGTGCATTTGTAATGTATGTCCCTGCTGGACAAATGTTACTGCAAGGGATTGCGACTGGTGTTAATAATGTCATCAGCTATGCCAATGATGGCTTGAGCTTTGCTTTTGGTGATTTAGCTCAATATAAACTCGGATTTATCTTTTTAATTAATGTGCTGTGTGTCGTGATCTTTATTTCAGCCCTTATTTCAGTACTGTATTACCTTAAAATCATGCAAAAAATTGTCGGTTTATTAGGTAAGGGGCTTAAACGCCCTTTAGGGATCAGTTATTCTGAATCGATGTCAGCGACGGCAAATATCTTTGTCGGTCCAATCGAAGCACCAACAACCTTACGCCCTTTTATTGCCACCATGACTCGCTCTGAATTATTTGCCATTATGACCGGTGGTTTAGCCTCTGTGGCGGGCGGTACTATGATTGGTTACATCAATCTTGGCATCGACGTAAAGTACATTCTGACCGCTTGTTTCATGACCGCTCCTGCAGGACTTTTGTTTGCCAAACTTATGTGCCCGGAAACAGAAACTCCGCGTCAAGATCTTGATCAAATTATTGAACAAACTGAAGACAAACCAGAAACACTATTAGACGCCATCACGCAAGGTGCGATGGTTGGCTTACATCAAGTCGGTTGTGTAACCGCACTATTAATTGCAATCGTGGCTTTAATGGCGATGGTTAATGGCATTATTGGTGGTATCGCTGCCATGCTAGGTTTTGATGGTGTAACGATTCAATTGCTGCTTGGTTACCTATTAGCGCCACTGGCTTTCTTACTCGGTGTACCGTGGTCTGAAGCACCACTTGCTGCTTCTTTCATTGGTCAGAAAATCATTGTTAATGAATTTATTGCTTACGTGAGTTTTATTGAAGTTGCCGATCAACTGTCTGAAAAAACGCAAGCAATTGTAGTATTTGCACTATGTGGGTTTGCCAATATTGGTTCGTTAGCGTTGGTCATTGGTGGCCTACGTGCTATGGCACCTACAAGAGGAAAAGAATTATCACAAATTGGTGGTCGAACACTGATTGCTGCTATTCTGGCCAATTTAATGAGCGGAACAATTGCAGGGTTACTAGTCTCATTAGGAGCTGCTGTTTAATCATCCCCTTGTTTAATCAACAAATAATTTATATCCAATAATGGTTACCCCATGAATAACGACAGGGTAACCATTCATTTCATCGTGCGACGGCTATTTAATTATGCAGCTGCTTGCTCGGCAGTCGTTATAAATTGAGAAAACCACCCCTCAGCAACCTCTAACGGTTCAAAATGAACGCCAGCGTCAATATCTAATCGTGGTTGAACTGATTGTGAATTAAGCTCACTTAATAACGCATCAAATTGACGCCCAGCCCCACAAAAACGATCTTCACCATAGCTAGAATCACCTAAAGCAATCACACCATAACGTTGCTTAGGCAATAGTGGAAATTGATCTTTTAGCGCCACATATAGCGGTAGAAGATTTTCTGGAATCTCACCTTGACCTGTGGTCGATGTTATCACTAACACGGTATCAGCATCATAGGCCATAAAATCATCTAAGGTTGAATCAAAGAAAATCTCAACCGGTACTGATGTTAATTTAGCCGCTAATGTTTCTGCTAACTCTTCTGCTCCACCATATACAGAGCCTACAAATATGCCTAACTTATTCATTCGCTCTCCTTTGCTGTAAGATGTCCTCAATAAGGGACTCTTACCAATCTGGCTACAACACCAAAGAAAAGCAAGTATTGATGTAAATTTAACCTAAGAAGTTTGCACTACAACGCATTCATTATTGTTGCTGTTATTGTATCTGGTGTACCTAACAACAATGTTGGCGACCAGCTAAATGTTGTCATTACCTGTTGCCAGACGTCATCTACATTGGCTCGAATATCCACCGCTGCCCCAGTTAATGGATGCGTAAACTGTAATCGTGACGCATGTAACATCAATCGATGACAATCAAGATGTTCGCGGAACATACGATTATGTTTACCGTCGCCATAATTAACATCACCAATCATATGATGATTTAAATGGTGCATATGACGGCGCAGTTGATGTTTACGACCGGTCTCAGGTTTCATCTCAACTAAACTATAACGACTAGTCGTGTAAGGGCCTACTGCAATATTTGTTTCAACCGTTGCTAATGGAGCATAAGCAGTAATTGCTTCTTGAGGCTCTTTGTCTTCAGAGGCTTTTTTATCGGCAATTTTATCTAACATCACTTTCAATGGATAATCTAGCACCGCTGCTTCTTTAACCCAGCCTCTGACAATGGCGTGGTACGTTTTATGTATATCTCGCCCCGCAAATAACGGCATCATCATGGCTGCAATTTCACTTGAAAGTGCAAATAGCAGTACTCCAGATGTCGGTCTATCTAAACGGTGTAATGGAAACACATGCTGACCAATTTGATCTCGTAAAGTTTGCATCACAAATACCGTTTCATGGCTATCTAGCCAAGAACGATGTACTAACATACCAGCAGGTTTATTGACCGCAATTAATGCATCATCGCGGTATAAAATTTCCAGTTCCATTATGCTCACTTAGTCTTTAAACAATTGATCAATTTCACGCACAGTCACCACAATATCGCCCATTCCTGGTTGATTTTTCATTGCTTCTTCAACATAAGGAGCAATCGCAAACTGGGTTGGTAATGGTAAATTATGCGCGATTAAATAACGTAGTTTAGGAATAAAAATCCATTGCAACCATTGATGACAAGCCAAAGTATCAATCGCAAATGGCTCAATACTCGCTAAAGATTGAGGTTCAGGGGCGATCGTTTCCCAGTATTGATGGTGTTGTAATCTATTTTCTAACTGAGCAAGTAATTGCTGACTTTGATGATATTTATCCACCCCAACCCCTCTTGATTGATAATAAAAACGGCGCAGGATAGCATTTCAGTAGTCACGCCCCAACTATATTATGGTGATTAGCAGCCTATTCGCAGGTATGCTGAGTCAACGCTAGTAATTATACTGACAAGCTGATTAAAGGAGCTTTATTTATCATGTCCATGGAAACGTTTCATACTTTAACCCAACTACTTGATAACGCGGGTTGTCGTTATAATATTTTCGATTTAGGTCGGCGTGTTAATGAAATTGAAATCAGCCAATTTAAAGCGGTTGAAGAAAATCGCCAGCCTTATCCATGGCCACTACAGCAACATGCACACATTGCAATTTCATTTTGGCAACACCAGCAACCGCCTTGGGTGTGGTTTTTACGCTTACCCCTTGATGAACGTGGGCTATTAAAACAAGCCGCTGTCGGTGACTTTATTAAATATGTGATTGAGGCAATGGGAGCAAGTCTCAATAGTACGCCGACAGAAGATGAGCAACAGAAACTGGCTAATAATCCTTACACATTTAAGCCTAATGACGACAAGATGGCGATTTTTAATGCGCAACTTCGAGTATTACTGTCGTTACCACCCAGTCAATATTATACTGATGCACAAGCGTATTTATCAGGTCAACAAGATTGGCAGCAATGGCAACATATTGGACTGCAAGGGTTAGCTGATATCTGTGCCCGCATTTCACAACACAATAATGCGACATTATTACGCAAGGCTCTCAATCATCTGCCAATGACACCCTTGTATGCGTTATTAGGTTGCCTTGAGCATTGCACGATACCAGAGCCTCTCACGCAACGTATTAGCGAACGTTTAGCCCTTGAGTGCCAGCAATCTCAACCCGATTTATTTTTAATTGCCGCCTTAGTCCGCGCGCTGGCTGGCAGTGCCCCACAACAATTACAACAAACATTAGTCACATTATTAAATCAGCCAGCACTGTGCCATCGCGAGGTATTAATTGCGATTGCAGGCCGTTGTTGGAGCGGTTTTAGCGATGCAAATATTGCTTCACTGTTTTTATTACGTTTAGCTGAAACTGAAGATCAAACATTGTTTAACCAATTATTTACTGATCTTGTTATGCAGCCATTATTACGTGGAATCATGTTACAAATATTGCATGGACAAGCAGATCCCGCCCTGATCACTGCAATTCAAAAATTACAGCAACATGCTAAAAATCACTGATTGCATTTATAGTCTATAAGGGCTTTTTTATATGGATAATCTGTTCGGCATTTTAATTATTGCGACTATCGGCTTTTTATTTTGGCAGCAACGGCGTCAAACTGAACTGGCACAATATTATATTGAACAACGCTGTAAAAATATGGGCCTGCAAATGATCAGCTTTGCTCGTGGTGAGCAAAAACTTAAAGATCATCATGATGAATGGGGCTGGCGAACGGTATTCGTCTTTGAGTTTTCTGCTGATGGTGTCGATGTGTATCAAGGCTATCTTGAAATGAAGCGTCTTCGAGCAAGCTATTTTTATTTACCGCCACACCGGATTCCGGAAAGCAGTGAGTACTGATTAGTCGCGCTCTTAAAAAAGAATGGGCGTGACAATAATTATTGCCACGCCCTTAGATATTACTTGCAGCTATCCCGCTACTATTGTGCTCCTTGCCATCAATCCTTGATATACGTAAATCCCCTGGTAAATCTTAACTTCATCCTAGAAGTCATTCTTCGGTAATCCCTGACCCATCAGCATATCCAACACTGACTCTCTCTCCACGAAGGAGGTGTCCTTTACTTCATTAGAAGTTGTTCCTGACTTCGTTTTGAAGTATTGCTATTCCATCCTAGAATACTGTCATCCTGACTAATAGATATCCCATCTATGGCCTTCTATCCCAGAAGATCCTTGCATCCTGCGAGATGATAGTCCTCATCATCAATGTGCTCTTCCTAAGCGGCCAGTTCCATGGCTATTCCTTAATCCTTGTCAGCTCCAGCTGATGACAATATATTACCCCACGGCAAAAATGACGCAATGTGAAATATCCCATTAAATACTTTTAACAAGTATTAACATTGAGAGATCCACCAATAACTATATGATAAATATAAAATAACCATTTCCACATCACGATAAATAGTTATTAATAGAGAAATAATCCCACATTTTTGTAAGAGATCTCTTACACGGTAAGTAGAATAACGCCACTGGTTGTAACAATATTCGAGGTGCGAGATGCGAGATGCGAGATGCGAGATGCGAGATGCGAGATGCGAGATGCGAGATGCGAGATGCGAGATGCGGATAAAAACAAGTCGCCCTTAAAGAGTCAAAACAAATCTATCACGACAACTGATGAGATTATTTTCTTTCACACAAAAAAGAGCGGGCGCGACTTTCGTCGCGCCCTGAGGTCTTACTTGCAGCTATCCCGCTACTATGTTGCTCCCTGCATCCATCCTTTGACTGCTGTGTTCCGTCAGCATTGTCCTTTTTACTTCATCCTGAAGTTGTTCCTATGGCCATCCTAACCCGTCATCACATCCTGTTCTGACTCTCATCTCCTTCCTGGAGGTATCCTTTACTTCGTCCTGAAGTGTTCCTTTATGCCTCAATCCTAGAGGTGTTCCTTAACTTCATCCTGAAGTGTGTCCTAGTGTCTTCCTGACCAGTAAACATCCTGTTTACTTATTATCGCATCCTACGATATTCCCTTCACATTCCATATCCGATAAACCATCCTAGTTTACCAGTATCTCATCCTGAGACTGCCTATATCCGTGGCACTTTCCTGTTCCGTTATGCCGTATCCTTTCGACACTGTTAATATTATGCGAATTATCGCCAAAATCCTATATCTTACAAAATGTGTTTTTTTTGTTTTTATGAAAATTTATGTCGATATATAACTAAAACATTATTAAACATATAGTTACGCAAAAATCATAGATATATAGTCACAATTGTAATGCTTATCTCCCACAGATTTGTAAGAGATCTCGCACACAGCAAGTAGTCAAAGACCATTCACGAGTTATCACATTTATTCACACGCAGCAAAATATCGTTATTAGACAGATAGATACGAGGTGTGAGGTGCGAGGTGCGAGGTGCGAGGTGCGAGGTGCGAGGTGCGAGGTGCGAGGTGCGAGGTGCGAGGTGCGAGGTGCGAGGTGCGGATAAAAACAAGTCGCCCTTAAAAAATCAAAACAAATCTATTACGATAACTGATGAGATTATTTTTCTTTCCCACAAAAAAGAGCGGGCGCGACTTTCGTCGCGCCCTGAGGTCTTACTTGCAGCTATCCCGCTACTATGTTGCTCCCTGCATCCATCCTTTGACTGCTGTGTTCCGCCAGCATTATCCTTTGTACTTCATCCTGAAGTTGTTCCTGTGGCCATCCTAACCCGTCATCACATCCTGTTCTGACTCTCATCTCCTTCCTGGAGGTGTCCTTTACTTCGTCCTGAAGTGTTCCTTTATGCCTCAATCCTAGAGGTGTTCCTTACTTCATCCTGAAGTTTGTCCTAGTGTCTTCCCGACCAGTAAACATCCTGTTTACTTATTATCGCATCCTACGATATTCCCTTCACATTCCATATCCGATAAACCATCCTAGTTTACCAGTATCTCATCCTGAGACTGCCTGTATCCGTGGCACTTTCCTGTTCCGTTATGCCGTATCCTTTCGACACCATTAAGATTACGCTTTTGATTATTATCCACAATATAGATTTAAACACTTTCTGACATTTTTTTTCATTTCACATCCACACAAAAAACAAAAAACATTAATAATCAAAAGATTAAACAAAAACAAATCGTCATATTCACTAATAAATAGCTTAATATCTTACACTCTTGTAAGAGATCTCTTACAAAGGGATTAGCTATTTGGCCAAAATAACCCTTTAAGTCGATATCCACTATACTCAGTCAAAGGAAAATAGTGCAAAGTAAGGGGTCAATATGGAAGCCTTCAATCACGACTTAGCTAATTTATTCAGCCAATTAGGATTAGATAATTCAGCAGAATCTATTGAACATTTTTTACAAACTCATCAACTAGAGCAGCAGCAAAAATTATCAGAAGCGGCTTTTTTCATTCCGGCCCAACAACAATTTATTATTGAATCACAACAGCAAGACGCGGATTGGTGTGAGGTCATCGATCAATTAGATACCTTACTTCGAAAATAGTGACTACGCTAGATTAGGAATAACAATGTCAACTATCACCAAAGAAATAGAAAATGTTATTAATCAACTAATTATTGAGAAAAAACAACCATCAGTAGCATTAATTAAAGCTCGGTTAACAACATCATTGCCTATTCCGGTGATCATTAAAGCACTGCAAGCATGGCAAAAAAATGCCAAAATACCACATATAGAACAACAACAACGGGTGTTAACCGCCGAGCAACGTATAGAGCAGCTAGAGCAACAGGTGCTAGCGTTATCAACTCGTTTGGCGCGCTTAGAAGCTGAACGCTAATGATAAAAAAGCACCTGTTTTATAGGTGCTTTTTTATGTTTACTGAAAGTTCCACGACATATTTGATACGATACGGCAACGATCGCACTTAAAGTGGAATAAACCATGTATTGCTTCGGGTTGATGCCATTCCCCACCACAACTTGGGCACTTTCGTGCTAATTCAGTTACTTCATTTTCACCACCAACACGGTATTGATAGTAATAAGTCGGAACTTCGGTAGTGGTTTCAATATGGCGACATAAATTGCGTCCACGTATAAACAGTTCACTGTCTACATCACCAATCTCAGTCAGTGCCATGCTCACAGCAGTTGGACTTTTAATCGCCATTTGAATTTCATCAAAGGCTTGCCACTCAGTCTGCCATTTAATGATCGCTTTATAATCACCGTCAGTGACAGCCCCTGTTTGATACAATGGAATCGGCAGTAACGTATCACCACTGCGCAATGGTGAACAGCTATGAACATAGGTGGTATAAAGCACTTGCCATGATGGTGAAAAACTTTCAGCGACAGAATCAGAGTTAAGATCAACGCCTAATAATTTTATTTTAGGGGTTAATAAGCACGATAATGTTAATTGCTCATAACATACGTTCACTTGAGGGCTATTATAACGCGGATGAAGGCTCTCTTTCTCTGGGCATACAACTCGAACGCGGAAGATCCCCTCGTCAATCACTACCGGAAACTCCCGTCCCAGCACTTGACCGTTATAACGTAATGCATCCATTAAGCCATTTATCGCACTATCGACCTGCGATAAAGTCGTATTATCAAAACATTCAAATTGTAGCTCAACAACAAACACGCCTTAGTCCTCTGCCACTACTGGCTGTAATTGCTCTAAAAAAGTCACAATATCATTGGCTAATACTTGGCGAGTATCTTTACCTAAGGTTTCTAACACCACTTGACCGGTTAAATTACAAATAGCAATAACTTGTGATTCATCATCAACCACAGCAATAAATACCGTTGGTTTAAGCTTCATGCGTCGTTGTGTTACTAGGTGACCTAAAATATTTTGTTGTAAACGCTCGATATCGTCATCATTAAAAGCTTGCAATAAATCAAGTGATAACTCACCAAACATCGCACTCATATCACCGCTAAATTGCGATCCATAAAAAGCATTGATATCACTATGGAGGGCTAAATCCATGCCTTTCTCGACCCCCTCTAAAGCA
The DNA here is from genome assembly GCF_900537155.1 of Photobacterium sp. Alg240-V54. Classification (NCBI taxonomy): domain Bacteria; kingdom Pseudomonadati; phylum Pseudomonadota; class Gammaproteobacteria; order Vibrionales; family Vibrionaceae; genus Photobacterium; species Photobacterium sp. Alg240-V54. The sequence continues at coordinate 44,208 of NZ_UNRL01000013.1, forward strand.
ATCATTGGCTGACGCTCAATCGGTTTCCAAGTCACATTTCTGCCATTGTCATTGACTACACACGGTGAAATAAGCCCAACTAAATGCTCACTTACAGGAAAACCGCGATCTGCATCACACCACGCTTGTAAATAACGCGCAGAAAAATCAGATAAAGCGCAGGTAACAGGATGATTCATTCGCAACCTCATAAAAGATTCAGTAAACTTTAGGTTTAAACCGTTTCGACGGACATTTATTCTAATCCAAGAGTGTCATAGACAGTATGAGTAAATATAAAGACGCTAAAGAATTAGCCGGTTTAACCCTTGGCCAAAAGACAGAGTATAAAGATCAGTACGATCCATCGCTACTGCAACCTGTACCAAGAAGCCTAAACCGTACCGATATTAATATCAGCGATGATGCACTGCCATTCACTGGCTATGATATTTGGACATTATACGAATTATCTTGGCTCAATAAAAAAGGCTTACCTCAAGTCGCTATTGGTGAAGTGCGCTTACCGGCATCAAGCCCTAATCTTATTGAATCAAAATCTTTTAAACTGTACCTAAATAGCTTCAATCAAACCCGCTTTGATGGCTGGCAAGCAATTGCTGACACTTTGCAAATTGATTTATCACGTTGTGCAGGTGAAGATGTTGACGTTACCATTCAGCCACTGACTGATTTTAATGAACAACCGATTGTTAATTTCTTTGGCGAGTGCATTGACGATCAAGATATTGAAATTAATGACTACAGTTTCAAGCCTGAATACCTTGAAGGCGCTGCAGATAATAACGATATCGTTGAAGAAATTGTTCATAGCCACCTATTAAAATCAAATTGCTTAATTACCAACCAGCCTGATTGGGGTAGCGTACGTATTGCTTATAAAGGTAATCGTATCGACCGTGAACAATTACTGCGTTATATCGTGTCATTCCGTAATCACAATGAATTCCACGAGCAATGTGTTGAGCGCATATTTAATGATATTATGCGTTTTTGTCAGCCAGAATTACTGACTGTTTATGCTCGTTATACCCGTCGTGGTGGTTTAGATATAAATCCATATCGTACCAACATGGGTAAAACACCAAGTGATAACTTCCGCCTTGCGCGTCAGTAAGTAGATCCTAACGACGAATTCAACATTAAGTCCGGTAAAAATCTTTACTTTGCTGGACTTGATGCATTAACCCCGTAAAATCAACACCATCTTGTGTGTTATTGTGCTGTTTTGAGACTATATGATTTTTCGTGGCCTATTAATTTCTGGGTTAGTATTACTAACAACCTCATTTGATCTTCAAGCAAAAATTTATAGCTCGCCGATCCTCACCGAAGCACAGAGTTTACTGGTTAACCAACCAGAAAGAACACTCACAATCACTAAAAGCTACCTCGAACAGCGCCGCTTAAGCCAGCCACAAGATCCATCACGAGTGCATCTTAATGGTGAAGCTGATCATTCAACCCGCACCCCACTCAATACTGTCAATGCGTTGCAAATCCAAGCCCAAGCTTTATCGCTACTACAACAGCCCGAGAAAGCCATTGCCGTCATCAAAAAAGCGGAAAAAACAGCAATTGACAATAATTTAATGTTCAGTGTCTTTGAAAGTCGTATTTTATTGGCTCAATTTTACTGGGTTAATTTAAGTAATAGTGCAACTGCGCTAAAAATGCTCAACACCCTCGATATTGACATGAAGCAGGCGCAACCAATAAATTTAAGCCGCCAACTGCAAGAATTAAAATATAAAGCATTAATGCTACGCGCGCTGATTGAATCAAGTATTGGTAAAGACGCCGCGGCCGAAAAATTGTTTATTAAAGCGAAAGGTTATTTAGTCACATTTGACGATAAAGACGAAACCATTAATTATCAGCTCACACTCGGCCAACATTATTTACGTCACAATCATTATGATATGGCACTTGATCGCTTATTAAGTGGTTACTGGTTAGCGGTTGAAAATGATGACCAACCACAAATTGCACGCGCTAACTATGAATTAGCGCAGTTATTTGAAGAGCGACACGTACTTGATAAAGCGCTGGAACATGCCACACAAGCTGGCGAGTTTTTTGAGCGTTATAAACGTACTCAAGAATTAGCAAAAACCTTAGCTCTCATTGCTTCTATTTATGAGCAACAAGGGCGCTATAACCTTGCTCTGGTGCATTATTTTAATGCGCTTGATCAAGAGAATCAGCTCAAACATGATCTTCGCTCTGCAAGTCTACGGCTTAATATTGCGCGAATTTACTTACACCTTTGTAATTACTCTAAAACAGAACAATACATTGTTCAGGCGCGTAATCTTGCTCTGCAAAGTGGGAATGAAAATATTGTCGCTGAAAGCCAAATCCTACAAGGGCAATTAGAGCTCGAAAAAGGGGAACTGGATGATGCGATAACATCGTTGCAAGCGGGTTTAATTTCGGCAAGTCGTATTGGCGCCACCAATTTACAATTAATGGGCGAATCGATTTTATCTGAAGCATTTGAAAAACAGAATGACTATTACAATGCATTATTGAGTCAACGCCGCTATGAACAACTGTATGCTGGCAAACAAAAAAATGCGACCAAAAGCAACACTGAAGTATTTAAACAGCAGCAAAAAATGATGGAACGTTCACTGAAACTTGAAGATATGGAACGTGAGCAATTCATCAATCAAAATGCATTGTATAAGCAACAGAAAATTTCTTTAACCCTCATTGGCGGGTTAGTGATTTTGTTATTATTATTATGGCGTCGCCAACATATTAATAAACAATTAAAACAACAACTAACGAAACTCACTACCGATTACTATACTCACCCTCGTAGCGGGTTACGTAACCTACGGATGCTAAATGCACGTCTGGCAAACTCTCTCCAACAGAGCAGTGCTAACTTTGAGCAATGGCATCTTGGTGAAATAATAAATGAACCTTTAAGCGATCGGTTACGATTTGCGTTATTTGAAGTGTCATTCTTAAAGCGAATTTATCTCGAAAAAGGCTACCAACAAGGCCTGGCCGCAGAAAAAGAGTTTGGTAATTATTTGCAGCAGCAAGTATTAGAACCGGCGCGTATTTATCACTTTTCTGATGCGATGTTCTTATATATTGAGCCTAATGCACGTTTAAGTTGTGATCCAAAACAATTAGCAGAATCTATGCAACTCTTAATTGATAATTATACTTTGCCACTCAATATCAATAATTCATTACAAATAGGTATGGCAGAGTACCCATTTTTACCTCGTGCCTATACCGCGATTAACGATCAAGAGTTGATCGATATATTGCTCATGACTGTCGATGCAGGTATTAGCCTCAACGATAAGCAACCTGGCAGTCATTGGGTTCACATTTGTGCTATTGATGCCGCACCTGCCGCTAGTTTTGTCGGTGATAATATTCGTCGCGCTTGTGTTGAAGGGATTGATAAGGGATTAGTTAAAGTGCGTAGTTCAACTAATAATGAAATAATCTGGAACTATGATCACAATATTAACAACGATATCAATTAAATATACAACGATTACAACAGTCTGATAAATAGCACTAACTATCAAGTTTTATTTTTGGTAGCATACCTTTTAATATCAGTAACATTATGAATTAAATGGATTTTAACTGTACTAATGCAGATGCATAACCAATGACCGATATTAGCGCGATTGTTAACGAAGTCGGCGTTCTAAAACAACGCTTAGACCTCGCTCAACTTTCTTACCGTGATTCCAATCTGAAATCACGGCGTGAAATTGTGATCTTAAAACGGCTAATCACTCGATTAGTCGTTGCTTGTCGAGGCATTGATAATGAACTCGATACAAGGCTACAAGCCATCAGCGTTGATCTTGAACAACCACTCGAGATCAGTCGTCTCATTCCACGGCTGGCGATTGTTGAACGTCTGGTCATTCAACAAGCCGATGTGATTCAACACCAAAATAAACGCTTACAACACCATATTAGTCAACGCGGCCGTACCCTTTCACATTATCAAGGTTTACCACTATCACTACAACGTGATCTTCGCGGCATTTTCAACCAGCCATCTGTAACCTTGTTGGACAATCACCAACGTATATTACGCTTACTTGAACTGTATGAGCGCAGTATAAAGTTAATTTCAGCCAGCAATAACAGTACCACTCTCACTGACCAGCAGCCAAATTTTGAGGTCGAGTTAGCAGCAGAATTGCTCGTTGTTATCTCTGAGATAGATTTCACTAATGAGCAAGGTGAACAACTGTTTGAGATTCGAGAGCAATTAACTCAAGGGGTAAATCAAACAAGATTACAAACACTATTATTGCAAGTGTTACGTCTTATTGTTACTGGCACTCATGCTGAACGCCATGCTTCACAACAGTTTTTAAATACACTCAATAGTGATTTAGCCTCACTACAAAAAAATACCGCTAAAGCAGCCAGTTCTTTTGCTGTTTTGCACCAACATCGTTGTGACTTCAATACCAGTATTGCAACGATAGCAACCACAATTAATCAGCAACTGAGTCTTAAAAAAACACCAGATACAACGCCGTTGTTAGTGAATATTGCCAATGAATTACAACAATTAGCCCAACGTAATAGCCAGCTAGAGCAGCGCGAACAAGCATTAATAGAACAATTAAACCACAATGATAATAAAGTCAATCAAGTACAACAACAGACCTACAATTACCATCAACGTTTAAGCCAACAAGAACAAAATATCTTTCGAGATAAGTTAACCTTAACCTATAACCGAAGTGCGTTTGATGATCGGCTTGAACATGAATATCAGCGCTGGCTACGTTACCAAACCCCATTGTTATTAATGCTAATTGATATCGATGATCTTAGTCTGCTTAATAAAGATTATGGTCATCATGCAGGCGATAAAGCACTTAAAATCATTGCCAAAACGATTAGCCAACAACTGAATCCTACTGATTTTATTGCGCGATTTAGTGATGATGCCTTTATGTTAATCATTACCGATTGTAATGACCAACAACGTCATCAAACGCTACAAAATATTCGCGCGGCGGTGAGTCAATTACCGTTGCACTTCAAAGGTCAGAGTGTGGCAATGTCGGTCTCTATCTGCAGCAGTTTTTTTGCTACCAATGACACTCCCAAACAAGTTATCGAACGGCTTGAAACAACATTACTTCATGCTCAACATCCATGCAGTAATGTTATTATTGACCAAATTTAAACGTCAACAACAGCCACACCCTCCTTTATCGACTGCGTTATATTATTATTATCATTTACTGGTCAAAAATATAATCCCTGTGTATGGTAACTACAGAGCAACAAATTATCTTATCGTCAACTTCTTGTTCTTTATTTGATTTTAACACCAGTCCGTTGGTGTCTACGCCTTGCGCCACTGCCTATATCAATAAATGAACATGCTGTTTCATCATTACCAGGGAGGTTATTATGATAACGCATATCAGCCCTATCGGCGCTATGAACCTATTATCACAAATAGAAGCCGACAGCTTAAAAGCAACCGCATCCAGTGATTTATATCGCCTTTATCGCAACTGCTCACTGGCGGTTTTAAATTCAGGTAGCCACACTGATAATTCCAAAGAGTTACTTGAAAAACATCTCGATTTTGCAATTAACTTATTGCGTCGTGAACGTGGGATTAAAATCGAGCTGGTCAACCCACCTGAGCATGCTTTCGTTGATGGTCGTATTATTCGCGGCATTCAAGAACACATGTTTTCCGTATTACGCGACATTATTTATGTAGATATGCATATTGCCCGTCGTAACGATATCGATCTTGCCAGCGCGCCCCATATTACTGATTTTGTGTTTAGCCTATTACGTAACGCCCGCACGCTACATGCTGGCGAAGATCCTAATATTATTGTGTGCTGGGGCGGCCACTCCATTAACCCGATTGAGTATCAATATACTCGCGAAGTCGGCAATGAATTAGGTTTGCGTGAACTTAATATTTGTACTGGCTGCGGCCCAGGCGCAATGGAAGGCCCAATGAAGGGAGCAGCCATTGGTCATGCCAAACAACGTTATTCTGGCAGCCGCTTTATTGGGTTAACTGAACCATCAATTATTGCTGCAGAGCCACCTAATCCTATCGTCAATGAATTAGTTATTTTACCTGATATCGAAAAACGCCTAGAAGCCTTTGTTCGAGTTGGTCATGGGATCATTATTTTCCCTGGTGGCGCAGGTACTGCGGAAGAGCTGCTGTATATTTTAGGGATCTTAATGCATCCTGATAACGCTGAACAACCGCTGCCCTTAATCCTCACCGGCCCTAAAGAAAGTGAAGCTTACTTTCGCACTTTAGATGATTTTATTCGTGATACTTTAGGTGAAGCAGCAACTCAGCATTATCAAATTATTATCGGTGATCCTGCTGAAGTTGCCCAAGTGATGAAAGCATCGATGGCGCGTGTGAAAGAACATCGTTTAGCGACAGGTGATGCTTATTGTTTTAACTGGTCACTGACGATCCCTGAAGATTTTCAAATGCCCTTCTCACCGACCCATAAAGCAATGGCGAGCTTAGATTTACATATGGATCAGCCGAAAGAAAAACTGGCAGCTAATCTACGCCGTGCATTTTCAGGTATTGTCGCAGGAAATGTCAAAGAAGAAGGTATTCATGAAATTGAGCAATATGGTCGGTTTAAAATCGATGGTGATAAAATACTGATGCAGCGCATGGATAAACTGTTGAAGAACTTTGTCGACCAACAACGAATGAAATTACCCGGAAGTAAATACGAGCCTTGTTATGAAATCGTCAACTCGCACCAGCAACCGAAATAAGTTCGTTATTTGGTAACAGTTTTGCGTACAATAAGGAGCCTAAGCGCTCCTTTTATTCATCTAAACAGAATTTATTTATGGCTATTCACCTCGTTGTTATTGATGCATTAAATCTTATTCGTCGCGTGCATGCGGCGCAACCGGGGCAACCCGATGTCGACAACACTGCCAGAGTATGTTGTCAGGCATTACAGAAAATCATTAGTAGCACCCAGCCCAGCCATATTGTGGCGGTATTTGACCATAATAGTGATGATCGCGGCTGGCGAGCAGAGTTACTGCCGCATTATAAAGAAGGCCGAAAACCAATGCCGCCAGAGTTATTAGCAGGCATGGACACGATTCAAGATGCATTTATGGCAATCGGTATTGATTCACTATTATCAGAGGGTGATGAAGCCGATGATCTAGTGGCAACCTTAGCCTTAAAAGTCGCCTCGCGTAATGAACAAGTGACTATTGTTTCGACCGATAAAGGCTATTGTCAGTTGTTACAACCCACCTTACGTATTCGGGATTACTTTCAACAGCGCTGGCTTGATAGCCCATTTATTGAAAAGGAATATGGCGTAAAGCCGCAATTATTAACCGACTACTGGGGATTAGCAGGCATCAGCTCCAGTAAAATTCCCGGTATTGCAGGTATAGGTCCTAAAGCTGCGGTTGAGTTATTAAGTCTTTACCCTAACCTTGAAGCGATTCTTACAGCTACCGATCTTGCCCCTAAATGGCAAAAAAAAATCACGGGCAATGAAGAAACAGCTCGCGCATCCAAAGCTGTCGCAAGTTTAAAAACCGATTTAACACTGGGCTTTAATTTGCAAGATATTCGTTATCATGAGTCAAATCAGGATTGATCTAGCCTCAATTTACACCCAAAAAAAACGCCACCCTCAAAAGGTGGCGTTGAGAAATTCACTAAATGGCTAGCGAATTAATACGCTGAACGATTATCTAAGCGTTGAATATGCACCGTAATTTCTTCACGGTCATGGTACAAGTGTTTTGCTTGTAGCTTAAACTTAACCCCATTTTTAATCAGCAATACTTTTAGATTTTCAATATCTTGCAGTACTTCATCATAACGGCCTTTCATTGGTAGCTTAAGGTTGAAAATAGCCTCTTTTGCCCATGCTTTTATTAGCCACTCACCCATTAGGTGCGCTACACGTGCTGGCTTTTCAATCATGTCACATACAATCCAAGTAATATTTTTACGTGCTGGTTCATATTTAAAACCATCAACTGCATGATATTTAACTTGGCCGGTATCCATTAAGCTTTGTGCCATGGTGCCATTATCAATCGCGTGAACGAACATCGAACGCTTCACCAGTTGATATGTCCAACCACCAGGGCACGCACCTAAATCAACACTCCACATACCAGGAGCTAAACGCTCATCCCACTCTTCACGAGGAATAAATACGTGAAATGCTTCTTCTAATTTCAGCGTTGAACGACTTGGCGCATCTGCTGGGAATTTAAGACGTGGAATACCCATAAAAAATTGGGAGTTATTTTGCGGGTAAGAATAACCAACAAAACAACAACCAGGAGCAATAAAGCACACGTGTAATACAGGTTTTTTATGGTTATCTTTAACGTATAAAACATTACGTTTACGCATTGCTTGGCGTAATGGCACTGTAAATTTACGGCAGAACTTCAATAGCTCTTTCGCTTCATTGGTATCTGGTGTTTCAATGCGTAAATCACCACAAATAGGAAATTTTTCACCAATGGTTTCTAAAATAGGTGAAATACGATCTTCTGCAGGTAAACCGCTCAACATTGCTGATGTAGCAAACATTTGGCGTGCAAAAATCAACTGTGAAAATGGCTGTAATTTAATGAATTTATCAGCATCACCTGCTTGATAGAATTCAAATAACACATAGCCTGAATTGTTTTTCACCCGAGGGAAACCAAACAATTCCAGCGTATTTGCTTTGTCTTGAACCTCTCCGGCACATTCTTTTTCAAAGCCAGGACGACAGTACAATAAAACTTGATTCACGTTGGAACCCTCAAGCTGAACGCCAGGCTGCTATTGCGAGCATTACCCAGCCAATAATAAAACATATTCCGCCCATCGGTGTGATAGGACCAAACCATTTAATGCCGGTTAAAGCCAGCGCATATAAACTGCCACTAAAGCAAATTATACCGAGGCCAAAAAACAGCGCCGCGTATGATAACGCTTTTGATGGCAAAAAGCGTGACAATATTCCACAAGCTAATAATGCTAATGTATGCCATGCCTGATATTGAACCCCGACTTTAAACACATCGAGTAAATAAGGGGCTAGCGTATGCGTTAAACCATGCGCTGCAAATGCCCCTAATGCCACCATCACCACGCCACTGCATGCAGCAATCATCAGCATCAATCGTGATTGTTGACGTTGTTTCGCGGTTAATTCAACCATTATAAATACACCTCTATGCTACTTCACTAGCAACACACTTTTTAATAAAAGCCGCTAATGACTCAATGGCGATAGCGATATTTTCAGCTTCAGTATGACCTGATGCTTTACGTGGTTTAAAACCATGATCACCATCGGCTAAAAACTGATAATCCACCTGAGCTGAAAATGACCACTGTTCAACTTCACTGCGCACGCCAAAGGTATCGCGTTCACCTTGCAAAATAAGCGTTGGTACACTAATAGTTGCCAAATGATCGCCACGATAATTTTCTGGCTTTGCTGGCGGATGAAAAGGAAAACCAAGGCAAGCAACACCACGAACGTTTGCCGCACAGTTATTCACTAGCGCTGTTTGGGCGGCAATATCAGTCACCATTAAACTCGCCATTCGACCACCCATTGATTTACCACCAATGACTAACTTGCCATTATCAAACTGTTCGATATGGGTTTGAAAATCGAGTAATAATTTAGGTTGGCGATCGGGCGGACGTTTTTTACCATCTTCGGCACGTTTGATCATATACGGGAAATTAAACCGTACTACCTGAATATTATGCGCCGCTAAACCACAAGCAACCGTGGTCATAAAAGCATGATCCATTCCGGCACCAGCACCATGAGCAAATAAAAACGTCGCTATCGCATCTTTAGCATCAGGGCCATCAATCAAATACTCACACTTCTTCAATGACATCAGGCATATCCTCTTGCTCTTTACGGGCTTTATTTAAAATCCAATCACGGAAAATTTGAATGCGTCCGGTATCCGCTTGTTTTTCCTGACATACAAAATAGAACGCATTTTTACTTACCAGAATTTCATCAAACGGACACACTAATCTTCCCGCTTCTAATTCAGGTTGCGCCAGAACATTATTTCCTAATGCAATGCCTTGGCCGTGAGCAGCGGCTTGTAATACCATGGTTGAATGGCTAAAGATCGGCCCTTGATTAACATTGACCCCCTTTACATCATAATGGCGAACATAGTTCTTCCACTCTTTGCGTGAAGTATCATGCAATAAAGTATGTAGTTTTAAATCTTCGATCGTGCGTAATGGTTTAGTGCCAACTAATAACATTGGCGAACACACTGGCATCATAAATTCTTGATATAGCTTATCAGCACGTAAACCCGACCAATTACCTCGACCATAATAAATCGCAACATCAACATCATCTGTCAGCGATCCTTCATCAAGATCAACCGCTTTAATGCGCACGTCTATTTCAGGGTGTTGCTCATTAAAATCCGTCAATCTTGGCACTAACCACTGAATCGCGAAACTAGGAGGTAAACTAATGGTTAATGCACCTTTTGAGCCCCTTTCTAGTACCTTATCTGTCGCATCTGAAATCGATGAAAAGATATCTTTAATATCAAGAAAGTAACTTTGTCCTTCCTCTGTTAATAGTAACGAACGATTACGACGACGGAATAATTTTAACCCCAAAAATTCCTCTAAGGCTTTAATTTGATGGCTAACTGCGGCTTGAGTAACAAACAATTCTTCAGCTGCTCGAGTAAAACTTAAATGCCTTGCAGCAGCTTCAAACACCTTTAATGAGTTAAGCGGAGGTAAACGTCTAGACATACTTTTCGATGCTCTCTAATGCATTAGTTTTTTTCATCTCAAACATTATAAATTGTCCATTGTTTAAGTGCTATATAAACCCTATTATTCGTTCCGCAATGTTGATTAACATTTTGTGTTTTGCCCTCTGGCTAACCGCTCAATCAGCATTGCGATGTTGTGTTTGCATATTGTCCGGATCCTGCCGGATAGGTAGTTATCTACCTCTTTACTTCCTGTATTTTGACTTCTGTGTCAAAGTAATTGTTAGCACTGCGCCCCAACGCAGTGCTATTTTTTTATTACTCAAAAATCATCGCAACACTTGCTCTTCCTGACATTTATTAGCATCATCGATAATTCAAATTTCTGTAATGTGATCCGCTATGACCATACCATTCGATATCAAGCAAATTCAAACCCAATTTCCTGCACTGCAACATTCAGATGATGCACCACGGGCGGTTTATTTAGACAGCGCAGCAACAGCCCAAAAGCCTGCGATTGTTATCGATACCCTACGTCACTATTACAGCGGCTATAATGCCAATGTGCATCGAGGTAGCCATAGTTTAACGACTAACGCGACCTTCGCTTTTGAACAAGCTCGAACAACCGTTCAACAATTTATTGGGGCAGCGAGCCCCAAAGAAATCATTTGGACTCGTGGTGCTACTGAAGCATTAAACTTGATCGCACAAACTTATGCTCGTAGTCACCTACAAGCTGGTGATGAAATTTTAGTCAGTGAAATGGAACACCATGCCAATATTGTGCCTTGGCAAATGGTCGCACACCAAACGGGCGCTAAAGTCGTTAAAATTCCGATGCATCAAGATTGCAGCTTGGATATCGATGCTTATCAACGTTTATTATCAAATAAAACCAAAATCGTAGCTGTTGCTCATATCACCAATGTCACAGGTACTCGCAATCCGATTGAGTCAATGATAGCTGCAGCTCACCACTATGGCGCAGTAGTTGTGGTTGATGGCGCGCAAGGCATTGCCCACGAACAGGTTGATGTGCAAGCGCTTGACGCTGATTTTTATGTCTTTTCAGGCCATAAAATTTATGCACCTGCAGGTATTGGGGCGCTTTATGGCAAACAAGCACTGCTAGAAGCGATGCCACCATGGCACGGCGGCGGCAAGATGGTAGAAAAAGTCTCTTTTTCAGGCACTGATTATGCTGGCTTACCGAGTAAATTTGAGGCTGGAACACCTAATGTGGCGGGCAGTTTAGCCCTTGCAGCAGCGATTGAATGGTTACAAAATATCGACCGTCAAGGCGCTGAACAACATATTGCTGATTTACGTCAACAAGCCTTAGATGGCATTAAAGATATTGATGGATTGCGTATTATCGGCCTGCAGCCAAATGCGAGCCTATTTTCTTTTGTGGTTGATGGTGTTCATCATCAAGACATTGCGACCTTGCTTGATCAACAGCATATCGCACTACGAGCTGGCCACCATTGCGCCCATCCGATGCTGGATGCGCTAGGATTAACAGGAACATTACGGGTATCATTAGCACTTTATAATGATCAACAAGATGTCGCGCGTTTTATTACAGCGTTACATAAAGCCTGCGATTTATTGTAATAGCAGCCAAGGAAAAAAGATGACCACCACTATAACGCTACCTCTGCACCCTTTTGGGACTGAGATCACCACCAGCGATATCATCGCCCAAATGCAAGCAGCAACAGGATGGGAAGATCGCTATCGTAACGTGATTCAGTTAGGTAAAAAACTGCCACAACTGGATGACACTTACAAACAGGATCAACTTAAAATTAGTGGCTGTGAATCACAGGTTTGGCTACATCATCAAATAAGTGATGACCGCTATTACTTCATTGCCGATTCAGATGCACGTATTGTGCGCGGCTTAATAACCCTCGTACTTGCTGCTTATCATGGCAAAACGGCAGCTGAAATTAACCATTTTGATATCGATGCTTATTTTGACAGCTTAGGGCTGATTGCGCATTTAAGTCCTTCTCGTGGGAATGGCTTAAAAGCGATTGTTGAGCAAATAAAGCAATTTGCAGCCTAATATAGCAACAAACTAACACCACTCCTCTGCCAAACACGCACAAAAAAGCGGATGCTAAATCATCCGCTTTTTGCTATTGCTTATCGAACAATGTGATGAATTTATTGATGATACTTTTCAATTAATTTTTTAATCACATGAGCGACAGCCACAAAACCAAAGCTGGCAGTTACCACTGTGGCTGCGCCAAAACCACTAGCACAATCCATTCGTTTAGGCCCTTCTGCTGTGGCTTTGATCGCACATGCTGAACCATCGGCTTGCGGGTATTTCAAATGTTCCGTGGAATAGACGCAATCAATGCCAAACTTACGCTTTGGATTTTTAGTAAAATTATGCTGGCGACGTAAGGTTTCACGTAATTTTCTCGCCAATGGATCTTGAATCGTTTTAGTTAAATCAGCAACTTGAATCTGAGTTGGATCTGTTTGTCCACCAGCACCGCCAATTGTGATCACTTTGATTTTATTACTTTTACAATATGCAAGTAATGAGGCTTTTGCTTTGAGGCTATCAATCGCATCAATGACATAATCACACTGAGTCGATAAATACTGTGCTTGATTATCAGGGCCGATAAAATCATCAATTAAATTAACTTTACACTCAGGGTTAATTAATTGAATACGTGCTGCCATCACTTCAATTTTGCTTTGACCGATAGTGCCTGTCATTGCATGAATTTGACGATTAATATTGGTTACACAGACATCATCCATGTCAATCAACGTCAATTCACCCACACCTGAACGGGCTAATGCTTCAGCGGCCCATGAGCCTACGCCGCCAATACCAATAACACACACGTGCGCAGCGCGAAGAATTTCAACTTCACTATTGCCATATAAACGACGAGTGCCGCCAAAACGCTGGTTATAACTATCGGATGCTGGGGTATCTAATTCACGCATACTGGGTTCTACACTGCTTGAGGTGGATAAACAAAGAGTGCGTTTTTATACGCACTCTGATAATAATTGTCTAGTCGCAGCCACAATAACTATGGCTGCGATAGCTGCGTTAATGCGCTTATTTTGGCATCAACCACGGGTCTTGAGTAGCAGAGCCTTTAAGGCCTAAACGCCATACTCGCCCAAAATGTTTGTAGTGACCTGCATCAGTACCCGCTTGTTTACCCATTCCGTGATACAAATCGAGGTGATTACGCTTAACGGCACCGCCAGTATCTAAGGCTAACAATAGACGTAATACATGCTTACCAGTCCAGTTACCTTTAGCATCAAGTTGTGGCACTTCTGCTAATAATACTGATCCCATTGGAATGTATTTACGATCTGCAGCTACTGCAGCATTAGCCAATAATGGAATACCTGCACTGCCTTTAACATCTAATGTTTTACGGGGTGAGAAAAATACAAATGATGGATTTTGCTCTAATAATTCACGTACCTCAGCTTCACTGTGATCAGCAACCCAATTTTGAATTGCTTGCAGTGACATCTTCTCTTTAGGCACTTCACCACGATCAATTAATACACGGCCAATGCTGACATAACGATGACCATTTTTACCCGCATAACCAAAATATTGCAGTTGGTTATTATCTTCAAAATGGACAAAGCCACTGCCTTGAACTTCCATCATAAACACATCAAGCATAGATTTACTGTAACCCAACACTAAACCTTGACCGGCTAACGCACCATCATAAATTTGTTCACGCGAAGGACAACGACCTTTACAGGTTGGCATCGCATAGATTGGGTAACGAAACACATTGGTTGGTTTATGGCGTAGCTCGATCACTGGTGAATAATAACCAGTAAACATCACATTACCTTCACCATTGGCACCGCCCATTTGCGCCGCTTGAATACCATATTTCGCTAATGTGCTTGGATCACCACTGTGATTAGCCCAGTTTTCAACTTGGTTGTATAACGGTTCAAATTTACGAGCCATTGATGGTGAACGCGAGGTGACCATTTTAGCCTGTGGTGCAAAAGTGCTGTAATCATGCGCTTTATTGGATTCAACTTGCGCCACTTTATTTAAAACATGTTTAAAATCTCGGCCTAGGTATTGGTGTGCTAATGGATTACCAACTGCAGCTAAACTTGGTTTTTCTGTTGTTGTACCTTCAGGTGATGAACATCCCACCAAGCTGAAAAGAATAATTGCAACGGTTGCTTTACGTAACACGATAGATAAGCCTATAAAAGTTTTACAAAAATATGGAAATGACAACTTATTTACTTTTGCCAAAGCAGTAAGCAGGTGACAATACTAACAAACACTTTCTAAAAAGAAGTAACTATTTCAAACAATCAACACATAACTGACATAACACCATCAAAGTATTTAAGACTAATTCGCTGCTACTAAAGTTCAATTACAACATCAAATAGATTATTGGCGCTCAAATACCGCGCTATAGTGTGCTGATTGATACCGAATAAGTGTATTGTCTTGATAGCGATAACTATAAAGCTGATCGCCAAATTGGTAACGTAATTGGGTGCCATTCCAAGAATAATTCGAGGTTAATAATCGTCCTTGGCGATAGATACCTTGCTGGCGAACTTCAAACGTTTCGACCTTATCTGGAGCAACCCCTTGTTCTTGCCATTCACCCATCACTTGTTGCATTAGTTGTTGATGCTGATCGATAGTCGTCTGCAATTTAAGCGCTCCGATAGCAAACACAATCACCGTTATAACAATGATAATTACCCAGCGTCCATATTGACACTGTTCATCCCAAAAACGCTGCAGTTTCATTTACTGGCTCGCCCCGTCAATACATGGCTATATCTATAACTATATAGCGGCTTTGACGATCAATACTTAATCAATCACAGTGATAATTAATGATTTAACTTTTATGTCATTTAAATGCTGCATAACACAAACAATTGCTTTAATTTATTGGCTATAAATCACACATAAATACAGATATGGATATCACTTGTGAATACACGTAAGACCCCACTGGTAAAAGGATTTCGTCAATCAGCCCCTTATCTCAATGCCCATGTGGGTAAAACCATGGTGATCATGGTCGGTGGCGAAGCCATTGCAGATCCCAATTTTGCCAACATTGTCAGTGATATTGCTTTGCTACACAGCTTAGGGATTCATATTGTGATGGTGTATGGCGCTCGCCCACAAATAAGTGCCTTATTACAACAGCAGCATTATACCAGCCCTTACCATAAGGGAATAAGAATCACCGATGAGCATAGTTTAGAAATAGCCAAACAAGCAGCAGGACAGGTACAACTTGATATTACAGCGCGCTTTTCAATGGGGCTCAATAATACTCCAATGGCAGGTTCACAAATTAATGTCATTAGCGGTAATTTTATTATTGCTCAACCGCTAGGCATTGATGAGGGAGTCGATTTTTGTCATAGCGGAAAAATTCGGCGGATTAATAGTACTGCGATAACCAGCCAGTTAGAGCAAGGTTCGATTGTATTACTCGGCCCGATTGCCAGTTCAGTGACAGGTGAATGTTTTAATCTTACCTCAGAAGAAATTGCTACTCAGGTCGCAATACGATTAGGTGCAGATAAACTGATTGGATTTTGTTCTGAGCAAGGAGTCGTTGATAGTAATAACAATATTATCTCTGAATTATTACCCCATGAAGCAGAACTATCATTGCAACAACTTATCGATAACGATGAGCAACAAAGCGGCACTGGCCGTTTTCTGCGTGGCGCTATTGCTGCTTGTCGAGCAGGTATACCTCGAAGTCATTTATTGAGCTATAAACAAGACGGGGCATTGATCCAAGAACTGTTTTCATTAGATGGTATCGGCACTCAAATTGTTATGTCGAGTGCTGAAAAGATCCGTCGCGCTGATATTAACGATATTGGAGGTATTCTCGATCTGATACAGCCTTTGGAAGCCGAAGGAATTTTAGTGCGCCGTTCTCGTGAACAACTGGAACGGGAAATTACGCTGTTTACTGTGATTGAACTTGATAATCTCATTATTGGCTGTGCTGCGCTTTACCCATATCCGGAAGAAAAAATGGCCGAAATGGCTTGTGTTGCTATCCATCCAGATTTTAGAGATGGGGATCGCGGCGTGTTATTACTCAATAAGTTGTGTCAGCAAGCGCGAGAATCTGGCCTTGATCATATCTTTGTTCTCACCACCCGTAGCCTGCATTGGTTTCGTGAGCAAGGGTTCTATGAATGTGATATAGAACAATTACCTTTGGTAAAAAAAGACCTCTATAACTACCAACGTCGTTCTAAAATACTTATAACACCAACCAGTTAAAACCAGAACAAAAATGTAACAAAGTATTAATTTATATGTTTATAATGTATGATGAAATCTAAAGTTAGTCACTTTAATATAATAATTTTAATAACTATAAATAACATACATACAAAAGAAAGGTTAAATAATAGCTTATGATGAGTTTACTATTTCTACTGGTATTTGTTGCAATGCTCTGCGCATTTACTGGAAAAAAAGCTGCTAGTTATATTGTTTTTGCCATCACTGTTGTTTTGGGACTGTATTGGTTCCATCACCATGCAACAGATTCTCTATCTATTTTACTCTAGGGAGAAAGTATGAATAATAAAAATGTAGCGCTCCTTAATGCCTTGGGTCTATTAGGGATCACCTTCGTACTATTGATGGCATCAGTCCTTCAGGTTGTGTTAAATGAGTTACCTTGCCCATTATGTTTACTGCAACGCTTAGGCTTTATGCTGGTGATGTTTGGTTTTATGCTCAATGTCGTTTATGGTCCACAACAACGCCACTACGGTATTTTAATTATCGGCGCTCTCTTTGGCGCAGCAACAGCATTACGTCAAGTATCACTGCACGTTATTCCAGGTACGCCGGGGTTTGGTAGTCCGGTATTTGGTCTCCATTATTATACTTGGGCCTTTATTCTATTTAGCCTAACGATTGTCGGTGTGGCGGTATTACAACTGTTATGGAATAAAGACTGGAATAATAATGATTACAAAATGAACCGTTTTGGTAAATTTGTATGCCTATTAGCTATTTTTGCTGTGGCAGTAAACGTGATATCGACTTTTATTGAGTGCGGTCCTTACCAATGTCCTGATAATCCAATTACTTATTGGTTATTTAACTAGACATTATCATCGCAATACAGTAACGCCAGTATTATTACTGGCGTTTTTTGTGTCAATATGTCAACATTTAAAGATAAAACAATTAACAATAAATCCCTTGAGAGTATACTATGCGAATTATACTGTTTCTGAAAAAGGTTTATTGCTACTGATGCTATGTATTTTTGTTTTTTGTCTCATGCTTATAACGATGTTAACGGCGCTTAAAGGTAAGAAAAATCTTAGTTATGCCATGTTTGCTTTAACCTTCATTGCCGGATCTATTTTGCTCAAACACCACATTGTATATACCCTGCCAATCTCAATTTAAGTACGCTATGAACAATCAACTTATTAATCGACTCAATATCTTAGGCTTACTTGGTATCACAACCATCTTGGCAACCGGATCTATCATTCAATTGGTATTTAAGGAATTACCTTGCCCGTTATGCTTATTGCAACGGATAGGGTTTATGATGGTAATGTTTGGCTTTATGCTCAATGTCCGCTATGGCCCACAACAACCTCATTACGGCATTATTTTATTTGGCGCTTTATTTGGAGCAACAGCAGCATTGCGTCAAGTCGCACTACACTTATTACCTGATGATCCTGGTTATGGTAGCCCCTTACTTGGTATGCATTATTACACTTGGGCTTTTGTTATTTTTGTAATGACCATCATTGGAGTTGCAGTATTACTGAGCTTATGGCGTCAACCAACAACAACCAGCAATTACCATATGAAAAAAATTGGTAACATCGCTTGCTATCTTGCTGTCGCGGTAGTGATCATCAATATTGTCTCGACATTTATTATGACCGGACCACATGTAACCCCTGCAGATCCTCATAGCTATTGGTTATTTGATCAATTTAAAAAATAACCTTTAGATAGCACAATGCCAGCACTAATGCTGGCATCGAGGTTGCGATTTCTTACAATACAATCATACCAGCAATTGGGCTAAACCACTGGCTCGCTCAGTACGAACTTGCACACTCTTACTAATAATATCCAGTGGCGCATACAAATACAGCCGAGATTTAGCACGGGTAATACCGGTATAAATTAATTCACGGGTTAAAATCGGTGTATAGTCAACAGGTAACACCATCACTGTATCTGCAAATTCCGATCCTTGAGATTTATGAATCGTCATCGCATATACCACTTCATGCTCAGGAATACGGCTCGGCAAAATACCGCGAATAGTGCCATCGGGCATTTCAAAATACACTCGTAATCGGCGCCGTCCACTATCAGCGTCAACCTCTGGCTCTAACATCGTCATGCCAATATCACCATTAAATAATCCCAACGCATGGTCATTGCGAGTGATCATGATTGGGCGACCGACATACCATGTTTCATCATTAGGTGAAATTCGCCCACGGTGAGTCAACTCTTTTTCAATGCGTTGATTTAAGCCGACAACGCCAAAATCCCCCTCACGCAACGCACATAATAAGCGCACATTTGCAAATGCCCTTAGTACTTCTGCTGGGGTTTGATCCGCTTTTATTGCATCGAGATAATCAAGATAAAACGTCACCACTTGATTGATCATCGACGCATAGCTTTCAGCACTAAGCGAATAATGGTGAATATCTTTAAAGCCCTGCTGCCATACTTTATTCACCAGGGCTGGCTTGCCTTGGTTAATCGCTTTAGCTAACTGACCAATACCCGATAAAGCATGGAAACGGTAGCTTTTTTGCAGCATACATAAACAATCGGTCACCACACTTAAACCGATATTATTTGAGTGTAAATCAAACCCAGTTAACTGACTTAATCGTTGCCCTTGCTCGGCGCTATAACCTTGATTAGAAAAAGAACAAATATCGCCCAGCACAGCGCCCGCCTCAACCGAGGCTAATTGGTCTCTGTCACCCAACAGAATTAATTTAGCCCCTTGCGGCATCGCATCTAATAACCGCGCCATCATCGGCAAATCAACCATTGACGCTTCATCAACCACCAACACATCAAGGTGAAGTGGATTATCTTTATGGTGGCGGAATTCGACTCGATTCGGTATCGACCCCAATAAACGATGTAATGTACTTGATTGAGTAGGAATTAAATCTTTAATTTGTTGCGGTACTGCTAATGATTTAATCGCTGAACCTATTGATTCAGTTAGACGTGCCGCCGCCTTACCCGTTGGTGCCACCAGCATAATATTAGGCTTATGCTCGCCATTCGCTTGCATCACTAACGCTGCCAACAGCTTCGCCACCGTGGTAGTTTTACCTGTACCTGGACCACCAGAGATCACTGCAAACTGACGCGTTAACGCCATTGCTGCTGCTACTTTTTGCCAATTTAAACAAACACTTGCTGGCACCAATACGTCTAATGGTTGTAAATCAGTAATTTGGGAGGCTTGTTGTAATAGCTTATCAATCGCTGCCCAATCAAGTTGCTGCGGTTTTACAATATTCAAAAAATCACAAGTTATTTGTTGGCGTTGCAAACTGTCACTCACGCCTTGCAGCGCGTGGAATAAATGACCATAACTTGGCTGAAATAAATCATTTAATGCTTGGTGCATCAAGGTTAATTGCTGCCCTTGCCATTGAGTATCATTGCCAACTTGACCTTGATTGGTCGCCATATCGACAATCCGTTTAGCCACTGTTTGTTCAAACTGCCAATAGCGATTGAGATACAAGCGTCCATGGTCCAGCACTAATGGACATGCTTGCACAGTGTTCGCTTGAGCATTTGCCACCACATCATATTGATTTAATAACTGTGGCCATTGGCTTGGATCGGGTAAGCCGTCAATTAATGCCACCGACAATCGACTTGATAGACCAAATAAATGCTGAGGTTGTAGTTGTTCAAAACGCACACAGATATGGCCTCTACCCAACTCATAACTCACTAACGCCGCCATTAATGCAGCTAAATCTTGCTGCGATTGTGGACTATGCAACGCCACAAATTTAGCAAACTGATAATCAAGCTGACGTAATCCACCTTGTTGAGTGAGCTTTTGTAATCGCTTAAGCATGTGGCAGTGCTCCATTCATCACTAAATCCAATTCATCGAGTAATAATTCACTTGGGCGCGCATAAAAAATGCCACTGTCACTTCCCGCCTGAATACCACGTAAAAATAGATAATACACGCCACCAAAATGGGTTTCATAATCGTAATTAGGAATACGACTGCGTAGAAAACGCTGCAATGCCAACGCATAAATTTGGTACTGTAAGTCATAACGGTGTTCACGCATCGCGGTTCGCAGTTGCTCACCACG
This sequence comes from Photobacterium sp. Alg240-V54, assembly GCF_900537155.1. Classification (NCBI taxonomy): domain Bacteria; kingdom Pseudomonadati; phylum Pseudomonadota; class Gammaproteobacteria; order Vibrionales; family Vibrionaceae; genus Photobacterium; species Photobacterium sp. Alg240-V54. The sequence goes on from NZ_UNRL01000013.1 coordinate 65,451, forward strand.
GTACAGTTGTGGATCATCACCAAGATAATTCGATTTCCAGTCTAAAACATAATACTTACCTTGATGCTCAAACACTAAATCAATAAAGCCTTTTAGCATGCCACTGACAGTCGCAAAGCCTAATTCTCCCGCTTTGGCCGACAATGGATCATGCTTGGCTATCACTTTATTTAATGCCACCGCTTGTAAAATCTCAATTGGTAATAAAAATTCCATTTCAGTTAAGCGTTGTGAAGCCGTTTTATCTGCTAACCGCAGTGCATCACCATCAAGTGCACACGTTAATACATCTTGAATTAATTGCTGCAATACCGGCAACCACGCCAATTCATAATTTTCTAATTGCAGCAGTTCAGTTAATTTAACTACCGTTTCAGGGCTATCAACCGCGGCGGTAAAATCAATTTCTTCAAACACGGTATGCAAAAATGTTCCCGGACGGGCACCACGAGGAAACGTATAAATAGAATATTGCGGCTCTAATTCTAACTCACCATCATCTGTCTCTGGCGTGGCATTTTGTACCGAATCAATATCAAATCCGGGTAAATCTAAGCTGCTGTCATGGGCGGTTTGATGGCCTTGTTTGACCAAATTCGAATAGCTGGTCATCCACCAATTGCGCTCTAATGGCGTCGAAAAAGATCGCTTAACTAACGCGTCACTGACTTCATCTTGTGGTTGCCATTGGCTATCAGTCAATTGAGGCGGCTCAGTGACGGTGATGGCCGCTTGAACGCCACTCAATTTAGCTAAGGCTAATTCAAGGGCAGCCACACCACTCGCCTCACCATTTTGTACTAAATGCCCCATTGCAGAACGATGTAATCCTGTCGGCTCTTTGGTGCTACGGCCATTACGAATCGGCGCCATGCCAACATAACACCCATAAACTGCGCGAGTTAATGCCACATACATCAAGCGTAAATCTTCCGCTAAACGTTCTTGATCCGCTTTTTCAATTGCTGACGCTTGCTTGGCAATATCAAGCACCGTGATGTTATCGACCTCATCGTGGTATTTGACTTCACCTTTACTATCGACTTCACGGTAACTGCACACAAACGGCATAAATACTAAATCATATTCCAAGCCCTTTGATTTATGAATAGTGACAATCTGCACCAGATTACGTTCTGACTCAAGCCGCATCACTTGATCATCTGCATTACCATTTGGTTCTGCTACATGCTCTGCTAACCAACGCAATAACGCATAATCACTATCTAATGTTTGACTGGCCTGTTGCAGCAGTTCCCCAATATGCAATAAATCTGTGAGTTTTCGTTCACCGCCATCTTCGGCCAATAACCGCTCTGCAATTTGATTTTTTGCCATTACACTGCGTAACATTGGCATCACACCACGTTTTAGCCATTGCTGACGATATTGCTTAAAGCTATTAACCGCAATTTCCCACTCATTCTCATCATTATTAAGCTGATCGAGTTCAATTGCAGAACGGGCAAACAGCCCTGACGCTAATGCCGCACGTAAAATACGATCATCTTCAGGGGTTAATACCGCTTGCAATAACCGCTGAATATCTGCCGCTTCTGCAGTTGAAAACACACTATCACGGTTAGATAAATAGACACTGGCAATGCCTTGTTTTGATAATGCTTCACGCACTAATCGCCCTTCAGTACCGGTACGTACCAAGACTGCTATATCACCAGCAGCGATCGCATGCCGTTGCTCACCATCTAAAAAATAGGCTTGGTCTTGCTGTGATTGAGTCAAAATATGTTGAATCTGTGCTGCTGTTGCTGCCGCCATTGTCGCTTGGTAACTACCTTTAGTGATTGGCTTACTATCAGGACTGTCTTGCAACCAAAAGGTTAATGCATGTTGAGCTTCACCCTCTAACCACCAGCTGCGTTGAGTCGCTTTAGGACTATGATCAACCGCTAAAAATTCAATGTCTTGATCGTAAATAAATGGGCTGTCTGGTTGCTGAAACACGCTATTAACCGCCGCAATCATAGTCGCAGTTGAACGCCAATTAGTGGCTAATGTATAGTGATCAGTCACTTGGCGGCGGGCTTGAATATAAGTAAAGATATCGGCCCCACGAAAGGCATAAATCGCTTGTTTAGGATCACCAATCATAAACAAACCACATTCAGGATGATGACGGTAAACATCACTAAAAATACCGTATTGAAGTGGATCGGTGTCTTGGAATTCATCAATCATTGCTACTGGATATTGCGCGCGAATCTTACTCGCGAGCAATTCATCAACATCATTATCAATCGCAGCTCCTAACTGCGTCAGCAAGTCATCAAATGACAACCATCCTTTACGCGCTTTAGCGTCAGCCAATAACTGACGACAATGCTCTATCGCATGAGCTAATAATGGTTCTCGTAAATTGGCAGGATTATCGATTAGTTCAGCAATAGCATTAAATACCGCATGCTCGGGGGCATCACCTTTAGCGGTTTTTTCAATTAAGGTTTGCTGATGGAAGCGAATTAAATGATCCGGTAACGCATACTCTACCGTCGCTTGAGCTGCCCATGCGCTCACTTGCTCAATCCAATTAGGTAAGCTTTTTTTAGTGTAACTGCGTTTATTCACCCCAGAATTTGCAATGACGGCTTCAAGATCATGTTGATGCTCACGCCACAGCGCTTTGACCTCATCAATTCGAACAATATTTTGCTGGTGTAATTGTGCTAACGACGCTGTCATTGCTGCCACCGACAATCGCACTGGCGCACCTGTTAAACTATTACCAATTTCTTTTAATAATGCGCTTGGTGATGACCAAATTTCACGGACCTCATGAACAAGTGCTGGCGCTAAATGATAAAAACTACTGCGCCAATAATCTGCAACCACCCGCTTTTTTAATTGGCTTTCATCGGTGACAAATTCATTATTAAATCGGCTTCCTGACTCAAACGCATTTTGGGTCAGCATGCGCTGGCAGAAGCCATGAATGGTATAAATAGCCGCCTCATCCATTTGGCGTTCGGCTTGCAATAAAATCGTCGCGGCTAATTTATGATCTTGATATTCATTTAACAGTGGTTTAATCACTGGATCGTGACTGATACCACGACTAAACGCTAATCGCGCATCATGAATACGGGCACGAATACGATCACGTAATTCCGCCGTGGCCGCTTCAGTAAAAGTTACCACCAAAATTTGGTCGACTGTTAGCTGCTGTTGATGGCGACTACTCGCATCGCCATGACCTAACAATAACCGTAAATACAAACTCGCAATGGTAAAGGTTTTACCTGTACCCGCCGATGCTTCGATTAAACGTGTACCGTGCAATGGAAACGTCATTGGTTGCAAAATATTTGTTTGAACGTCAGTGGTTAGTACGTCAGTCGCCATTATGTCACTCATCCCATGGTTGCTCTATGTAACAACAGCGCCAGCCTAAAATTTATCAACATTAACAATCTGGCTGGTTATTATGTGATCCAACACTTATAAGCAAATATTGGCATTCAAAATTCTGTTGTATTCCTATAATGTGAGAACTTACTCACGGTTTGTACTACGGTGGTTAGTTAGTATCAGCGCCAGAAACTTGGTCACCTCTGGACCTGTGGCCGTACAGCGAACACCCTACAACTAACAATGATTTGCTGGCGGCCACACTACTTCACTGCTACTTAAAACAGTTTATTCCGGCTTAATTTCTTTCGCGTTTACCACCGCCGCTTGCAGCACCAACGCTGTTAATTGATTAGCCTCTTGTGCCAAATCATCATTCCATTTAGGCCATACACGATTGATATATTCATCACTGCCTTCACCGCTAAATAAGTAGCCATCATTAAAACATTCCGCCATCTTCGCCAGTGCTTTCTGCTCAGTATCAGCATCGTCTTTCCAACTACCATCACGACCTATATGCGCCTGTATTGCTACCATCGCTGTTTTAGGAAAATACGCTAAAGGCTGGTTTAATCCTTGGTAATATAACTCAATCAATTGTTGTAAATACCCCAGTGCTTGCTGCGGTTCAATCACTTGCAATTGAAGATGCTTATCGGTGCCGATAACATGGGTAACTTGTGCCATTTCTGGTGCTGATATCGCTAAACAGAGATGATCAAACCACGCCGTTAACAGATCTTGTGGACGAATTTTACCGGTTCGGTAACGTAATAATCCTGACTGATAACGTTTCTTGATCCAGCCTTGTAATAACACTTTATGCTCAGCTACCATCAGCGTGATTGCTACTTCTTGATCGGCTAATGGAGCATGAATTAACGGTTCAATCACATCGGTTAAATTTGCCACCGCTAGTCGACTCGCCGCTAAATCAAGATCGCCAAATGCAGCAACAGGTAAATTACCCGCAGCCCGTTGTTCGGCGGCAAACTGATGATAAATAACATCGGGATCAGCATTTTTGAGCTTGGCATCTAACAACAATTCCAGTAATTGATCACGAATAAAGTAGCTTTCAAGGCCATTGATCACAAACGGCTCATCATCTTCTAATAACCCCAATGGCGGCTCAAAATAGACTTTTAAACGACGATTAAAAAAGTACTTTACCGGTAAGCGCCAAAAACGTTGTAATTCGGCTAATTCTAAAATTAACGCTTGTTCGTCAGCCATCGGCTCTGCTGCTAATGCATCAAGCTGAAACGGTGCACTTGCCTGCCCCTCACGATTAGCCGCAGGTAACCACTCAATCGCAAAACTTGGATCATCACCAACAAATGCATTTGGACTAAACGGTACCAATGAATGATGCTGAACTAACTGGTGTTTGATATTGTCAGCAGAAACATCAACCGCTAACGATTGATCACCATCGCAGCAATAACCCTGCTGACAGTATTCAATCAATTCACTGACGAGTACTGATGGTACTTTTTGAGCGTTATCTTGAATCGAACGGCCAACGTAACTGATATACAAACTTTGCTGAGCAGATAACAAAGCTTCAAGAAATAAGTAACGGTCATCATCACGACGCGAACGATCGCCTGCTTTGGTGCGACCATTCATTAAATCAAACCCTTCTGGGGCGATATTGCGCGGATAAGCGCCATCATTCATTCCTAGCAAGCACACCACATTAAACGGAATCGAACGCATGGGCATTAATGTACAGAAATTCACTTGCCCGGCTAAAAAGCGCTGACTCACGCGCTCACCAGAGAGTTTATCTTGTAGATATTGGGTTAATACCGCAGGTGTGATTCGATCATGATATCCCGCATCTTGTAGCTGCTGATGTAAGCGCTGCAAGTTATCGCGAATCGATTTTAAAATTAACTCGCCTTCTAATTCGACCGCAAAGAAATCATCCAATAATTGATGTAATAACTCAGCCCATTGATTGACTGTTTGCGGTTGCGCTAATGCGCTACGATATTCAATTAAGCTATCAATAAAACCAGCTAATTGACCCGCTAATTCAGCATCTAAGCCTTGCACTTGTTCATACGCTGAAATTCCTGCAAATAACCCCGTATCATGCGGCATTGCATAACCTAGTAACATGCGTTGAATACCAAATAGCCATGTGTTTTGTAGTTGCTCAGGTAAATCAAACTGGCTTGAGGTATGTTGATCGAGTCCCCACCGAATACCCACTTCTTCAATCCATTTTTTAATTTTTTCAAAGCTGGCACTATCAAAACCGAACTTTTCCATTACCGCTGGCACTTCTAATAATTCTAATAATTCAGAAGCATGACAACGGCTTTCAGGTAAAGTCAGTAGCCGTAAAAACGCCAACAGAATTGGGTTTTCTTGCTCTGCTGTACGATCGGAAATAGAAAATGGAATATAACGATTACCAGGGGCATTACCAAACACCGCTTGAATCGCAGGGCTATAGGCATTGATGTCAGCCACCATCACTATCACATCGCGTGGTTTGAGGTGTGAGTTAGTTGCAAACATTGCCAATAATTTATCATGCAACACTTCAACTTCACGCATCGGACTATGACAGGCATGAATGGTGATCGAATGATCATTAGCAGCTATCGGGAATTTATGCAGGCTTGAATCGAGTTGAGTGTCATCTTGGCGATCTTGCAAATTTAAAATATCTGCTTGAATAGCATGCAATAAAGTATCAGGTTCAATATCAACAAAGCCAGCATCGACTTCATTGACTTCCATCGCCGATAACAAATACATATTATCCCGACCAAGTTTACCCATTGAGGCTAATAAACTATTGCCAACCACATCATTGTGCATGTCATCGTCATAGTTAGTTTGATCGCTATCTTTAAGTACTGACAGGTACTCATTTAGCTCATCATCAGTGGCGATATGTTGTAATTGTACCCGCTGACGAGCAGCTAACCGTGCTAAGTGTTTACGATCACGAATATCACCCCAATAATATTTACACGGGTTAGTAAACATTAAATGGACATCAATATGCTCACCAATCGCCGCGAGCGCATCTAAATAACGCGGTGGTAATGAAGAAATGCCAAACACAAACAACCGTTGTGGCAAACCTGCTGCCAGCAACGCCGCTTTGCCTTCACTGCCCGAATAATTATTAAGCGTTTCAATAAAGTGATCATACAAATTTGCACGATGATAAGGCGACTGCCCTAACGCCAGCGTTTGATCATAAAGAGCTTGCCATAAGAGCGGTTGCCACGGGTGCTCATCATTCAACTCTGCAATGGTTTCACCCGCTTCCCATTGTTGAATCCATTCGGGGCGATACACTAAATATTGGTCAAAAATATCGGCAATTTTTTCGGAAAGCTGATAACACTTAAGTAAATCACTATCACTGTCTAAATAACGTTTTAACGGTTCAAATTCAGGCAGATCAAATTGCTGCGGTAATACCTGCATTAACTTCCATGTCATCGCTTCTTTGTTAAATGCACTTCGTTCTGGCACATCAGCCAAAACTTGAGTAAACATTTTCCAGATAAAAGTCGCAGGTAATGGAAAATCAATATTTGCAGCTACGCCAAACGAGGTTGCCAATTCCATTTTTAGCCATTGCGACATACCTGGGCTCTGCACCAGAATTTGCTCTTTTTCAAACGGATTCGCTAATGGCTGTAAACGGATCAATTCCACTAATAATGATTTCAGCAGATCAAGTTGATTTGAATGATAGACAGTGAACACGCAGATATTCCACAGCAAAGAAATAGAGACTTAAATTGTCTACCATCACTGAGATACTGTAAATAAATACAGCTTAAAAATATTCATTAAACGTCGCAATATGTAGACAGCCACAAAAAAGCCCAACCAATTTGGCTGGGCAACACACGGAACATTTATTAGTACCACAATCCACTCGTGAAATTATGGCACCATCGCTATCAAATGTTTTGTGGGCAGACTTCACTGCGTTGAAACAATCGACTCACAGGACGATAAAAAGCTAAATATCGAATCGCTACATAACCAATAATGATCGTTGCAACATATAATTCAATTGTAGCTAAACCATGAACTTGGGCGACATATTGCGCATCAAAACCATAACTTTTCATCCAAGCGGCGGTTTTAAATAATGCCGTAGCGCCAATAGCCATTGGGAAGGTAAATGCCGCATAACCAGGGCTAAAATCCAAACGTAATAAACGGAAAAATGCTAAATAAATAATCGCGGTCATTAATACTGCGATACCGCCTAAAATAGCCACAATCACCGGTGATGGGGTTGCTGTAACCGTTAAATAACCGGCTAATGATAAGCTCGCAGGCGCTGCCATAATCGCAATGGTTGGTTTAGCCGCGTCTGGCACTTCATCGCGGAACATAAACCGATAAATCATCATAGGTAACATAACCGCATAAGCAAGCATACCGAACATCAGCAATATATACGCAAGTGGGTGTAAAGCCGTAACACCTGGAAATGAAACATCAGCAACAATAATACCAATAGGCGGCACAAACCAACTTGGTACCATATGATGTAAATGAAAATCACGCGCGCGGTGGAATAAAAATAAACTTAAGAAAATAACATGTAATCCAACCGCAAATAACCACATATATACGCCAATAGTAATAGAAGCATAAACGCTGACCGCTTTTGATACCACCATCAGTGCCATCGCAAATGTGGGTACTACACTGCCGACGACGTGATGTGATAAATCACCCCATAACAACTTTGGATGCACTAAAAATTTAGCGATTAAAATGAGTAGCATCAATGCTGCAATAACTGCGCCGGTTATTTGTCCATAACCATGAAGTTGGGCACCATTTTCCCAACACCATAAAATACTACCAATACCTAATGCTAAACCAGCCATTGGTGTTGGTGCGCCTGCCAATTTTCTTTTGGTTGTTGCAATCATATTTCTCTCTCCGCATTAGATAGCAATAGCGAATTATTCTTATTGATTGCAGTATACCGCCCAGTTAGTATTTATAATAATTGAATATATTTAAATAGATGTTAATATTATCTTAACGATTAAAGTGAGCCATGATTTACCATGCGCTTTTAATGAGGTGATAATGAATATCGCACTAAAACAACTTAAAGTTTTTGTTACTGTGGCACAGGAAAAAACAATTACTGCTGCTGCTGAAAAATTATTTCTCTCAAAACCTGCTGTGAGCATGGCGCTATCTGAATTAGAAAAGCAACTTGATCATAAATTATTTGATCGCAACAATAATCGTTTAATTATTAATGAACAAGGTAAGCGCCTGCTGCCTCTCGCCGATGAGCTTTTAGCCCGTTCTAATGCCATTGAAAATTTATTTGATCAAGCTGGCCCCCTAACGGGAAAATTAAAAGTCGGTTCAAGTGACACGGTAGGAAATCAAGTTACTCCCTTCTTATTACGCGATTTTCGACTTCAATCCCAGCATCGAGACCAAACATTATTTATCTCAAATACGGCTCAAATCTGCCATAAATTAATGGAATTTGAATTAGATATCGGTTTAGTTGAAGGCAAAGTTCAGCACTCAGATTTGGTTGTCCAACCATGGCTATGTGATCAAATGGTGATTGCGTGTCATCCGCAGCACCCGTTAACCAAAATTGAAAATTTACAGCTATCGGATCTCGAAAATTCAGAATGGGTATTAAGAGAAATAGGATCAGGAACGCGTGAGTTTTTTCTTAATCGAATCTCACCACGATTAGATAAGTGGACCACCTCATTTGAATTAAATACTACTGAGGCGATCATTAATTGCGTTAGTGCTGACTTAGGTATCACATGCATATCTCAACGGGCAATCGCTCATGCTGTTGAGGAGCAACGAGTCGCAATACTGACATTACCACTTGATATGAATCGCCAGTATTGGTTGTTGTACCACCAAGAAAAATATCAAAGTCCATTATTAAAATTATTCTTGGAATTTTGCCAACAATGGCAATTTGATTAAACGCGGTTATCACCAACACTAAATGCAATAATTTGGCTGATCTGGGTTAACGATCGGCCAGATTGTTGCTGCCAATGATTAAATGCATTCTGTGCTGCTCGCAATGATTTTAATGTATCACGACCACCGTCAATAACATTGGTATGACGTAAGTAAGCTTCAACATCCTGAGTAAACAAAAAAGTATCTTTACCTAACCCACGTAAACTATAAGCACCCGTTTTGCCTCCTAAACGGCAACCGTGCTTTTTAAGGTATAACCACAATCCTACAATATCTTGTTCAGGCCAATCTGCGACCATTGCCGCAAATGAACCATATTCCAATGCGGCACGATGGATCATATTGGCATTTTCAGGGATCGTCATCACCTTTTTCAAATCACGAATAATGGTTGGATCTTGCGCTTTTCGTTCCCACATTTCAGTTGGCATCAAGCCCATTTTTTCAATATCAAACTCAAAAAATACGGTTTCAAATGCAGGCCATTTATTACGCACAACTTGCCACCGAATCCCACATTGAAACACTTTTTGAGTAAATTCAGCCAACCACCGATGATCTGCAATTAACCGCAATTGCTCTTTATTCAGTGGAGTTGTGAGTAATTTTTCTAAATTGGATTCACTGCCCTTTCTTTCTGCAGCACGATGATAGATTTGGTTAAATTTTTCTCGAGTCATCACATTCACACGCTTAGCACTAGACTCACTCACCATACTACTGTATAAGCGTCCAGTAAATAAATTTTAGGAGAGGATGACCATGGCAGTTATCGTCAAATATGTAGTAGAGCGCAACGGGGAAGAAAAGATGACTTTTACCTCTAAATCCGAAGCCGATGCATATGACAAAATGCTTGATATGGCAGATGATATGTTTGCTTTATTAAGTGAAAGTGATTTATTCGAAGACGAAGCAAAGCAAGAAGAACTATCAATGTTCTTGGCGCAAAAGCGTGAACAAGTCTTAGTTGCTCTTGGTGCTAAAAAAGCCAAGCCTGCACCAAAAGCAAAAGCTGTAAAGCCTGAAGTTGTTGCCGATGAGCAGCAGCAAGACGCCGCATAATTTTAATATTATCGAGTTTGTCGTCGAAAGCCTCCTAATGGAGGTTTTTTTTATCTTAGTTTCTATAACACCATCATATAACGGTCCTTCCTTATCTATTATCTATAAATGAACCAGCTTCATAGCGTTTACAATCGTCATTTTTAGTTAATAAACCATCATTTTGTGCTGATTATTGGTTCAGCTCTTCTATATTTTTATAACTGTCTTTATGATGGTTTTAATTGGCGGTAAATCACCTGTTAGCTCAAGACGTAACACTCGTCTATGTTATTGGTAAAGTCATTATTTTAATTATCGCATCATATTTATTTGAATGGAGAACAGGTAATCATGTCTAGCTTTGCACTTGCCCTAGGTACTGCGACTAAAAATCGTGATGGAAAAATTATTGAAGCGTTTTTTCCAACCCCAACGCTACATCCATCAGAACAACTTGTAAAAGACATCGCCACTATTGTTGATTACCGTGGTGGTAACCAAGCTATTGAAGTAACACCTGAACAATGTGCGGCTATTGCATCAGCATTTGAAGATGCCAACGATGAAACGAGTGCACAATTTGCAGCCAAAGCAACATTGTCTTCACAATCATTGGTTATGGTTATGCTAAAAACTGATATCTCGCCAGTATCGGTTGCTGAAGGTTTCTTAAAGCTACAACTTATTTCACACCGTTTAGTTAAGCCTCACGGCTTAGTACTTGACGGTATTTTTGGTCTATTGCACAACATTGCATGGACCAACCAAGGCCCAATCGATTTACCAGAGCTTGCTGAGCGCCAAATGGATGCGCGTCTTAATGGCGAAACTATCACCGTTGATTGCGTTGACAAGTTCCCTAAAATGGTAGATTACGTTGTACCAACAGGGGTCCGTATTGCTGATACCTCACGTGTTCGTTTAGGTGCACATGTTGGTGAAGGCACTACGGTTATGCATGAAGGTTTCATTAACTTTAATGCCGGTACTACAGGCATAAGCATGGTTGAAGGTCGTATTTCTGCGGGTGTTGTTGTCGGTAATGGTTCTGATATTGGCGGCGGTGCGTCGATCATGGGTACATTATCTGGCGGCGGTAAAGTGGTAGTATCAATTGGGGAAAACAGCCTCTTAGGTGCTAACGCGGGTCTTGGTTTCCCATTAGGTGATCGTTGTACTATCGAATCAGGTTTATATGTAACTGCAGGTTCAAAAGTACAAATGTTAGATGCTGATGGTAAAGCTGTGGAGACCGCAAAAGCTCGCGATCTTGCTGGCAAAGCTGATTTATTGTTCCGTCGCAACTCAATGACAGGACAAATTGAGTGTTTAACCAATAAAACCGCAATTGAATTAAACAGCGAACTGCACAGCAATAACTAACACAGCTCCAACTCAATAAACGCAAACAGCCGCTACGCTATATAGCATAGCGGCTGTTTTTAATTATGCTTCAGGCTCAGGCTGTGCCTTTTTCTTAATAATATAAATAAAAGGATTATTAAATGAGAATTTACTGCCCTGAGTAGTTAATCGCTTATCACGCATCGCCACTAACACTTCTTTTTGCACTTTGACTAAAGCAAAGAAGCGCAACATCATAAAACCAATTAATACAGGCAAAAATACCGACCCAGCTTCATTTGATTGTAAAATAAAACTGATTGCCATCCAACCAACGATCATCGCCACTAATAAGTAAAACGATGCCGTTTTTAATTCGATTCTGATCTCTGAATCCGTTTCATTACGCTGGAAAAAAAATTTCACTGGTTGTTCCCTAAAAATCAATCTGTTGAATTTCATTTTTACATAATTTTCAACGTAATAATATTCTCAATCTCCGCTCCCGCTATCTCTTGATACCATCCATGAAAAATATTTATCAAAACGATTAACACTTTATATTAAAAGCATAATAACGCATCTATCACAACTTATGTATATGCAACTTAAGAAGTACTTTTTAGCAATATAACCACCAATCTCTTGGTGCTATTTTATAAACGTTATTTATGAAAACAGTACAATATGTTCTGTTATTCAGCCACTAACATAAAAACAATAATTTTAAATATCTTTCATGATTAAGTTGGTTAGTAATGAATAGTACAAGTAATGCTCAAACAAAAAAAAAGGGAATTAGCATTTTTGCGCTCGCAATGTTAAACATTGTTGCGGTCGTGAGTTTGCGTGGTCTTCCAGCAGAAGCAGAATACGGTTTAAGCTCCATTTTTTATTATATTTTTGCCGCCGTGGTGTTTCTGGTTCCGGTATCATTGGTCGCAGCTGAACTTGCGACGGGTTGGTCAGAGAAAGGCGGTGTTTTCCGCTGGGTAGGTGAAGCTTTTGGACCTCGAGTAGCATTGGTTGCCATCTTCATGCTATGGATTGAAGTGACGGTTTGGTTTCCAACTGCACTGACTTTTGGCTCTGTTTCTCTTGCATTTATGGGTCCAGATCAGTCATGGGATCAAGCATTATCCCAAAATAAATTCTTCGTACTAGGGATCGTATTAGCCATTTACTGGCTTGCAACCTTCATCGCTTTACGCGGTACTGCAGCCTTTTCTAAAGTGGCTAAATGGGGTGGTTTAGTTGGTACGGTTATTCCTGGTGTCGTATTAATTGTTTTAGGTTTCTCTTACCTATTCTTCTCAGGTCGTCCACCACAAGTGCAATTATCTTGGCACGATGTTATTCCTGACTTTTCTAACTTTAATAACGTTGTTTTAGCGGCAAGTATCTTCTTGTTCTATGCCGGTATGGAAATGAACGCGATTCACGTTAAAGAAGTTGATGATGCGCCGCGTAACTACCCCATTGCGATTGCGATTGCTGCGATTGGTACGGTGTGTGTC
>NZ_UNRL01000014.1:0-77595 GCF_900537155.1 Photobacterium sp. Alg240-V54
TTACTCACCCGTCCGCCGCTCGTCAGCATTGATAGCAAGCTATCAATCTGTTACCGCTCGACTTGCATGTGTTAGGCCTGCCGCCAGCGTTCAATCTGAGCCATGATCAAACTCTTCAATTAAAGTTTTGTTGTCTCTTTCGAGACGGCTCAATGAATACTGACTTCAAAACTACCTTAGTAATTTTAAAGCTATTATCGTTCCAACAGAACGATAATGAATTGACTGTGCCAAATAACCGTAGTTATTTGTATTGGTCACTCAGTTCATTGATAAATCTTTCGACTTAACTATTCAACGAGTGCCCACACAGATTGCATGGTCAAATTGTTAAAGAACATTCTTCTTCGACAGACTAAACATTTAACTGCTTATTCGTTATCGTTGAAGTGGACGGCCATTCTAGCGAAATAACATAAAGTGTCAACCACTTTTTTAAATTTATTTCATCTGACTCATTATCCAATCGATTGAAGCATAACGCCTTATTTATAAGCCGCTCACTGTTTCGATAGAGCAGCAGTATAAAGACAACTGCCGTCTTCGCAACTACTTTATGTAATTTATTAATAAAAACGGCCCGTTAGATCAAAAAGCAAACAAAGCGTTCAATAATCCAATTATAGCGTTCTAAATTGCTGACTAAAATTAGATACTTTTTGCCAATCGGTATATTCCACTTCTTTGGTAGTATCCGTTTCACCGCCAGTTAACTTCATTATGAGCTTAATCATAGTGCGATCAAAAAAGTTATACCGTGGATAACGTAACGCACCAGCAAACACTGCCATCATTTTCGGGTGCCATGGTGATTTCAATAAAAACTTCTTCACATAAGCACTCGTTGCTGGCGTATCTTTGCCTTCTTTACGAGCGGTTAAGTTCACGCAAAAAAAAGCGACCTTTGTTTGCTCAAGATTTTCATGGTTACTATCAATAAATTGATAGAGCTTTTTGTTTAAATGTCCATAACGCACAGAAGCACCAATAAGTACGCGATCATAACTACTGAAATCAATTGTTGGCTTTAGATGAATATCAGCATAATCACATTGATACTGCTCTCCTAGGTTCTGCTCTATGTGATTAAGGATTTTAATCGTTTGTCCTTCACAACTAGAATGCAGTAATAATACCTTTTCCATGATCGCTCCTTTAATTACGCCAAAAGGTCGGTGTAAATAAAACTAATAATGTAAACACTTCTAAACGCCCGAACAGCATAGCAATAATGAGGATCCATTTCGCTGAATCATTTATTTGGCCAAAATGCACCGCAACTTCTCCCAACCCGGGGCCTAAATTATTAAGTGTCGCGGCCACGGCAGAAAATGCAGTTAACTCATCAATACCTGTTGCTATCAATGCCAGCATACACACCACAAACACCAGCGCATAAGCCGAGAAGAACCCCCACACAGCATCAACAACTCGTTGTGGTAATGCTTTACGACCTAATTTAATGGTGTACACCGCACGTGGATGCACCAAGCGTTTTAACTCTCGCACCCCTTGTAATGAAAGTAACAGCATACGAATAACTTTCATGCCACCGCCCGTCGAGCCAGCACAGCCACCTATAAAAGAGGAAAATAGTAATAGCACAGGTAAAAATAATGGCCAGTCTGAAAAACCAGTCGTGGTAAACCCGGCAGTGGTTGATATCGATACGGTTTGGAATAATGCTTGATCAAAAGAGTCAAAAGCACTGTCGTAGGAGTGATGCTTTAATAACATTCCAAAACAAATCGCAAATAAAATAAATTGCACCACAAAAAACGCTCGAAACTCAGGATCTCGCCAATAGGTTTTAAGGTTTATATTGCCATTACCAAACGCGGCAAAGTGAAGTGAGAAGTTACAAGCCGAGATTAAAAGGAAACAGACCGTGATGATATTAATCGCCGGACTATTAAAATAACCAATACTGGCATCATGGGTTGAGAAGCCACCTATCGCAATGGTTGAGAAACTGTGTGATATAGCATCAAAGCCTGTCATACCTGCAAGCCAAAACGCTAATGCACAAGCAATAGTTAACGCGAGGTAGATGTACCACAATGTTTTAGCCGTTTCTGCTATTCGCGGTGTCATCTTACTGTCTTTGACAGGCCCTGGCGTTTCGGCACGGTAAAGCTGCATACCACCGACACCTAAAACCGGTAATATCGCAACAGCCAAAACAATGATCCCCATGCCACCAAACCATTGTAGTAACTGGCGGTAAAATAAAATCGCTTTGGGTAAATGATCAAGCCCAACAATAACTGTTGCACCGGTTGTCGTTAGTGCAGAAAATGATTCAAAAAAGGAGTCAGCAACCGACAAGTCAGGATTTTTAGATAATAGAAAAGGCACCGCACCTGCACTGCCAATAACCCCCCAAAATAACACTACTATCAAAAAGCCATCACGGGCTTTTAGTTCATGTTTTTGGTAACGGTTAGGAAACCATAGTGATGACCCTCCCGCTAATAATAAAAAGAACGTCACCATAAAAGGAAACCCTGCACCATCACGGTAGATCAACGCTACCAGTGCAGGAATTAACATCGTGACACTAAATAAAGCGAGCAATAGCCCAACAATACGAGTAATTGAACGAAACTGCATGGCCTTAATCGGCCCTCATTTTAATATACATAATAAATAGTGGTTAACTCTCTGGTGTTGCTGTTGCGACGATCCGTCCACCACTGCGATTAATTAATTTGGTTCTAAACTCGGTCACAATTCGACTATCAAGTGCTAAATGCATATGCACTTGTTGACCATAATCAGCTTCAAGTTGAGTAGCGTTATATTCCTCTAATAAGGCTTCAACTAATGAAATTTGATTATAATCGCAACATAAATACAACTCACTGGTGATGATCTTTTGTTGTGTGGTCAGTAACGTTAATGCCCGTTGCACACCACCACCATAGGCTTTAACTAACCCACCAGTCCCTAAATGAATACCACCGAAATAGCGCACAACGACTGCCGTCAATTCACCGACACCACTGCCGGTTAATTGTGCGAGTATTGGTTTACCCGCAGTACCAGATGGCTCACCATCATCACTAAAGCCCCACAACATTGAATCTGTGGGTCTGCCAGCAACAAATCCCCAGCAATGATGATTGGCAGAGGCGTGAGCTGACTTTATTTCAGTAATAAACTGTTTTGCAGCATCAATTGAATCGGTATGTGCCAAATAGGTTATAAAGTGGCTTTTCTTTATTTCTTCTTCAAAAGTGACTGCTTGCAGTGGGATTAAATAAGGCTCAGAAGTTGACATAAAACCGCTCCCATCATCAAAAAAAAGAGTGGCAGCATAACATATTCCTACCACGACCAAAGTAATCTCCATTATTGACCATTGCGCATGCTGCCAAAGCAGTCTTTGTATTAAAGATGATGCACTAGTCGACAATGTTAAACAAATGTTTAAATTAATTATTGAATTTGTACCGATTGCGGTTCAGACTAAATATTACCACACAGGTCAAACCAGTTAAATCACACCTAATCCGTCATAAAATGGAATATATGGAGATAGAACATGATTTACCACGGTGAAACAGTCACAGTTGATTATCTCGAAGATGGCATTGCTGAAATTATTTTTGATGCGCCATCCCCGGTCAATAAGTTTGACCTTGCTACTCTTGAAAGTTTTAACTTGGCACTTGATGCGCTTTATCAGCAACCTAAGCTCAAGGGGGTAATATTACGCTCAACCAAAGCCGCTTTTATTGTTGGTGCTGATATTACTGAGTTTCTAGGCTTGTTTGCTCTGCCTGCCGATCAACTTTCCAAGTGGCTTCATCACGCCAATACTATCTTTAATAAATTAGAAGACCTGCCAGTCCCAACCATTGCAGCCATTAATGGTTATGCCCTTGGTGGTGGTTGCGAATGTGTACTTGCCACTGATTTTAGAATTGCTGATCACCAAGCGCGAATTGGGCTACCAGAAACCAAACTTGGTATCATGCCTGGCTTTGGAGGCACTGTACGTTTACCACGTTTAATTGGGGCCGACAGTGCGATGGAAATAATCACTGCCGGTAAAGATAAAACCGCAGCAGCGGCATTAAAAATAGGCTTAATCGATGCCGTGGTAGCGACGGATATATTACCAACCGCAGCATTAACGATGATCAAACAAGCGATTACGGGTGATTTAGATTGGCAACAACGTCGCCATCAAAAACAAATCCCTTTACGATTAAGTACTACTGAAGCCTTAATGAGCTTTACGACGGTTAAAGCGATGGTAGCAAACATTGCCGGTAAACATTACCTTGCTCCAATGGCGGCAGTAACCGCCATAGAAACAGCAGCAAGTTGTAACCGTGAATCAGCACTTACAATTGAAAACAAACACTTTGTTACCCTTGCTAAAACAGATATTGCTCAAGCATTGGTGGGGATTTTCCTTAATGATCAATACATCAAAAACCAAGCTAAACAAGCGATAAAAACAGCGCCAGCAACACAACAAGCAATGGTACTTGGCGCTGGCATTATGGGAGGAGGTATTGCTTACCAATCAGCGACTCATCATGTGCCCGTAATAATGAAAGATATTGCAACAGACGCGTTAACACTCGGTATGGAGCAAGCAGCAAAGTTACTCAATAAAAAGTTAACTCGCGGCCGTATCGATGGCTTACAGATGGCAGCAACCTTAGCCACCATCACGCCAACATTAACTTATAGTGATAGTTGTCATGTTGATATTGTTATTGAAGCGGTGATTGAAAACCCAACCATAAAAGCCACGGTATTGGCTGAAGTTGAGCAGCAAGTTGATACTACTACTGTACTAACATCAAACACTTCAACCATTCCGATTAATTTACTGGCTCAAGCATTACAACGCCCCCAAAATTTTTGTGGTATGCACTTTTTTAATCCTGTCCACAAAATGCCCTTAGTTGAGATCATTCGCGGTCAACATACCGCCAATGAAACCATTGATCGTGTGGTGGCTTACGCTGCCAAAATGGGAAAAACACCCATCGTCGTCAATGATTGCCCAGGATTTTTCGTTAATCGCGTTTTATTTCCTTATTTGGCTGCATTTAGTTTGTTACTGCGTGATGGCGGTGATTACGTTCAAATTGATACCATTATGGAGCAAGATTTTGGCTGGCCAATGGGGCCGGCTTATCTATTAGATGTGGTTGGTATTGATACCGCTCACCACGCTCAAAAAGTCATGGCGCAAGGCTTTCCGCAACGGATGGCAAAACACTATACCGATGCCGTTGATGTGCTATACCAACACCAGCGTTTCGGCCAAAAAACCGGGGCTGGATTTTTTAGTTACAGCACGGATAAAAAAGGCAAACCCCAAAAAACATTTGATCCACAAACCGCAACATTACTCCAGCCCATAGCGGCAGCACCTACTGACTTTGATAGCACTGTTGTCATCGACCGCATGCTGATCCCGATGATTAATGAAGTAGTACGTTGTTTAGAAGAAAATATTATCGCCACCCCTGCTGAGGCGGATATGGCTCTGGTTTACGGTTTAGGCTTCCCTCCTTTTAGAGGTGGTGTATTCCGTTACTTAGATCAGATAGGTTTAGCCAACTATGTCGCATTAGCTGAACGCTACCAATCACTCGGTGCGTTATATCAAGTACCCGCAGGATTAAGAGCAAAAGCCGCTGCCGATGAATGCTACTACCCCGCACCAACTGCGGTCACGATGGCCCACCATTAAGGAGTTTGATTATGAATAACGTTGTGATTGTTGACTGTATCCGTACTCCAATGGGGCGCTCAAAAGGTGGCGCATTTCGCCATATTCGTGCTGAAGATTTATCGGCACATTTAATGCGAGGATTACTGAGTCGTAACCCTCAATTAGATTCGAATAATCTAGAAGATATTTATTGGGGCTGCGTGCAACAAACGTTAGAGCAAGGATTTAATATTGGCCGCAATGCAGCCTTACTCGCAGGCATTCCGAGTACTGTTGGCGCAACGACCGTAAATCGTCTTTGTGGTTCATCTATGCAAGCGCTGCATGATGCCACTCGTGCAATAATGGTCGGGGATGCTCAAAGCTGTTTGGTTGGCGGCGTTGAACACATGGGCCATGTACCTATGAATCATGGGGTTGATTTTCACCCTCAACTGTCTAAAACCGTGGCAAAAGCAGCAGCCATGATGGGACTCACCGCCGAAATGCTGGCCAAAAAATATGCGATTAGTCGTGAGCTTCAGGATCAATTTGGCGCTCGTTCTCATCAACGTGCTTATGCTGCCACAACCGAAGCTCGCTTTAGTAATGAAATATTTGCAACAGAAGGCCATGACAGCGAGGGTGTTTTAACAAACTATGTTACTGATGAGGTTATTCGGCCTGACACAACCGTCGCCGGATTAAGTCAATTACGGCCTATCTTTGATCCCGTTAATGGCACCGTTACTGCAGGCACCTCATCGGCATTATCTGACGGTGCGGCGGCAATGTTATTAATGGATGAACAACAAGCACGCAACTTAGAACTGCCGATTCGCGCGCGTATTAAAGCCATGGCAATTGCGGGCTGTGAGCCATCACTGATGGGATTTGGTCCTGTGCCAGCCACTCAAAAAGCATTACAACGGGCAGGATTACACCTCGATGATATTGGTGTTATCGAACTCAACGAAGCCTTTGCCGCTCAAACACTGCCATGCATTAAAGCATTGGGGTTAATGGACCAACTTGATGACAAAATCAATCTTAATGGCGGTGCGATTGCGCTGGGGCATCCATTAGGCTGTTCAGGTGCTCGAATTTCAACAACGCTAATTAACCTTATGGAACAAAAACACGCTCAATTTGGGTTAGCCACCATGTGTATCGGTTTAGGGCAAGGCATTGCGACTATCTTTGAGCGCGTAGAATAATGATACTCACTCTGACTGAGATAAGTGAATATTGTTCTTAATATAAAGAGAATTGCGGTTGGCGGCATGATGACTTATAAGATATGCAACTTACACATAGATACAATGAGTAAGTTTCATTTTCTTGATCAACATAAGCCGTCTACACTCAAGTTTATATTGATTGCTAATCATGATTTTTTTCCGGAGTATTGCAATGTTTAAAGCACTAGTACTAGAACAAGAAGATAAAAAAACACTAGCAACTATTCGCCAAGTGGCAACATCTGAATTACCTGAAGGTGATGTATTAATTGATGTCGATTACTCTTCATTAAACTACAAAGATGGCTTAGCAATTACAGGTAAAGGTCGTATTGTGCGTCAATTCCCAATGGTTCCAGGTGTTGACCTTACTGGTACTGTGGCTGAATCAAGTGATGATCGCTATCACGTTGGCGATAAAGTGGTACTTACTGGCTGGGGTGTTGGTGAAGGCCATTGGGGTGGCATGGCTGAAAAAGCGCGTCTAAAAGCAGATTGGTTAGTACCATTACCAACCAATCTTGACGGTAAGCAAGCAATGATGGTCGGTACTGCTGGTCTCACAGCGATGTTATGTGTACAGGCTATTGTCGATGCCGGTGTAACTCCTGATGCAGGCGAAATTCTGGTTACTGGTGCAAGTGGTGGTGTTGGCTCAGTTGCAGTCACATTACTGGCACAACTAGGTTATAAAGTCGCTGCAGTAACAGGCCGCGCTGAAACTAACGGTCCATTACTGAAGCAACTAGGCGCAACCACGATTATTGATCGTAGTGTGTTTGAAGAGCCTGCTCGTCCACTTGATAAGCAATTATGGGCTGGCGCGATTGATACAGTAGGTAGCAAAGTATTGGCCAAAGTACTGAGCCAAATTAACTACAACGGCGCAGTTGCTATCTGTGGTCTTGCTGGCGGTTTTGATTTACCAACCACGGTAATGCCTTTCATTCTACGTAATGTACGTTTACAAGGTATCGATTCTGTAATGTGCCCATTTGAAAAACGTCAACAAGCATGGCAACGTCTAACAGAATTGCTGCCTGCAAGTTACTTTGAGCAAGCATGTCGTGAAGTATCGCTTGAGCAAGTAGCAGAATGTGCTGAAGCGATCACTAATGGTCAAATCACAGGTCGTGTCGTGATCAAGCTATAACTATTCAATAACGTTGTTAGTTAATGATTTAGGTCAGCCAAGTGCTGGCCTTTTTGTTAGCTACAATAAACCAATATCATGAACACGTGAGTTAATCAGTCGACCACACTCTTCTTTTATAATATTACGTAACCATAGTTGTGATGCTGAATGCTCACAACGTGCATGCCATAATAATGAATAATCAAATGGCTTAAACTCAAACGGTAATGGCTTCACAATTAACTGATAACGCTCTGCCACCAAATAGGCCAAGTCTGCTGGGACGGTAATAATTAATGGCATTTGATCAATGATCGCCAATGCTGCTTCTAGATGATAAGCCCGTAACACCATTTTCGGCTGAGGATGCCCTCGTAATTGCTCATCAATTAATGCCTTAACGCCATCGCTCACCGCAATCATTGCATGTGGGTAAGACAAGTAATCCTGAAAGGTAAGCGTTTTATTGGCCAGTGGATGATTTTTACTCACCAAACAAAACACGCTCACTTGCCCTAAAAGCTGATGGCATAAGGGTTCCATATCTGCACTTGGGCGACAAATTGCCATATCACAGCCACCAGTGGTTAACTGTGACAACAAATTATCATGTTGTAACGGACTGAACTCTAGTGAAATATGTGGCGCTTCTTGATAAATACGCGGCAGTGCAAACGGCAAAATAGTCTGTATTGCATAATCGGTAGTAGCAATTTTAAATGTTTGTTCGCAAGCTGCTGGCTCAAAATCACTTGGGGTCAGTAATATACGTAGTGATTCTAACGGCTCATTCAGTTGTGCATTTAATTCTAATGCCCGTTGAGTCGGTAGTAATGATTGTCCTTGACGAGTAAAGAGAGGATCCCCGAGTAAATCACGTAATCGTCCCAGCACTCGACTCATTGCTGATTGACTCAGGTTTAGCCTTACTGCGGCTTTACTGACGCTGCATTCTTCCAACAACACTTTTAACGCAACCAGCAAATTTAAGTCACGACGATAAACTTCTTCAAGCTCCATGTTTTACATCTCTACTGCTGACAATGAATTCAATATGGCTCCAGTATGGCGGGATAGATAAAAAAAATCCCGCCTTTTTAAAGCGGGAACATTTCATCATCAGCAATACAAGCCAACATTAAGGCTGTTTTTTTTGTTGCTCTAATTGTGTTTTATTGGAAAGCTCAACCCACAAACCGATAATCGCAGCCAGTAAGCCGCCCATCGAAAATAACCCTGTCGAATGGTGACTGGTAAGCATAATGGTACTGAATGAAATAATACACAACACGGCATAAATCATTACTCGGTCAATTGATGTCAACATAATATCCCCCTAATCCATTAGAAAGAAAGTTAATAGCTTGTTAATAACGTTACACAGTTTATCTTGATTTGCCAAGCGTTATTGATTAATTCTTATCCATCAGTATGATCACAACGTCTCCAATAATACGTGTAAATTATGACTGCAATTTTTGAAAATCCGACCCACAGCCTCGATGCTCAAGGGCTTCGTTGTCCAGAGCCAGTAATGATGGTGCGTAAAACTGTCAGAAAAATGGCTGCCAATGAGACCTTATTAGTCGTAGCTGATGATCCATCAACCACTCGTGATATTCCGAGTTTTTGTCGCTTTATGGATCACACCCTACTTGCCTCTGAAACAGAAGCCCTGCCTTATCGGTTTCTGATTCAAAAAGGCACAACGAATTAATCAACCATCAAGCAGCGTTTCATCGCGCTGCTTGTTGTTATTATTGATCATGTTGTTGTTGACGCAGTTCATCAAGTTGATGGTGTAACTGCTGAAGCTCTTTTTTAAGTGGTAACACATAACGCAAACGAACCCATGCATCGACAGATAAATAGGCGGTAATAATGGCTCCAACGACCATTGGTAACCACATGTCAGTCAGCATCATTCCGATAATATTCAGTACTAATGCGATATGAAATAACCAACATTGACTTTGGGGAGATATTGCTAAAAATCGTGTCATTCAAACCTCCTACGGCAACCTCAAGTCGCCTATATATCGTGCATCACTGAGTAATATATTGCTTTACCCTAGCACGACCCCCTGCGACTATCTGACACCAAAATCACAATTCTTGGCTTAATATTCGTCATTTCAAGCGATGTAACACTCCCAATACCACCTAAGTTTCACATGAAACGAATCGGCACTCCCACTATCATTTACAAAAAAAACCATGCGCCTAAGCCCATGGTTTTTATATGTCATTACACATAATAATATTATTGATACAACAATATTAACCCAGTGGAGAAAGAATAATCTCTACACGACGGTTTTGGGCACGTCCTTGAGAAGTACTGTTGGTTGCAATCGGGCTATTTTCACCACGACCTTGAGAAACAACACGGTTTACATTCACACCTTGACGAATAAGGTAGTTACCTACTTCACCAGCACGCACTTGTGATAGACGCTGGTTATAAGCAGCAGCACCAGAGCTATCAGTAAAACCTAATACGTTAAGCTGGGTTTTAGGGTACTCTTTAGCAACTAACGCTACATTATGTAACGCTTCCATCGCACGACCATTTAATGAAGACTGATCAACACCAAACGTAATTTCATTTGGCATATTTAAAATGATGTTATTACCATTACGTGTCACGCTGATGCCTGAAGATGCCAACTGCTGACGTAGTTTTGCTTCTTGAACATCCATGTAGTAACCAATACCACCACCCAATGCAGCGCCAGCAGCAGCACCAATCAGTGCGCCTTTACCACGGTCGTGTTTACTTGAAGAAGCCACACCAATTGCAGCACCTGCTAATGCACCGATGATTGAACCGCCAGAACCTTTCGCTGTTTGTGATTCACCCGTGTAAGGATTCACCGTTGAACAACCAGCAAGAGTCACTGCTGCAACAACAGAAATTACTGCTGCTCTCACCCACGTTTTTGACGCCATCACTTGATTTTGAGCCATTTAATTAAAATACCTATGTTATTGATATACATATTGCACATCGAATAAAGCTCAATGGACATTTATACCCACGAGTCATTTGTTTACGCTATTGTAATCATCCATTGTATTTACGCCATCAAAATAATGTCAAATACCTTCGCAGCTCTCGCCATTGATACCGTTATATTAAGGTATTTTATTTAATCTCGTCTTAGATGGATAAAAAACACTCACTTCCCCTACTCGGCTATGGATAGGCAAGGTATACTGATAATTACTCTATTTAATCCACTAATCTCGCGAAGCTGACAATGCAGAAATACGATATTAAAACCTTTCAGGGCATGATCCTCGCGCTGCAGGATTACTGGGGCCAACAAGGCTGTACTATTGTGCAACCTCTTGACATGGAAGTAGGCGCGGGCACCTCGCACCCAATGACATGTCTACGAGCTCTAGGTCCAGAACCAATTGCAGCAGCGTATGTACAACCATCTCGCCGTCCAACTGACGGTCGTTACGGTGAAAACCCTAACCGTCTTCAGCACTACTACCAGTTCCAAGTAATGCTTAAGCCGTCTCCAGATAATATTCAGGAACTGTACTTAGGCTCATTAGAAGTACTAGGTGTTGATACCAAAGTTCATGACATCCGTTTTGTAGAAGACAACTGGGAAAACCCAACCTTGGGTGCTTGGGGTCTTGGCTGGGAAGTTTGGCTTAACGGTATGGAAGTAACGCAGTTCACTTACTTCCAACAAGTTGGCGGCCTTGAGTGTAAACCGGTTACCGGTGAGATCACTTACGGTATTGAACGTCTAGCAATGTACATTCAAAACGTTGACTCAGTTTATGATTTAGTTTGGACAGATGGCCCACTAGGTAAAGTAACCTACGGTGACATCTTCCATCAAAACGAAGTTGAGCAATCAACTTACAACTTTGAACACGCTGATGTTGATTTCCTATTTACTTTCTTTGACCAGTGCGAGAAAGAATCACTTAAGCTATTAGCCCTTGAGCAACCACTGCCACTACCGGCTTACGAGCGTATTTTGAAAGCAGCACATGCTTTCAACCTACTTGATGCCCGTAAAGCAATCTCAGTGACAGAGCGTCAACGTTACATTCTACGTATTCGTAATGTAACCAAACAAGTCGCTGAAGCTTACTACGCATCACGTGAAGCACTAGGCTTCCCAATGTGTAAAAAAGATAAGTAAGGGATAGCCATGACAGATAAGAATTTCTTAATTGAGCTAGGTACTGAAGAGTTGCCACCCAAGGCACTTCGCACTCTAGCTGAAGCGTTTGCAGCCAACTTTGAAGCGGAGCTAAAAGCCGCTGACTTACCTCACCAAGGTATTAAGTGGTATGCGGCCCCACGTCGCCTAGCACTTAAAGTAACGGCACTTGCTGAAAACCAGCCTGATAAAGTCGTCGAAAAGCGCGGACCTGCAATTGCAGCCGCTTTTGATGCTGACGGTAATCCAACTAAAGCGGCTCAAGGTTGGGCTCGTGGTAATGGTATTACCGTTGATCAAGCTGAGCGCATGGTTACCGATAAAGGTGAATGGCTACTGTTCAAGCAAGAAGTGAAAGGCCAACCAGCCCAAACGTTACTGCCTGAACTTGCAGCGAGTGCACTGGCTAAGCTACCGATCCCGCGCCCTATGCGCTGGGGTGACAAAGACACTCAATTCATTCGTCCAGTAAAAACACTGACGATGCTATTGGGTGATGAGCTAATTGAAGGCACTATCTTAGGTGTCGCTTCAGCACGTACTATTCGCGGTCACCGTTTCATGGGTGAAGCTGAATTTACTATCGACAACGCTGACCAATACCCTGCTATTCTAGAAGAGCGCGGTAAAGTAATGGCTGATTATGAAGCGCGTAAAGCGATCATTTTAGCTGATGCTCAAAAAGCGGCTCAAGCGGTAGGCGGTATTGCTGATCTTGATGATGATCTTGTTGAAGAAGTAACGTCGCTAGTTGAGTGGCCGGTTGTACTAACCGCTTCATTTGAAGAAGAGTTCTTAAAAGTACCTTCTGAAGCCTTGGTTTACACCATGAAAGGTGACCAGAAGTACTTCCCTGTTTACGATACTGAAGGCAAGCTAGTGCCTAAGTTCATCTTCGTATCAAACATTATCTCTAACGATCCAAGCCAAGTTATCTCGGGTAACGAGAAAGTGGTTCGTCCTCGTTTAGCAGATGCTGAGTTCTTCTTTAATACCGACCTTAAGAGCAAGTTAGTTGATCGTCTGCCTCAACTTGAGACAGCTATCTTCCAAAAGCAGCTGGGTACTATTAAAGACAAAACTGATCGCATCACTGAGCTTGCAGGCTACATTGCTGACAAGATCGGCGCTGATGTCACTAACGCTAAACGCGCCGGTCTACTGGCAAAGTGTGATTTAATGACCTCAATGGTATTTGAATTCACCGAAACCCAAGGCGTGATGGGCATGCACTATGCTCGTCATGATGGCGAAGCTGAAGATGTAGCACTAGCTCTTAACGAGCAATATATGCCTCGTTTTGCTGGTGACCAACTACCAAGCACCGGTGTGTCTTCTGCAGTAGCAATGGCTGATAAACTAGATACTATCGTAGGTATCTTTGGTATTGGCCAAGCACCAAAAGGCAGCGACCCATTTGCATTGCGTCGTGCTTCTTTAGGTGTATTACGTATCATCGTTGAAAACGGTTACGACTTAGATCTTATTGACTTAGTTGCTAAAGCGCACGCATTGTTTGGTGACAAACTGACGAACGCTAACGTTGATTCAGATGTCATTGAATTCATGCTTGGTCGTTTCCGTGCATGGTATCAAGATGCAGGTTTCAGCATTGATGTTATTCAAGCAGTGCTAGCAATGCACCCAACTCAACCGTCTGACTTTGATAAGCGTGTTAAAGCGGTAAGTCATTTCCGTGACTTAGACGCAGCTGAATCACTAGCAGCGGCAAATAAACGTGTGGGTAATATTCTAGCTAAATTTGACGGTGAGCTACCAACTTCGGTTGATAACAGCTTATTAGTTGAAGCGGCTGAAAAAGAGCTCGCAGCTAAAGTTGAAACTGTTGTTGCAACCCTAGCACCCGTCTTTGCTGCTGGCGATTACCAGCAAGCACTGACAGAGCTAGCATCACTACGCGAAGCGGTTGATGCGTTCTTTGATAACGTAATGGTAATGGCTGAAGACGAAAAACTTAAAGTTAACCGTCTAGCACTGCTTAACCTACTGCGTAACCAGTTCTTACAAGTAGCAGATATTTCATTACTGCAAAAGTAACTTAACTCTGGTTAATAATAATGACTAACCACGCTTCGGCGTGGTTTTTTTATAGCTTGATTCTTTAAGGGTTAACCTTGTTCCACGTGAAACATTCCACACAGCCGACCACTACTCGATGTACAAACTAAGACTTTCGCTTCAAATCGCAATCAGGTATTTTGACCTATTCCCCGCCAGACATCGCGGGATTTAAAGTGCTAACATTGGCACTGATATAGAGGTCAATAGCACTATGGCATATTCTATCTTTGGCGATAAGTTCGCAGGCGATTCAGGCATTACCCAACTCATGCACGATCTAAATGATGGTCTAACGAACCCTGATGCCATTATGCTTGGCGGTGGTAACCCGGCTCAAATTCCGGCGATGGTCGACTATTTTAATCAACTGCTAGGCGAGATGGCTGCGACTGGAGAGTTAACCGCATCGATCACCAACTACGATGGCCCGCAAGGAAAAGACCGTTTTATTGCTGCCCTCGCGACACTTCTTAAACACCATTATGGTTGGGATATCAGTAATGACAACATCACCCTAACCAATGGCAGTCAAAGTGCCTTCTTTAATTTATTTAATTTATTAGCCGGAAAATGCCAGGATGGCAGCCATAAAAAAATTCTGTTACCGCTATCGCCTGAATATATTGGCTATGCCGATGCTGGCCTTGAGCCAAATATGTTTATCTCTTACCAACCGACAATCAGTGTGTTGGATAATGGCCTGTTTAAATACCATATCGATTTTAGCCAATTGGTGATTGATGACACTATTGGTGCTATTTGTGCATCACGTCCGACTAACCCAACCGGTAATGTACTCACTGATGATGAGATTAAACAACTCGATACCCTTGCCCAAGCGCACAATATTCCGCTGATTATCGATAACGCCTACGGCATGCCTTTCCCTGATATTATCTTTGCTGATGTCACTCCATTTTGGAACTACAATACTATCTTATGTATGAGCTTATCTAAGTTGGGATTACCAGGAATTCGCTGTGGTATCGTCATTGCTAAAAAAGAGATAATTACCGCGCTCACTAATATCAATGGCATTATCAATCTTGCTCCTGGCAGTTTAGGGCCTGCGATTGCCGACAAATTAATTAGTCGTAATGATCTATTACGGCTAAGCCATGAAGTGATTCGTCCTTATTACCACCGTAAAGCTCAGCATGCAGTGAGTTTATTACAGCACTATATCAAGGATGAACGGTTTCGAATCCATAAGCCTGAAGGGGCAATATTCCTATGGCTATGGTGTGATGAATTACCAATCACCACTAAAGCGCTATATCAACGCTTAAAAGCCCGCGGCGTATTGATTGTCCCTGGCGAATATTTCTTTATTGGTTTACAACAACCATGGCAACATAGTCAGCAATGTTTACGGATGAACTACGTTCAAAGTGATGAGCAGATGGAACAAGGAATAAAGATAATAGCTGAAGAAATCACACGAGCTTATGCGGCAGGCTAACGCTGCCCTCCCCTATTACTATCGAGATAAAATACAACGTAGATGACAAATATTACCCATAAAAAAACGCCGCTAATAATAGCGGCGCTTTTATAAGTATTAACCTAACAACAAACTAGACGTCAAGGTTAGCAACTTTTAGTGCGTTTTCTTCAATGAAGTTACGACGCGGTTCAACCTGATCACCCATCAAACAAGTAAACAATTCATCCGCTGCAACAGCATCATTAATGGTTACTTGCAGCATACGACGTACATCAGGATCCATGGTTGTTTCCCACAACTGGTTCGGGTTCATTTCACCCAGACCTTTATAGCGTTGTAAAGATAAGCCACGACGTGATTCTTTGTTTAGCCACTCAAGCACTTCTTTAAAGCTTGAAACCGGTTGTTTACGCTCACCACGTTGAACAAAAGCCGTCTCATCTAATAAGCCATCGAGTGCTTCTGAAAGATCGGCTAATTTAGCGTACTCTTTTGAATTTAGTAGATCGAAGCTTAATGGGTACTCATGATCAACACCGTGAGTACGTACCACAACCTTAGGTACGAAGACATTGTTCTCTTCATCACGTAAGATTTCAAACGTAAACTGGCTTTCGCCTGATTGCTTGGCATTTAGAGCAGCAGTTAAAGTTGTTAACCATGCTTCAACTTGTGCGCTATCAGCTAGCATTTCAGTGCTTAAACGAGGTTGATAAACTAACTCATTAAGCATTAGTGCTGGGTAACGACGGCTCATACGTTCGATCAGTTTCATCGCCCCATTGTATTGCGTTACTAGTGTTTCAAGTGCCATACCCGTCATCGCTGGCGCACCATCATTAGCAAACAAAGAAGCATTATCCAGTGCCAATGACGTTTGGTACTGGTTCATCTCTTCGTCATCTTTGATGTATTGCTCTTGTTTGCCTTTCTTCACTTTGTAAAGTGGTGGCTGAGCAATATAGATGTGGCCACGCTCAATAAGCTCTGGCATTTGACGATAGAAGAAGGTCAATAGTAACGTACGAATGTGCGAACCATCGACATCGGCATCGGTCATGATGATGATATTGTGGTAACGCAATTTATCTGGGTTGTACTCGTCACGACCAATACCACAACCCATAGCTGTGATCAGCGTTGCCACTTCTTGTGAAGATAGCATCTTGTCGAAACGGGCTTTTTCAACGTTTAGGATTTTACCTTTTAGTGGCAGAATCGCTTGGTTTTTACGGTTACGCCCCTGCTTGGCTGAACCGCCAGCAGAGTCCCCTTCCACAATGTAAAGTTCAGACAATGCAGGATCTTTTTCCTGACAGTCAGCAAGTTTACCTGGAAGACCCGCTAAATCTAATGCGCCTTTACGACGAGTCATTTCACGTGCTTTACGCGCCGCTTCACGCGCACGAGAGGCATCGATAATTTTAGTACAAATGATCTTTGCATCAGCCGGACTTTCTAATAAGAACTCGGCAAACTTCTCGTTCATTGCTGATTCAACTGCGCTCTTCACTTCGCTTGAAACCAATTTATCTTTGGTTTGGCTAGAGAACTTAGGATCAGGTACTTTTACCGAAACAACCGCCACCAAACCTTCACGAGCATCATCACCTGAGGTTGCCGCTTTGGCTTTCTTTGAGTAGCCTTCTTTATCCATAAATGAATTAAGAGTACGCGTTAAAGCGCCACGGAAACCGGCTAAGTGGGTACCACCATCACGTTGAGGGATGTTGTTAGTAAAGCAGTAAACGCCTTCTTGGAAACCGTCATTCCACTGCATTGCCACTTCAACAGTAATACCGTCTTCACGCTCACTATCAAAGTGAAATACTTTCTGGTGAATCGGCGTTTTGTTGCGGTTCAAGTGTTCTACAAAGGCGCGAATACCACCTTCATACATAAAGTGATCTTGCTTACCTTCTTCACGCTCATCAATTAACTTGATAGAAACGCCAGAGTTCAAGAATGACAATTCACGCAGACGTTTAGCTAAAATTTCATAATGAAATTCAATATTGTTGGTAAAAGTTTCTTCGCTTGGCCAGAAACGTAAACGGGTACCGGTTTTGTCAGTATCACCCACTACAGCCAATGGTGCATCAGGTACACCATGTTGGTAAGTTTGCTGGTGAATATGACCTTTACGATTAATGGTTAACTCAACTTTTTCAGACAAGGCGTTTACAACCGAAACACCTACGCCGTGAAGGCCACCAGACACTTTGTAAGAATTATCATCGAACTTACCACCAGCGTGGAGTACCGTCATGATAACTTCGGCTGCTGACACACCTTCTTCTTCGTGAAGTTCAGTCGGAATACCACGACCGTCATCGCTTACCGAAACCGAACCATCTTCGTGGATCGTTACAATAATATCTTCACAGTGACCTGCAAGAGCCTCATCGATAGAGTTATCGACAACCTCAAAAACCATGTGGTGCAAGCCAGTACCATCATCAGTATCACCGATGTACATTCCTGGGCGCTTACGTACCGCATCGAGGCCTTTAAGCACCTTAATGCTTGATGAATCGTAATTGTTGGACATTGAGTTACTCTCGCTTTAATTATCCTGTGTTATCTTACCGTGTTCAACCATGAACAACTTACCATTTTCATCAAGCATATCAACCACTTGCTCGCGACTAATAGCACTAATGAACACTTGGGCGTTAGTTTCCTTTAATCGCTGCGCAAGCAACGCTCGCCTATGGCTATCCAATTCGGAAGCAAAATCATCAATTAGGTAAATACACTGTTTGCCGGTGGTCTCGGTTAGATGTAAACCTTGCGCTAAACGCAACGCACACACCATTAACTTTAACTGACCGCGGGACAATACGTCCTCAACCGGTGTTCCAGCAACTTTGATCCGTAAATCAGCCTTATGGGGCCCACTTACGGTATAGCCAAGCTGACAGTCACGTTCAAAATTACGTTGTAGCAGCTCAGCATACGGTGTCTCTTTTTCCCAGCCACGGTAAAAACCGAGCTGAATATCAAACTCAGGTAAAAACACCTGACATATCTCAGCCGCTTTGATTTTAACGGCATTAATATAGTCTTGGCGCCACACACTAATTTGCTCAGCAAGTAATGCCAGTTCTTGATCCCAATAACTGAGTTCACGATAGCTACGCGCTTGCTTTAATAATGCATTACGCTGTTTCGTCAGTCTTTTTAAGCGGCTCCATGCATTATAGAACTTTGGTTCAACATGAAACACACCCCAATCAATAAAAGCCCGCCGAAATTTAGGTCCGCCAATTAATAAATCGAACCCTTCAGGAGTAATTAACTGAAGTGGCAAAATTTGCGCCAGCTGAGCGAGCTTTTGATTGCCCTCTCCACCAATTTTAACTTCAGTACTGCCATCGCGCTGTTTACTGATCCCCACCGGTAAAGTGAGGTCATTATTATCGGTTACTCGACCATGAATAAATAACTGTTGCTGTTCATGACGAATCACACGACTGGTTAAATGGCTGCGGAATGAACGTCCGTGCCCTAAATAATGAATTGCTTCAAGAACACTGGTTTTACCGCTGCCATTGGCACCAACTAAAAAATTAAACCCACTGGCTAACGCAATATCACACTGGGCTATATTGCGAAAATCCTGCACCAATAATCGAGTAAGTGCCATAATTACAATCTAATTGGCATTACTACATACATAGCTTCATCATTGGTTGCATCTTCAATTAATGACGGTGCATTGGCATCTGATAATGACAACCGTACTTGATCACATTTAAGTGTATTCAATACATCAAGTACATAACTAACGTTGAAACCAATCTCTAAGCTGTCACCTTCATAATCAACATCAAGAAACTCTTCTGCTTCTTCCTGTTCAGGGTTATTAGCCGTGATCCGCATTTCACCGTTGGACAAGCCAACTCTAACACCCCGGAATTTTTCATTAGATAAAATAGCCGCTCGCGCAAATGCTTTACGCATCTCATCACAATTTGCTTCCACAAATTTGGTGCTATTTTGGGGCATTACACGACGATAATCAGGGAAGCGGCCATCAACTAGCTTTGAGGTAAACACAAAATTACCCACTGTCGCGCGTAAATTTGAATGACCAATTTGAATATTGACTAAGGCTTCAGGGTTATCAAACAACCGCACCAATTCAAGTACCCCTTTACGCGGCACAATAATTTGTTTGGTGGGTAAATCATGACCGGTATTAATCGCACATACCGCCATACGGTGACCATCAGTTGCAACAGAACGCAAATGTTGACCATCGGTTTCAAATAACATTCCGTTTAAGTAGTAACGTACATCTTGGTTTGCCATTGAAAACTGAGTACTGTCGATCAGTTGGCGCATACGCCCTTGCTCAAGGGTAAACTCAACCTCACTTTGCCAATCTTCAATATTGGGAAAATCAGCAGCTGGTAAAGTTGTTAACGTATAACGACTACGACCAGAGCGAATTAAAACGCGATCACCTTCATAGATAACCGCAATGGTGGCGCTATCAGGCAAACCACGGCAGATATCTAAAAATTTACGTGACGGTACTGTTACTGCACCAGCTTCAAAATCGCCTTCCAATGCAATCTTAGCGATCAATTCGACTTCAAGATCGGTGCCTGTCATCGACAAACAGCCATTGTCAACTTGCAGCAGAATATTACCTAGAATCGGTAATGATGGACGACCACCTAATGCACCAGTTACCTGTTGCAAAGGTTTTAATAAATGTTCACGTTCAACAGTAAATTTCATATTAAGACGACAACGTTCTAATTAGGTTTGAATAATCTTCTTTAATATCGTGGCTTTCTTCACGTAATTGCTCGATCTTACGACAAGCATGGAGCACGGTAGTGTGATCGCGACCGCCAAAGGCATCGCCAATCTCAGGAAGACTGTGGTTTGTCAGCTCTTTCGCCAGTGCCATCGCCATTTGACGTGGACGAGCAACACTACGAGAACGACGCTTAGACAGCATATCTGCCATCTTTATTTTATAATATTCAGCAACCGTCTTCTGAATATTATCAATGGTTACCAACTTTTCTTGTAATGCGAGCAAGTCGCGCAACGCTTCACGCACAAAATCAATCGTAATTGCACGTCCAGTAAAATTAGCATTGGCAATAACGCGATTCAACGCCCCTTCTAACTCTCGCACATTAGAACGTAAGCGCTTAGCGATAAAGAACGCGACTTCATCAGCCAATCGAATATTATGATCTTCGGCTTTCTTCATTAGAATAGCAACGCGAGTTTCAAGCTCGGGCGGTTCAATCGCTACCGTTAATCCCCACCCAAAACGCGATTTTAAGCGATCCTCTACCCCGTTAATTTCACGCGGGTAACGATCAGAAGTAAGAATTATTTGTTGATTACCTTCTAATAACGCATTAAAGGTATGAAAAAATTCTTCTTGTGAACGTTCTTTATTAGCAAAAAATTGAATATCATCAATCAATAATGCATCGACACTGCGGTAATAACGCTTAAATTCTTCAATGGCGTTATTTTGCAGCGCTTTCACCATATCTTGCACAAAACGCTCTGAATGCATGTAAACCACTTTAGCATTGGGTTTACGATTAGCGATAGCATTACCCACCGCATGCAATAAGTGCGTTTTACCTAAACCGGTACCACCATATAAAAATAATGGGTTATACGCTGCACCTGGGTTATCAGATACCTGACGGCATGCAGCAAGGCCTAACTGGTTCGATTTACCTTCAACAAAATTATTAAAATTATGCTTAGGATTTACATTTGAACGATAGCCCCCTGGCGATTCAGCTTGTACCGGTGACGGCGCAGGCTCGTAATGCACCGGTTCTGGCTCTGTACGCGGTTTTGATTGTGGCAAAGTGAATACTGGCGGCGCAACATGTTGTGGCGGTGCCGCAACCGGTTTACTACCGACTTCAAATCGCAGGCTCGGCGCATCAGCACCGCAGAATTCATTCAGCAGTCGATTAATGTTATTAAGATATTTATCACGCACCCAATCTAATACAAATCGATTAGGGGCAAATAATGTCAAGGTATGATCATTTAATTCAGCCTGAAGCGGACGCAGCCACATACTGAATTCTGTCGCAGGGAGTTCTTCCTGAAGGCGTTGAAGGCACTGCAACCATAGCGAAGATGACAAGGTAGACTCCACACTGAATAAACAAAACATAAAAGGAGGATAATTTTATACGTGCTGAACAAGGATCACCAGTAAAGAGATCGCAGATCCAGTGAATAAGATCGAACTTATGCACATAGATCGCACAATAAAATGCAAGATCAGCACAATTTAACCCACCTTTACCCACAGCTATATTAACACAGCTATCACAAATATAAGTCGCTCATTCCCCGTTTAATGCTGTTTTTGCTTAATAATGTCCATTTAATCACCATCAATTATCATCCACAGAGAAAACTCATCGTTGTGGGTAACCTTTTATGCCAATTACACGCTTTCTGTATGCCGAAAAAAGCATGACATTGAAGTGTAATATGTCATACGCCAAACAAATGGTTATTTCAAATAACTGTTAATTATTATGTTTATCATTTAATACCAAGGTAGGATAGCCTCACCAAATAAATATCTATCAAGGTAAGGAATGTACCGAATGAAAAACTGGATAAAACCTCTTGTGATTGCAAGTACACTACTTGCTTGTACAACGACGAGTGTCATGGCAGCAACCACAGTTAAAGTGGGCATGTCTGGTCGTTATTTTCCATTCACGTTTGTAAGTAAAGATAAATTACAGGGGTTTGAAGTCGACCTATGGAATGAAATCGGCAAACGTAACGATTACCAAGTTGAATTTGTTACTGCGAGTTTTTCGGGTTTATTTGGTCAACTAGAAACAGGACGAATTGATACTATTTCTAACCAAATTACTATTACACCAGCCCGCCAAGCCAAATTTTTATTCAGCCAACCTTATGTCATTGACGGTGCACAACTTGTGGTTCGTAAAGGTAATACGAGCATCCACTCACCTGCAGATTTAGATGGAAAAACAGTAGGGGTTAATCTCGGTTCCAACTATGAGCAGTTATTGCGCCAGTTACCCAATGCTAAGCAAATTAATATCAAAACCTATGACAGTGGTATTGAACAAGATGTGGCGTTAGGTCGCACAGATGCCTTTGTAATGGATCGTTTATCGTCACTAGCGATCATTAATAGTAAACCACTACCGTTACAATTAGCCGGAAAACCCTTTGCTACCATTGAAAATGCATGGCCATTTTTAAATAACGCCAAAGGTGAGTTATTACAACAACAAGTAAATAAGGCATTAACGGCTATGCGTGATGATGGCACCTTAAAAACGATCTCAACCAAATGGTTCCATAGCGATATCACTCAATAATCTTCACTCCACCATTGATAATAATTGTCACTGGTGGAGTCTGTCTCACCTTGCTTAATCAGTAAAACGGATCACCATTATGGGTTTTGATTTTAATTATATGTTGTCGTTGATGCCTATTTTGTTGAAATACCTACCAACGACATTATCTATGGCTGCACTTGGGGCTGTTTTTGCCCTGATACTTGGCTTAATTCTCGCTTTAATTCGTATTTATCAGCTGCCAGTGCTGAACTCGCTAACGCAGCTTTATATCAGTTTTTTCCGTGGTACACCGTTACTGGTGCAGCTATTTTTACTCTATTACGGCTTACCACAAGTGATGCCGAGCTTGGTAGGACTGAATGCCTTTAGCGCTGCAGTGATTGGTCTTAGCCTCCATTTTGCCGCTTACATGGCAGAAAGCATTCGCGCCGCCATTATTGGCGTAGATCGTAGCCAACGAGAAGCCAGCTTGGCGATTGGTATGACAGAATCGCAAACCATGCGCCGAATTATATTGCCGCAAGCGACCCGTATCGCGTTACCCTCATTGATGAATTATTTCATTGATATGATCAAATCAACCTCACTTGCCTTCACGCTTGGGGTGCCTGAAATCATGGCAAAAGCACAAATGGAAGCCTCATCAAGCTTTAAATTCTTTGAAGCTTTCCTTGCTGTTGCAATAATATACTGGGCTGTAGTGATAGTGCTTACTCGCTTACAACAGCTAGCTGAAACCCGTTTAGACAGGGCCTATGTACGATGATAAATATAAAAAAACTTACTAAGCGCTTTGGCGAACACACGGTTTTTAGCGATCTCGATCTGCAGATTAACCAGGGCGAAATCGTGGCGATTATCGGTCCATCAGGGACAGGAAAATCAACCTTTTTACGTTGCCTTAATTATCTTGATAGTGCCAACAGCGGCACTATTGCTATTAATAATGTCGAGGTTAATTGCCAACAACCTAACAAAAATGACATTTTAGCCCTGCGCCGCCAAACCGGATTTGTGTTTCAAAATTACGCGTTATTTAATCACCTTACCGCCCAACAAAATATTAGTGAGGGGCTAAAAGTTGTTAAAGGACTCGACAATCAACAAGCACAACAGCGAGCACTGAGTATTTTGACCGATATTGGCTTAGCTGATAAAGCCAATCATTACCCCGCAGCCCTTTCTGGTGGTCAACAACAGCGAGTAGGTATTGGTCGTGCAATGGCGTTAGATGCAGAATTACTGTTGCTAGATGAGCCCACATCAGCGCTGGATCCACTGTGGGTAAATGAAGTGCTAAACTTGATCAAACAATTGGCACAGCAGCAACAAACCATGTTGATCGTCACCCATGAATTACAGTTTGCGCGCGAAGTCGCCGACAGAGTGATCTTCATGGCCGACGGTCAATTTGTAGAGCAAGGACCGCCACAGCAGATCTTTAATCACCCTAACGATCCGCGACTAAAGGCTTTTTTGACTCAAATAGGGATCCAATAAGGATCCTTGAACTTCGCGCTATAAAACGTATAATGCAGCGCCCGTCATTAGATGTGGGTATAATTATTGACTCTTTGTTGGTCAGTGATTACAATTCCGCCTCTTTGTTCGTGGTAATTGTCCAATTATGGCCAATTACATCTAACAAACTTAAAAACTGATCAGTTAATTTAAGGTAAAACCATGAAACGCACATTCCAACCTTCTGTTCTTAAGCGTAAGCGTAGTCACGGCTTCCGTGCTCGTATGGCAACTAAGAACGGTCGTGCAACAATCAATGCACGTCGCGCTAAAGGCCGTAAGCGTCTTTCTAAGTAATCATCGACGATTATTTTGAATAAGTACGCTTTTTCTCGGGAGTTACGTTTGTTAACTCCCGAACATTACAAAACTGTCTTCCAGCAAGCTCATCGTGCTGGCTCTCCTCACTTGACTATTCTTGCCCGTTCTAACGAATTCGACCACCCCCGTCTCGGTCTGGCTGTTCCTAAAAAACAGATTAAAACTGCTGTCGACAGAAACCGCTTCAAACGCGTTGTTCGCGAAAGTTTCCGTTTAAAACAACATCAGCTTCCAGCCTGTGACTTCGTAGTCATCGCTAAGAAATCAGCCAATGATTTGAGTAACGAAGAACTATTTACGTTGTTAGATAAGTTATGGCATCGCCTGTCTCGCCCGTCGCGTGGCTAGTCGTAAGACTAGTCCGCTTTTACCAACTGGCAATCAGCCCGCTTCTTGGGCCACGCTGTCGGTTCACCCCTACATGTTCTCAATATGCGATCGAAGCTGTAAAAACGCATGGAGCGCGAAAAGGTTGTTGGTTAGCGGCGAAACGTCTATTAAAATGTCACCCTTTAAATGACGGTGGTTACGACCCCGTTCCGCCAACCAAGCATAACGACAGAGAACATTAACCATGGGTTCCCAACGTAATATTCTGTTAATTGCCCTACTGTTTGTCTCATTCTTGCTATTTCAGCAATGGCATGGCGACAAGAACCAGCAACCAACGAAGCCGGGTGTAGCGCAGCAAGTCAATAACAATAGTGGTATTCCATCACATTCAAGTGATAATCAACCACTGACTGACCAGAAAACTTCAACTAACTTAATTACCATTAAAACGGATGTACTGGAATTAACAGTCGACACGCTTGGTGGTGATGTTATCAATGCAAAACTACTTAAATACGACAATACTCTCGGTTCTAAAGACCCGTTTGTTTTATTAAGTGATACTGATGGCCGTGATTATATCGCGCAATCAGGCTTAATTGGCACTAACGGTTCTGATTCACAAACACATGGCCGCGCACAATACGCCGTGACAGCAAAAAGCTTTGTGATGGCACCTGATCAAAACGAACTACGTGTACCAATGACATTTACTAAAGATGGCATTAGCTACATTAAAACGTTTGTTTTCAAGCGCAACGATTATGCGGTTAACGTTGACTACACTGTCGACAACAAAACTGACAAAGCAGCAACAGTACAAATGTACGCACAGCTACGTCACCGCCTAGAAAGCAAAACTGGCGGCGGTATTCAAGGCATGGCAATGCACACCTACAACGGTGCGGCATACTCAGCTAACGATACTAAGTACAAAAAATACAGTTTTGATGACATCAAAGAGAAGAACCTTAACCAGTCAGCAAATGACGGCTGGGTTGCGATCATGGAGAACTACTTCGTATCAGCATGGATCCCTCGTGATGGCGCAGATCAGACATCTCAAGTCTACAGCAGCGATAACAACGGTGTAGGTTACATCGGCGTACGTATGCCGTTAGAGACTGTAGCTCCTGGTCAAACAAAAGAAATCAAAGCAACACTTTGGCTTGGTCCTAAGTTGCAAAAAGAAATGGCAGCAACAGCAACGAACCTAAACCTTACGGTTGATTATGGTTGGTTATGGTTCATTGCAAGCCCATTGCATAAATTGCTTTCTTTCATTCACGGTATTGTAGGTAACTGGGGTGTAGCAATTATCATCCTAACGCTAATTGTTCGTGGTGCGATGTACCCACTAACAAAAGCACAGTACACCTCAATGGCGAAAATGCGCATGCTACAGCCTAAGATTCAGGCGATGCGTGAGCGTTTAGGTGATGACCGTCAACGTCAAAGCCAAGAAATGATGGAGCTGTACAAAAAAGAGAAAGTAAACCCACTTGGTGGTTGTTTACCTATCATGCTCCAGATGCCAATTTTCATTGCACTGTACTGGGCACTAATGGGATCAGTTGAATTGCGTCATGCGCCATTCTTCGGTTGGATTCAGGATCTGTCAGCACAAGACCCGTACTACATCCTACCTGTTCTTATGGGTGTATCAATGTTCCTGATTCAGAAGAACAGCCCATCGACAGTCACGGATCCAATGCAGCAGAAAATCATGACCTTTATGCCGGTTATGTTTACTTTCTTCTTCCTATGGTTCCCATCAGGTCTAGTTCTGTACTGGTTAGTATCAAACGTTGTGACCCTGATTCAACAAACTATTATTTTCCGCGCGTTGGAAAAGAAAGGTTTACACAGCAAAGCTAAATAAGCACTGCCTGTGAATGAAAGGCGACCTTAGGGTCGCCTTTTTTTATGGGGCAGATTAGGCGTAAGCCCTCACAGTGGTTTACAATCATCAAGTCATTTTAAAGCAAAGCCAAGGTTATGAATCAACATATCGATACTATCGTTGCACAAGCAACACCACCGGGCCGTGGCGGCGTCGGCATCATTCGCGTTTCAGGTCCTAAAGCGAAAGAAGTAGCCCTTGCCGTTGCTGGTCGTGAGTTAAAAACCCGTTACGCTGAATACCTGCCATTTAAAAATGAAGATGGAACCGCCCTTGATCAGGGGATCGCGCTGTTTTTTAAAGGCCCCAATTCATTTACCGGCGAAGATGTATTAGAACTTCAAGGCCACGGTGGCCCAGTATTAATGGATATGATGATCCGTCGTATTCTTAATATTGATGGTATTCGTCCAGCCCGTCCTGGTGAGTTCTCTGAACGGGCGTTTATGAACGATAAGCTTGATTTAGCCCAGGCAGAGGCCATTGCTGATTTAATTGATGCCAGCTCAGAAGAGGCCGCCAAAAGTGCCTTTAAATCACTACAAGGTGTATTCTCAAACAAAGTGAATGAATTAGTTGAAGCCTTAATTCATTTACGTATTTATGTCGAAGCTGCGATTGATTTCCCTGAAGAGGAAATAGATTTCCTATCTGACGGCAAAGTCAGTGGTGATCTCAATAACATCATGGCTCGCTTAGCAGATGTACGCAAACAAGCCAATCAAGGCGCGATCATGCGTGAAGGTATGAAAGTGGTGATTGCTGGTCGCCCTAATGCCGGTAAATCAAGCTTACTCAACGCGTTATCGGGTAAAGACAGTGCAATTGTGACCGACATTGCTGGCACCACCCGTGACGTGTTACGCGAACATATTCACATTGATGGCATGCCACTGCACATCATTGATACCGCCGGCTTACGTGAAGCAACCGACGAAGTAGAACGAATAGGTATTGAACGCGCATGGGCTGAAATTGAACATGCCGATCGAGTGTTATTCATGGTTGATAGCACCACCACCGACGCCACCGATCCTAAAGAGATTTGGCCAGACTTTATTGAGCGCCTACCTGCTGATATGGGTCTAACTGTTATTCGTAATAAAACAGAACTAACAGGTGAGCCAGCCGGTATATGTCATGTTAATAACCCAACCTTAATTCGCCTTTCTGCACGTACAGGTGAAGGTGTCGACGACTTACGTGAACATCTAAAGCAATGTATGGGATTTGCAGGTACGACCGAGGGCGGCTTTATGGCGCGTCGTCGTCACTTAGATGCGCTAGA
This sequence comes from Photobacterium sp. Alg240-V54, assembly GCF_900537155.1. Lineage (NCBI taxonomy): Bacteria > Pseudomonadati > Pseudomonadota > Gammaproteobacteria > Vibrionales > Vibrionaceae > Photobacterium > Photobacterium sp. Alg240-V54. The sequence continues at coordinate 28,521 of NZ_UNRL01000014.1, forward strand.
GCGTGCAGCCGAACATTTAGAGATCGGTAAACAACAGCTTGAAGGTTTTATGGCGGGTGAAATTCTGGCCGAAGAATTACGTCTTGCTCAACAGCACTTAAGTGAGATCACCGGTGAGTTTACCTCGGACGATTTACTGGGGCGTATCTTTACCTCATTCTGTATTGGTAAGTAACGACTAACATTGCACTCACATTGATGGTTACGCTACAAAAACGCCACATATTATTGATATGTGGCGTTTTTATTATTTTTTAGATACTGGTTTAGGGTAATTTATGCTGATATATTCAGGCTCTTCAACCCCAGCCTGCTGATTAAGTACTCGCGTTAACGCAAACAAATAATTCACTAACAAATTACTGAATCTTGGCAATGTGGGTGGCACTTTTTTACCCACTGCATCGACCTTAACCAATTGCCTTACTACCTTTTTAGCTAAACTTCGGCATTGGTGTAATTGCACCACCGCCCCAACCCCTCGCGGTAATACAAACCGTTTATTGCTGTCTGTTACTTGATCGCGAAAGTAATGATAGTCCGCTTTAAGCTTACTAATATCAGCCTCAAAAATACCGCATTTACCTCGAATCGAACCGTTCAAATGAAAAATTCGTGGTTGCAGCCAGAGTAATGATTGTTGCATGTCCCCATCGTCTAATTGTGAGATCACCAAGCCAATATAGGTACACAATTCATCAGTGAGAATTTCAAAATCACACAAGGGTGAATCTTCAAAAATGAACGGATAAGCGAGTTCGTCAATATCGCCAGAAAACTTTAATACCATGACTTTATTCGTCCTTACTAAATATGGCCAATTCTACCAGTAGACTGTCATTGACAGCGTTCCAAAAATCACTAACTATGTCCGCAAATTTTGCTTGCTAGGGATGTTGCAAGCTCATCATCTACGACGTATGGAAAATTATGTACCAACTATGTAAATATTTATTTTTCATTGGCTGTTTATGCCGTAGTTCAATCAGCTTTGGGGCTGAAACTGTCTACCCAATAACGGTTATAGATGCCAGTAATCACGCAGTTACATTGACGAAAATGCCGACTCGAGTCGATTCTAAAAGCATGTTTAGCGATCAAGTTATCATGGCATTGCTACCACTCCAACATATCACCAGTTTAAGCCGCTTAAGCAAGGATGGCACTTATTCCATTATTGCTAACAAAATTCCAGCTACCCTAGCGTTACGCGATCTTAATGTTGAACGTATTATTGCCGAGCACCCAGATTTAGTTCTCGTCGCCAGTTGGAGTGATAGCCCTAAAATAGCTCAACTACGAGCAGCGGGTATTACGGTATTTGTGATTAAAACGGTTTATAGCCTTAAAAATATTGAAAAAAACATCTTATTAGTCGGTAAACTGGTTAATCAAAATACTGCCGCAGCAGCATTAGTTGAAACGATGCAGCAAAAACTTAAGCAACAGGTTATTGTTCCTAAACAGCCACTAACCGCGATTGAATACACTTCGTGGGGAGCGTCCAGTAACCATAACTCCACTATCAATACCATTATTAGTCACGCTCAACTCAAAAATGTGATTGCGTATTCCAGTGGCGATAAATTTGGCCAAGTACCGATTGCTAAAGAACAACTATTAGTGCTTAACCCTGATGTGATTATCATACCAGGGGTGGACAGTGATGGTTTTAAGCAACAGTTACTCCATGATCCTGCCCTGCAAACATTAACCGCTATTCGTGATCGCCGCGTGATCAGTTTGCCACATTCACTGCGTTCAACTGATAGCCAATATATTGCCGACGCTATCATCTACCTTAATCATAAGGTTTATCAGCCCCATGCTCAGTCATCAATACATTAAACCACTACAAGGTATTACAGCATTAATCGGATTATTAGTGCTGCTAATTATTTACCTTAGTCTTGGCTCAGTTTCGATCCCTATTGATGACATTTTTGCCATGTTCAACAGCTATATCCATGGTGGCGAGGCGTTAGCCCAACAACAATATCCTCTCGCCTCGGCGATCATATTACAGATCCGCTTACCGCGTGCTTGTGCCGCTATATTAGCAGGTAGTGCGTTAGCGTTAGCGGGGGCCTGTAGCCAAGGATTATTTAGAAACCCCCTTGCTAGCCCCGATATCTTAGGCATTAGTGCCGGTAGTAGTTTTGCCGCCGTGGTCGCCATCGTCAGTGGCTTAACCGTGGTTAATCCCGCTTTATTGCCTGCTGTCACCGCAGTTGGAGCTTTGATTACTGCTACTATCGTGTATCTGATTGCCCGTCAAACCCAGCAACATGGCTTGTTCATCATTTTAGCGGGCTTAGCAGTATCAAGTTTATTGGGCGGATTAACCATGGGAGTATTATTAACAGCTCAGCAATATGAAGTCAGTGAATTTGTATTCTGGACCATGGGCGGCCTAGATGCGCGTACTTGGCAACAATTACTATGGCCAACCCCCATAATTATTATTGCTGCGTGGGTATTGTTACGCCACGGACAAACGTTAAACCTGCTCGCTTTAGGTGAACAAAATGCCCATGGCATGGGCGTCAATGTCAGTCACAGCCGCCGCTTATTATTGCTACTCACCACCTTACTCACTGCGATGGCAATTGCTGTAGCGGGTCCAATTGGCTTTATTGGCTTAATCGTGCCCCATTTAGCTCGACTCTTAGTCGGGCCCAATAATCGTATTTTACTGCCATTTTCGGCCTTATTTGGCGCAATGTTCCTCTTGGGGTGTGATCTTATTGCGCGTACCGTCATTGCCCCTAACGAATTAAAAACTGGAATTATTACCGCGATTATTGGCGGGATCTATTTTATTATTTTATTAATTCGTAGCCAATATAAAGGATTACAATCATGATCCTACCACTTGTGATCAGCCAATTAAGTTACCATCAAGGATCACAGCCGTTATTGCAAAATATTAACTTTGCCATTAATCCAGGCGAATTAGTGGGTATTATTGGCCCTAACGGCGCAGGTAAAAGTACCCTGCTTAAATGTCTCAGTGGGTTTATCACACCCACTAAAGGCTGCATTCGTTTATTTGACCAGCCACTTAACAGCTATAGTCATCAACAGCGAGCTCAACAATTAAGTTATTTACCGCAATACACAGAACCTGCATTTGGATTTGTGGTTAACGATATTATTCATTACGGTCATCACCAATCAGCAGCACTATCACAACACAAAATAAATAATATTATTAATCAGTTACAGATAGAGCCTCTATTAAATAGACCGATAAACCAGCTCTCTGGCGGCGAACAACAACGGGTTCATTTTGCCCGTTTATTAATTCAAAATGCCGCTGTCATGCTACTTGATGAACCAACTGCCAGCCTCGATATTGGTCATGAATCATTATTACTTAATATTCTCAGCCACCATTGCCAGCAAGGTAAAAGTGCCTTAATCGCCATTCATAATCTTAATACCGCGATCACCTTTTGCGACCGCTTATTATTACTAGAACACGGCCAGCAAATTGCCTTTGATAACCCTCAAAAGGTATTAACCCCGCAACAAATCACCGCGCTTTATCAACACCACGTTAGTGTCACTCACTATCCAGACAACCAAAAACTGGTTATTTTACCGCAACGCCACTCGATCCCCTGAGCAACGCGATCAACGTTTGGATCAGGAAAAACAACGATCATAACTCTGTGTGAATGATAAGGGGATCATGTGGGTAAGATCATCTCTAATCATCACAAACTCTTGTGATGACAACTCTATAATGATCGTGTTAGCCATTATAATTACTGCTATTTAGTCACAAATACCCACAATTTCTCCCACTTTCATCCCCATTCTTAGCTGGTGGATAAAAATAATAGCCTTTCAGTGAATAAAACGGCCTTCATATACCATAAAGGCTATCTTTATAGGGTTTGATCTCAGTACAATATTCGCTAGGTATTTCGTTTGATGTCGATGATCCCATCAAAGCGCTCACTCTAAGGATAATTATGTCAACTATTACTCTGATCACAGGCAGCACTCTTGGTGGTGCTGAATATGTCGCCGATCATGTCGCTGAATTATTAACAGCACAAGGCCATCAAACCAATATCATCAACCAACCTCAACTTGAGCAGCTAAATCAAGATTCTATTTGGCTAATTATTTGCTCTACCCATGGTGCGGGTGATTACCCAGATAACTTTATTGCCTTTGCTAATGCGCTCAATGATCAAAAACCTACGCTAGAGGCGTTAAAGTTTGCTGTTATTGGACTTGGAGACAGTAACTACGACACTTTTTGTGCTGCAGGCAAAAATATTGAAGCGTTATTGGTTCAATTAGGTGCTACACCCATCGCTCAACGACTGGATATTGATGTATCGATGACACCTGTACCTGAAGAACCAGCTGAAATCTGGCTTGAAGAGTGGCAAAATTGCTTTAACGGTTAAAAAACGGTCAATAGTTACTCAATTATTCCTGTTCTTTAATGGTTTTTTCTGTGGATAACTATGGATCTAAACGGTGATCAACCCATAGTTATCCATTTAATAACTTATATGGCCGACGTGCCCTGTGTATAAGTAGCTATTTTGATCCCAGCCTATCCTCTGAAAGATCCAAGCTACTCCACAGTAAATGATCTTCATTAAATGCATGATCATAAGGATCATTTAGCGGTTATCCACACGATCAGTGGATCCTAATAGTAGATCTAATAGAAGATCTCTTTAAAAAGATCTTATATATATTTAAACAACCAAAATGGCCGATCAAATGATCTTGATGAAAGATTCTCTCTTGCCAAGAAACAGGATAGAATGTCCGCCCTTTGCTCGAGTTAACTCACTGGCTATTTAAATACCTGAGGAAGTTTCATGTTTTACCAGGAAAAATTTGATGTCATCGTTGTGGGTGGCGGTCATGCCGGTACAGAAGCGGCACTGGCAGCAGCCCGAATGGGACAAAAAACCTTACTGTTGACCCATAATATCGATACGTTGGGCCAAATGTCGTGCAACCCAGCTATCGGCGGGATCGGGAAAGGACACCTGGTTAAAGAAGTTGATGCCCTTGGCGGCTTGATGGCGCGTGCCATCGATAAAGGCGGTATTCAGTTCCGCACCCTCAACTCTTCCAAAGGCCCAGCAGTACGGGCAACACGTGCACAAGCTGACCGTGCACTGTACAAAGCAGCAGTACGTAACGTATTAGAAAATCAGCAAAATTTAATGATTTTCCAGCAAGCTGTAACTGATCTTATTGTTGAAAATAATCGCGCCACAGGCGTGGTTACTGAAATGGGATTAAAATTCCATGCTAAAGCCGTGGTATTGACCGTAGGTACATTCCTTGGCGGCAAAATTCACATTGGCTTAGAAAATTATAGCGGTGGTCGTACGGGCGATCCGGCATCAAATGCCTTAGCTGATCGCCTACGTGAATTACCATTGCGTGTTGATCGCTTGAAAACTGGTACTCCACCACGCATTGATGCGCGTAGTGTTGATTTTAGCGTGCTTGAAACTCAACACGGTGATAACCCAACCCCAACGTTTTCGTTCATGGGTAAGCAATCTGATCACCCACGTCAAATTCCATGTTTTATTACTTACACCAATGAGCGTACTCATGAAGTGATTCGTAATAACCTTGATCGTAGCCCAATGTATGCTGGTGTGATTGAAGGTATTGGTCCGCGTTACTGTCCTTCGATTGAAGATAAAGTGATGCGTTTTGCGGATAAAAATAGCCACCAAATTTTCATTGAGCCTGAAGGCTTAACCACTAATGAACTTTATCCGAATGGTATTTCAACCAGCTTACCTTTTGACGTTCAAATGCAAATTGTACGTTCAATGAAAGGCTTTGAAAATGCGACCATTATGCGTCCAGGTTATGCGATTGAGTATGATTTCTTTGATCCGCGCGACCTTAAGCAAACCTATGAAAATAAATACATTGATGGGTTATTCTTTGCGGGCCAAATTAACGGTACTACCGGTTATGAAGAAGCTGCCGCACAAGGCCTAATGGCGGGTATGAACGCCGCTCTTCAAACGCAAGACAAAGAAGGTTGGAGCCCACGTCGCGATCAAGCTTACATGGGCGTATTGATTGACGATCTATCAACCATTGGTACTAAAGAACCTTACCGTATGTTTACGTCACGCGCGGAATACCGCTTGTTGTTACGTGAAGATAATGCTGATTTACGTTTAACCCCAATGGGTCGTGAGTTAGGTCTCGTTGATGATGAACGCTGGGCGCGTTTTAATCAAAAATTAGAAAATATGGAACAAGAGCGCCAGCGCTTGAAAGATATTTGGGTTAATCCAAACTCTGATCATATTGAAAGTTTAAACAAGATCCTTAAATCACCGATCGTGCGTGAAGCCAATGGTGAAGATCTTCTTCGTCGCCCTGAAGTGACTTATGAGCAATTAACCAGTATTGAAACTTTTGCGCCTGCCCACGATGATATTGAAGCGCGTGAGCAAGTTGAAACGCAAATTAAATACCAAGGTTATATTGACCGTCAGCGTGATGAAGTAGAAAAATCATTACGTCATGAAACCACTAAACTACCGTTTGATCTTGATTATAGCTTGGTGAAAGGCTTATCAAATGAAGTGGTGATTAAGCTTAATGATGCCAAGCCTGAATCTGTTGGTATGGCATCTCGTATCTCTGGTATTACGCCTGCGGCGATTTCATTGCTATTAGTTTATTTGAAAAAACATGGCTTGCTTAAAAAAGGCGAATAAGGGTTAGATAATGAAACAACGTTTGATAGAACTTATCGCTCAAACTGATCTTCAGGTCACAGAACAACAACTTGATCAATTGATCGGTTACGTGCAACTGCTGCACAAATGGAATAAAGCGTATAATCTGACTTCTGTGCGCGATCCGAATGAAATGTTAGTTAAACACATTATGGATAGTATTGTGGTTAGCCAATATTTAGACGGTGAGCGTTACATTGATGTTGGTACGGGGCCGGGGTTACCTGGCATTCCGTTAGCGATTATGTGCCCGAATAAATCATTTACGTTGCTTGATAGCTTAGGTAAACGGATTCGATTTATACGTCAAGTGATCCATGAGCTAAAAATTACTAATGTGACTGCTGTTCAAAGTCGTGTTGAAGAATTTGATCCCGGTGAAGGTTTTGATGCGGTGCTAAGCCGTGCTTTTGCCTCAATGTCTGACATGGTTAATTGGTGTCACCATTTACCGAAACAAGGTGGTCAATTCTTCGCGCTGAAAGGCCAGTATAATCAAGATGAAGCAGCAGAGCTTCCTGAGTGGTGTACTGTTGTTGAAGTTAAATCGTTACAGGTTCCTGATCTCGAAGGCGAGCGTCATTTAGTTGTATTAACAGCCAAAGATTAATTGTTGAGGTTTTTGTGGGAAGAATCATAGCTGTTGCAAATCAGAAAGGTGGTGTTGGTAAAACAACATCGTGTGTCAATCTGGCTGCTTCATTGGCTGCTACTCAGCGTAAAATATTGGTGATCGATCTTGATCCTCAAGGTAACGCGACCATGGCCAGTGGCGTCGACAAATACCAAGTTGAAGCCAGCGCTTATGATCTTTTAGTTGATGAGACTCCTTTTAATCAAGTTGTTATTAACGAAACGACGGGTGGCTATCATTTGATAGCTGCCAATGGCGATGTCACTGCCGCTGAAATTAAATTAATGGAAGTGTTTGCTCGCGAAACGCGGTTACGCAATGCGTTAGCTTCGGTTCGTGATAATTACGATTATATTTTTATTGACTGTCCACCATCTTTAAACTTGTTAACTATCAATGCAATGACTGCTGCTGATTCGGTATTAGTACCAATGCAGTGTGAATATTTTGCCCTTGAAGGTTTAACCGCATTGATGGATACCATCAGTAAGTTAACCGCCGTTGTTAACAGTGATCTTAAAATTGAGGGCTTGTTACGGACGATGTTTGATCCTCGTAACCGACTTTCAAATGAGGTATCACAGCAGCTTAAAAAGCATTTTGGTGATAAAGTATATCGTACAGTTATTCCACGTAATGTGCGTCTTGCTGAGGCTCCAAGTCATGGTCGTCCAGCAATGTATTACGACAAATATTCTAGTGGTGCTAAGGCGTATTTAGCGTTAGCCGGTGAAATGATTCGCCGTGATGAATTAGCACTGCAAGCCACTCCGGTTGAAGCGTAAGGTTTTCCATGAATTTCAATAAAAGAGGCTTGGGCAAAGGCCTTGATGCCCTACTAGCCACCAGCAATGTTGCTCAAGCAAAGAAACAACAAAGTGATCAGCATACCTCACAGCAAACAGCTATTGATGGTGAGTTATGCCAAATTGCAGTATCAGCATTGAGCTCTGGTCAATATCAACCTCGTAAAACAATGGCTGCTGATGCATTAACGGAATTAGCGGATTCGATTCGTGCTCAAGGTGTTATTCAGCCAATTGTTGTGCGCCGTATTGATAACCAGCGTTATGAAATTATTGCCGGTGAGCGTCGTTGGCAAGCAGCGCGTCAAGCAGGATTACAAACCGTTCCTTGTATTATCAAAAATGTTGATGATCGTGCCACCGTTGCTATCGCATTGATTGAGAATATTCAACGTGAAGATCTTAATGCCATCGAAGAAGCGCGTGCTTTAGAACGTTTGCAGCAAGAGTTTTCATTAACCCACCAGCAAGTTGCTGATGCTGTGGGTAAATCACGTGCTGCTGTTTCTAACTTACTGCGTTTGAATCAATTGTCTGATGCCGTCAAACAACTGGTTGAACAAAAACAGTTAGAAATGGGTCATGCAAGGGCTTTATTAGCCTTAGATGAGCAGCAACAGTTAGCTACAGCACAAATTATCATCAATAAGTTGTTAACTGTGCGTGAGGCTGAAAAGCTAGTTAAAACACTATTAAATCCAACCGCAACGCCAGCCAAGTCGGCACCACAGCCACAAACTGTCGCATTACAATTAAGTTTGAGTGAGCGTTTTGGTACCAAAGTTGCCATTAATCAAAATAAAAATGGTAAAGGTAAAATTGTTATTAATTACGACCAACAAGATAAATTAGCGCAAATTCTTGCAATGTTAGGCCACGAACTGTGATCTGCTAGCGGTAATTTTTGATTAGACGATTACCCTGTGGTAGTTAGGTTATTTTGTTGTAAAATATAAATGTTTTTTTTGCTGCAATAAGATTGCATTCAATCTATTCAGCCGTATAATTTTCGCTGTATTTCCCGCACTCATGTGTCGAGGAATGGACTCGAGGAACGAATACATGGTATCGGCGCTAGTGAAACCGGGACGCCAATTGGCAAAACGGTTGCTGTTACTACAATCTGGCGTCGTAGTAGCTACGGCATTAACGGCAGTCTTCGCTGTCAATGTTGACTGGGGAATATCTGCACTTATCGGGGGCGGCATTTTTGTAATTGCCAACACTGTATTTGCTATGTGTGCGTTTATGTTTAGTGGTGCCAGGAAGGCACGACTAGTCATGGCGTCATTTTATGGCGGAGAAGTGCTCAAAATCCTCATAACAGTCATCCTTTTTGCCGCAGCTTACCTGTATAAAGGGGTGGAACTTGTTCCCCTCCAACTAACCTATTTGCTGGTCCTTGGTATTAATATTTTTGGACCGGTTTTATTCATTAACAACAACAAATAGGATCAGTTATGGCTGCGCCAGGTGAAGCGCTAACGCCGTCAAGCTACATCACTCACCACCTTACTAACTTATCAACTGATAAGCTTGGTTTGGCGAGTGAAGGAAGTTTTTGGACGGTAAATATCGACAGCCTTATTTTTTCTGTCCTGACCGGATTATTCTTTTTATGGGTATTCCGCAAGGTAGCAAAACAGGCGTCATCAGGAGTACCAAGCAAGTTACAATGTTTTGTTGAAATGGTAGTTGAATTCGTTGATACCAACGTTAAAGATACTTTCCATGGCCGCAATCCACTTGTTGCTCCGTTAGCACTAACCATTTTCTGTTGGATTTTACTGATGAACATCATGGACCTTGTGCCAATTGATTTTCTTCCGTATGCCGCACAAAGTGTTGGAATTCCTTATTTAAAAGTGGTTCCAAGTGCTGACGTTAACATCACTATGGCAATGGCGTTAGGTGTATTCGCATTGATGATTTACTACAGCATCAAAGTGAAAGGTCTACTCGGCTTTGCAAAAGAACTGGCTCTTCACCCGTTCAATCACCCAATTATGATTCCGTTTAACTTACTGCTTGAAGTGGTATCGCTGATTGCGAAGCCAATTTCATTAGGTATGCGTTTATTCGGTAACATGTTTGCTGGTGAAGTGGTGTTTATCCTTATCGCGGCGTTGATGCCGTGGTGGGCTCAATGGCTAGGCTCGGTACCGTGGGCTATTTTCCACATCCTAGTCATTACAATTCAAGCATTCGTATTCATGATGTTAACTATCGTGTACCTGTCTCAGGCACATGAAGACAATCATTAACGATTATTTGTAACTTTTATATTTTTTATTGGCACTTTAGCCGACAACTATAAACTGGAGATAGTGATGGAAACTTTACTAAGCTTTTCTGCAATTGCCGTGGGCATCATTGTAGGTCTTGCTTCCCTTGGTACAGCGATCGGCTTCGCAATTCTTGGTGGTAAATTCCTTGAGGGCGCTGCACGTCAACCTGAAATGGCGCCAATGCTGCAAGTTAAGATGTTCATCATCGCAGGTCTACTGGATGCGGTTCCAATGATCGGTATCGTAATCGCGTTGCTATTCACATTCGCAAACCCATTTGTTGGCCAACTAGCTGGCTAATAAACCGCTGTGATCAGCCTTTCTCAAGAAGGCTGACTCCAGAGTAAATGGACCCTAGCAACCCTTTTTAAGGAGATGCGTTGTGAATATGAATGCAACTTTGCTGGGTCAGGCTATCGCTTTCTTCTTCTTTGTCGTGTTCTGCATGAAATATGTATGGCCGCCAATTATGGAAGCGATTGAAGAACGTCAGAAAAAAATTGCTGACGGCTTGGCAGCTGCAGATCGCGCTGCCAAAGACCTGGACCTTGCACAAGCTAATGCTTCTGATCAATTAAAAGAAGCGAAACGCGCCGCGAGTGAGCTGATTGAACAGGCAAATAAGCGTAAAGCTCAAATTGTCGATGATGCGAAAATTGAAGCCCAAGCTGAGCGTGAGAAAATTCTTGCTCAAGGTATGGCTGAAATTGAAGCTGAACGTAATCGTGCTCGTGATGAGTTAAGAAAACAAGTTGCAACTCTAGCTGTGATTGGTGCTGAGAAGATCATTGGGCGTTCCATCGATATGGAAGCGCAAACTGATATTCTTAACAAAGTCACTGCAGAACTGTAATTAAAGGGGCAAGCACATGTCGGATATGACTACTATCGCACGCCCCTACGCTAAAGCAGCATTTGACTTTGCGGTCGAGAATAATGCACTAGCACAGTGGGCAGAAATGCTAACTTTTGCGGGTGCTGTGGCAACTGATGACACTATGCAAGATATTCTTGATAGTGGCTATGCCGCTGACAAGCTCGCTGAAATATTTGTTTCAGTGTGCGGTGAGCAACTCGACGAATTCGGCCATAACTTAATTAAAGTCATGGCCGTTAATGGACGCCTCAATGCGCTACCCGATGTCTGTGGTGAATTCATGCTGATGAAACATGAGCATGAAAAAACCATCGAAGCTATGGTGATCTCTGCCATTGCTCTTGATGAAAACCAGTTAGATGCGATCAGCGCCAAACTTGAGCAGCGTTTAGCACGTAAAGTGATGTTGACCTGCAGTGTAGACGAGACCCTGATTGCTGGGGTTGTAATTAGAGCTGGAGACCTTGTTATCGATAACTCTGTACGGGGAAAATTGAACCGTCTGAGCGATACTTTGCTGTCTTGATTTGGGGAATTGTGCATGCAACTTAATTCCACGGAAATTAGCGCACTGATCAAACAACGTATTGAAAACTTCAACGTTGTAAGTGAAGCGCGTAACGAAGGTACTATCGTTTCTGTAAGCGACGGTATTATTCGAATCCATGGCCTTGCTGACGTAATGCAAGGTGAAATGATTGAACTACCAGGCGGACTATTCGCTTTAGCACTTAACCTTGAGCGTGACTCGGTTGGTGCAGTTGTAATGGGCCCTTATGCTTCGCTACAGGAAGGCATGAAGGTAACCGGTACTGGTCGTATTCTTGAAGTACCTGTAGGTCCTGCGCTACTTGGTCGTGTTGTAAACACCCTGGGTCAGCCTATCGATGGTAAAGGTTCAATTGAAACAGAGACATTCTCTCCTGTTGAAGTAATTGCACCGGGCGTAATCGATCGTAAATCTGTTGATCAACCTGTGCAAACGGGCTACAAAGCAGTTGATGCGATGATTCCAATCGGTCGTGGTCAGCGTGAGCTGATTATCGGTGACCGTCAAACGGGTAAAACCGCGATGGCTATCGATGCCATCATCAACCAGAAGAATTCTGGTATCTACTCTGTGTATGTGGCTATTGGCCAAAAAGCTTCAACGATTGCGAACGTGGTTCGTAAACTTGAAGAGCACGGCGCATTGGAAAACACCATTGTTGTGGTTGCATCTGCTTCTGAAGCTGCTGCACTACAATACCTTGCACCCTACTCAGGTTGTGCAATGGGTGAATACTTCCGTGACCGTGGCGAAGATGCACTGATCGTATACGATGACTTGTCTAAACAAGCCGTTGCTTATCGTCAAATCTCACTATTGCTAAAACGCCCACCGGGTCGTGAAGCATTCCCTGGTGATGTTTTCTACCTTCACTCTCGTCTTCTTGAGCGTGCATCACGTGTTAGTGAGCACTACGTTGAGAAATTCACGAACGGTGAAGTGACAGGTAAAACAGGTTCTTTAACCGCGCTACCTATCATTGAAACTCAAGCAGGTGACGTATCGGCGTTCGTACCGACTAACGTTATCTCTATCACCGATGGTCAAATCTTCCTGCAAACAGAACTGTTCAACGCGGGTATTCGTCCTGCGGTTGATCCAGGTATTTCTGTATCGCGTGTAGGTGGTGCTGCCCAAACTAAAGTTATCAAGAAGCTTTCAGGTGGTATTCGTACTGCCCTAGCACAGTACCGTGAACTAGCAGCGTTTGCTCAGTTCTCGTCAGACCTTGATGATGCAACTAAAAAGCAGCTTGATCACGGTCAGAAAGTGACTGAGTTGATGAAGCAAAAGCAATACTCGCCAATGTCTGTATTTGAGCAAGCGATTGTTATTTTTGCTGCCGAAAAAGGTTTCTTAGGTGATATTGAACTTGCCAAGTTAGCTGATTTCGAAGCTGCGTTGCTTTCATTTGCCAAAGGTCAATTTGCTGAGTTAGTAGCTCAAATTGATGAAACGGGTGCTTACAACGATGATATCGAAGCGCAGTTCTCAAAACTGCTGCAAGATTTCAAAGCGACCCAAACTTGGTAATTGGTTGGTGATCGCTTAGCGATCACCTTCTAACGGAGAGTGACGATGGCCAGCGCAAAAGAGATTCGTAACAAGATCGGCAGTGTTCAAAATACACAGAAGATCACCAAAGCGATGGAAATGGTGGCAGCTTCTAAAATGCGTAAAACGCAAGAAGCGATGGAGTCATCACGTCCATACGCACAAACTATGCGCAAAGTGATCGGTCACATCGCCCTTGGTAGCCTTGAGTATAAGCATCCTTATCTTGAAGAGCGTGAAGCCAAGCGCGTCGGTTACATCATTGTTTCTACTGACCGTGGTCTGTGTGGTGGCTTAAACATTAACTTGTTTAAAAAAGCCATTAACGATATTCAAACATGGTCTGAAAAAGGTGCAGAGGTTGATCTTGCGTTAATTGGCGCAAAAGCAACGGCATTTTTTAATAACTACGGCGGCAACGTAACGGCTCAAGTATCAGGCCTTGGTGATTCACCAACGGTTGATGAGCTGATCGGTACTGTTGGCGTAATGCTGAAGAAATATGATGAAGGTCAATTAGATCGTTTGTACCTAGTATACAACCAGTTTGTAAATACCATGGTTCAAGAACCAGTGATTGATCAATTGTTGCCTTTGCCTAAGTCAGAAGACGAAGAGATGCAGCGCAACCATTCTTGGGATTATATTTATGAGCCCGAGCCACAACCGTTACTTGATGCTTTATTGGTTCGTTATGTCGAATCACAAGTGTATCAAGGCGTGGTTGAGAACCTTGCCAGTGAGCAAGCGGCACGAATGGTGGCAATGAAAGCTGCAACCGATAACGCAGGTGATCTAATTGATGACTTGCAACTTGTGTACAACAAAGCTCGTCAGGCGGCGATTACACAAGAATTATCAGAAATCGTTTCTGGTGCATCTGCTGTTTAAGGCAAAGAATTAATAAGTTTAGAGGATTAACGATGGCTACAGGTAAGATCGTCCAGATCATTGGTGCAGTAGTCGACGTAGAGTTTCCACAGGACTCTGTACCCAAAGTATATGATGCCCTACATGTTGATGCGAAAGAGAACGGTACATTAGTACTGGAAGTTCAGCAGCAACTTGGTGGCGGTATTGTGCGTGGTATCGCAATGGGTACTTCTGATGGCTTACGTCGTGGTTTGTCTGTTGAAAATACAGGCCGCCCTATTGAAGTACCAGTGGGTACAGCGACTCTAGGACGTATCATGAACGTTCTAGGTCAACCCATTGATGAGTGTGGTGAAATCGGTGAGCAAGAGCGTTACGCTATTCACCGTCCAGCGCCAAGCTACGAAGAACAATCAAATGCAACCGAACTGTTAGAAACAGGCGTTAAGGTTATCGACCTTATTTGTCCGTTTGCTAAGGGTGGTAAAATCGGTCTATTTGGTGGTGCAGGTGTAGGTAAGACCGTTAACATGATGGAGCTTATCAACAACATCGCACTGCAACACTCTGGCCTATCGGTATTTGCCGGTGTTGGTGAGCGTACACGTGAAGGTAACGATTTCTACTTTGAAATGCAGGAAGCTGGGGTTGTTAACCTTGAGAAGCCTGAAGAATCAAAAGTAGCGATGGTTTACGGTCAGATGAACGAGCCACCAGGTAACCGTCTACGTGTTGCTTTGACTGGTTTGACAATGGCTGAGCGTTTCCGTGACGAAGGTCGTGACGTACTGTTATTTATCGATAACATCTACCGTTACACCCTTGCTGGTACTGAAGTATCGGCATTGCTAGGTCGTATGCCATCTGCGGTAGGTTATCAGCCAACACTTGCAGAAGAAATGGGTGTACTTCAGGAGCGTATCACGTCAACTAAGTCTGGCTCTATCACGTCAGTGCAGGCGGTATACGTACCAGCCGATGACTTGACGGATCCATCACCAGCAACAACCTTTGCTCACTTAGATGCAACTGTTGTACTTTCGCGTCAAATCGCATCGCTAGGTCTATACCCTGCGATCGATCCACTGGATTCAACATCACGTATGCTTGATCCATTGGTAGTAGGTCAAGAGCATTACGACATCGCGCGTGGTGTTCAGAGCTTACTGCAGCGTTATAAAGAGCTGAAAGATATCATCGCAATCCTAGGTATGGATGAGCTATCTGAAGAAGATAAGCAAGCTGTATCTCGTGCGCGTAAGATTGAACGTTTCCTAACACAGCCTTACCACGTAGCAGAAGTATTTACCGGTTCTCCTGGTATTTACGTATCACTTAAAGATACGTTACGTAGCTTTAAAGGTATTTTAGCTGGTGAATACGACGATATCCCTGAGCAGGCATTTATGTACTGTGGTGCGATTGAAGACGTATTAGAAAACGCCAAAAAACTGTAAGCTAATTAGGAGGCAATATGGCAGCGATAACCTTTCATCTGGATGTAGTCAGTGCTGAAAAACGTTTGTTTTCTGGTCGTGCTGAAAGTATTCAGGTTACAGGTAGCGAAGGTGAACTTGGTATTCATGCCGGTCACACGCCGTTGTTGAGTGCGATTACTCCCGGTATGGTACGCATTATCAAGCAAGGTGGCGAAGAAGATGTTATTTATCTTTCTGGCGGCATGCTTGAGGTACAACCTGGTATCGTAACCGTACTTGCTGACACCGCTATTCGTGGTATTGATTTAGATACTGCGAAAGCTGAAGAAGCAAAGCGCCAAGCTGAAGAGAGAATTCATAATCAGCATGGCGATATCGATTTTGCCCAAGCAGCCAGTGATCTAGCAAAAGCAATTGCTCAGTTACGCGTTATTGAATTGACCAAACGTTCACGTTAATCATATTTAATAGCAGCATCATAAAAAGCGACCTTAGGGTCGCTTTTTTTATGGCCGAATAGTATTTTTTATCTTATCGATAACTCCAATAGATGATAGTGCGATAAAGGGTCTATTTTTGTTCATGTATAAATAAATATTATCTATACAGAGTTTTTTGGTTGGTTATTTTTTAGTTAAAATGTGCAGTTCATCTTAAACCTATGTGCATCTACAGGTACAATAGGGATATACAAACTATATATGCATTCAGAGGAATACTCATCATGAGCTTTAGTGCTGTGATTCTTGCCGCGGGAAAAGGCACCCGTATGTACTCTAACTTACCTAAGGTGCTTCATACCCTTGCAGGTAAGCCGATGGTTAAACATGTTATTGATACCTGTAATGATATTGGTTCAAGCAGTATCAATCTTGTTTATGGTCATGGTGGCGATACCATGCAGCAAGTATTAGCCAAAGAAAATGTTAATTGGGTACTACAGGCTGAACAATTAGGTACAGGGCATGCGGTTAACCAAGCAGTGCCAAATCTTGCTGATGATGAGAAAGCGTTGATCCTATATGGTGATGTGCCGTTAATTAGCGCGCAAACGTTAGAGAATCTACTTGATGCTCAGCCAAGTGGCGGTATTGCATTATTGACTGTCGTTCTGAATAACCCGATGGGCTACGGCCGTATCGTGCGCCGTAATGGCCCTGTAGTGGCGATCGTTGAAGAAAAAGACGCCACAGAAGAACAAAAGTTGATTAAAGAAATCAATACTGGCGTGATGGTGGCTAATGGCGGCGATCTTAAGCGTTGGTTAGCATCGCTTAAGAATGAGAACGCGCAAGGCGAATATTACCTAACTGACATTATTGAAATTGCCCATAACGAAGGTCGTGCGGTTGAAGCGGTTCACCCTGCGTTAGCGATTGAAGTTGAAGGGGTCAATAACCGTGTGCAGTTAGCGCGTCTAGAACGAGCATTCCAATCGATGCAGGCGGAGCGTTTACTTGAGCAAGGTGTAATGCTGCGTGATCCGGCTCGATTTGATTTACGCGGTTCACTGCAATGTGGTACTGATGTTGAAATCGATGTTAACGTTATTATCGAAGGCAGTGTTAGCATTGGTGATAACGTGATTATTGGTGCTGGTTGTGTGCTGAAAAACTGTGAGATTGATGATAACAGTATTATTAGTCCTTACAGTGTGATTGAAGGCGCGATTGTTGGTGAATCTTGTACGGTCGGTCCATTTGCACGTTTACGCCCTGGTGCTGAGTTAATGACTCAAGCCCATGTAGGTAATTTCGTTGAAATGAAGCAAGCCCGTTTAGGTGTTGGTTCTAAAGCAGGTCATTTAAGCTATTTAGGTGATGCTGAGATTGGTACTAATGTAAATATTGGTGCCGGGACAATCACTTGTAACTACGATGGCGCCAATAAGTTTAAGACTGAAATCGGCGATGATGTGTTTGTCGGCTCTGATACTCAACTTATTGCTCCTGTAAAAGTAGCAAGTGGTGCCACCATTGGCGCAGGCTCAACCATTAACCGCAATGTTGGTGAAGATGAGTTGGTGATCACTCGTACACCAGCACGTACGATTAAAGGTTGGAAACGCCCAACCAAAAAATAGGCTTATTCTATAACTGAAAAAATGTCAGTTTAAAGAGCGATATATTATTAAGCAGAGCGCAAGCTCTGCTTTTTTTATGGCTAAATTTTGGTCTTTTACTGCGATTTTAGTGCTATCTATATTATCCCTCTGCTGCATTATTTTGTGATGAAAATTATTTCAAGGGTATTGCAGAATCGTTTTTAGTAACGCTATACTAGTTTCAAATCGAAACTTATTTTGTTGTTTAACCTTCATGTCGAAACGTAATACTCAGCAGCGTCGTCATGCTATTGCCGTTATGGTCAGTGAGCAAGGCGAGGTTAGCGTTGATGTTTTAGCGCATCATTTTTCTACCTCAGAAGTTACTATCCGTAAGGATTTAGCTGCCTTAGAGATCACTGGTTCATTATTGCGTCGCTATGGTGGTGCGATTGCGATGCCGAGCGAAATTGTCACGACCGAGCACACCGAGCAAGTTTCAGTGTGTAAGTTAGCGATCGCACAAGCTGCCGCTGAGCAAATTCGCGATCACCATCGCATTATTATTGATAGTGGCAGTACCACTGCCGCATTGATTACGTTATTGGGTGACAAGCAAGGCTTGATTGTGATGACCAACGCGCTTCATGTCGCTAATGCCCTCAATGCACTTGAAAATGAACCGACGCTATTAATGACTGGCGGTACTTGGGATCCCCATTCTGAATCCTTTCAAGGTCAGGTCGCAGAATCAGTATTACGTTCGTACGATTTTGATCAGCTGTTTATCGGTGCTGATGGCATTGATGTTGCCCGTGGTACCACCACCTTTAATGAATTAATGGGGTTAAGTCGAGTAATGGCTGAAGTCTCGCGTGAAGTGGTAGTGATGGTTGAATCAAACAAAGTCGGGCGCAAAATCCCCAACCTTGAATTAGCCTGGCAAGGGATCAGTACTTTGATCACTGATGAAGGCTTAAGTGATAGCGATAAAGCCAGTATTGAACAACATGGGGTGCGAGTGATTCGTGCCGTCGTTAATGGGTAATCTTGAAATAACCAAAGCTGTAGTAAAGGAATTATTATGTGTGGAATAGTGGGTGCAGTAGCACAACGTGATGTGGCTGAAATTCTGATTGAAGGCTTACGCCGTTTAGAATATCGCGGTTATGACTCTGCTGGTATTGCGGTGGTGGCTGCTGATAATACTTTGCAGCGCGTGCGTCAATTAGGTAAGGTGCAAGCGTTGGCTGATGCGGTTGAGAGTATCGATTTATGCGGTGGTACTGGCATTGCGCATACTCGCTGGGCAACCCATGGTGAGCCATCAGAAGCTAACGCCCATCCACATATTTCTGGTCAACATATTGCCATTGTTCACAACGGTATTATTGAAAATCATCAGGTTTTACGTGAGTTAT
Source organism: Photobacterium sp. Alg240-V54 (assembly GCF_900537155.1). Lineage (NCBI taxonomy): Bacteria > Pseudomonadati > Pseudomonadota > Gammaproteobacteria > Vibrionales > Vibrionaceae > Photobacterium > Photobacterium sp. Alg240-V54. Next base: position 47,774 of record NZ_UNRL01000014.1, read on the forward strand.
TGCGTGAGCGTGGTTATGTGTTTAGCTCGCAGACTGATACTGAAGTGATTGCCCATTTAGTTGATTGGGAGCTGCGTTCGGCGGATTGTTTATTAACGGCAGTACAGAATAGCGTTACTCAACTTGAAGGTGCTTACGGTACCGTTGTGATGGACAGTCGCGATCCTGAACGAGTAGTTGTTGCGCGCTCTGGCAGCCCATTAGTGATTGGACTGGGGGTTGGCGAAAACTTTATCGCCTCTGATCAACTGGCATTATTAAATGTCACTCGCCGCTTCATGTTCTTAGAAGAAGGTGATGTTGCCGAAGTGACACGACGTAAAATATCAGTATTTGATAGTCAAGGTCAGGCCGTTGAGCGTAAAGTGAGCGAATCAACAGTAGAGCATGATGCAGCAGATAAAGGCCAATATCGTCATTATATGCAAAAAGAGATCTTTGAGCAGCCAAGTGCATTGATCAACACCATGGAAGGTCGAATTAGCGATGATCATGTGATCATCGAAAGTATCGGCAGTGATGCGGCAACGATCCTTGATAAAGTTGAACATATTCAGATCATTGCTTGCGGTACTTCTTATAATGCAGGCATGGTGGCACGGTATTGGTTTGAATCCATCGCTGGAATAAGCTGTGATGTCGAGATAGCCTCTGAGTTCCGTTATCGTAAATTTGTTACCCGTCCAAATAGCTTACTGATCACCCTTTCTCAATCAGGTGAAACGGCTGATACACTGGCAGCATTGCGCCTTGCTAAACAAAAAGGCTATATGGCAGCAATGACCATTTGCAATGTTGCGGGTTCATCGTTAGTACGTGAGTCTGATTTAGCCTTTATGACTCGTGCGGGGGCTGAAATTGGGGTGGCATCAACTAAGGCGTTTACCACTCAGCTGGTGGCACTATTGATGCTAGTAACAGCCATTGGTAAGCAACAAGCCACGTTAGATCGAGTGCAAGAACAACACATTGTGGCAGCATTGCAGCAGCTGCCAAGCTACATCGAACAAGCGCTAGCGTTTGATAAGCCGATTGAGGCATTAGCAGAAGATTTTGCCGATAAACAGCATGCGTTATTTTTAGGTCGCGGTGAGTTTTATCCGATTGCAGTTGAAGCATCATTGAAATTGAAAGAGATTTCTTACATTCATGCTGAAGCTTATGCGGCTGGTGAGCTTAAACATGGTCCATTAGCGTTAGTGGATGCTGAAATGCCAGTGATTGTGGTGGCCCCGACCAATGATTTGCTTGAGAAACTAAAATCAAACATTGAGGAAGTGCGTGCGCGTGGTGGGTTATTGTATGTTTTTGCCGATAATGAAGCCGATTTTGATGATTGTGATGGTATGAAGATCATTACCATGCCTAAAGTTGATGAGATTATTGCACCGATTTTTTACACCATTCCAATGCAGTTATTGGCGTATCACGTTGCTTTAATTAAAGGTACAGATGTCGATCAGCCACGTAATCTGGCCAAAGCGGTAACGGTTGAATAACCATTAAACAGGTTATTAGCTGATTACTCGATATCAAAAAAGGTGCCATTTGAGGCACCTTTTTTAGTTGTCAGTATTGAATCTTTGAGCCTAGTTATGTTGACATGTATCACTAATTTTTTTTGCGAAATAAAAATAGCAGTATGCAAACTGACGAACTGCAATTCAAAATACAAACAATAGCGACCATTAAAAGAGTAATTGTCTGATTTTATCGTAACTATGGGTTAAAAAACTTGGCGCATCATCTGCAAGGGATTGTTGTAGTACTGATACTTACAACGGTTTTTTGGAGTAGATGATGACAGATCGTAAACAACAAATGGCGCTACGGATCAAAGAAGCGCGTGAATGGAAAGGCTTAACTCAAGTTTATATGGCCCAACAGTTGAAAGTTGCACGTCAAACTTATTTAGATTTAGAAACCGGTAAAACTGAGCCAAAAGTACGATTATTGGTTGAGATTTCAGAGCTAACCGAACGGCCGTTAACCTGGTTTATTTATGGTGATTTAGGGCTCGATATTATCGAGAGTGAATACAAAGAAGAGATCGATAAATTAGTTCAGTGCTTTGGCTGTCTTCCTCACTCTGCTCGCCAAATAATTTTACAACAGAGCATTCAATTAGCGCAGTATATGGCGGAATATACTCGCACCCTGACTCATCGCCAGTGATCGTAATAAAAAAGCAGCGTTGTTAACGCTGCTTGATAAAATAAAGCTATTTGAGCTTATTGGGCGAGAAAGAACTTATATGCCGCGCTGTCAGTTTCATCATGCCAATGATAACCCAGTTTACGCAGGTGGTTGGTAAACGACAGCAAATCATGTTCAGCTAATTCAAACCCACATAATACTCGGCCATAATCAGCACCATGGTTACGGTAATTAAATAGGCTAATATTCCATTGACCGCCTAAGGTAGATAAAAACTTAGTCAGTGCGCCTGGGTATTCTGGAAATTCAAAGCTATATAATCGTTCTTGCAATGGTTTTGATGGTCGGCCACCAATCATATAGCGCACATGCACTTTAGCCATTTCATCATCGGATAAATCCATCACCGGATAACCGCCCTTACGCAGATCAGCAATAATATGTTCCAGCTCTTGTTGGCCTTGAAGTAATCGTACCCCGACAAATACATTGGCGAGTTTGTCATCATTATAGCGGTAGTTAAATTCGGTCACAGCACGACCACCAATCAGGTGACAAAAGTCTAGAAATGCCCCTGGACGTTCTGGAATCGTCACCGCTAATAGCCCTTCGCGTTTCTCGCCTAATTCGCAGCGTTCAGACACATAACGCAGTCCATGAAAGTTAAGGTTAGCTCCCGATAAAATTGCCGCTAAATGACATTGTTGTAATTGCTGCTGCTCAGCATATTTTTTTAAACCAGCCAATGATAATGCCCCTGACGGTTCAGCAATTGCGCGAGTATCTTCAAAGATATCTTTCACCGCCGCGCAAATTTCATCGCTACTGACGGTGATCACATCATCAAGATATTGTTCACATAAACGAAAGGTCTCACTGCCAATACGTTTCACTGCGACGCCATCGGCAAACATACCCACTTGATCAAGTGTTACTGGTTGTCCGGCATCAAAAGCCGCCTTTAAACAGGCCGAGTCTTCGGCTTCGACACCGATAACTTTAATTTCAGGTAGCAGTTGTTTTAATAATACCGAGACGCCCGCGGCTAAACCGCCACCGCCAACAGGAACGAACACATACTCAAGATGACCATTTTGTTGCACCAGTTCAATACCAATCGTGCCCTGTCCGGCAATGATGGCTGGATGATCAAACGGAGGGATAAAAGTATAGCCATGTTGCTGCGCCAGCATTTCAGCATGGATTTTGGCTTCATCAAAGTTATTGCCGTGCAAGACCACATTAGCGCCAAATCCACGTACAGCATCGACTTTAATATCGGGTGTGGTACGCGGCATGACGATAGTGGCGCTAACTTCTAACTTTTGGCTTGATAGTGCTAATCCTTGGGCATGATTACCTGCAGATGCAGCAATGACACCAGCCTGACGTTGACGCGCTGTCAGTTGAGTCATCATATTATAGGCGCCGCGCAATTTAAACGAATGTACAGGCTGACGATCTTCTCGCTTTAATTGCACCTGATTGCCGATACGAGCACTGAGGCGAGCTAAATTTTGTAGAGGAGTAACTTGCGCAACCTCATACACTGGGGCGCGTAAAATATTGCGCAGATAGTCTGCACCGCTAAGTAAATATTGATCGCTGACAGGGTTCACTTCGGCCATTCGATTATCCTTCTAACTTGGATTTATCACGTACAGCACCTTTATCGGCACTGGTCGCAAGTAGCGCATAGGCTTTAAGTGCTAATGACACTTGACGCACGCGATCGACAGGTTTCCAGCCGCGTAATGCAACCTCTGCACGGCGAGTGGCGAGCGTGGCATCATCAACCAGTAATTTGATACTGCGATTAGGAATATCAATTGCGATCATATCGCCACTATTAATTAAGCCAATAGTACCGCCACTGGCAGCTTCTGGTGAAACATGACCAATCGATAATCCTGAGGTGCCGCCTGAGAAGCGGCCATCAGTGATCAGGGCGCACTCTTTACCCAGCCCCATCGATTTTAAATAGGTGGTCGGATAGAGCATTTCTTGCATGCCCGGCCCGCCTTTTGGTCCTTCATAACGAATAACGACTACATCACCAGCGTTGACTTTTCCACCAAGAATACCTTCGACAGCCGTATCTTGGCTTTCAAATACCACCGCCGGGCCGGTAAAGGTTAAGCAGCTTTCATCAACGCCTGCGGTTTTAACGATACAGCCATCAAGGGCCATGTTGCCTGATAGCACAGCTAATCCGCCTTCATCACTAAACGCAAATTCTCGACTACGAATACAGCCATGTTGGCGATCATCATCAAGGGTGTCCCAACGGCAATCTTGCGAGAATGCTTTGGTGGTGCGAATACCCGCAGGACCGGCGCGGAAGAAATCTTTTACAGCTTGAGATTGGGTTTGCATAATGTCGTAATGGCGCAGGCTTTCGGCAAAAGTTTCACTCAAAATATTATGGCATTGATTGTGTAATAAACCGGCGCGATCAAGCTCTCCTAAAATCGCGTAAACGCCACCTGCGCGGTGAACATCTTCCATATGGTATTTAGGCGTGGAAGGCGCGACTTTACATAACTGCGGCACGCGACGTGACATTTGGTCAATGTCCGCCATGGTGAAGTCAATTTCACCTTCTTGTGCTGCTGCTAATAAGTGCAATACGGTATTACTTGAACCGCCCATCGCAATATCCAGCGCCATCGCATTTTCAAACGCGAGTTTATTGGCAATATTACGCGGTAATGCGGTGTCATCGTCTTGTTCATAGTAGCGTTTAGTTAAAGCAACGATACGTTTACCAGCATTAATAAATAGCTGCTCGCGATCGGCGTGTGTGGCCAACATTGAACCATTACCGGGCTGGCTTAACCCTAGCGCTTCGGTTAAACAGTTCATTGAGTTGGCAGTAAACATTCCAGAGCAGGATCCGCAAGTTGGACATGCTGAACGTTCGATCTGCTCACTTTGCTCATCAGAAACCGTCGGATCCGCACCTTGGATCATCGCATCCACTAAATCAAGTTTGATCACTTGCTCTGAAAGCTTGGTTTTTCCAGCTTCCATTGGGCCACCAGAAACAAAAATTACCGGAATATTTAATCGTAATGACGCCATTAACATTCCTGGCGTGATTTTGTCACAGTTGGAAATACACACCATCGCATCGGCACAATGGGCATTGACCATGTATTCAACAGAATCAGCAATTAATTCGCGTGATGGCAATGAATACAGCATCCCGCCGTGACCCATGGCAATGCCATCATCAACCGCAATGGTATTAAATTCTTTGGCGATACCGCCTGCTTGTTCAATTTGTTCGGCAACTAATTGACCGAGATCTTTTAGGTGAACGTGACCGGGAACAAATTGAGTAAATGAGTTTACTACGGCGATAATCGGTTTCCCGAAATCTTGATCTTTAACCCCAGTTGCGCGCCATAAGGCACGTGCGCCTGCCATATTGCGGCCGTGGGTGGTGGTTGCTGAGCGGTACTTAGGCATAAATAAAAATCCTTTTTGGTTCAGCCCTTATGGTGATGGCTGAAGCTATTTATTAACTTGAGCTGTGTCGCTTATTTAGCTGGGTATACGTAGTCTAGCCAACCCCATTTGTCGTCGGTTTCACCGTTAAATAGCCCAAAGTAATCGCGTTGTAACTGTTGAGTGATCGGTCCGCGTTTACCGCAACCTACGGTAATTTGATCCACACTACGTACAGGAACAATTTCAGCGGCAGTGCCAGTCATGAATATTTCATCGGCAAGGTATAGCGCTTCACGCGCAATATTTTCTTCACGAACCTCATAGCCACGCTCTTTGGCTAGAGTCATAATGGTGTCACGGGTGATGCCTGGCAAAATAGCGCTGGTTGTTGGTGGCGTTGATAGGATGCCGTTACGAACGATAAAAATATTTTCACCCGCACCTTCTGAAAGGTAACCATCGACACTTAACGCAATCCCTTCAGCGTAACCATGGCGACGAGCTTCGCTACCAACCAGTAGTGATGATAAGTAGTTTCCCCCCGCTTTAGCTGCGGTTGGAATGGTGTTGGGTGCAGCACGGTTCCAGCTTGAAATCATCGCATCGACCCCATTCTCTAACGCTTCTTCACCAAGGTATGAGCCCCATGGGAATGCAGCAACAATCAGATCCATGATGGTATCAACCGGAGGACAAACACCTAAACCAACGTTACCCACATAACCTAATGGTCGAATATAGGCTGAATCAAGTTTGTTGACGCGAATGGTTTCACGGCAGATTTCCATTAGCTCATCGCAGCTATAAGGAATGGGAAAACGATAAATTTTGGCCGAATTAAGTAATCGTTGCATGTGTTCTGGGTGGCGAAAAACGGCCGGTCCCTTAGGAGTGTTGTAACAACGAATACCTTCAAAAACAGAAGTGCCATAGTGCATTGCATGGGTAAGAACGTGAACATTGGCTTGTGCCCAAGGTACGATACTACCGTTAAACCAAATATAATCAGCTGTGTTTGCCATGATGAGTTCCCTTCTTAAATTGTATCCAAATTGTCGATTTGTGAGGTGGTAACCGTGGTTACATCCCAGAGTTTTTCTATTTGATTGATTAGAATGCTAATCGGACGATCACTATCAACAATGATAGCGATAGTGGCGATATTGCTATGGTGATTTTGAGTTGCATCCACTTTCTTGATCACAAATCCACGGTGGCGAATAACCCGTAAAATACGCTCAAGTAACACCGGTTTGTCGTTAGCTTTGATGTCGAGTAAATATCTTTCCATGATCAGGTGTTCTCCAACATATCTTGATTAGCGGCGCCCGGTGGCACTAATGGCCATACGTTTTGTTCTTCATCTATCACGACATGTAATAAATAGGCACTTTTACTGGCAAGCATTTCAGCCAATGCTGGTGCGACTTCTTCTTTGCGAGTGATGGTTTTTCCTGGAATATCAAACGCCCGTGCCAGCATCACAAAATCTGGATTATCATCCAAAATGGTCTCGCTATGGCGGCCATCAAAAAACAGTGATTGCCATTGACGTACCATGCCTAAGCGTTGGTTATTAATCAGGACCATTTTGACTGGAATTTGGCGGCGTTTAAGGGTGCCTAGTTCTTGAACATTCATCATAAATGAGCCGTCGCCGGAGATCAGAATCGATTGATCATCTGGACGGGCAACACTGGCTCCCATCGCGGCTGGTAAACCAAAGCCCATGGTGCCAAGTCCGGCAGAAGTAATGTAGTTCTGTGGCTCACGTGGTTGAATATGCTGCGCTGCCCACATCTGATGTTGGCCAACATCGGTTGATACCATACTGCTATCAGGCATCATGTCAGACAGCTGTTTTAGCAGTAACGGTGCATAAATTAACTCACCAGGATGGTCATAGCGCCATTTACCAATTTTGCGTAAATGCTCACTGTGGGTTAACCAGCGGCTAATATCTTGACCTAATTCGAGTTGGGGCAAAATGGTATTAATGTCACCACGTAAAGGCGCGTTTGCATGGCGGAGCTTATTAAATTCTGCGGCATCGATATCAATGTGGATCACTTTGGCATGGGGAGCAAAAGTATCAAGTTTGCCTGTAACGCGATCGTCAAAACGGGCCCCAACCACAATCAATAAATCGGCTTCTTGAACAATAAGGTTCGCCGCTTTGGTGCCATGCATTCCCAACATGCCAAGGTAATGGGGATCATGACGAGCGACAGAGCCTAAGCCTTTAAGTGTGCTGACTGACGGCATCGGATTATTGAGTAGAAATTGGCGTAAGGTTGCGGTTGCTTGCGCAATTTGTACGCCACCACCGACATACAATACTGGTCGCTGACATTGACGCAATAGTTGTTGTGCGGTCGTTATCGCGGCAGTGTCAGCAATCGGTAATGCGGGAGGGGTAATCGGTGCTAATAAGGCTGTGGGTGCTGTTGCAAGTTGGACGTCTTTGGCGATATCAACGATGACCGGCCCTGGACGATCAGTTTGAGCAACCACAAACGCTTCGGCTAATGTTGGTGCAAGTTCATTAATATCAGTGACTAAATAACTGTGTTTGGTACACGACAATGACATTCCAATCACATCCATTTCTTGAAAGGCGTCGGTACCTATGTGTGAGCTCGCTACTTGACCTGTAATCGCGACTAATGGCACTGAATCCATAAATGCATCGGCTAAGCCGGTGACTAGATTGGTCGCACCCGGGCCTGATGTTGCCATACACACAGCAACCTTTTGAGTAGCACGTGCCATACCAATGGCTGCCATTGCCGCCCCTTGCTCGTGACGACATAAAATATGCTCAACGTTACCATCATAAAGCGCATCGTAGATGGGCATGATTGCGCCACCGGGATAGCCAAAAATAGTTTTTATACCCTGCTGTTGCAGCGCTTGTACGACTAACTCTGCCCCTGTCATCGCTGCTCCTTGCGTATGTGGTTGACATAAAATTTAAATAAAAATCGATCCTGATTTTGTCACTAAATTAGTTGATTTAAAAAAGCCCCCGAACTTCTCAGTGCGGGGGCTTTGCTGTGTCTTGGTAGCGTTAACTTACGCCTGCAAATCCCCTGCGCGGTGAGATAACCACCACGATGACGTTAATAATGAGTATTAGGGATGTTGCAGTTGTGCGCATAATTGTCCAATTTTTATTGTTTAGTTGTTGCTATACCTAAGTGGTAACACAGATCTGCGTCACATGACAAGAAAAAAATTTGGTTTTATAGACAAACTCGCTGCATTAATGGGGCTTTGATGTAACACCTTCGATAAATTTCATTAACCCACTGGTATGTATTACCAGTCAATGGGGAGTCACCAATGACACTTGCGATTGTTCATAGTCGAGCCTGTGTGGGCGTTGAAGCCCCTGCTGTAACCGTTGAGGTTCATTTAAGTAATGGGATGCCAAGTTTTACCTTAGTCGGTTTGCCAGAGACCACCGTCAAAGAAGCCAAAGATCGCGTGCGGAGTGCAATTATTAATGCCCAATTTGAATTTCCATCGCGCCGAATCACAGTTAATTTAGCCCCAGCAGATTTACCCAAAGAAGGTGGGCGATTTGATTTGCCGATTGCATTGGGAATTTTAGCGGCATCAGGGCAAATTCCGTCGCAGCGATTAGAGCAACATGAGTTTATTGGTGAGCTGGCGCTATCAGGTGATTTACGGCCAGTCAAAGGTGCATTACCAGCAGCATTAGCGGCTTTAAAAGCCAAACGTTGTTTAATTGTGCCCGATCAAAATGGTGATCAAGTGGCGTTGGTGGCGCAAAATAAACACAAATCAGCACCAACATTATTGGATGTTTGCGGGTTTTTATGTGGCCAACAACAGTTGCAATTACACCAGCAGCCACGCTCAACAGCAACGACAGCGGCAGTAAATGAACAGCGTGATATGCAAGATATTATTGGGCAGCAACAAGGTAAGCGAGCATTAGAAATCGCGGCTGCAGGAAGCCATAATTTATTATTGTTGGGGCCGCCGGGAACCGGCAAAACCATGTTGGCATCTCGATTACGAGATCTATTGCCGCCAATGACCCACCAAGAAGCGATTGAGACCGCTGCGGTTGCGTCATTAACCCAACAATCTTTACATCAAGGTAACTGGCTTAATCGTCCCTTTCGTACTCCCCATCATTCCAGTTCAATGGCGGCCTTAGTTGGTGGTGGCTCAGTGCCGAAACCTGGAGAAATTTCATTGGCCCATAATGGACTTTTATTTTTAGATGAAATGCCGGAATTTGAACGCAAAGTGTTAGATTCATTGCGAGAGCCACTAGAGTCTGGGCAAATCGTCATATCGCGTGCAACAGCTAAAACTACCTTTCCTGCTCGGTTTCAGTTAATTGGTGCCTTAAATCCAAGTCCAACGGGTTATTATGAGGGCAATCAATCCCGAACCAATCCGCAAGCTATTTTACGCTATTTAAGCCGTTTATCTGGGCCGCTATTAGATCGATTTGATATGTCGTTAGAAATTCCCGCATTGCCTCGTGGCACACTCACCACAGGCGGTGATCGTGGTGAACCGAGTGCGGTAATTAAAGCGCGGGTTGATCAAGCTCGAGCACGAATGCTGGCGCGTTGCGGTAAAGTTAACGCTTTGCTCTCTACTCGCGAATTAGATCAATATTGTGGCTTATCATTGCAAGATGCTGAATTTTTAGAAAATGCCTTGCATCAATTGGGGCTGTCTATTCGCGCCTATCATCGCATTATTAAAGTGGCACGAACCATTGCTGACTTAGCGGAGCAAGAACATATTCAACGGCCTCATTTAGCCGAGGCACTCGGTTATCGAGCCATGGATAGATTATTAAAACAGCTCAGTAGTCAGGTGATATAGAACGAAAAAAAGAGGCTGATTAGGGCCTCTTTTTATGGTGATTGGTTGTTAATCTGCGATGCTATTTTTTAAGTAAAAAGTTAACTAACTCAAAATATTCATCAGCAGATTTAATTTTACCGGTTTTAACGAGGTATTTATTATTCACCACCACTGCTGGTACACCCGTTAAGCCGGCATCTTCAAAGGCTTTATCATAACGACTGACCATTGAGTTAACCGCGAAGCTATTGAAAGCACCATCAAACTCTGCCGCTGGTACGCCTTCATCAATGAAGATTTGACGCACTTCTGCTTCATTACGTGGTGGTTGATTGAGGGTTTGAATACGGTTAAATAGTACCGGCAACATTTTGTCATTGACGTTTAAAATAACGGCGGTAGCAAATGCTTTACTCATTACTTTACCCATTGGACCACCCATAAATGACACATGCATTTTTTGAAATTTTACATTGTCAGGTAGTGTCGTTTTCAACTGTCGAATCATAGGTTCAAATTGAAAACAGTGCGGGCAATAAAGTGAAAAGAATTCAGTCACAACCGGTGTGGTTGATTGGGGCTGATCTAATACCTTGTAGTAGTCGCCTTCCGTAAATTTGGCAGCGTGAACAGAAAAAGACAATAAAGCAGCACTGACGAGTGCAAGTAAATTCTTCATCATTTTGAGGTTCCTGATTATCCATGTCGTAGCTAGATATTAGCTGAGTATAGTCATTAATTGTTGTTATTTTATATTACCTTACCATTGTGGCATTAGCTGCAATGGTTGTTCATTTAGGCTGAAAATTTGTTCTTTAAACGCTAAAACCTGACCTTCCCAATATTTTGCATCGCCAAACCATGGAAATGCGCGTGGAAATGCTGGATCTTGCCAGCGTTTTGCCAGCCATGCCATATAGTGAACCATTCTAAGCGCACGTAACGGTTCAATTAATTTAAGTTGGCGCGGATCAAAGTCAGCAAATTCATTATAAGCCTCAAGCAGTGTATCTAGTTGTGCCAGTTGATCATGGCGTTCACCATTAAGCATCATCCACAAATCTTGTACAGCAGGGCCATTGCGAGCATCATCTAAATCAACAAACATCGGTCCATCGCGCCATAAAATATTCCCGGGGTGACAATCGCCATGGAGGCGTAAAGCGGGCCAGTCGGTTGACCAATGGCTTTCAATTTCTGCAATTAAGCGATCAAGATCAGCAAAAAAACTGTGTTTTAGGTAATCAGGAATAAAGTCGCTATTGGCAAGTATTTGTCGAGGCTGATAAACGTATTCTTCTAGTCCCAATGTTGGACGATGAATAAAGGGTTGGCGTTGACCGACCTGATGCATGCGGCCTAAAAAACGTCCGACCCATTCTAATTGGTCAAAATTATCGACTTCAAATTGACGCCCACCGACACTTGGAAACAGTGCAAATCGATAACCGTTATAATGGTGTAAGGTCTTGCCATTAATAGCAATGGGGGCTGCAACAGGAATATCGTGTTGTTCTAGCTCAAGAGTAAACTGATGCTCTTCATCAATTTGTTGATCACTCCAACGGGCTGGACGGTAAAATTTGGTCACATACCGTTGGCCATCTTCAGCTTTAAATTGATAAACGCGGTTTTCATAACTATTGAGTGCCAATAAACCTGACTCGGCATGAACCTCTATACTCTCCAACGCATCAAGTAGTACATCGGGGCTGAGATCTGCAAAACTAAAACTTTGTTTTTCCATGACGGAATCCTGAATCTGGCTTGGAGTAATTGTTTAGCTTAACCGTGAATGGGATTAAAACAACTTAAACATGGTTAGTCATAATGGTGGTGATGGATAATTTTTACAAAAAAAAGCCAGTTAGTGATAACTGGCTTAATAAATAAAATCATGAGTTAGCGATTATTTAATGATACCGCGAGCGCGTAAGATAGCTGTTTTAAAGTCATTTTCACAATCTTTTGCAAGGCCAGGAATCATGGCGTCTTTGTCGCTATTACGCATTTTTAAATGATAAATAAGTACATCATCAGTTAATGCTTCTAGTGGACCTTGGTATTTAGCTTCAGCTGCTAATTTAAGTAGAAATTCAACCAAATTAAGGTCGGGATCTTTTTTCCACTCAGGGTGCAGTAATTCAATCAGTTCATTAACGCGATGGGTTTTCATTATTAACTCCGTAGCTTGGGCTGAGCCAATCGTTAGACGATTGTATTATCATTATTTTAGTACCCGTAAATTATAACAAAGCCCGCTGGGATACAATCGATGTCTATGCCAAAATTAGGTCAATAAAAAAGCAGCCAAGGCTGCTTAATGTCACAATTAGCGTTGTTGTTGCTGATTGCTATTTAATTCGGACACTATTTGTTGTGGGGTTATTAACTGTGCATCAGCCGTAGTTAAATGAACCTCTGTAGTCGCCACTTTTTTTGCGTTAACTTTATATTGTGGTGCGTGGGCAGTGGCACGTAAACGCGATGGACTGCGGGGGGTACTTGCATACCTGACTGTGGATGCTGGGCGCATAATTCACCTATTGTCAGGCTCATCCGTGGCCAAAAAATTAAATATCTTTCTGAAGGGAAAATTCCCTACTGGGTAGAACCCATCCATCAGAATATCGGTTGGTTGTTAACCAAATCGGGCGCAGGATAACAATCTGATCATTAAAAGTCGAGCATAAAATAAGCAATAAAATGCTAATATTTAATTATTACCTTGTTTCGATAGTAACTATTGCAATAATTAGCCCCTTGATGCACCGTGTCGCTCTGCCTTATATATAAAGGCAATATATTTGATATTCGCGTTCGTTTAGTTGTACAACAAAGGCCTTGGGAGAGGATCTATGGATCAGGAGCAGCAACGTATTGTTGCTAATCGTAATTTATCTTATCGATTAGCAGAGGCTATTGGTCGCCGTATTTTAATCGGTGATCCTGCCCCTGGCGAAATTTTACCAGGCGAAGTTGAATTAGGTGAAATGTATGGCGTCAGCCGTACTGCTGTCCGTGAAGCAATAAAAATGCTCGCGGCAAAAGGCATGGTATTACCGCGTCCACGCATTGGTACTCGCGTAATGCCAAAGAAAAATTGGAACTATCTTGATCAAGACTTACTGGCTTGGCTAGATTTTGATGCTGATTCCGAGTTGATCGTTGAGTATCAAAAAGTGCGCTTGACCCTAGAGCCTGAAGCGGCAGCATTAGCAGCGGTTCATGCGACAGCAGAAGATCGACTTGAGTTTGAGCATCTGATGCAGCAAATGCATCAGATGAAAGATAACTTTGATCAAGAGCGCTGGATTGAAATTGATACTCGCTTTCATCAATTGGTGTATTTTTCTTCTGGTAACCATTTTATTAGTCCGTTTGGTAATTTATTCAAAGCAGTCTTTGAAAATTATTTTCGGGTTGTCACTCGTGAAGAAGTGATGAAGCTTGATGTTCATCAACGGATTGTCGACGGTATTTTAAACCACGATCCAGATGCTGCACGGCAAGCAACCTTGGAGTTGCTACAGTAGTCCGTTAATTATGGAGCCTAATGGCTCCTTTTTTTTATCAAAAAATATTGCCATTAAAGTGATTAACAAAAGGTTGCTTAATTTAGGCTTACAAGTGTAAGCTGAAAATAATAGTGATTAAATGAAATGTCCTTTGAGGTATATAAACCATGAATAATGTAATCAAAACTGAGTTAGGTTATTCAACGGCAGAAGAAGTTGCCAACAGTGTTAGTCATGGTCTTGGGTTGGTGTTTTCAGTGGTTGGGCTGTATTTGTTGTTAGATAAAGCCTTTGCTTTGCAGGCGGATACGTTAAGTATTATTAGCTACGTTGTTTATGGTATGAGTATGATTTTATTGTACCTTGCTTCAACGTTATACCATGCTATCCCGACTCAAAACGCGAAAAAACCGTTAAAAATTTTTGATCATTGTGCGATCTATTTATTGATTGCTGGCACCTATACTCCGTTTTTATTGATTGCCTTGCGTACCCCGTTAGCGTGGGGATTAATGGCTGTATTATGGGGATTAGCCCTGATCGGTATTGTCGCTAAAATTGTCTTTATCCACCGTTTCAAAAAATTATCATTATTCACCTACCTTGCGATGGGTTGGTCATCGGTGATTGTGCTCTATCAATTAGCGCTGTCATTAGCAACCGGCGGATTGGTGTTATTGGCATTAGGTGGTGTCATTTATTCACTTGGGGTGGTGTTCTATGTTAATAAGCGCATTCCTTACAACCATGCGATTTGGCACTTGTTTGTTTTAGGTGGTTCAATTTGTCATTTTTGTGCGATTTATTTTTATATTAAGCCGCTATAAATCAAATAAAAAAAGAGCGCACGATGCGCTCTCTTGTTGTTTTTTGGGGGCGGTATTTATTAATCTCGCCAAAAAGCGGGAGCAAAAACCACTAATACGGTTAATATTTCTAAACGTCCCATTAACATGCCTAAGCTTAACGTCCATTTCGATAAATCAGGTAAACTGGCAAAGTTACCCGTAGGGCCAATGATGGTTCCCATACCTGGACCAACGTTAGCTACTGCGGTGACCGCACCGGTAATACTGGTGATTGGATCTAAACCTTGTAATGCGAGCACTGAAGCAATCACGATAATGGTCATGATAAAAGTAAACACCAGTGCCACCACTGAACGTACGATATCATCGGTTACCGTACGGCCATTATAGCGCTGAATGAACAGTGCTGATGGGTGAATAGATTGCATAATATGTTTGCGTAATAGCGCAAAAGCGATTTGGAAACGGAAGATTTTAATCCCGCCACTGGTTGAGCCAGAACAAGCACCAACCAGTAACGTAAATGCAAAAATAATCGTAGGTAATGGCCCCCAAGCGGTAAAATCACCAAGGCCAAAGCCGGTTGTGGTTACCACTGAGATGATATTAAAAAACGACAATCGCATTGCATCAACGACTGAATAACCTTTATTAAAGATCAGACAGGCCGCAACAATTAAACTCGCTACCACTACAAATAAGGTGTAACCCTTCACTTGCGCATCACCAAATAACGTCCGTGGATGACGTTTTTTTAGTGCTTGCACAAACAATAGGAATGGTAATCCACCAGCAAACATAAAGAAGGTTGCAACCCATTGTGCACTGTGTGAAAAGTGATTCATTGAGCCGTCAGAGGTAGAATACCCGCCGGTTGAAAGGGTAGTAAAAGCATGGTTGATAGCATCAAAAGTATTCATGCCAGCACACATAAACGCAATGATACACAGCACGGTGAGAATCAAATACACGTTAATGATATTTTTGGCGACACTTTTGGTGCGAGGCGAGCTTTTATCTGACCAATCAGACGATTCGGTTTGGAATAACCGCATGCCGCCGACATTGAGCATCGGCAAAATAGCTACCCCCATAACAATAAATCCGACCCCACCCAACCATTGTAAGGTTGAGCGCCACAGTAAAATACTCGGTGCCATTTGATCGAGGCCACTTAATACTGTTGAGCCAGTAGTGGTGATCCCCGACATGGTTTCAAAATACGCATCAGTAAAGCTGATGTGATTAATAAAGACAAATGGCAGCGCAGCAAAGGCACTGGCAACGGTCCATACCAGCGTGGTGATCAGGAACATATCCCGTACGCTGAGCTTAAACTCGTCAGTTTTACCGTAAGAAAGTAATAAGAAAGCCACAGAGTGGGTGATTACCACTGCTGCAGCAAAATCCATAAAACCTTCAGTGCCAGTAAAAAAGGCCACTAAGGTAGGTACATACATAAACAGGGCTATTTTAGATAGCACCAGTCCGAGTACAAATAATATTGGACGTAAATTAACCATAAGCAGTTACAAAAAGAAGGGGCTCGGTTGGAAAAGACGTTCAACGTCAGGGATATATTTCTTATCAACTAAGAACATAACTACGTGGTCATTTTGCTCTATCATGGTGCGATCGTGGGCGATTAGCACTTCTTCGCCACGTACAACAGCACCAATAGTAGTACCGGGTGGTAGTTTAATTTCACTAATGGCACGACCAACGACTTTTGAGGTGCTGGCATCACCATGGGCAATGGCTTCAATTGCTTCGGCTGCACCACGACGTAATGAGGATACGTTCACAATATCAGCTTTACGAACATGGGTAAGTAGCGCTGAAATCGTTGCTTGCTGAGGTGAAATCGCAATATCGATGGTGCCACCTTGGACTAAATCAACATAAGCGCCACGTTGAATCAGGACCATGACTTTTTTGGCACCTAGGCGTTTAGCCAGCATTGCCGACATGATATTGGCTTCATCGTCATTAGTAACAGCAATAAAGACATCAATTTGTTCGATGTGCTCTTCGCTAAGTAATTCTTGATCCGAAGCATCGCCACAAAAGACGATCGTATCTTGCAGCATTTCGGATAAGTTTTCAGCCCGCTGTTGATTGTGTTCGATCAGTTTGACGCTGTAGTTTTGCTCTAGACGGCGGGCTAAACCAGCGCCGACATTACCACCACCAACAATCATTAAGCGTTTGTAGGGTTTCTCTAGACGTTGTAATTCGCTCATTACCGAACGGATATGATTACTCGCAGCGACAAAAAACACTTCATCATCCGCTTCAATAATCGTCGTGCCTTGAGGACGAATAGGTTGACCCTGACGGAAGATTGCCGCAACACGAGTATCAATATGTGGCATGTGTTCGCGTAGGGCTGATAAGGCATTACCTACCAATGGGCCGCCGTAGTAGGCTTTTACCGCCACTAAACCGACTTTTTCTTCAGCAAAGCTCACTACTTGTAATGCGCCTGGGTATTCGATTAAACGTTCAATGTAATCGGTAACCAATTCTTCTGGTGCAATAAGGTGATCGACAGGAACCGCATCAGATTGGAACAATTGCTCTTTTTCACGCAAATATTCAGGAGAACGGATGCGAGCCACGCGGTTAGGGGTGTTAAATAATGAGAATGCGATTTGGCAGGCAATCATGTTAGTTTCGTCAGAGTTAGTGACGGCAACCAACATATCTGCATCTTGAGCCCCAGCATCACGTAATGTTTGTGGGTGGCTTGCAAAACCCTGTACAACCCGTAGGTCATATTTATCTTGCAGTTCACGAAGACGATCTGGGTTCTTATCAACGATGGTTATATCGTTATTCTCGCCAACAAGGTTTTCAGCAAGCGTGCCGCCAACTTGTCCAGCCCCGAGAATGATAATTTTCATAGCCTATGCCTGATGAGTAATGCCAACCAACAGTCATTGTCGATTAAAATCGACAATAGGTGGCGTATAAAAGAGACTAAAAAGCGGAACATTGAAGTCAAGTTCCGCTATTGTTAGTGATTTATCTTAGTTTGCTTTAGTTAATACTGCGTAGTAAAAACCATCCATTGCTTCTTCACCAGGAAGGATCTGACGCCCAGGAGAAGCGGGATCGCTATCGACTAAGGTTGCGTCAGCTGTACGGGCTAAGAAGGCTTTTACTTGATCACAGTTTTCTTGTGGTGTGATAGAGCATGTCGCATAAACCAAGGTACCTCCTGGTTTTAATTGCAGCCACATCGCATCAAAAATCTCTGCTTGTAGTAATGCTAATGCGGCAATATCTTCGCCACGACGGAGCCACTTAATATCAGGGTGACGACGAATAACGCCTGTTGCTGAACATGGTGCATCAAGCAAGATACGATCAAATTTTTCGCCATGCCACCATTGCTCAGGATAACGTGCATCAGCACATAAAACTTGTGCGGTCAGGTTTAAACGGGTGAGGTTTTCATAAACGCGTTTAAGGCGATTTTCATCACAATCAATCGCTACCACTTGTGCAGAAGGTACTCGTTCCATTATATGAACCGTTTTACCGCCAGGAGCTGCACAACAATCGAGAATTAATTCACCCGCTTGTGGTGTTAGGTAATCCACTGCTAGTTGTGCAGCCGCATCTTGAACCGATACCCAACCATCACTAAAGCCTGGTAGTTTGGTCACATCACACGGTGAAATTAAGCGTAGTGCGTCCGCCGCTTGCGGGTGTAATTCGGTTGCAATACCTTCGGCATCTAATAAAGCACGGTAGGTATCACGATCATGATGGTGGCTGTTTACGCGTAACCACATTGGCGCTTTAGTGTTATTAGCTTCACAAATAGCCGCATATTGATCTGGGTAACTGGCTTTAAGTAATTTTAATAACCAACTTGGATGGCCGTATTTACCCGCATCGTGACTGATAGCTTGTTCATCAAGGGCTTCTTTTTGGCGTTGGTAACTACGCAAAATAGCATTAATTAAGCCGCGTAATTGGGGTTTTTTAAGAGTCTTAGTAGCATCAACTGTTTCAGCAACCGCAGCGTGAGCAGGAATGCGCATATAACCAAGTTGATATAAGCCAACTAAAATCAGGTGATGAAAAACCCGTTGTTTACCGGTTAATGGTTTTTCCATTAATGCCTGAGTGATTGACTCTAATCGAGGTAGCCAGCGTAATACGCCATAGCAGATTTCCTGCAATAAAGCGTGATCACGTTCTCTGATATCCTGCTGCGCTAGCGGTAGCGCGGCAGATAATGACTGCCCTTGATCGACGACCTGATAAATTACTTTGGCCGCTGCGGCTCTTACATTCATAGCTGTTTCCTGAGCGCTGTTGGTGCTGGCGCTACGTGGTTAATCTGAAAAAGAAAAGCCAGTGACTTAACCCTGGCCTTGGTATTTAAAGTTGGTTACCGACTTGGAACCATTCTCGACGCGAATTTAATAAATCTGCCGCTGACATGGCTTTTTTGCCCGGTGGTTGCAGAGATAATAGACGCAAAGCGCCATTAGCTGTAGCGATCACAATACCGTGTTTATCGGCAGCTAAAATCGTACCCGGTAATTGGCCTTGGTTATCGCTCTCAACACTGGCTTGCCATACTTTGATCGTTTGCTCTGCGACAGTAAAGTGGCTCATTGGCCATGGATTAAACGCACGTACGCAACGTTCAATGGCTGCGGCATCCATAGTCCAATCAATCTGGGCTTCTTCTTTACTTAATTTTTTAGCGTAGTTTGCTTGAGTATCATCTTGCTTGGTCGCGACTGCGGTGCCGTTAGCAATGTCATTTAAACACTCAATTAATGCACTTGGGCCAAGATCCGCTAATTTTTCATACATAGTAGCGCTGGTATCGGTCGCAGTGATCGGTAATGTTGCCACTTGTAGCATATCACCAGTATCAAGGCCGATATCCATTTGCATGATAGTCACGCCCGTTTCTTTATCACCGGCCCAAATTGAACGTTGAATCGGTGCCGCGCCGCGCCAGCGTGGCAAAATAGATCCATGAACATTAATACAACCGAGTGGTGGGGTATCAAGTACTTCTTGGGGTAATAATAAGCCGTAAGCCACAACAACCATAATATCGGCTTCAATCGCAGCGAGTTGTTGTTGAGCTTCAAGATTACGCAGTGAGGCTGGTTGGAACACCGGAATATCGTGTTCTACGGCGATATTTTTAACTGGGCTCGCAGTGAGTTTTTTACCACGACCGGCAGGACGATCTGGCTGAGTATAAACAGCCACAACCTGATGCTGTGAAGACAATAACGCCGCCAAATGACGGGCGGCGAAGTCAGGCGTACCTGCAAAAATAATGCGTAATGGTTTGCTCAAGATAACCTCGAATGGTGGGTGTTGTTAGTGAGAACGTTTTAATTTTTCTAGTTTGCTTTTGATGCGTTGGCGCTTAAGTGGCGACAAGTAATCAACAAACAGTTTGCCAGCTAGGTGATCCAATTCATGTTGAATACAAATTGCTAGAAGGTCATTGGCCTCAAAAGTAATGTTGTTGCCGTCACGATCTAATGCAGTAACGGTAATTGTTGCGGCACGTGGTACAAAACCGCGCGCAGTGGGTACCGAAAGACAACCTTCTTCAATACCATCATCACCATGGGCGGCAGTAATTTGAGGGTTAATCAATACCATTGGCTGATCACGTTGTTCAGAAACATCAATAACCACAATCTGTTGATGAATATCGACTTGGGTTGCCGCAAGACCAATACCTTCTTCGTCATACATGGTTTCAAGCATGTCATCGATGATCTGTTGAGTTTGTGGCGTAATCGCCTCTACGGGTTTGGCAACAGTACGTAGGCGGTCATCTGGAAAGATTAAAACTGGCAATAGCGACATAAGGGCTCGAATTCGTTAACGGTTACTAGAAAGATATAGCGTTGTTGGTCTAATTCTAGTCATTTTAGCGTTCAAATAACAGTGCCTAATGCGTGCAGTCGTCGTTAACCGTTGTTGGGGTCTTGAAATAGCGACCACTGCCGTTGAAAAAATTTATGTTAGCTCTTAGCAAAGTTAAAGCATTCTTGATGTAACAGTGATTATTAAACCGTGATATAAGCCGAAAAGCCTTGGGCAGTGGTTGTTAAACGGTCGACATATCAAAGAGCTAATGCCAACCTTTGCCAATATGAGTGATTATTTTAATATCGCTAGGTCGCAACTTGTGCAATCGAAGGAACGGATCACATGAGGCAATGGGTTATTATCGTTAGTTTTATTCTTTTTATGCCGTCGTTGGTTGCTGCCCCTCAACCACAGCTAAAAAATACTCACCCGGAAATTTATGTGGTTAAGAAAGGCGATACCTTATGGGATATCTCAGCGGTATTTTTGAGTAACCCGTGGTCGTGGCCTCAGTTATGGCAAAAAAACAGCTATATTAAAAATCCCCATTTAATTTATCCCGGTGATCGTTTGCACCTTATTTGGGTTAATGGTAAACCGCAATTAAGCCTGAAAAAACACCTTAAATTATCCCCTCAAGTGCGAGTTATACGCCAGCCGATCACTTCGTTACCAGGATATTTAATGGTGGCATATGTGGCACAAGATAAGTTGATCAGTGCTGAGGCGTTAACGACTCAACCACAGATCCTTGGCACCAGTGAAGAGCGTGGTTACCTTTCTATTGGTGATGTGTTGTGGGCTGATCAGTCATTAGTGCCGACCAGTCAGTGGCGTGTGTACCGTTTAGAGCAAGACTTTGTGCGAACTGATGAGCAACAGCAGACTGAGAAAACGGCGATTACGGCAAAGATCTCAACCCTTAAAGAAATTGCTGATGTAACGGTGATAACCAGTGATGGCGTTACCAGTCAATTACAGGTTGATCGTTTTCAGCAAGAAATTATTCCCAATGATATTTTATTGCCATTATTAGGCACTGATATTCAGCATGACTTATCGTTTTCACCAATGACACCGCCAGCATCATTATCTGCGACAGTGTTGGGTCAAATCAGTGGTTATAGTTATATTTCTAATTACGATGTGATTGTGCTTGATCGTGGTCATCTCGATGGCATGGTTGCTGGACAGGTATTTGAGTTGTTTAAACCCGGCGCGGAGGTGCAAGGTAAAAAAGGTCAATATCATTATCAAACCAGCACTTTATTAACCGATAGTACTCAACTTGGCACTGTCGCCGTGGCACAAGCGATGGTATTACGTCCTTATGAATATTTTAGTCTAGCGGTGGTACTAAATAATCAGCAACCGTTTAAACCTGGTGTGGTTGCTCAGGCGCCACGTTCATAATCGTGATGACCGATACAGAGCTTATTGCATGGTTACAACTGGCGGCTGTTCCTTCATTAGGGGGCAGCCGTATTCAGCGCTTGTTGGCCGATGCGAGCCCATCGCAATTAGTGGCAATGACAGCAGAACAATTGCAGCAATATGGGTTAACAGCCAAACAAATACAGGCTTTGCTGCATCCTAATCAGCAGTGCTTAGACTACGCATTGCAATGGCAGCAAGCACCGCAACAGCATATATTAACCCTCGCTTCAGCGCATTATCCTCATCTATTAAAGCAGATTTCATCACCGCCACCGATATTGTTTATTCGTGGAGATGTGACCGCGTTAGCCGCCCCCCAAATAGCGGTTATTGGTAGTCGTTCGGCATCCATTGATGGTCGCGAATCGGCGTTCCATTTTGCAAAAGCGTTAGCCGCTAATAATTATGTGGTCACTAGTGGGCTAGCATTGGGGATTGATGGTCAGGCACATCAAGGGGCATTGCAAGCCGGTGGATTAACTATTGCGGTATTAGGCTCAGGGCTTGATCAGATTTACCCGGCTCGACATCGTACATTGGCAGCCAGTATTGTTGAACAAGGTGCATTAGTGTCAGAGTTTTGGCCACAACAACAGCCGTGTCCGCAAAACTTTCCGCGTCGAAATCGTATTATTAGTGGTTTATCAACTGGAGTATTAGTGATTGAAGCGGCGCAAAAAAGTGGCTCATTAATTACCGCTCGTTATGCGTTGGAGCAAGGACGAGAGGTTTTTGCACTGCCAGGTTCGATTCATAATCCTGCCAGTCGTGGCTGTAATGCGCTGATTAAATCAGGTGCTAAACTGGTAGAAAGTCCGGCTGATATTTATGAAGAGGTAGGAAGCCTGACAGAATGTGCAATAAACAATCAAATAGGCGTGCCTTTAGCAACGAAGCAAAATGAAGAATTGCCATTTCCTGCACTGTTGGCTAACGTAGGCACCGAAGCAACACCCGTAGATGTCGTTGCTGAACGCTGTAAACAACCCATCCACCAAATTTTACCGCAATTATTAGAATTAGAACTGTCCGGTTGGGTGACTGCAGTGCCCGGTGGTTATATCAGAACGAGGAGGGGCTAGTTATGATGGATATTCTTATGTATCTATTTGAAACCTATATTCAAAGCGAAGCTGAGTTATTAGTCGATCAAGACGAACTCTCAGAGGAACTTCTGCGTGCAGGTTTTCATCAGGATGATATTTACAAGTCCTTAGAGTGGCTTGAAAAACTGGCTGCTTTACAAGAAACAGAAAACACACCGTATGTTAATCATAGCGCGATAACGTCAATGCGCATCTATACCGACAAAGAAATGTTACGTATGGATACAGCGTGTCGAGGTTTTTTGCTTTACCTTGAGCAAATTGATGTTCTTAATGCAGATACGCGAGAAATGGTGATTGATCGCGTAATGGAGCTCGATACTCAAGAATTTATACTTGATGATCTAAAGTGGATTATTCTGATGGTGCTGTTTAATGCTCCTGGAAATGAAGCGGCTTATGATCAGGTAGAAGAATTATTATATGGCGCAGAAGATGGAGGTCTACATTAATAATGACCACCGACAGTGAACCCTTATTTGCAGCCCATGAACACGCATTACAACATCAATCATGTCCACAGTGCAACGCTGATTTAGTGATGCGTTTTGGCAAGCATGGCCCTTTTTTGGGGTGTGAACATTATCCTAAGTGTGATTATATTCAGCCCCTTAAACAAAATGATGGTCACATAGTTAAACTGCTCGATATGCCATGTCCTGAATGTGCTCAGCCATTGGTTTTACGCCAAGGTCGCTATGGAATGTTTATTGGTTGTTCAGCATACCCTGAATGTCATTACCTTGCATCGCCAGAAAAAAAACCTCAGCAAACTGATATTAATTGTCCTGAATGTCATCAGGGGCATTTAGTTGAGCGCAAATCACGCTATGGCAAACTGTTTTATGCGTGTGATAAATACCCGCAATGCCGTTTTGCCGTTAATAATAAACCCGTGATTGGTACATGCCAGCAGTGTGGATTTGGCTTGTTGCTAGAAAAGAAATTAGTCAGTGGTATCAAATTGCAGTGCGCTGATCGAAAATGCAATGCTTATCAAGATGTTGAAAAATAAGTTAATTAACGATGAAAACTAAAGGCCTGCATAATAGTGCAGGCTTTTTTTATAGGCTATTTAGTGTGGTAGTGCAGGAAAATACTGTGGCGGTAATATTTGCCCTAATAACATTAACTGATATTGCAATAGCTCTGGGGTTGCCGCACAGACATTAATATGGCCCATTTTACGACCGTCACGTTTTTCTTTGCCATACCAATGTACATGACAATTTTCTAAAGCTAATACCGCTTCGGGAACGCTATCTTGGCCGAGAATATTGATCATAGCACTTGGACGAATAAGATCGGTGCCGCCTAATGGTAAATCGCACACTGCTCGAAGATGGTTCTCAAATTGGCATGTCTCTGCGCCTTGTTGAGTCCAATGGCCTGAATTATGGACGCGAGGGGCGATTTCATTAACTAATAATTGACCATTAACTTCAAAAAATTCCAACGCCAGCACGCCAATATAATTTAATTGTTTCGCCACCGCGGTGAACATTTGTTGTGCTTGTTGTTGTAGGGCACTGTCACCGACAATGGCAGTTGATAAGCTAAGTACGCCATCAGTATGAACATTTTCACTGAGGGTATAGGTTTTAATCTCCCCTTTAGCATTTCGCGCACCAATTAAAGATACTTCACGATCAAAACCAATAAATTTTTCTGCCACAATCGCTTGGTTATCACTTGCCGCGATACATTGTGCCATTTCTGCCCACACTGATTCAATTTGATCGTGAGTTTTTAAGCGCCATTGGCCTTTACCGTCATAACCACCTAAGGCACTTTTTAATACCAACGGTAATCCAATTGCAGTAATCGCAGCGTCTAAATCTGCACGATTATTAATAATATGGTATGGCGCATTAGCAACTTGAGCATTGGTTAATAAGTTTTTTTCAATGCGGCGATCGCCACCGGCTTTGATGGCATCAGGGTGAGGCTTAAATTTACCACTGGCCGCGCAGAGGTTTAAAATTGCATCTGGAATATGTTCAAATTCAGCGGTAATAACATCGGCTGCGGCAATGGCTTCAATCAGTGATAATGATTGGCACTGTTGGGTTAGAGGGTGTACAACATTGGTGGTAGTTACATCGTAGGCGATAACATTAATATTCAGTGGTGCGCCGGCGAGTGCCATCATTCGTGCAAGTTGGCCAGCACCAAGTACCAGTACCTGATTCATTATGCATCCTCAGCCGGATTAGGGTTCTCAAGTACAGTATCGGTTTGTTGCTGGCGGAAAGCTTCAACAGCCGCTAAAACCTCAGGGTTGTGGGTTGCAATGATTTGAGCAGCTAATAAACCGGCATTGGCAGCACCTGCTT
This sequence comes from Photobacterium sp. Alg240-V54, assembly GCF_900537155.1. Taxonomy (NCBI): domain Bacteria; kingdom Pseudomonadati; phylum Pseudomonadota; class Gammaproteobacteria; order Vibrionales; family Vibrionaceae; genus Photobacterium; species Photobacterium sp. Alg240-V54. The sequence goes on from NZ_UNRL01000014.1 coordinate 73,327, forward strand.
CACCAATTGCAAGGGTGCCAACGGCGATACCTTTTGGCATTTGCACAATTGATAATAGTGAGTCCATGCCTTTTAAAGCGCGAGATTGCACCGGTACACCCAGCACTGGCAAACTGGTAAACGCAGCGGTCATGCCTGGTAAATGTGCAGCGCCGCCAGCACCAGCAATAATGACACTAATACCGCGATTGCGGGCTGTTTCAGCATACTCTGCTAATAGATGAGGAGTACGGTGAGCTGAAACCACTTTAGTTTCGTAAGCAACGTTAAAGCGCTCGAGCATTTCTGCGGCATGTTGCATGGTTGGCCAATCAGATTTTGATCCCATGATAATTCCAACTTTCATTCCGATCTCCTATAGGTAATGAACGACTAAAGTGTTATTTACGCCATTATACGGTGATTTACTCCAAAGGAAAACGTTTGCGTCGGTAAAGTTACGCTATGATTAACCTTAAATGGTGTTGTTAAGCATGTGTCGGTATGATGATTATCTAACTAAAAAATAAAATATCAGCTGAATAAAGAGCAGAGGAATTTGTGGCAAATATTACCCAAGTAGTGACAGCGTTAAAGCAAGGTCAAGTGATTGGATATCCAACCGAGGCGGTATTTGGTGTTGGTTGTGATCCTGATAATCAACAGGCTGTGAATAAATTATTAGCCTTAAAACAGCGCCCAATAGAAAAAGGCTTAATCTTAATTGCTGCTGACTATGAGCAGTTATTACCTTATATCGATGATAGTCAATTAACACCGCAGCAAAAACAAACGGTATTGGCATCATGGCCGGGGCCTGTAACCTGGGTAATGCCAACCAAATCTAATGTACCTGCTTTTTTAACCGGTCAATTTACTACCATTGCAGTACGAGTAACGGATCATCCATTAGTGCAACAATTATGTCGTCAGTTTGGTAAGCCTCTAACGTCAACCAGTGCCAATTTAACTGGGCTTGAACCAGGACGAACGGTAGCTGATGTTGAGCAGCAACTTGGGGATAAACTGGCAGCGATACTTGACGGTGAAACCGGAGGCCGTACTAATCCTTCTGAAATTCGAGATGCCCAAACGGGTAATATTTTCCGTCAGGGGTAATTAATGACTGATCGTGAGCAAATCGAGCTTAATAAGCACGCAGTAAAAACGTTTTTATTCCAACTTCAAGACACTATTTGTCAGGCTTTGGCACAACAAGAGAGTAATGCCGAGTTTGAACAAGATCAATGGCAACGAGAGCAAGGTGGCGGTGGTCGTAGTCGAGTATTGCGCAATGGCGCAGTATTTGAGCAAGCGGGGGTTAACTTTTCTCATGTCTATGGCGATGAGATGCCAGCATCCGCGACTGCTCACCGTCCGGAACTAGCTGGTCGACGTTTTGAAGCGATGGGGGTGTCATTAGTTATTCACCCTCGCAACCCTTATGTACCAACCTCTCATGCCAATGTTCGCTTCTTCATCGCAGAAAAAGACGGTGAAGCACCAGTTTGGTGGTTTGGTGGTGGCTTTGATCTTACCCCGTTTTACCCTTTTGATGACGATTGCCAGCATTGGCATGATACTGCCAAAGCGATTTGTGCTCCGTTTGGTGATGATGTTTATTCACAACATAAAGCATGGTGTGATAAATACTTCTTCTTACCGCATCGCGATGAAACTCGTGGTATTGGTGGGCTGTTTTTTGACGATCTCAATCAATGGGGATTTGATAAGAGCTTTGCTTATACGCAAGCGGTTGGTAATGGTTTTGTTGATGCCTATATACCGATAGTCGCTCAGCGACATCAATTACCTTATGGTGAGCGCGAACGTGAATTTCAACTTTATCGTCGTGGACGTTATGTCGAATTTAACTTGGTTTATGATCGTGGCACCTTATTTGGCTTACAAAGTGGCGGAAGAACGGAATCTATTTTAATGTCGATGCCACCATTAGCGCGCTGGGAATATTGCTATCAGCCAGAACCTAATTCAGCAGAAGCGCGGTTGTATCTAGATTATTTAAAGCCGCGAGAGTGGTAGTTAATTATTGAGCTCAGATCTTAAAGTGATAGAGCCTCTTAATATAAAGGGAGAATTCGTATATGGATAAGTACGTCGTATTTGGTAACCCGATCGGGCAAAGTAAATCTCCGTTCATCCATACATTGTTTGCCCGCCAAACGAGCCAGCAGATGACATACACCAGTCAACTAGTAGCGCTTGATGGTTTTGTACAAGCGGCAGATGCATTTTTTCAGGATGGCGGTAAAGGTTGTAACATCACGGTGCCATTTAAAGAGCAAGCTTATCAATATGCGACCATGCTGACCGAGCGTGCTCGTTTGGCTGGTGCGGTAAATACACTTAAAAAATTGGATGATGGTGGTGTGTTAGGTGATAACACCGATGGTGAAGGGCTGGTACAAGATCTCATCACTCAGCATGTTGAGCTAAAAGATCAACGCATCTTATTATTAGGTGCAGGTGGTGCTGCTCGTGGGGTGATCTTGCCATTATTAGCACAACAACCTCAACAATTGGTTATTGCAAATCGTACTGTAAGCAAAGCACAACAATTAGCAGAGTTGTTTTCTGCTTTCGGTAATGTTGTTGCATTAGAGCAAGCTCAACTTGAGAGCCAAACTTTTGATGTGATCATTAATTCAACCTCAGCCAGTTTATCTGGGGATGTGCCAGCGATATCATCTACGGTGGTTGGTACGAATACTACATGCTATGACATGGTTTATGGCTCAACGATCACCTCTTTTAATAGTTGGGCAAAAGAGCATGGCGCAGTTAAAACGTTAGATGGATTAGGAATGCTCGTTGGACAAGCAGCGGAAAGCTTTGTGCTATGGCGCGGCCTTCGTCCAGGAGCGAAACAAGTACAACGCGAGTTACGCCGAACTTTACAAGAGTAAAAGTAATGAACCAAGATATTTTATTTTCAGATATCCAATCATGGGATGCCGTTCGACAAGCTGTTAACTTTCCAGCTCAACAGGGAGGGGCATTGATTATCTGCTGGGTTACCCTAGCCTGGTTACAACAGCATAGTGGTAAGGCTTTAAATAACCAAGCTGATATCTTGGCTGAGTTTTCTTCATTGCGGTTTGATCTAGAAGAACTAGCCGAAGTGATGATTGAAGATGAATCTTTTGATGATAACGGAGATATCGTTATTGAATGATTGGATATCAAAAGTAAGCCCTCTCATAAGATGAGGCTTACTTTTTTCTATTATCATAGTTTTCGTTGAGGTATTCATTTTTTAAAACGACATAGTTATTGGCTGAGTGAAGTAAGAATGCTTTTTCTTTTTCTGTTAATGGGCGTGTTTGTTTGGCAGGACTGCCAACATATAAAAATCCCGACACCAAACGTTTATTTGGTGGCACTAAACTTCCAGCACCAATAATGACGTCATGCTCAATAATTGCACCATCTAAAATAATACTTCCCATGCCAACTAATACCCGATCTTCAATTTGGCAGCCATGCAACATGGCTTTATGCCCAACCGTTACGTCATTACCTATAATAAGTGGATAACCTTTGGGGTTAGTAGCGCTGATGCGACTAACGTGAAGTACTGAACCATCTTGAATATTACTGCGTTGACCAATCTTAATGTGATTAACATCCCCACGAGCAACCACTAATGGCCACAAACTACTATTTTCACCAATAGTAACCTGACCGATAACGACCGCAGTGGCATCTATATAAGTAGTATTGGCAATTTGTGGTTGATGATTATGGTATTGGCGCAGAGAAAATGTCATAAAAATGCTTATTTAATCGAAGTTATACTTTCACCATAGCGAAAAAGTCGTGTGATTAACAATCAAAACATAATGGGTTGATCGTTATTTGGACATTCGGGCAAGTATGACGAATTTATTGCATTTTAGGCCTTGCCAACGTGATCGAAGTCTCTATAATACGACCTCACTGACACGGACAACGGCGCAAGCGGTTACCGAAAGTCAGTATTGTTCTTTAACAATTTGACCATGCAATCTGTGTGGGCACTCGTTGAATAGTTAAGTCGAAAGATTTATCAATGAACTGAGTGACCAATACAAATAACCTAATCTATTTATAGAGAAGATTGTTTGGCACAGTCAATTCATTACCATTCTGTTGGAATGGTAATAGCTTTAAAATTACTAAGGTAGTTTTGAAGTCAGTATTCATTGAGCCGTCTCGAAAGAGACAACAAAACTTTAATTGAAGAGTTTGATCATGGCTCAGATTGAACGCTGGCGGCAGGCCTAACAC
>NZ_UNRL01000015.1:0-6363 GCF_900537155.1 Photobacterium sp. Alg240-V54
AATAAGACATGACCGCAGCAATAAACTCAACAGGAGCAGGAAAGCGAGGGTACCCTACAAAGTCCAGCGTACCATAAACGCAAGCCTCAACGCAGCGACGAGCACGAGAGCGGTCAGTAGCAATCCAAACTTTGTTACTCGTCAGAAAATCGAAATCATCTTCGGTTAAATCCAAAACGGCAGAAGCCTGAATGAGCTTAATAGAGGCCAAAGCGGTCTGGAAACGTACGGATTGTTCAGTAACTTGACTCATGATTTCTTACCTATTAGTGGTTGAACAGCATCGGACTCAGATAGTAATCCACGCTCTTTTAAAATGTCAACAAGAGAATCTCTACCATGAACAAAATGTGACTCATATCTAAACCAGTCCTTGACGAACGTGCCAAGCATATTAAGCCACTTCTCCTCATCCAACGCGTCAGTTTTTGACAGAATCGTTAGTTGATGGCGAAAGGTCGCAAAGTAAGAGCTTCTCGAGCTGCGCAAGGATAGGTCGAATTTTCTCATTTTCCGCCAGCAGTCCACTTCGATTTAATTCGTAAACAAGCAGTAGTAATTCCTGCTTTATCAAGATAATTTTTCGACTCATCAGAAATATCCGAAAGTGTTAACTTCTGCGTCATGGAAGCGATAAAACTCTGCAGGTTGGATACGCCAATCATTTTTATCGAAGCGCGCATAAATTTGAGCAGATTTGTCGTCACAGGTTGCGCCGCCAAAACGTCGGCTACAGTAACTTTTCCCAGCCTCAATCTCATCTCTCTTTTTGCGTTCTGCTTCAATATCTGGTTGAACGGCGTCGCGTCGTAACCCAGCTTGGTAAGTTGGATTAAGCACTCCGTGGACAGATTTGTCATTGTGAGCATTTTCATCCCGAAGTTGCGGCTCATTCTGATTCTGAACAGCTTCTTGGGAAGTAGCGACAGCTTGGTTTTTAGTGAGTTGTTCCATTCTTTAGCTCCTAGACCTTTAGCAGCAAGGTCCATATCTGACTTTTTGTTAACGTATTTAGCCACATAGAAACCAACAGCCATATAACTGGTAGCTTTAAGCGGCTCACCTTTAGCATCAACAGGCCACAACCAACCAGAACGTGAAAAAGCGTCCTGCGTGTAGCGAACTGCGATGGGCATACTGTAACCATAAGGCCACGTATTTTGCAAGCTATTTAACTGGCGGCGATTGCGTACCCGACGACCAAAATTAGGGTCAACGCTACCTGTAGGAAGTGTCCGCATAAAGTGCACCGCATGGAAATGAAGACGGCCATTAGCTGTACCATACTCAGGCACACAAAAATACTGATAGCAGTCGGCGTGTGAATCATTAGCCTTGCGACCCTCGGCAGCAAGAACCATACGACCAATATCACGAAAATAGTCACGCAAAGCATTGGGATTATCATAAAACGCCTCTAATCGGTCGTCAGCCAACGTGAGAGTGTCAAAAACGATAAACCAACCATCAGCATGAGCCTGTCGCATTGCATTCATCAAACGCTGAATAGCAAAGCCTCTACGCGATTTCATAGTGGAGGCCTCCAGCAATCTTGAACACTCATCCTTAATACCTTTCTTTTTGGGGTAATTATACTCATCGCGAATATCCTTAAGAGGGCGTTCAGCAGCCAGCTTGCGGCAAAACTGCGTAACCGTCTTCTCGTTCTCTAAAAACCATTTTTCGTCCCCTTCGGGGCGGTGGTCTATAGTGTTATTAATATCAAGTTGGGGGAGCACATTGTAGCATTGTGCCAATTCATCCATTAACTTCTCAGTAACAGATACAAACTCATCACGAACGTCAGAAGCAGCCTTATGGCCGTCAACATACATATCACCATTATCGAACTCAACGCCCTGCATACGAAAAGACAGAATCTCTTCCAAGAGCTTGATGCGGTTATCCATCTGCTTATGGAAGCCAAGCATTGGGGATTGAGAAAGAGTAGAAATGCCACAAGCCTCAATAGCAGGTTTAAGAGCCTCGATACGCTCAAAGTCAAAATAATCAGCGTGACATTCAGAAGGGTAATAAGAACGAACCATAAAAAAGCCTCCAAGATTTGGAGGCATGAAAACATACAATTGGGAGGGTGTCAATCCTGACGGTTATTTCCTAGACAAATTAGAGCCAATACCATCAGCTTTACCGTCTTTCCAGAAATTGTTCCAAGTATCGGCAACAGCTTTATCAATACCATGAAAAATATCAACCACACCAGAAGCAGCATCAGTGACGACATTAGAAATATCCTTTGCAGTAGCGCCAATATGAGAAGAGCCATACCGCTGATTCTGCGTTTGCTGATGAACTAAGTCAACCTCAGCACTAACCTTGCGAGTCATTTCTTTGATTTGGTCATTGGTAAAATACTGACCAGCCGTTTGAGCTTGAGTAAGCATTTGGCGCATAATCTCGGAAACCTGCTGTTGCTTGGAAAGATTGGTGTTTTCCATAATAGACGCAACGCGAGCAGTAGACTCCTTCTGTTGATAAGCAAGCATCTCATTTTGTGCATATACCTGGTCTTTCGTATTCTGGCGTGAAGTCGCCGACTGAATGCCAGCAATCTCTTTTTGAGTCTCATTTTGCATCTCGGCAATCTCTTTCTGATTGTCCAGTTGCATTTTAGTAAGCTCTTTTTGATTCTCAAATCCGGCGTCAACCATACCAGCAGAGGAAGCATCAGCACCAGCACGCTCCCAAGCATTAAGCTCAGGAAATGCAGCAGCAAGATAATCACGAGTATCCTTTCCTTTATCAGCGGCAGACTTGCCACCAAGTCCAACCAAATCAAGCAACTTATCAGAAACGGCAGAAGTGCCAGCCTGCAACGTACCTTCAAGAAGTCCTTTACCAGCTTTAGCCATAGCACCAGAAACAAAACTAGGGACGGCCTCATCAGGGTTAGGAACATTAGAGCCTTGAATGGCAGATTTAATACCAGCATCACCCATGCCTACAGTATTGTTATCGGTAGCAAGCACATCACCTTGAATGCCACCGGAGGCGGCTTTTTGACCGCCTCCAAACAATTTAGACATGGCGCCACCAGCAAGAGCAGAAGCAATACCGCCAGCAATAGCACCAAACATAAATCACCTCACTTAAGTGGCTGGAGACAAATAATCTCTTTAATAACCTGATTCAGCGAAACCAATCCGCGGCATTTAGTAGCGGTAAAGTTAGACCAAACCATGAAACCAACATAAACATTATTGCCCGGCGTACGGGGAAGGACGTCAATAGTCACACAGTCCTTGACGGTATAATAACCACCATCATGGCGACCATCCAAAGGATAAACATCATAGGCAGTCGGGAGGGTAGTCGGAACCGAAGAAGACTCAAAGCGAACCAAACAGGCAAAAAATTTAGGGTCGGCATCAAAAGCAATATCAGCACCAACAGAAACAACCTGATTAGCGGCGTTGACAGATGTATCCATCTGAATGCAATGAAGAAAACCACCATTACCAGCATTAACCGTCAAACTATCAAAATATAACGTTGACGATGTAGCTTTAGGTGTCTGTAAAACAGGTGCCGAAGAAGCTGGAGTAACAGAAGTGAGAACCAGCTTATCAGAAAAAAAGTTTGAATTATGGCGAGAAATAAAAGTCTGAAACATGATTAAACTCCTAAGCAGAAAACCTACCGCGCTTCGCTTGGTCAACCCCTCAGCGGCAAAAATTAAAATTTTTACCGCTTCGGCGTTATAACCTCACACTCAATCTTTTATCACGAAGTCATGATTGAATCGCGAGTGGTCGGCAGATTGCGATAAACGGTCACATTAAATTTAACCTGACTATTCCACTGCAACAACTGAACGGACTGGAAACACTGGTCATAATCATGGTGGCGAATAAGTACGCGTTCTTGCAAATCACCAGAAGGCGGTTCCTGAATGAATGGGAAGCCTTCAAGAAGGTGATAAGCAGGAGAAACATACGAAGGCGCATAACGATACCACTGACCCTCAGCAATCTTAAACTTCTTAGACGAATCACCAGAACGGAAAACATCCTTCATAGAAATTTCACGCGGCGGCAAGTTGCCATACAAAACAGGGTCGCCAGCAATATCGGTATAAGTCAAAGCACCTTTAGCGTTAAGGTACTGAATCTCTTTAGTCGCAGTAGGCGGAAAACGAACAAGCGCAAGAGTAAACATAGTGCCATGCTCAGGAACAAAGAAACGCGGCACAGAATGTTTATAGGTCTGTTGAACACGACCAGAAAACTGGCCTAACGACGTTTGGTCAGTTCCATCAACATCATAGCCAGATGCCCAGAGATTAGAGCGCATGACAAGTAAAGGACGGTTGTCAGCGTCATAAGAGGTTTTACCTCCAAATGAAGAAATAACATCATGGTAACGCTGCATGAAGTAATCACGTTCTTGGTCAGTATGCAAATTAGCATAAGCAGCTTGCAGACCCATAATGTCAATAGATGTGGTAGAAGTCGTCATTTGGCGAGAAAGCTCAGTCTCAGGAGGAAGCGGAGCAGTCCAAATGTTTTTGAGATGGCAGCAACGGAAACCATAACGAGCATCATCTTGATTAAGCTCATTAGGGTTAGCCTCGGTACGGTCAGGCATCCACGGCGCTTTAAAATAGTTGTTATAGATATTCAAATAACCCTGAAACAAATGCTTAGGGATTTTATTGGTATCAGGGTTAATCGTGCCAAGAAAAGCGGCATGGTCAATATAACCAGTAGTGTTAACAGTCGGGAGAGGAGTGGCATTAACACCATCCTTCATGAACTTAATCCACTGTTCACCATAAACGTGACGATGAGGGACATAAAAAGTAAAAATGTCTACAGTAGAGTCAATAGCAAGGCCACGACGCAATGGAGAAAGACGGAGAGCGCCAACGGCGTCCATCTCGAAGGAGTCGCCAGCGATAACCGGAGTAGTTGAAATGGTAATAAGACGACCAATCTGACCAGCAAGGAAGCCAAGATGGGAAAGGTCATGCGGCATACGCTCGGCGCCAGTTTGAATATTAGACATAATTTATCCTCAAGTAAGGGGCCGAAGCCCCTGCAATTAAAATTGTTGACCACCTACATACCAAAGACGAGCGCCTTTACGCTTGCCTTTAGTACCTCGCAACGGCTGCGGACGACCAGGGCGAGCGCCAGAACGTTTTTTACCTTTAGACATTACATCACTCCTTCTGCACGTAATTTTTGACGCACGTTTTCTTCTGCGTCAGTAAGAACGTCAGTGTTTCCTGCGCGTACACGCAAGGTAAACGCGAACAATTCAGCGGCTTTAACCGGACGCTCGACGCCATTAATAATGTTTTCCGTAAATTCAGCGCCTTCCATGATGAGACAGGCCGTTTGAATGTTGACGGGATGAACATAATAAGCAATGACGGCAGCAATAAACTCAACAGGAGCAGGAAAGCGAGGGTATCCTACAAAGTCCAGCGTACCATAAACGCAAGCCTCAACGCAGCGACGAGCACGAGAGCGGTCAGTAGCAATCCAAACTTTGTTACTCGTCAGAAAATCGAAATCATCTTCGGTTAAATCCAAAACGGCAGAAGCCTGAATGAGCTTAATAGAGGCCAAAGCGGTCTGGAAACGTACGGATTGTTCAGTAACTTGACTCATGATTTCTTACCTATTAGTGGTTGAACAGCATCGGACTCAGATAGTAATCCACGCTCTTTTAAAATGTCAACAAGAGAATCTCTACCATGAACAAAATGTGACTCATATCTAAACCAGTCCTTGACGAACGTGCCAAGCATATTAAGCCACTTCTCCTCATCCAACGCGTCAGTTTTTGACAGAATCGTTAGTTGATGGCGAAAGGTCGCAAAGTAAGAGCTTCTCGAGCTGCGCAAGGATAGGTCGAATTTTCTCATTTTCCGCCAGCAGTCCACTTCGATTTAATTCGTAAACAAGCAGTAGTAATTCCTGCTTTATCAAGATAATTTTTCGACTCATCAGAAATATCCGAAAGTGTTAACTTCTGCGTCATGGAAGCGATAAAACTCTGCAGGTTGGATACGCCAATCATTTTTATCGAAGCGCGCATAAATTTGAGCAGATTTGTCGTCACAGGTTGCGCCGCCAAAACGTCGGCTACAGTAACTTTTCCCAGCCTCAATCTCATCTCTCTTTTTGCGTTCTGCTTCAATATCTGGTTGAACGGCGTCGCGTCGTAACCCAGCTTGGTAAGTTGGATTAAGCACTCCGTGGACAGATTTGTCATTGTGAGCATTTTCATCCCGAAGTTGCGGCTCATTCTGATTCTGAACAGCTTCTTGGGAAGTAGCGACAGCTTGGTTTTTAGTGAGTTGTTCCATTCTTTAGCTCCTAGACCTTTAGC
>NZ_UNRL01000016.1:0-19913 GCF_900537155.1 Photobacterium sp. Alg240-V54
TCCATACCGGTTGCAGCAGTTAGGAACTTAGGCATTGCTACCATTAGCTCTGAATCGTTCACTGCAATAATTGGCGTAAAGTGCTTATCAACCACTGGGTATTTGGTTTCATCTTCTTGGTTAGTGATGATGGCAAATACTGTCATTTCTGAAGCAGTACCCGCTGTTGTGTTCACAGTTACCAATGGCAGTTGTGGTTTTTTCGATAAGTGAACACCTTTAGAGTAATCACGAATATGACCACCGTTCGCTGCCACTAATGCGATACCTTTTGCAGTATCGTGTGAAGAACCACCACCAAATGAAATCACAAAATCAGCATTGCTTTGTGCAAGAAGCGCAAGGCCATCTTCAATGTTTTTCTCAGTTGGGTTTGGTTGCACACCATCGTAAATAGTGTACTCAAGGCCGTGAGCAGTTAACTCATCAGTTAGCTTGCTAACCAGACCCACTTCAACTAATACACCGTCTGTGACGATAAGGGCTTTTTTCAGCTCTTTTGATGCAAGTTCAGCACCTAAAGATTGAATAGCGTTAGGACCCATTAAGGTTACAGGTGGCATGTAAAATACATTGCTCATAGTAAAACTCCGATAATTATTTATTAATTTATAGTGACTTACCGCGTTAGCCATAAGTCTGAATTTGAGTTTACGTTGAGGGATATACTGGAGGAGAAATGTATATCCTTACCGATTTTAGTGTTGCTGTGTGCTTCAATAACGTCATTCTACGTCTCATCATTTAAGTAACAATAGAGGATAATACCAAAACACTTTTACGAAATAGATAACAATCAAAAACAGGGTAAAACGGTTTGATGAAGATGATTTAATAACAAAAACAGTGAGTTAATTATTTATCAGCGGCTGATAATAGTTTTTCATTAAAGCTCATGTGGCTGTTTTTGTTGGTTACCATAATCCCTGAATGTGATTTATCAGCAGTACCGCTGACAGCGTAGTGGCTGGCTACAACAGCATTATTCGCTTGGTTATTGAAACTAACGTTACCGGTAAATGCGCCATCACGTGCTGATGCAGTGTAAGAAGTGGCGATAATAGCGGTAGCGATAATTGCTTTAATAACTGTTTTCATGAGTTGTATAACCTTATCTTTATTATTGTTTGTCAACGCCGTCTGCGTTTCGATGGGGTTATATTAACAATTACTAAAAACAAAACAATAATGTTAAAACGCAAAAGATTATTACCAAATTAAAGGTAGTTGAAGGGTGGGTTTTAGGAACGAGGTTTTAGAAGCAGGGGCGAGTATTCGAGGTGCGAGGAAGAGCAGTTAGATTAAATACAACTTGCTAGTTGTATTTGAGGTTATTTACAACTCTTAAGTTGTTTGATGGGGGATTTACAACTAATAAGTTGTATGTGGTGGCTGATACCATTTTTGAGTTGTTCGATTGGGCAGGCTATTACGACAAGGGATTAATCGACGGCTCAGAGTGGAAAGCCAACCGTTTTAAGTTCTTATAATGTAGTACAAATGTAATACACAAACAAAGGTAACAACTTGAATAAAAATGGATTTACATTATTAGAGTTAATTTTCACAATCGCTATTTTAGCAATAGTACTCGCAGCTGCCGCACCCAGCTTTCATGGCCTAATGGCACGTAACAAGATGGAACGAACCGTTACCGAACTCAAAGGGCTATTCATTGCCGCCAAGTCAGAAGCCGTGATGCGCAATAAAGAAGTGTACCTACACACCATAGGACTCACCGACACTAAAACCTATACCGATGACTGGTGCGTTATCGCCACCACCGAACCCACGGCCAACAGCTGCACCACCAACGACAACACCCTTTATATTGTTAATGGCCATAGCCTCACAGGATTAAACATCAAACGCCATCAAGACTACGCCACGATTAAGATCGATAACCTAAATGGACACCCTAAATTCAATGCAGGGGAAGGCATCATAGATTGGTTAACGTTTGAGAAAGAGAGTGGTAAAGCAGTCACCATGAAAATGCACATGTTTGGGCGGTTGTATCGGTAAGGGATATAAATTAAACGACTGTAGCCAAGAAAAAGGCCACCGAAGCGACCTCTTAAATTGTTAGAATTAAACATCACATATGTGTACTAGCAGACTTAACTCATTGTTGGACAGAAACGGTTTAAGTTATTTGCTCTATTTAGGCTAACTACTATTAGTAAAAGTAAGGGTAATACTCGTCATCAGCTTTGATGATATTTCCAATATTTACTTATATAAGGAGGCTTGGGCTTGTCCAACACTTCGGATAGGTGTCGGCTTCGCGACACATATCCTTATTTGTTAAGTTTATTTCCACAACAATCCCATTTCGGCTTTAAGCGAATCATGTAACTTAAACCTATGCTTATGAACATCTGCAATAATTCCATTAAAAAAGCGGGGGAACACCTTTTTTTGGTTTAAAAAAGCACAATGCATATCCTGCTCAAACTTCTCAAAGTTAGAGTTAATATCTTTCATTGATAATGTTTCTGGCAACGTATTACCAAAGGATATCTGGTAGTTTTCATAATTTAATCTGTACTCTTGAAATAGAGCAATCAAACTTTCTTCGGAATATTCTTCCTCATCGTGATACTTTGTTAGCAGTTTATTTTGAAAAGACAATACCATATCGTCAAGTTGCATTCTTAACTTCTCTAGCTGTTCTATACGCTTGGATAACTTAATTTGAGACTTCCATGTATTCAAGGCCATATAAGCAATCCAGGCCATAAATACGTTTGCAAAAGAACTTAAGATATCGGTCCATTTGACATCACCACTATAAGGAATGTTTATTCCGACTAGAATTCCAAATGAAATTAACACAATAGTGGCAATATAAATCACGGTAAAATTAGTCTTACTTACCAATCGATAAACTCCTATAAACTTAACAGTATATTAATAAGCATTCTTACTTTCACGCAAAAATATAGTTATAAAATACCATTATCATACTCGATATAATCGTTACATATTATGAACTTACTATCAATTTCTTACATTTACAGATTTAAAAGAGGGTGTAAAAAGTAAGAAATGTATTTAATCAGTCTTATTAAAAACAGAACTAAAGCGATAAAATCACCACGTTTCATTATTACTGTTGATATACACAGTCAATAAAACTAATCCAAAATCACGTTAATGCGATATGAATGAGTATTTGTTCTAAGTAACTTTGGGGCAGAAACGTGTTACGTAAATGTGGTCAATAATAACTGTATTTAACCGACCCGATACACTGTAACGTTCTGATACAACTAAGGCCGCCTAAGCGACCTCTTAAATTATTAGCATTTAACAGTAAACCTATTTATGCGAACTAACAAACAACATAACTTAATCTGGTGCCTTGATAAGATTCTCTATAAAAAATCCAGTAGTTCGTTCTTCTATTACAAACTATAGATTAACCTTCCATAAATGATGTTTTACTATGTGCGTCTGCGCTTGCTTGCCCTTGGCAACTTTCACAGTACGTCTCATCATCTTGGTAGTACTTAACCAAGTCTTTATCATCTAAGATATTTGGGCATTCATGATGTTCTTCTTCGAACTCATGCGTGTACCCTGAACATTGAACATCCTCAATCAAATGTCGTATTGAGTTATCAAAGTGATATTTTTGATGTCCGGACAATGCATCATAGCCATTTCGACTGGCAAACTCAGCGATTCCCATAACTACATTTTCATCTGCACCATTGTCACAAGCAGATTCCTCAATAATTTCAGGACTATTTTTAATTATTTCTTTTAATGCTTCCAAGTTCATCTTTATCCTGCCTATTATTTCTAACGTTGAATTCAATATCCCTTCATCCTACTAGAGACCGACAACTTGAACTTATACTCAACTCACAGGACTTAAAATGTCATTCCCAAAAATCAATTTGGAAGTTTGTAACGGTTTCAAGTAGATATTTAAGATTAATCTCGCCACTAAGTCTGGAATAACCCAAATACCAGTCACTCGACACCCTAGTATTACTTTTCTACGAAATAACAGTATCCATCTAAAGCGATCCAATACACTGTAACTTCCAGATACAACAAAGGCCGCCTAAGCGACCTCTCATTAAGTTACATGTCATTATAGGAGTAAGTATCATCGTAATTATCTGTATAATAAATAACTTCTATACCTGCTTCTGTAAACATATCGTGAGAAATCCTACCCATATATTCCCAATCTATGGCTCCTGCTTCAGTCGATGGGGTATAAGAACCTTCAGCTTTCGGTTTTATTGCAAAAACTCTCTTTATTCCAGCTTGGATAATAGGACCAGCACAACGTGCACAAATAGACTTACCGAAAACATATAAATCACCATCAGCAGCTCTAGAGCCCGCAGCAATAATTGCATTGACCTCAGCATGAACAATAATATTTAGCTTTTGATCTCGTTTCTTTAGGCGATCATCATCTTTAACCCCAAATGGGAATCCATTATATCCAAGCGTAATATCACCACCTTTTTTAGACACTAAAACAGCACCTACTTGTGCATGATCTCGTGACCATCCAGAGACATGTTTTGCGAGATTAATCATGCGGTTTCGCCATTTTATTTTACTATTACAATTATCACATGCCATTTTTCACCTCCAATAAATATGAGCATATACTCATATCACATGTAAATTTAAAAATATGTGAATCTATATCAAAAATGGCTGTATTTAACAGTATGCATCTATCCCGCACTACGTAATCGCTGTTCATTCAAAACGAACAGAATAGCCGGTGTTTTAATAGGTTTTCCTAACTGAAAACAGAGATAAACCCACATTGTTATTTTGTTAACCATGTTACCTAATTCACAAATCACCACTTCAACACAATAAACGCCCCTAGTCCGTATTCCCTTTAAAATCTGTGTGCATTTAATCATGCCCTACCGCACACACGTAAACACTCCCTACTTTGTACGCTTTTGGTGTTTACTTTCCGATATGCATACACTACATTTAGCATATACCGACCATAAGCACACAGTGAGGCAGATAAAATGGAATTTGCATACGTTCGAGTATCAACAACCACACAGACAACAGATAGCCAAATTAGCGACATTCAAAAGTCATATCCTGGCATCGAAATATCAACCGATGTTTGTAGTGGAACAGTACCCGCAGCAGAGCGTGAGCAATTAAGCCGATTACTCGATAAATTAAGAAAAGATGATGTGCTAGTAGTTTGGTGGATAGATCGCTTAGGCCGTGACTATCACGATTCAGAAACAACTATCCGCGAGCTGTTAAACCGTGGTGTCATAATCAAAACCATTAATCAGAATATGACCTTTGCTTACTCTGGTAATGACATGCAAGACATGACAACCAATATTCAATTAACCATGATCACTGCAATGGCCGCAGCAGAACGTAAGAATCGTTTAGCCAGTGCCGAAGCTGGACGCCAAGCAATTAAGCAGGACCCGAAGTTATGGGCTGAAAAGTTTTCAGGACGCAAGCCAAACATGGAACGTAAGGCAAAAATTATCGAACTGTTAGAACAAGGCTTATCCGTTCGAGAAGTGGCCATGAAAGTAGGATGCAACCCTAGTACGGTTCAGCGTGCTAAAAAGATCGGTTCAATATAGGTTGTAGATAGTAAACTGGTTTCATCAGGGTGTACCCTTGTGATAGAGTTTTAGGTTCATTAAGCATTGAAAGTTGAGCAAACTGGCAGCTAGTCCTTTATATTTAAGGGATTATGATCACTATTAAAAAAAACATGCAGCGATCCTAACTAGATTTAATCGAGCTATCTTTGTATATAATCTGTATCACTTTAATTTTGAAGAATGATGATAATGTTATATCTAGTCGTAAGTCTTCTCGTTTTATTCGCAATCATTGCCGTTCTCAAAGGTCACTCTATTCAAGATGTAATGACTCTAGTTACATATGTTATAGGTTTCTTGTATTTCACGCTTAATAATATGCAGAAGAGTAAATAATTAGCGTGTCAACTGACGCTTGTTGCGCATTTATTGATTAGGTGTGTTTGAACCTGCTGCTTTTATTTAAGGTAGATTTATCGCAGTTAAGTGTGGTTTTGATGTGCTAGACGGTGTGGATCGTTAAGTTTGAAAAGAAAAAACAAAAGACAGCCATAACTTCGTAGATCAACGGTGAGCTAAAGTAAGTCAGTTGAGGGGAATATGAGTGAGTAAAACAAGCTAAGCTAATGGTTTTACTGAATTTTAGGTATTAAAAAAGGCCACTTCCAAAGAAGTGGCCCTTTCCAAACGTTTGGTGGAGCTGGCGGGATTTGAACCCGCGTCCAAAATCAGTCTAACAGATGGCGCTACATGTTTAGTCAATCTTTATTCTCGTATCGTCACTGCGAATTGACACGCTATGCTAATACATACCAGAATTCTATTTCGCGGTTCATCTCTCTAGTCAAAGAATCCCTCGCTATCTCGTTTGGGTTTGAACCCCTGTTATTCCCCGTCTTACAAGCGGAAGCTAGGGCAGGAGCGCTCTTAGCAGGGTATTAAGCTGCTAGTGCGTAGTTTTCGTCGTTTGCGACTATTTTTTTGCGGCTGTTTAACGAGGCAAACCGCACCTCGACATGCTCCACAAGCCTTCGTGATCCTGTCGAATCCTGAATCAGCCCCAGATGCGTTTGATGTTAGCAGAATATTTAACTAGGTCAATAGCTATATTGTAATTCACTCACCAAGTGATTGATTACTATTCAAATGCTAACATCATGTTGCATAGGTGTCTTAACGGTTATTGCCTTTCATGATACGAGCTTTGTCGCGTTGCCAATCTTTAGCTTTGCTGTCTGCACGTTTATCATGCAATTTCTTACCGCGTGCAGTACCGATCTTCACTTTTACGAAAGAAGTGCTCCAGTACATCACTAATGCCACGATGGTATCACCTTCGCGGTTAACTGAATCTTCTAGCTTTCTGAGTTCACGACGGTTAAGCAATAGCTTACGTACACGGGTTGGATCAGCCACGACGTGAGTTGATGCCGCGTTCAGTGGCGCAATGGTTAAGCCTGAAATAAACGCTTCACCGTTACGTAAGAAAACATAACTTTCGGTCATGTTAACTTTACCGTCACGGATGGCTTTTACTTCCCAACCCTGTAATACCATACCTGCTTCGTATTCGTCGCCGATGGCAAATTCAAAACGAGCGCTTTTATTTTTTGCAATAGTATTGCTACTTTGCTTTGGTTTTTTAGCCATGTTGACCTCGTAGAGCGTTGTTGCAGTCCCAGAACAAAATCTAATATCAGTGATTTTTCTGGTCGAATAAGCTATTGACGTTACCATAATACCGCTTGATGGTAACTGTTATTTTGGTCGATAGCCCAGTAATGGTATCATTGACCAAACGCAGCGAATAGATTTTATCTTCAGAGTGAGGATGCGTTCGATGAAGGAGAAGCTATGCCACAAATTAGTCGTTCGGCACTGGTGCCTTTTAGTGCACAACAAATGTTTAATTTGGTGAATGATGTTGAATCTTACCCAATGTTTTTACCCGGCTGTGCGGGCAGTAAAATCATTGAAAGTTCGACCAGCCATATGATGGCATCGGTAGATGTTGCTAAGGCTGGTATATGTAAAACATTTGTTACCCATAATAAATTGGTCGATTTTAACCAAATTCAGATGCAATTAGTGGACGGTCCTTTTCGAAAATTAGTCGGTGGATGGACATTTACTGAGCTTGATGCGACAGCATGTAAAATTGAATTAAACTTAGAATTCGAATTTACTAGCGGACTTATTGATGTTGCCTTTGGTAAAGTTTTCCGCGATCTGACCAGCAATATGGTGCAGGCGTTCACCCAGCGAGCAAGAGAAGTATATGCATTCTGATCAGCCCTTAATTCACGTTGAGGTTGTTTACGCACTGCCTAACGTACAGCGAGTGTTAAAATTAGCCGTTGTAGCACAAACCCCTATTCAAGCGATTATAGAACAATCGGGGATACTAACCATGTACCCTGAGATTGATTTAAACACCAATAAAGTCGGTATTTATAGTCGTAATGTAAAACTCGATGCGACGGCGCGCGATGGCGATCGGATTGAGATTTATCGTCCGTTAATTGCAGATCCGCGTGAGATCCGCCGTAAGCGTGCTGAACAAGCCAAAAAAGACGCTGAAAAATAACCGTGATTTTATCGCAGACAACAAAAAGCTCGCCATTAGCGAGCTTTTTTTATTGTTTGAAAACAAGCATTTTCTAACAAGTCAGATTAATTCATTGGATCCATAAAGTTAGGACCTTGCTTGTAATCACCTTTCATACTGACAAGTTGTGCTTGTTTGTTGAAGGTTAAGAACAAGTTTTTTTGAATCGGCTTATCATGACCATTTTGTTCGTAGAAAATGTAGTTCCATGTGTCGGGGTAACTTGGGTCGACTAACATAGGCGTTCCCAGCACATATTGAACTTGTGTTTTCGTCATGCCAACACGCAAGGTATTAACACTTTTCTGTTCTACATAGTTGCCTTGGTCAATATCAATACGATAAACCAAACGTTCAGCGACCGAACAGCCGCTAAGTAAGCCCAACACTAAGGTTAGGGCTGCAATGTTTTTCCAACTCATAGCATCCTGGCTTTTTAGCTTTAACTGCTGCGATGATAAACAAGCTCTTGGCAGAAGTAAAAAGCGGTAAAGAAAAAAAGTAATATATTTTGATATTCGACTACTACTAGCAGCAATAGTTGCATCAATGTTTTAGTTTATTTCATATTCGCCCAAGATGCGAAATTAAATCAAGCCGCAACCAGCAGTTCTTTCGCATTTGCGAGAGTACGCTCAGTAATTTCACTGCCACCAAGTAGGCGTGCGAGCTCGGCAATACGGTCGTCTGTGGTTAATGGGCGCATCTGAGTTTCGGTTTGACCATCAGTGGTTTTCTTAGCAACAAACATTTGTTGATGACCACAACCAGCAACTTGCGGTAAGTGAGTCACACACATTACTTGCGTTGATGCGCCTAGTTTTCGTAGCATTTTACCGACAATCGCCGCTGTTGGACCACTAATACCCACATCGACTTCATCGAAAATCAGGCTTGGCGTTTCAACTTTTTGAGCGGTGATCACTTGAATCGCTAATGAAATACGTGATAGTTCACCACCAGAAGCGACTTTACCTAATGGCTGTAGAGGCTGGCCTGGGTTAGTGGATACTAAGAAATTAATACTGTCATAACCTAATGGGCTTAGCATTCGCTCAGGATCGCTAGTTAGTGCGATTTCAAATTCACCATGCTCCATACTTAACATGTGCATGCTTTCGGTGATTTTTTGGTCAAGCTCTTTGGCATAACGCTGACGACTTTTGCTGAGTTTTTCCGCAGCTTCAATGCATTGCTGACGTAAATTTTCAACGTTAGCTGCCATGTCTTCTAAACGTTCATCACTGCAATCGAGGTTATCAAGCTCTTTCAATAAATCATGGTGCTTTTGGTAAAGCTCTGCTGGCATCACATAGTGTTTGCGTGCCATCGACATAATTTTAGCTAAACGCTCTTCAAGATAAATTAACCGATGCGGATCCATATCAAGGTTATCAAGGTAGCTGCGTAATTCTTGGCTGGCTTCTTGAACTTGAATAATGGCTTCTTCTAACATCTGTGGAATAGCACTTAAATTGCTATCATATTCGCCCAGATTATTCACTTGCTGACAAGCCATTTGTAACAGCTGGAGTGCGTTACCGTCGTCATTATCATACAAAACAGACAATGCGGTTTGGCTTGAAATCGCCAGTTCACCTGAGTTTGACAGGCGTTTATGCTCTTCTTCGATTTCAGTGAATTCTTCTTCACCAAGGGCTAATTCATCAAGCTCTTTAACTTGGTATTGAAGTAATTGTTTTTGTGCTTCGTTTTCATCACGGCTCTGAGTTAAACGCTTAAGCTCATTATGAGCCTGACGCCAGCGTTGATAAGCACTGCGAGTACGATCGATCAGAAGGTGGTGACCTGCGTATTGATCAAGCATGTGTTGCTGGTATTCAGGGCGCATTAGCTGTTGGTGTGCATGCTGACCATGAATATTAATCAACAGTTGGCCTAAGGCTTTTTGTTGTGAAGCAGGAACAGGGCTGCCATTAATGAAACCACGAGAGCGGCCTTCTTTAGTGATCACGCGGCGTAAAATACATTCTTCACCATCACTGAGTTCATTGTCTTCGAGCCAACGTCGAGCTGCTTGGTTATTGGCCAATGAAAATGCGGCTGAGATTTCAGCTTTATCTTCATTTGGTCGCACCATAGAGGCTTCAGCGCGATCGCCTAAGCATAAACCTAAGGCATCAATCGCAATAGATTTACCGGCACCGGTTTCACCTGTAATGGTGGTCATTCCCGGCTTTAGTTCAAATTGAAGAGTTTTGACAATAGCAAAGTTAGAGATCGTCATATGCGCGAGCATTGTGTTCACCTGTTTAAATCAACACCTGTTTTTTCATACAGTATATACTGTATCTATAACCAGTAAAGTACTGAGGTGATAATTATTCAGAGAAAATGTGACCTAGGTTAACTTTTTGTATCGTTATAAAAAAACCAGCAGGTTAATGTGCTGGTTTTTAGAATAAATATTGTGGTGCAGATTAAAATAACCGGCTAGACCAGCCTAGCTTTCCACGTAGGACATTGTAGTAACTGTAATTCTTGGGGTGGATTAATTGTAAGCGGTGTTCACTTTGGTAAATATGAATTTCATCGCCAGGACTAACAGGTAATGAAACTTGACCATCACAACTCACTTCTAACGTGCTGCCATTATTAGGTGAAACTAACAATTTAATGCAGCGATCACCGTCGACAACTAATGGTCGTGATGACAGGGTGTGAGGGAACATCGGTACTAAAGCAATCGCATTTAAACTGGTCGATAAAATCGGGCCGCCGCCAGAAAGAGAATACGCCGTTGATCCGGTTGGAGTGGCAATAATTAACCCATCAGAGCGCTGTGAGAATGCAAAACAGTCATCAATATAGACTTCAAACTCGATCATATGAGCAATTTTATCTGGGTGTAGTACCGCTTCATTCAAAGCGGCATTGCGACTTTTAATTTGCCCATGCCGATGCACTTCAGCTTCTAAAAGAAACCGATCTTCTTTGATAAATTCACCTTCAAGCACCAACTTTAATTGTTGTTCAAAATCGTCGGGATCAAGATCGGTAAGAAAGCCAAGGTTGCCACGGTTAACACCAATAACGGAAATATCAAATCGAGATAATACGCGAGCAGCACCCAACATATTGCCATCACCGCCTACAACAATGGCGAGATCTGCTTTATCACCAATGGTGAGCAAATCACAAAAACAATCCTCAGGTACGTCAATATCGTTCACTAACCGATGATCGACTAACACAGTATAACCTTGTGCATTCAACCATTCGTAAAGGCTAGTGTGCGTTTGCAATGCCTCCGGATTACGGGGTTTGCCAATTAACGCGATAGTGTTAAAAATACGCTTCATGTCCTTGTTCCGACAAATGATGGTGGGTCAGTATAGCCTTAGAAAAAACAACTTGTCGTGGTTTGTTGTTAATATTGGCTTGAATCATTGAACTTCATCCCCATAATATGCTCAAGACTGTTTTAAAAGTAGCGCTTATCGAACAAGGCTACTGAGTGAATAAAACCCCTTTTATCTTGGCGGAGAACCAACGCATGACTAACAAAAACCACAATGTACAGGATGAGCAGCTAAACGATGCAGTTGACGCTGTCGAAGTTGAAGCTGTCGAGGGTGAGTTTGTTGAATCTGAGCAAGAATTATATGTTGCTCGCATTGCTGAATTAGAAGCTGCGCTATTAGCAAAAGATGCAGAAGTTAATGAAGTAAAAGATGCGGCTCTACGTGCTCGTGCTGAAGGCGAAAACGTTCGTCGTCGTTCTGAGCAAGAAATTGATAAAGCACGCAAATACGCATTAAATAAATTTGCTGAAGAATTATTGCCTGTTATTGATAACCTTGAGCGTGCTATTGAAATGGCCGACAAGAATAACGAAGCAACCAAAGCAATGATGGAAGGCGTTGAGCTAACATTGATGACAATGACATCAACAGTTGGCAAATTTGGCCTAAAAGTGATTGATCCACAAGGTGAAGCATTTAACCCTGAATACCATCAAGCAATGGCGATGCAAGAAAGTACTGATTTTGCACCCAACACTGTTATGGCTGTAATGCAAAAAGGTTACGAGCTAAATGGCCGTGTGATCCGTCCTGCAATGGTGATGGTATCAAAAGCTGCTGCGGGTAATGTGAATACCCAAGCGTAATTTGCGAGCAACAATTCAAGGTTTACTTGATAATGACGCAAAATAAAGCCCACTTCGGTGGGTTTTTTTATTTTTTTGCATTTTTTTTGGGATCTCCCCTTGAAAAGCAATCTGGCGACCTTATCTAGTAGTCATAAGACATTAAATGTATTTGTCACGGGGTTATCCCGAACCGCTAACCCATATGATATTTGGGTGTAGTTAAGAACATATAACGAATTTCGGAGATTGTCTGATGGGTAAGATTATTGGTATTGACTTAGGTACAACTAACTCTTGTGTAGCTGTACTTGACGGCGATAAGCCACGTGTAATTGAGAACGCAGAAGGCGAGCGTACAACAGCATCAGTTGTTGCATACACGCAAGATGGCGAAACGTTAGTTGGTCAACCTGCAAAACGTCAGGCGGTAACAAACCCTGAAAACACATTATTCGCTATCAAGCGTCTAATCGGTCGTCGTTTTGAAGACGAAGAAGTTCAGCGTGATATCGAAATCATGCCTTACAAAATTGTTAAGGCTGACAACGGTGATGCATGGGTAGAAGCGAAAGGCCAAAAAATGGCTGCTCCTCAAGTATCTGCTGAAATCCTAAAGAAAATGAAGAAAACTGCAGAAGACTTCCTAGGCGAACCAGTAACTGGCGCAGTTATCACAGTACCTGCATACTTTAACGATGCACAGCGTCAAGCAACAAAAGATGCTGGCCGTATCGCAGGTCTAGATGTTAAACGTATCATCAACGAACCAACTGCAGCTGCTCTAGCTTACGGTCTAGACAAGCAAGGTGGCGATCGCACTATCGCTGTTTACGACCTTGGTGGTGGTACATTTGATATCTCAATCATCGAAATCGATGAAGTTGAAGGCGAGAAAACATTTGAAGTACTAGCAACTAACGGTGATACACATCTTGGTGGTGAAGACTTTGATACACGTCTAATCAACTACTTAGCAGACGAGTTCAAGAAAGAGCAAGGTATCGATCTTAAGAAAGATCCACTAGCTATGCAGCGTCTAAAAGAAGCAGCAGAAAAAGCGAAGATCGAACTATCTTCTGCACAGCAAACTGATGTTAATCTACCTTACATCACAGCTGATGCGACTGGTCCTAAGCACATGAACATCAAAGTGACACGTGCAAAACTAGAATCTCTAGTTGAAGACCTAGTACAACGTACTCTTGAGCCACTAAAAGTAGCTATCTCAGATGCTGGTCTATCTGTTAGCGACATCAACGACATCATCCTTGTTGGTGGTCAAACTCGTATGCCAATGGTTCAGGCTAAAGTTACTGAATTCTTCGGCAAAGAGCCACGTAAAGACGTTAACCCTGATGAAGCTGTTGCTGTAGGTGCTGCTGTTCAAGGTGGTGTACTTGCTGGTGATGTTAAAGACGTTCTACTTCTAGACGTTACTCCACTATCTCTTGGTATTGAAACCATGGGTGGCGTAATGACTAAGCTTATCGAGAAGAACACAACTATCCCAACAAAAGCGAACCAAGTGTTCTCTACTGCTGAAGATAACCAAAGCGCGGTAACTATCCACGTTATTCAAGGTGAGCGTAAGCAAGCAAGCTTCAACAAATCTCTAGGTCAATTCAATCTAGAAGGTATTCAAGCTGCACCACGTGGTATGCCACAAATCGAAGTAACGTTTGACCTAGATGCCGACGGTATCCTAAACGTTTCTGCGAAAGACAAGACTACAGGTAAAGAGCAGAAGATCACTATTCAAGCGTCTGGCGGCCTAAGCGATGCTGACATCGAGAAGATGGTTCAAGAAGCTGAAGCTAACAAAGAAGCTGATAAGAAGTTTGAAGAGCTAGTAACTGCTCGTAACCAAGCTGACCAACTTGTTCACGGTACTCGTAAGCAAATTGAAGAAGCTGGTGATGCACTTCCTGCTGATGAGAAAGCAAAAATCGAAGCTGCTGTTGCTGAACTAGAAGAAGCACGCAAAGGCGAAGATAAAGAAGCAATCGACGCGAAAGTTCAAGCGGTTGTTGCAGCTTCTCAAAAGCTAATGGAAATCGCTCAACAGAAAGCACAAGCACAACAAGCTGACGGTGCTGGTGAGCAACAAGCTAAGCAAGACGACGATGTTGTTGATGCTGAGTTTGAAGAAGTTAAAGACAACAAATAAGAACGTTAGCTATTATTAGTTAACATCTTGTTTAAATTACGGGCGTTTGAGGTTACTCTAACGCCCGTAACTATATCTAGCTAGGTGACAATCAAGTTATGTCGAAACGTGATTTATACGAAGTGTTAAGTGTGGCCCGTGACGCAAGTGAGCGTGACATTAAAAAGGCTTATAAGCGCTTAGCAATGAAGTTCCACCCCGACCGTAACCAGGGTGATGCGGAATCTGCTGAGAAATTCAAAGAAGTGAAATACGCTTATGAAATTCTAACAGACGACCAAAAACGCGCTGCTTACGATCAATACGGCCATGCAGCCTTTGAACAAGGTGGTATGGGCGGTGGCGGCTTTGGCGGCGGTGCAGACTTCAGTGACATCTTTGGTGATGTGTTTGGTGATATCTTTGGTGGTGGCGGTGGTCGTCGTCAACAACGCGCGCAGCGCGGTTCAGATCTTCGCTACAACATGGAACTGACGTTGGAAGAAGCTGTTCGCGGTTGTTCGAAAGAAATCCGTGTACCAACATTAGTTGGTTGTGACAGCTGTGATGGTTCAGGCGCTAAAAAAGGTTCATCTGCAACCACATGTGGTACCTGTCACGGTGCTGGTCAAGTGCAGATGCGTCAAGGCTTCTTTGCTGTTCAGCAGACTTGTCCACACTGTCATGGTCGTGGCCAAATTATCAAAGATCCATGTGGTAAGTGTCATGGCGAAGGCCGTGTAGAAGAAACCAAAACGCTATCAGTTAAAATTCCTGCGGGTGTTGATACTGGCGACCGTATTCGCTTAAGTGGCGAAGGCGAAGCTGGAGAACAAGGCGCACCAGCGGGTGACTTGTACGTTCAAGTACATGTTAAAGAACACCACATTTTCCAGCGCGAAGGCAATAACCTACATTGTGAAGTACCAGTAAGTTTCACAATGGCAGCATTAGGCGGTGAGGTTGAAGTTCCTACCCTTGATGGCCGTGTTAGCTTGAAAGTACCATCTGAAATGCAAACGGGTCGTATGTTCCGTATGCGCGGTAAAGGTGTTGATTCTGTACGTGGTGGTTTACGCGGTGATCTTATCTGTAAGTTGGTGGTTGAAACGCCAGTACATTTAAGCAAGCGTCAAAAAGAACTACTGCAAGAATTAGAAGAAACGTTTGGTGGCAAAGATGCGAGTAAGCACAAGCCAAAATCAGAAGGTTTCTTTAACGGCGTAAAAAAGTTTTTCGACGACTTAACCAACTAATTCGTCGCAAATAAGAATAAATAAAAACCGCTATTAGTGAATGCTGATAGCGGTTTTTTTGTTGCTCAATGCCGTCATTCCCTACAGTGAATGCCCGCGAGGGCGATAGGGAATCTAATGCTTTTTAAATATTAGTGGGATAGGTAGAACTAAGCTCCTCACCATAAAGGAAATAATGCAGGTTATTATTCGTCATCTCGGAAGAGAGGTACGAGCTATCCGTGATCTACTTATCACGCGTTAGAGCATAAAAGAAGCCAGTGAAAATATTACCAACAACGCTCAGGTGAACTTTTACTATTACTGTTTAACGTTAATTTCTTATTATCTAAGCAGTCAGTATCATTTTCTTGCTTAGTTTGTGCTGTAGCGGTGATTATATAATCTGCGGTTTGTGGTGTGATCGTGAATACATAACGGTCTTTATCTGTATCGCAAAAAGAACAACTACCATCACTGACAATAGTAAAATCATAAGTACTGTTTTGGGTATAACTTTCCTCTAATGCTAATTGAATTTTAATCAAATCCCCCATCGCCTGCGTACGGTGCCCCTTCAATACATGATCTTGATATGAAGGATAAGCAATCGCAGTTAATACTCCTATGATAGCCACCGCAATCAACATTTCGATCAGCGTCACGCCTTTTTGTTTAATCATCTTCCGTAATCTCTTAAATATTCGAGTTGACTCGATAACTGATTGATATCCTAACGGTGCTATTTTGCGGTGGTGATAAACTCTCGATCAAGTTGTTCTTAGGGATTGGAATGACGTTTATAGGGATTTGGGGAATGGCTCGCGAAATTACCACGCATTTTCATCACATACATCGCCATGGTGACCGACAGCGGGGATTTACGCTGTTGGAATTGGTGTTCACGGTAGTGATCATGGGCATTCTTGTGGCTATGGCAGCCCCAAGTTTTAATAACTTAATTGAATCTAATAAAGTTAAACGCTTGGCAACAGAAATCGAATGGCTATTGGTGCAAGCCAAATCCGAAGCGGTGATGCGTGGGGCTAAGATATATGTATATAGCTCTACACCTGTGTCAAGGACACATAGCAATTGGTGTATTTTTACCTCAACAGATGATGGTGAAAGTAGTTGTGATAACCCAGATACCAATAGGCTTTCTTCAATAGACAGTGCTAATTTTTCTGGAATAAATTTTGGAAATAGTCGCACATTGAATCAATTTTCTTTTGATCCTCTTTATGGAAAACCGAATGCGAATGGTAGTTATCGTTATAGCATTGGTGACTATAAATTAAAAACAACGGTTTATACCATTACTGGGCGTATTTATACCTGCTTAGAAGCTGGTTCTGAAAAGTTGGGTAGTTATGAAGAGTGCTAATCAAGGTTTTAGCTTAATTGAATTATTAATTGCATCGTCAGTGGGGCTAATTGCGATTGGTGTTGTCGGTTCAGTTTTTTTATCTGGTTATCAAGCCGCAAATAAGCGTTCATTAGAGTTGCTACTAGAGCAAGATGTTAATGATGCGTTTCGATTGATCAAAGAAGATGTATTGCGAGCAGGGTATGTATCAAGTGGTAGTTCAAGTTTGAAGCTATCAGGTGCAAGTAATGTCGTTTATGTAAGTTCTGCTATTAATTGTTTAGCTTATGTTTATGACGCGCCTGATGGACGTAAATATAATGAAGTGATGTATAACTCGAATAAATCTAAATTAGTTTATCGCTCATCTGATGATGTAAAAACGATAGACACAGTTTGTAATCTAACAAATGCTAATTCATTAATTTATGAAAAACAGATTACTGTAAATCAATTTGATATTGTAAATACACCAATAAGTTCAGCGAGTGCTACCAGTCAATTAATTAAAATAACGCTTGCTGCACATTTAAAAAATGATGATTCAGTAAGTACCGCTAAGTCGATTCAGATTAAAACAAGGAATTGGCAATAATGAATAAGCATCAACAGTCAGGGATGACGACACTATTAATTACCAGCATGTTATTAATAGTAGCGCTGTTATTTTCATTAGCTTCATATAAGAATTTATTTTATCAGATTAAGCGCACTCAAAATGAAGTCTTAGCCAGACAAGCACACTGGGCTGCCGAAGGTGGGTTGGAGTGTGGGTTTGCTAATATTATGATATCGAAAGTTGCTAATATTGGTGCTGTACCAAATTGTGAATTTTTGAAATTAGATCAGCTTAATATATTAGATACAATGCCATTTTCTATTGAAAGTAAAAAAAATGGTAAGGTGATTAGCAAAAGTGTCAAAGTTCCTGGTAGCAGTGATTCTGGTGCAATAAAATCCACTTCTAATTTATATTTTGCTGGCGGTGTAAGTGCATATCCAGATCCAGGTAAACTAAGTAGTGCTAATACATGGGAATGTACTGTTTTAAGATATAGTAAATTATTTAAAGTATTAGGTACATTAGAAAGCAAAGGTTTAATTAGTAGTGTCCCTCCTTATACTGACTTTCCAACAAGTGGACAAGCATGTGCTACAGAATATAGAAGTTGGGGGTTATTAGGGAATAATAATATACCATTAGGTACTAAATCAGATTTTATTCAAGACTTAGACCAAGATCCATTTGAAGATACATTTATGACTCAGAGAGATAAATGGCTTGATGTAATGTATTTAGATGATTTTTTCCGTATTGGTAGAAATGTGCCAATTAATAAACCGCTATCCGATAAATCATTACCTAAATCATTATTTAATGAAAATTGTGGAGCAGATATAATAAAGGGATTAAAGAATAAAGAAGATTTAATTTGGCATTACGGAGGGTGTCATTTAAATGATGCTGATTTAGATAAAATAAGTACTGAAACAGCTACATCATCAGGAGTTATTTTAGTTATTCAAAATGGTATTTTTTCTACAAAAGGAAATTTAGACTTTAAAGGTATGATTTACCACTTCATTACAAATGATATAGATTATGTGCCATTAGAAAGCGATTGGAAGTTAACTGATAATTATGATTTATTAAAAGGGTTAGTAGATTATGAACCAGATACTGTTCCTGATATTAGTATAAACGATGTTGGATATTATCAAAATGGAGCTTTTAATCCTTCTGGTGGTTATATTATGGATGCTCCTAATACTTATGCTGTATTTAGAACATCGATGTCATTTAAATATAATCGAGATGTTTTAGATACACCATTAAATAAAATAAAAAGAATAAAATGGATACAAGGATCTTGGCATGACTTCTAATATTAAAACAATGACAGGCTTTAGTTTATTAGAAGTAGTGATTGCCCTTGGAGTACTTTCTGTTGGCGTATTAGGCTTGGTTAAGATGCAAGCCTATATGGAAGTAAAAGCAGAAAACGCATTAAAGACTCTAGATGCACTTCATATAGCAGAAGCGCAGATGGAGTTTTACCAAACTCGCGTCAGTAATATCAGTGGCGCGACTGGTTTGATTGCTTTTGCGAGTATGGCTGATCCCACATATTGTATGGAAGATATAGCAATGAGTAGCGGATTTTCATTGATATGTGATGTTTCGTCTCCTAAATTGTCAGGAGCATTAAGAACAATAGATGTAAAGGTCTGTTGGGCTGATCGCCGTGGCGTATCTCAAGCGGTATCTCTAAAAACGGCTATCTCTAAATACAGTGAATTTGATTAAACAACGGCTATCATCGCTAAAAAGACACAAA
This sequence comes from Photobacterium sp. Alg240-V54, assembly GCF_900537155.1. Lineage (NCBI taxonomy): Bacteria > Pseudomonadati > Pseudomonadota > Gammaproteobacteria > Vibrionales > Vibrionaceae > Photobacterium > Photobacterium sp. Alg240-V54. The sequence continues at coordinate 19,397 of NZ_UNRL01000016.1, forward strand.
TTAAGCCAAAGTAAACCGTTTTGAACAAAAAATGTTCAAACGGTTTTTTTTTGTCAAAAAACTATTGTCAGCCAATAAAATCTCCCTATAATTCGACCTCACTGACACGGACAACGGCGCAAGCGGTTACCGAAATCAGTATTGTTCTTTAACAATTTGACCATGCAATCTGTGTGGGCACTCGTTGAATAGTTAAGTCGAAAGATTTATCAATGAACTGAGTGACCAATACAAATAACCTAATCTATTTATAGAGAAGATTGTTTGGCACAGTCAATTCATTATCGTTCTCTTCTCTATATGAAAAGAACAACGATAATAGCTTTAAAATTACTAAGGTAGTTTTGAAGTCAGTATTCATTGAGCCGTYTCGAAAGARACAACAAAACTTTAATTGAAGAGTTTGATCATGGCTCAGATTGAACGCTGGCGGCAGGCCTAACACATGCAAGTCGAGCGGTAACAGATTGATAGCTTGCTATCAATGCTGACGAGCGGCGGACGGGTGAGTAATGCC
>NZ_UNRL01000017.1:0-15401 GCF_900537155.1 Photobacterium sp. Alg240-V54
TGTGTATAAGAGACAGATCCAAGGCCGTGGTACTGTTGTAACTGGTCGTATTGRGCAAGGTATCGTACGTGTAGGTGACGAAGTTGCTATCATCGGTATCGTAGACACTATTACAACTACTTGTACTGGTGTTGAGATGTTCCGTAAGCTTCTTGACGAAGGYCGTGCTGGTGAGAACGTTGGTGTTCTTCTACGTGGTACTAAGCGTGATGACGTTCAACGTGGTCAAGTACTTGCTAAGCCAGGTTCAATCACTCCACACACAACTTTCACTTCAGAAATCTATGTTCTTTCTAAAGATGAAGGTGGTCGTCACACTCCTTTCTTCAAAGGTTACCGTCCACAGTTCTACTTCCGTACAACTGACGTAACTGGTACTATCGAGCTACCAGAAGGCGTTGAAATGGTAATGCCTGGTGATAACATCTCTATGACTGTTACTCTAATCGCACCTATCGCGATGGACGAAGGTCTACGTTTTGCTATCCGTGAAGGTGGCCGTACAGTTGGTGCTGGTGTTGTTGCAACTATCGTTGCTTAATAACATTTAGTACTTACGTACAAAAAAGGGAGCTTAGGCTCCCTTTTTTTATATGAATAACTACATGGATAGCGTCTTAAGCGAGTAGGGCTAGCAAATCATTACGATTATTGATATTTAAATTATTGATAATAAAGAGCAATAATTAGAATGTTGCTTATTTATCGATCAAGGCTTGATTTCAAAAATGTGATCTGTATAATGCTCGACACTGCCTGAGACGAAGTCTTGTAAGTGCTGTTGTGAACCAATAAGCGTTGAGGAGAAACTTACTACTGGCTTGCCAAGTATGTTTCATAATGAACACTCTGACTTATGTTCGCAGTCATTAAATTGGCTGACAATGCATCCGATAGGGATGCTACGTTCACATAAATCAATCGACATTCCTTCGTCTTTACGAACGTGAGTGGCGATATTGTTTGTGTAATTTTTATTTGGAGCTCTGTCTAATGCAGAACCAACGTATTCGTATCCGTCTAAAGGCGTTCGATCACCGTTTGATCGACCAGTCTACTGCGGAAATCGTTGAAACAGCTAAACGTACTGGCGCACAGGTTAAGGGTCCAATCCCTCTACCTACTCGCAAAGAACGTTTCACTGTTCTTATTTCTCCACACGTTAATAAGGACGCACGTGACCAGTACGAAATTCGTACACACAAGCGCCTTATCGACATCGTTGAGCCTACAGATAAAACTGTTGATGCTCTGATGCGTCTAGATCTAGCAGCTGGCGTTGACGTTCAGATCAGCCTAGGTTAAGGGGAGATAAGAGAATGATTGGTCTAATCGGTCGTAAAGTGGGCATGACCCGCATCTTTACCGAAGATGGCATTTCTATTCCAGTTACTGTTGTTGAAGTTGAAAACAACCGCGTTACTCAGGTTAAATCTGTAGAAACTGACGGTTACAACGCTATTCAAGTAACAGCTGGAACTAAGAAAGCTAGCCGCGTATCTAAGCCAGAAGCTGGTCACTTTGCGAAAGCAGGTGTAGAAGCTGGTCGCGGTCTTTGGGAATTCCGTCTAGAAAATAATGAAGAATTCGCAGTTGGCGCTGAGCTAAATGTTGAAATCTTTAACGAAATTAAAAAAGTAGACGTTACTGGTACATCTAAAGGTAAGGGCTTCCAAGGTGCTATTAAGCGCTGGAACTTCCGTACTCAAGATATGACCCATGGTAACTCCTTGTCTCACCGCGCTCCGGGTTCAATTGGCCAATGTCAAACTCCAGGTCGTGTATTTAAAGGCAAGAAAATGGCTGGTCACATGGGTGCTGAGCGTGTAACGACTCAAAACCTAGAGATCGTACGTGTTGACGCTGAGCGCAATCTGCTTCTTATTAAAGGTGCAGTCCCTGGTGCTACAGGCGGTAACGTGATCGTTAAACCAGCTGTTAAAGCGTAACGTCGAGGAGTTAGTAATGGAATTGGTAGTCAAAGGCGCTAACGCGCTAACTGTCTCCGAAACTACTTTTGGGCGTGATTTCAATGAAGCGCTTGTACACCAAGTAGTTGTTGCATTTGCAGCAGGTGCTCGTCAGGGTACACGTGCTCAGAAGACTCGTTCAGACGTTTCTGGTGGTGGCGCTAAGCCATGGCGCCAGAAAGGTACTGGTCGCGCTCGTGCAGGTACAATCCGCAGTCCGCTATGGCGTTCTGGTGGTGTTACTTTCGCTGCTCGTCCTCAGGATCACAGCCAAAAAGTAAACAAGAAAATGTACCGCGGTGCTATGAAGAGCATTCTTTCTGAGTTAGTTCGTCAAGAGCGTTTAATCGTTGTTGAAAACTTCACTCTAGAAGCACCAAAGACAAAAGCACTAGTTGCTAAGCTTAAAGAGCTTGAGCTAACTGATGCACTAATCGTAACTGGCGAACTAGATGAGAATCTATTCCTTGCAGCACGTAACCTATACAAAGTAGACGTACGTGATGCAGCGGCAATCGATCCAGTTAGCTTGATCGCTTTCGATAAAATTGTAATGACTGCAGCTGCAGTTAAAGCAATTGAGGAGATGCTAGCATGATCACTGAAGAGCGTATTTTAAAAGTTCTACGTGCTCCGCACATCTCTGAAAAAGCATCAATGGCTGCTGAAAACGCGAATACTATCGTGTTTAAAGTTGCTATTACTGCGACAAAGAGAGAGATCAAAGCAGCAGTTGAAAAACTGTTTGAGGTTGAAGTTAAGTCTGTAAATACTCTTATCACTAAGGGTAAGACCAAACGTCAAGGTATGCGCCAAGGCCGTCGTTCAGACGTGAAGAAAGCGTATGTTATCTTGAAAGAAGGTCAAGACATCGACTTCGCTGGTAGTGCAGAGTAAGGCTAGGAGCAAAGAAGAATGGCTATTGTAAAATGTAAGCCGACTTCCCCAGGTCGTCGCCACGTAGTAAAAGTGGTTAACTCTGACCTGCATAAGGGTAAGCCGTACGCACCACTACTAGAGAAAAACTCTAAGTCAGGTGGTCGTAACAATAACGGTCGTATCACAGTACGTCATATCGGTGGTGGTAACAAACAACATTACCGTCTAATTGACTTTAAACGTACTAAAGATGGCATCCCAGCGAAAGTTGAGCGTCTAGAATACGATCCAAACCGTAGCGCAAACATTGCTCTAGTTCTGTACGCAGACGGTGAGCGCCGCTACATTATCGCACCTAAAGGTATCCAAGCTGGTGATATGATCCAGTCTGGCGAAGATGCTGCTATCAAAGTTGGTAACACGTTACCAATGCGCAACATCCCAGTAGGTTCAACAGTACACTGTGTTGAACTTAAGCCTGGTAAAGGTGCACAGCTGGCTCGTTCAGCTGGTGCATACGCTCAGATCATTGCACGTGCAGGCACTTATGTGACTCTACGTCTACGTTCTGGTGAAATGCGTAAAGTTCTTGCTGACGGTCGTGCGACTCTAGGTGAAGTTGGTAACGCAGAACACATGCTACGTGAGCTAGGTAAAGCTGGTGCTTCACGCTGGCGCGGTGTTCGTCCAACTGTACGTGGTGTTGTAATGAACCCAGTGGATCACCCACACGGTGGTGGTGAAGGTCGTACATCAGGCGGTCGTCATCCAGTAACACCTTGGGGCGTTCCAACTAAGGGTTATAAGACTCGTAGCAACAAGCGCACCGACAAGTACATCGTACGTCGTCGTAATAAGTAATTATAAAGAGGATACGCCATGCCACGTTCTCTCAAGAAAGGTCCATTCATTGACCTACACTTGCTGAAGAAGGTAGAGAAAGCGTTGGAAAGCGGAGACAAAAAGCCTGTTAAGACTTGGTCCCGTCGCTCAATGATCATCCCTCAGATGATCGGTTTGACCATCGCTGTCCATAATGGTCGTCAGCACGTTCCTGTTTTCGTTTCTGAAGAAATGATCGGTCACAAGCTAGGCGAATTTGCACCAACACGTACTTACCGCGGTCATGCTGCGGATAAGAAAGCTAAAAAGCGCTAAGGAGTAGGTAATGGAAGCTATCGCTAAACATCGCTTTGCTCGCATCTCGCCGCAAAAAGCTCGTTTGGTTGCAGATCAACTGCGCGGTAAGCCAGTTGCTCAAGCTCTAGAAATTCTTAACTTCAGCAACAAAAAAGCTGCTGATTTAATCAAGAAAGTTCTAGAGTCAGCTATCGCTAACGCAGAACACAACGAAGGCGCAGACATTGATGATCTTAATGTTGCTAAAATCTTCGTTGACGAAGGTCCTACCATGAAGCGTATTATGCCTCGTGCTAAAGGCCGTGCCGATCGCATCTTGAAGCGTTCTAGCCACATCACTGTTGTTGTAGCAGACCGCTAAGAGACTAGGAGAGAAAGCAATGGGTCAGAAAGTACATCCTAATGGTATTCGTTTAGGCATCTGTAAGCCTTGGAATACCACTTGGTTTGCTAACAGCCAAGAATTCGCTGACAACCTAGACGGCGATTTCAAGGTACGCCAGTTCCTTACTAAGGAACTAGCAAAAGCATCTCTATCACGCATCGTTATCGAGCGTCCTGCTAAGAGCATCCGTGTGACTATTCACACTGCTCGTCCAGGCGTAGTAATCGGTAAGAAAGGCGAAGACGTAGAGAAACTACGTGCAGCAGTTGCGAAGATCGCGGGCGTTCCAGCTCAGATCAACATCGCTGAAGTACGTAAACCAGAACTAGATGGTCAACTAGTAGCAGACAGCATTTCGTCTCAACTAGAGCGTCGTGTTATGTTCCGTCGCGCGATGAAGCGTGCAGTTCAAAACGCTATGCGTCTTGGCGCTAAGGGTATCAAAGTTGAAGTAAGCGGCCGTCTAGGCGGTGCTGAAATCGCACGTACTGAGTGGTACCGTGAAGGCCGTGTGCCTCTACACACTCTTCGTGCTGACATTGATTACGCAACTTCTTCGGCTCACACCCAATACGGTGTTATCGGCGTTAAAGTTTGGATCTTCAAAGGTGAAGTTCTAGGCGGCATGCCGGTTGAAGAGCCAAAGGCTGACAAGCCTAAGAAGCAGCGCAAAAGCCGTAAATAAGGAGTTTATTGATGCTGCAACCTAAACGCACTAAATTCCGCAAGGCCTTTAAAGGTCGTAACCGCGGTTTAGCGAACGGTACTGATGTAAGCTTTGGTCAATTTGGTCTTAAAGCTGTTGGTCGTGGTCGACTAACTGCTCGTCAGATCGAAGCTGCACGTCGTGCTATGACTCGTCATGTAAAACGTCAGGGCCAAATCTGGATTCGTGTATTCCCAGACAAACCAATCACATCTAAGCCTCTTGAAGTTCGTCAAGGTAAAGGTAAGGGTAGTGTGGAGTACTGGGTTGCACAAATTCAACCAGGTAAAGTTCTATACGAAATGGGTGGTGTTCCTGAAGCACTAGCTCGTGAAGCATTTAATCTTGCTGCACGTAAGCTACCAATCAAGACAACATTCGTAATTAAGGCGGTGATGTGATGAATGCACTAGATCTACGCGCTAAAAGCGTTGAAGAGCTTAATGCAGAGCTTGTGAATTTGCTACGTGAACAGTTTAACTTGCGCATGCAAGCTGCGACTGGTCAACTACAGCAGACTCATAATCTTAAAACTGTACGTCGTGATATCGCACGTGTTAAAACTGTACTGACTGAGAAGGCTGGCGCATAATGAGCGATCAAATCCGTACTCAGCTTGGTCGTGTAGTTAGCAACAAAGGCGATAAGTCTCTTGTTGTTGCTATCGAGCGTAAAGTGAAGCACCCGATCTACGGTAAGTACATCACACGCACGACTAAGCTTCATGCACATGACGAAAACAACGAATGTGGCCTAGGCGACATGGTTGAAGTTCGCGAGTGCCGTCCAATGTCAAAGACTAAGTCTTGGACACTGGTACGCGTAGTTGAAAAAGCACGTATCTAATTACTGACTTTTCAGCTGTTTAAGTAAGCGGCCCTGAAAAACTTAGGGCCGTTCATTTTTTTATCTACCCATCGGTCGAAAATGGTGTTATTATTCGCCGCCTTTGAAGAAAAGGCATATCGACTCGATTTGGGTCTAGATGTTTTAAATTAGCGGAGCACTAACATGATCCAAATGCAAAGTATGCTTGATGCTGCGGATAACTCCGGCGCACGTAGCGTAATGTGTATTAAGGTTCTGGGTGGTTCTCACCGTCGCTATGCACATATCGGTGACATCATCAAGATTACTGTAAAGGAAGCAATTCCACGCGGTAAAGTTAAGAAAGGTGATGTCCTGAAAGCGGTGGTTGTACGCACCCGTAAAGGCGTTCGTCGTCAAGATGGCTCTGTCATTCGCTTTGACCGTAATGCTTGCGTATTGTTGAACGACACTACTGAGCAACCTATCGGTACCCGTATCTTTGGCCCTGTGACTCGTGAACTTCGTAATACGAAATTCATGAAGATTGTATCACTAGCGCCAGAAGTACTTTAAGGAGCGACTATAATGGCAGCTAAAATCCGTCGTAACGACGAAGTTATCATTCTTGCTGGTAAAGATAAAGGCAAGACTGGTAAGGTAACTAAGGTTCTAGCAACCGGTAAAGTTATCGTTGAAGGTATTAACATGGTTAAGAAACACCAGAAGCCGGTTCCGGCAATGGGTGTTCAAGGCGGTATTGTTGAGCAGGAAGCTGCGATCGATGCGTCTAATGTTGCTATCGTTAACGGTCAAGGTAAAGCGGACCGTGTAGGCTTCCGATTTGAAGACGACAAAAAAGTTCGTTTCTTTAAATCGACTGGCGAAACTATCAAGTAAGTTTGGAGTAGTACTATGGCGAAACTGCATGATTACTACAAAGAGACTGTTGTAAAAGACCTTGCTGGCAAGTTCGAATACAAGAGTATCATGCAAGTCCCAAGGATCGAAAAGATCACACTTAACATGGGTGTGGGCGAAGCTATCAACGACAAGAAGCTGCTAGAAAATGCTGCTGCTGACATGACTGCAATTGCAGGTCAGAAGCCGCTAATCACAGTAGCACGCAAGTCAGTTGCAGGCTTTAAGATCCGTGAGGGCTACCCTATTGGCTGTAAAGTAACCTTACGTGGCGAGCGTATGTGGGACTTTTTCGAGCGTCTAATTTCAATTGCTGTACCTCGTATTCGAGATTTCCGTGGTTTAAACCCGAAATCATTCGATGGTCGTGGTAACTACAGCATGGGCGTTCGTGAGCAGATCATCTTCCCAGAAATCGATTTCGATAAAGTAGATCGTGTACGTGGTTTAGATATCACAATCACAACTTCTGCTAAATCTGATGAAGAAGCTCTAGCTCTACTGTCTGCTTTTAACTTCCCATTCCGTAAGTAAAAGTAAGGGTTACTAATGGCTAAAGAATCAATGAAGGCACGTGAAGCTAAACGTGCCAAGCTAGTAGCTAAGTTCGCTGAAAAGCGTGCTGCGCTAAAAGCTCTAATTAGCGACGTGAATGCGTCTGAAGAAGATCGCTGGAATGCAGTGCTTAAGCTTCAGTCACTACCACGTGATTCTGCGAAGTCTCGTCAGCGTAATCGCTGTAACCAGACTGGACGTCCACACGGCTACCTACGTAAGTTCGGTCTTAGCCGTATCAAGGTTCGTGAAGCTTGCATGAAAGGCGAGATTCCGGGTCTACGTAAAGCAAGCTGGTAATACCAGTAAGCAATTCAGAATCACGGAGTATTAACTTATGAGCATGCAAGATCCGATTTCGGATATGCTGACCCGTCTTCGTAACGGTCAGGCAGCGAAAAAAGTTGCTGTTAAAATGCCATCTTCTAAGCTTAAAGTTGCAATTGCAGCATTATTACAAGAAGAAGGTTTCGTGGCAGACTACACTGTAACAGGTGAAGTTAAGCCAGAGCTAGAAGTTACTCTTAAGTACTTCGAAGCTAACCCAGTTATTGAGCAAATCCAACGTGTATCACGTCCTGGTCTACGCATCTACAAGAAAAAAGGTGCGCTACCATCAGTGATGGGTGGCCTTGGTATTGCTATCGTTTCCACTTCCAAGGGTCTTATGACCGACCGCGCTGCACGCAAAGCGGGTCTTGGCGGTGAGATTATCTGCTACGTAGCATAATAGGAGTAGAACATGTCTCGTGTTGCAAAAGCACCAGTAGTTTTCCCTGCCGGCGTAGAAGTTAAGCTTAACGGTCAGGAAATTACTGTTAAAGGTTCAAAAGGCGAATTAGTTCGTGTTATGAATCCAGCAGTAGTTCTAACTTTGGAAGAGAACAAAGTTACTTTCGGTCCTCGTGAAGGGTTCGATAAAGCTTGGGCACAAGCAGGTACTGCTCGTGCACTAGTTAACAACATGGTTGTTGGTGTTACCGAAGGCTTCACTAAGAAGCTGACTCTTAAGGGTGTAGGTTACCGTGCTGCTATTAAAGGCAACGCTGTAGGTCTAACTCTAGGTTTCTCTCATCCAGTTGAGCACGAACTTCCAGCAGGTATCAAAGCTGAATGTCCATCACAAACTGAAATCGTACTTACGGGTACTGATAAGCAGGTTGTTGGTCAGGTAGCTGCTGATATTCGCGCTTACCGTAGCCCTGAACCTTATAAAGGTAAAGGTGTTCGTTACGCCGACGAAGTTGTGCGTACTAAAGAAGCTAAGAAGAAGTAAGGTAACACTATGGATAAGAAAGCATCTCGTATCCGTCGTGCGACCCGAGCACGTCGTAAGATTGCTGAACTGGGCGCAACTCGCCTAGTTGTACACCGTACTCCACGTCACGTGTACGCTCAGGTAATCGCACCGAACGGCTCTGAGGTTATCGCAGCCGCTTCTACTTTAGAAAAAGCGATCCGTGAGCAAGTTAAGAGTACCGGAAACAAAGACGCTGCTGCAGTTGTAGGTAAAACTATTGCTGAGCGCGCGATTGAAAAAGGCATCTCTAACGTTGCATTTGATCGCTCTGGTTTCCAATACCACGGCCGTATCGCGACACTAGCAGAAGCTGCTCGTGAAGCTGGTCTGAAATTCTAAGGTAGGCGGAAGATGGCTAACGAAAAGACACAATCAGATTTGAATGAAAAACTGATCGCTGTTAACCGTGTTTCAAAAACGGTTAAAGGTGGTCGTATTTTCAGCTTTACTGCACTAACAGTAGTTGGTGACGGTAACGGTCGCATCGGTTTTGGTTACGGTAAAGCACGTGAAGTGCCTGCTGCAATCCAGAAAGCGATGGAAAAAGCACGTCGTAACATGGTTACGATCGCAATCAACGAAGGTACTCTTCACCACGCTGTTAAAGGCCGTCACACTGGTTCTCAAGTGTACATGCAGCCTGCATCAGAAGGTACTGGTATCATCGCCGGTGGCGCAATGCGTGCAGTGCTAGAAGTTGCGGGTATCCGTAACGTACTAGCAAAAACATACGGTTCTACTAACCCAATCAACGTTGTTCGCGCAACGATTGCTGGTTTAAGTGGAATGAACTCTCCAGAAATGATCGCTGCAAAACGTGGTCTTTCTGTTAAAGAAATTCTGGAGTAATCGACATGGCTAAAACTATTAAAGTAACCCAAACAAAGAGCTCTATCGGTCGTTTACCGAAGCATAAAGCTACTTTGCGCGGCCTAGGCCTTCGTCGCATCAACCACACTGTTGAACTTGAAGATACTGCTTGCGTACGCGGCATGATCAATAAAGTTTACTACATGGTTAAAGTTGAGGAGTAATCAGTATGCGTTTGAATACTCTATCACCGGCTGCTGGTTCTAAGCCTTCTGCGAAGCGCGTAGGCCGTGGTATCGGTTCAGGTCTAGGTAAAACTTGTGGCCGTGGTGTTAAAGGTCAGAAATCACGTTCAGGTGGTTCTGTTCGCCCAGGTTTTGAAGGCGGTCAAATGCCTTTGAAACAGCGTCTACCAAAGTTCGGTTTTACGTCTCGTAAGAGCCTAGTAACAGCTGAAGTTCGTCTAGCAGAGCTAGCGAAAGTTGAAGGTGATGTTGTAAGCCTTGAAACACTAAAAGCTGCGAATGTTATCACTAAGGACATTAAGTTCGTGAAAGTTGTACTTTCTGGTGATATCGCTCGTTCAGTAACAGTGAAAGGCCTACGCGTTACTAAAGGCGCTTTAGCTGCTATCGAAGCTGCTGGCGGTAAAATCGAGGAATAATTAACTCGAGGATGAGGTACAGATGGCTAAACAACCAGGACAAGATTTTCGTAGTGGACAAGGTGGCCTAGCAGAGCTTAAGTCACGCCTTCTCTTTGTATTAGGTGCGATATTAATATTCCGAGCTGGATCCTTTGTGCCTATTCCTGGTATTGACGCTACTGTACTTGCCAGTCTGTTCGAGCAGCAAAAGGGTACCATCATTGAGATGTTTAACATGTTCTCTGGTGGTGCACTCTCGCGTGCTTCTATTTTAGCTCTGGGCATAATGCCGTATATTTCTGCGTCCATTATTGTCCAGTTGCTAACAGTAGTTCATCCAGCCTTGGCTGAGTTGAAGAAAGAAGGTGAAGCTGGCCGTCGTAAGATTAGTCAGTACACCCGATACGGTACGCTTGTATTGGCAACCTTCCAAGCAATTGGTATTGCAACGGGGTTACCAAGTATGATTCCAGGCCTGGTACATAATCCAGGTCCTAGTTTCTATTTTGTTGCCGTGGTTAGTTTGGTTACTGGTACCATGTTCTTAATGTGGTTAGGTGAGCAAGTTACCGAGCGTGGCATTGGTAACGGTATATCTGTGATTATTTTCACTGGTATCGTTGCTGGTTTGCCGCCAGCTATTGGACAGACCGTAGAGCAAGCGCGTCAAGGTGAATTGCACGTACTTCTTCTACTGTTAATTGCGGTTATATCTTTTGCTGTGATTTACTTTGTAGTGTTCATGGAACGTGGTCAACGTCGTATCGTCGTTAACTACGCCAAGCGTCAACAAGGCCGTCGTGTCTTTGCTGCGCAGAGCACACACTTGCCGTTGAAAATCAACATGGCCGGTGTAATCCCAGCAATTTTCGCATCGAGTATTATTCTGTTTCCAGGCACACTGGCTCAGTGGTTTGGACAAAGTGAAGGTCTTGGCTGGTTAAGTGATATTTCACTTGCTCTTAGTCCAGGACAGCCACTTTATGTAATGCTCTACGCTGCTGCAATTATTTTCTTCTGTTTCTTCTATACCGCGTTGGTGTTTAACCCTCGCGAGACAGCTGATAACTTGAAGAAGTCTGGAGCATTCATACCTGGTATTCGCCCGGGTGAACAGACCGCAATGTACATTGATAAAGTAATGACTCGACTAACCCTTGCGGGTGCGTTGTATATCACCTTTATCTGTCTGATCCCCGAGTTCATGATGATTGCATGGAACGTACGCTTTTATTTCGGCGGTACTTCCTTACTAATCGTAGTTGTTGTTATCATGGATTTCATGGCTCAAGTTCAGACACATTTGATGTCTCAACAATATGAGTCAGTATTGAAAAAAGCTAATCTAAAAGGCTACGGCCGCTAAGTTTAGTTTTCCATATTTACGGAGTTTAGCAATGAAAGTTCGTGCTTCCGTTAAGAAAATCTGCCGTAACTGTAAAGTTATCAAGCGCAACGGTGTTGTGCGTGTAATTTGCAGTGAGCCAAAGCATAAACAACGCCAAGGCTAATTAGCAGAAATATTTCTTGCAAATTGAAGATAGGTTGGCTAAATTAGTCAACCATCTTTTGTTATGTGCAAAAGAATTGTACCACCGCTGCGTATCCTGAACGGGCTCTGCAGCGGTTATTCTTGTAAAGTACTAGGAGTGAATAGTGGCCCGTATTGCAGGCATTAACATTCCTGATCAGAAACACGCTGTAATCGCATTAACTGCGATTTACGGCATCGGTAAGACTCGTTCTCAAGCTATTCTAGCTGAGACTGGTATTGCTGAAGATGTTAAGATCAGTGAACTAACTGAAGAACAGATCGATCTACTGCGTGATGGTGTAGCTAAGTACACTGTAGAAGGTGATCTTCGTCGTGAAATTTCCATGAACATCAAGCGCCTTATGGACCTTGGTTGTTACCGTGGTCTTCGTCACCGTCGCAGTCTACCTCTTCGTGGACAGCGTACTAAAACCAACGCACGTACCCGCAAGGGTCCGCGCAAGCCGATCAAAAAATAGTCGGATAAGGTAGAGTACAATGGCAAAACAACCAACTCGCGCTCGTAAGCGCGTACGCAAGCAAGTAGCCGATGGCGTTGCGCACATCCATGCTTCTTTCAACAACACAATCGTAACCATTACTGACCGTCAAGGTAATGCTCTTTCATGGGCAACTGCAGGTGGTTCAGGTTTCCGTGGTTCTCGTAAATCTACTCCGTTCGCTGCACAGGTTGCTGCTGAGCGTTGTGGTGAAATGGCCAAAGAATATGGCGTTAAGAACCTAGAAGTTATGGTTAAGGGCCCTGGTCCTGGTCGTGAGTCTACAATCCGCGCTCTAAACGCAGCGGGTTTCCGTATCACTAACATTGTTGATGCGACTCCGATCCCTCATAACGGTTGTCGTCCACCTAAGAAACGTCGCGTATAACGTTTAGTTTCTAGGAATATTGGAGAAAGAAAATGGCAAGATATTTGGGTCCTAAGCTAAAGCTTAGCCGTCGCGAAGGCACTGACTTATTCCTTAAGTCTGGTGTACGTGCGATTGATACCAAGTGTAAGATTGATAACGCTCCGGGCCAACATGGTGCTCGTCGCGGTCGTCTATCTGATTACGGCGTTCAGCTTCGTGAGAAGCAGAAAGTTCGTCGTACATATGGCGTACTAGAAAAACAATTCCGTAACTACTACAAGACAGCTGCCCGCATCAAGGGTAACACAGGTGAAAACCTGCTTCAGCTTCTTGAAGGTCGTTTAGATAACGTAGTTTACCGCATGGGCTTTGGTGCAACTCGCGCTGAATCTCGTCAATTGGTAAGCCACAAAGCGATTCTAGTTAACGGTCAAGTCGTAAACGTTCCTTCTTTCAAGGTAGCGGCAAACGACGTTGTTAGCATTCGTGAGAAAGCTAAGAACCAAGCACGCATTAAAGCAGCTCTTGAAGTTGCTACACAGCGTGAACTACCGACTTGGGTCGAAGTAGACAGCAGCAAGATGGAAGGTACGTTTAAGCGTCTTCCAGAACGTTCTGATTTGTCTGCCGACATCAACGAACACCTGATCGTCGAGCTTTACTCTAAGTAAGGCTACAGTTAAGAGAGGACACAATGCAGGGTTCTGTAACAGAATTTCTTAAGCCGCGTCTAGTTGACATCGAACAAGTTAGCTCTACGCACGCAAAAGTAACTCTAGAGCCGTTGGAGCGTGGTTTTGGCCACACTCTAGGAAACGCTCTTCGTCGTATTTTGCTATCTTCAATGCCAGGTTGTGCTGTAACTGAAGTAGAAATCGACGGTGTGTTACATGAGTACAGCACCAAAGAAGGCGTTCAGGAGGATATCCTTGAAATTCTTCTTAACCTTAAAGGTCTAGCCGTTAAGGTTGAGGGTAAAGATGAAGTTATTCTTACTCTGAACAAATCTGGTGCAGGCCCTGTTGTTGCAGGTGACATCACCCATGATGGTGATGTTGAGATTGCGAACCCAGAACACGTAATCTGCCATCTAACTGATGACAATGCTGAATTAAGCATGCGCATCAAGGTAGAACGTGGTCGCGGCTACGTACCAGCATCAGCTCGTATTCACACTGAAGAAGATGAGCGTCCAATTGGTCGTTTGTTAGTAGATGCTACTTACAGCCCAGTGGACCGTATCGCTTACGCGGTAGAGGCAGCACGTGTAGAACAACGTACTGACCTAGACAAGCTAGTAATCGATATGGAGACTAATGGTACTCTTGATCCTGAGGAAGCTATCCGTCGTGCAGCAACAATTCTTGCTGAACAATTGGATGCATTTGTAGATCTTCGTGATGTACGAGTTCCTGAAGAGAAAGAAGAGAAGCCGGAGTTCGATCCGATCCTACTGCGTCCTGTAGACGATCTTGAACTAACTGTTCGCTCTGCTAACTGTCTGAAAGCAGAAGCGATCCATTACATCGGTGATCTTGTTCAGCGTACCGAGGTTGAGCTTCTTAAAACGCCAAACCTTGGTAAGAAGTCTTTGACAGAAATCAAAGATGTATTAGCTTCTCGTGGTCTATCTCTAGGTATGCGCCTAGAAAACTGGCCACCTGCATCAATCGCTGAAGATTAACAGTTTACTGATATCTAGTTAGAAGGATTAGGTCATGCGCCATCGTAAGAGTGGTCGTCAACTCAACCGCAACAGCAGTCATCGTAAAGCGATGTTCAGCAACATGGCTAGCTCTCTGGTACGTCACGAATTAATTAAGACTACCTTGCCTAAAGCAAAAGAGCTACGTCGCGTAATTGAGCCTTTGATTACCCTAGCTAAGACCGACAGTGTTGCTAACCGTCGTCTTGCATTCGCTCGTACTCGTGATAACGAAGTTGTTGCGAAATTATTTAATGAACTAGGTCCACGCTTCGCAGCGCGTCCTGGTGGTTACACTCGTATCATGAAGTGCGGTTTCCGTACTGGTGATAAAGCTCCTATGGCTTACATCGAGTTATTAGACCGTCCTGCAAAGGAAGAAGCTGCTGCTGAATAAGCACTAGCCATTAAATAAGAAGAAAGCCGAGTCCTTGGACTCGGCTTTTTTTTTGATATTTTATTGTAATTAATTCCAAACTATCATTTTCTACTTCTACTTCTACTTCTACTTCTACTTCTACTTCTATAATAGTGAATAATTTTCTAACAGTACTCGCTTGAAGCGCTATCGATGATAGTTACCGATGACAACTAACGATTTTTTATTTTGATTTTCACCTTTTTAGTTGTTGATTGTAAAAATCATCATTACTAATTGCTGCTATAGATGAAATTAGAACAGATAATAATAACGATATTGTTATCTTAGAAGTGCTTTAAAAATTGTATTCAGCGTAGTTGTGAGTGTAAAAGTAACAGTTATATTCAATTTGATTTAAATTTGAGCAAACGATTTTATTTATTAAAAATATGCTTGTCAGCAGATAAAATCTCCCTATAATGCGACCTCACTGACACGGACAACGGCGCAAGCGGTTACCGAAAGTCAGTATTGTTCTTTAACAATTTGACCATGCAATCTGTGTGGGCACTCGTTGAATAGTTAAGTCGAAAGATTTATCAATGAACTGAGTGACCAATACAAATAACCTAATCTATTTATAGAGAAGATTGTTTGGCACAGTCAATTCATTATCGTTCTGTTGGAACGATAATAGCTTTAAAATTACTAAGGTAGTTTTGAAGTCAGTATTCATTGAGCCGTCTCGAAAGARACAACAAAACTTTAATTGAAGAGTTTGATCATGGCTCAGATTGAACGCTGGCGGCAGG
>NZ_UNRL01000018.1:0-3391 GCF_900537155.1 Photobacterium sp. Alg240-V54
GGACCGGAGTGGACGAACCGCTGGTGTTCGGGTTGTATCGCCAGATGCATTGCCCGGTAGCTAAGTTCGGAATCGATAACCGCTGAAAGCATCTAAGCGGGAAGCGAGCCTCAAGATGAGTCATCCCTAGACCTTTAAGGTCTCTAAAGGGTTGTTGAAGACTACAACGTTGATAGGTCAGGTGTGTAAGTGCTGTGAGGCATTGAGCTAACTGATACTAATTGCCCGTGAGGCTTAACCATACAACACCCAAGGGGTTTTTCTTCTTCAAAGAGAAGAGACGGACTCTACAAACACTTGAATGACGTGTTGAGAACAAACTAGTCAGATTTTCCCAGATTGCTATTTATTGCCATAAGGTAATAAATAAAACAGAATTTGCTTGGCGACCATAGCGTTATGGACCCACCTGATCCCWTGCCGAACTCAGTAGTGAAACGTAATAGCGCCGATGGTAGTGTGGGGYCTCCCCATGTGAGAGTAGGACATCGCCAGGCTTCAAATTATGAGAGCCCGTTCAATGAACGGGCTTTTATTTCGCTCTCACTGATTGAAATGTGAGCGACGTCAACAGAGAGTTTTTACTTTTTAATCGATTGATAAAAAAGATGAAAATTTTGTCTTGACTGAATATCAGAAAAGCGTATTATACGCCACCTGACTTGCTGAAGCGTAAAGCGCTAAGGCATTGAAAGTCAACGTTCTTTAACAATTTGACCATGCAATCTGTGTGGGCACTCGTTGAATAGTTAAGTCGAAAGATTTATCAATGAACTGAGTGACCAATACAAATAACTACGGTTATTTGGCACAGTCAATTCATTATCGTTCTGTTGGAACGATAATAGCTTTAAAATTACTAAGGTAGTTTTGAAGTCAGTATTCATTGAGCCGTYTCGAAAGARACAACAAAACTTTAATTGAAGAGTTTGATCATGGCTCAGATTGAACGCTGGCGGCAGGCCTAACACATGCAAGTCGAGCGGTAACAGAAAGAAAGCTTGCTTTCTTTGCTGACGAGCGGCGGACGGGTGAGTAATGCCTGGGAATATACCCTGATGTGGGGGATAACTATTGGAAACGATAGCTAATACCGCATAATCTCTTYGGAGCAAAGAGGGGGACCTTCGGGCCTCTCGCGTCAGGATTAGCCCAGGTGGGATTAGCTAGTTGGTGGGGTAATGGCTCACCAAGGCGACGATCCCTAGCTGGTCTGAGAGGATGATCAGCCACACTGGAACTGAGACACGGTCCAGACTCCTACGGGAGGCAGCAGTGGGGAATATTGCACAATGGGGGAAACCCTGATGCAGCCATGCCGCGTGTATGAAGAAGGCCTTCGGGTTGTAAAGTACTTTCAGTTGTGAGGAAGGCAGTTAAGTTAATAGCTTRGCTGTTTGACGTTAGCAACAGAAGAAGCACCGGCTAACTCCGTGCCAGCAGCCGCGGTAATACGGAGGGTGCGAGCGTTAATCGGAATTACTGGGCGTAAAGCGCATGCAGGCGGTCTGTTAAGCAAGATGTGAAAGCCCGGGGCTCAACCTCGGAACAGCATTTTGAACTGGCAGACTAGAGTCTTGTAGAGGGGGGTAGAATTTCAGGTGTAGCGGTGAAATGCGTAGAGATCTGAAGGAATACCGGTGGCGAAGGCGGCCCCCTGGACAAAGACTGACGCTCAGATGCGAAAGCGTGGGGAGCAAACAGGATTAGATACCCTGGTAGTCCACGCCGTAAACGATGTCTACTTGAAGGTTGTGGCCTTGAGCCGTGGCTTTCGGAGCTAACGCGTTAAGTAGACCGCCTGGGGAGTACGGTCGCAAGATTAAAACTCAAATGAATTGACGGGGGCCCGCACAAGCGGTGGAGCATGTGGTTTAATTCGATGCAACGCGAAGAACCTTACCTACTCTTGACATCCAGAGAATTCGCTAGAGATAGCTTAGTGCCTTCGGGAACTCTGAGACAGGTGCTGCATGGCTGTCGTCAGCTCGTGTTGTGAAATGTTGGGTTAAGTCCCGCAACGAGCGCAACCCTTATCCTTGTTTGCCAGCACRTAATGGTGGGAACTCCAGGGAGACTGCCGGTGATAAACCGGAGGAAGGTGGGGACGACGTCAAGTCATCATGGCCCTTACGAGTAGGGCTACACACGTGCTACAATGGCGTATACAGAGGGCTGCAAACTAGCGATAGTAAGCGAATCCCACAAAGTACGTCGTAGTCCGGATTGGAGTCTGCAACTCGACTCCATGAAGTCGGAATCGCTAGTAATCGTGAATCAGAATGTCACGGTGAATACGTTCCCGGGCCTTGTACACACCGCCCGTCACACCATGGGAGTGGGCTGCACCAGAAGTAGATAGCTTAACCTTCGGGAGGGCGTTTACCACGGTGTGGTTCATGACTGGGGTGAAGTCGTAACAAGGTAGCCCTAGGGGAACCTGGGGCTGGATCACCTCCTTACCTAAAGACTTATRCTGTTTTATGCAGTGTCCACACAGATTGCTTGGTCGAAATGTAGAACGTAAAAAGACTTGGGTCTGTAGCTCAGGTGGTTAGAGCGCACCCCTGATAAGGGTGAGGTCGGTGGTTCGAGTCCACTCAGACCCACCACTTTTTCTCCCAGAAAAAGTGGTGGTACAGTCTTTTAAATCGTTGGGGTTATAGCTCAGCTGGGAGAGCGCCTGCCTTGCACGCAGGAGGTCTGCGGTTCGATCCCGCATAGCTCCACCACTCTTTAAGTTCACTTCTCTTCAGATAGAGACAAAAGTGTGTTTAAAAAGTGGTTATCTAACGATGATTACATGTTCTTTAACAATCTGGAAAGCTGACTAGTAAATTCAATCGAAAGATTGATTTTAAAAAATGTTTTTATTGCTTCTTGTAAAAGAACAATAAAAACGAGTTCTCAAAACATACACATTCAAGTGTCTGTGTTTGCTTTCACTTTTTAAAGTGAAGACAAATAAATGAGTCCGGCGAAAAACCAACGTTTAATACTTTCTTGATCGGATTATTAAACGCAAACCTTGGTTGTTTGACCAACTTACTCCACTTTTTAAGTGGAAACTAAGAGCAAAGACCTCTTGGGGTTGTATGGTTAAGTGACTAAGCGTACACGGTGGATGCCTTGGCAGTCAGAGGCGATGAAGGACGTATTAACTTGCGATAAGCCCAGATTAGGCAGTAAAAGCCACTTGAGTCTGGGATTTCCGAATGGGGAAACCCACTAGCATAAGCTAGTATCATTAACTGAATACATAGGTTAATGAAGCGAACCGGGGGAACTGAAACATCTAAGTACCCCGAGGAAGAGAACTCAACCGAGCTTCCGGTAGTAGCGGCGAGCGAAACCGGATGAGCCCCTAAGTTAGTTAAGCGTTAGGTGAAGG
>NZ_UNRL01000020.1:0-1966 GCF_900537155.1 Photobacterium sp. Alg240-V54
ATACAGAGGGCTGCAAACTAGCGATAGTAAGCGAATCCCACAAAGTACGTCGTAGTCCGGATTGGAGTCTGCAACTCGACTCCATGAAATCGGAATCGCTAGTAATCGTGAATCAGAATGTCACGGTGAATACGTTCCCGGGCCTTGTACACACCGCCCGTCACACCATGGGAGTGGGCTGCACCAGAAGTAGATAGCTTAACCTTCGGGAGGGCGTTTACCACGGTGTGGTTCATGACTGGGGTGAAGTCGTAACAAGGTAGCCCTAGGGGAACCTGGGGCTGGATCACCTCCTTACCTAAAGACTTATRCTGTTTTATGCAGTGTCCACACAGATTGCCTGGTTAAAATGTAARAGAGCCACTTATTGTTGCCCAACAACWTAAGTATGAACATTGTCCCGTTCGTCTAGAGGCCTAGGACACCGCCCTTTCACGGCGGTAACAGGGGTTCGACTCCCCTACGGGACGCCACTTCTTTTYWTMGGHAGTRAAAMGWTGGGCGTTAGCTCAGTTGGTAGAGCAGTTGACTTTTAATCAATTGGTCGCAGGTTCGAATCCTGCACGACCCACCATYYTYTCYYMSRARRKRWWWAAWAYRKSKGAGAGCACCTCCCTTACAAGGAGGGGGTCACTGGTTCGAGCCCGGTATCGCCCACCACTTTCTYTTBDAKAGAACTTCTCCTAAGAAGTAAAACTTKAWGGGGTTATAGCTCAGCTGGGAGAGCGCYTSSCTTGCACGMAGGAGGTCTGCGGTTCGATCCCGCATAGCTCCACCACTTTMTAAATRCATTCGWAAGAGTGTGATTASAAAGTGGWTTMKTYATCGTTWAAAAWGATMAAWYRCATGYTCTTTAACAATCTGGAAAGCTGACTAGTAAATTCAATCGAAAGATTGATTTTAAAAAATGTTTTTRTTGYTTCTTGTAAAAGAAGAATAAAAACGAGTTCTCAAAACAWCACACATTCAAGTGTCTGWKTTTGYTTTCACTTTTTAAAGTRAARACAAATAAATGAGTCCGGCGAAAAACCAATGTTTAATATTTTCTTGATCGGATTATTAAACACAAACCTTGGTTRKTTGAACATACAAGACCTCTTGGGGTTGTATGGTTAAGTGACTAAGCGTACACGGTGGATGCCTTGGCAGTCAGAGGCGATGAAGGACGTATTAACTTGCGATAAGCCCAGATTAGGCAGTAAAAGCCACTTGAGTCTGGGATTTCCGAATGGGGAAACCCACTAGCATAAGCTAGTATCATTAACTGAATACATAGGTTAATGAAGCGAACCGGGGGAACTGAAACATCTAAGTACCCCGAGGAAGAGAAATCAACCGAGATTCCGGTAGTAGCGGCGAGCGAAACCGGATTAGCCCTTAAGTTAGTTCAGCGTTAGGTGAAGGTTCTGGAAAGTRCCGCGATACAGGGTGATAGCCCCGTAACCAACAACGCTTTATTAGTGAAATCGAGTAGGACGGGACACGTGATATCCTGTTTGAACATGGGGGGACCATCCTCCAAGGCTAAATACTCCTGACTGACCGATAGTGAACCAGTACCGTGAGGGAAAGGCGAAAAGAACCCCTGTGAGGGGAGTGAAATAGAACCTGAAACCGTGTACGTACAAGCAGTAGGAGCCCACTTGTTGGGTGACTGCGTACCTTTTGTATAATGGGTCAGCGACTTAATTTTAGTAGCAAGGTTAACCGTTTAGGGGAGCCGTAGGGAAACCGAGTCTTAACTGGGCGTCATAGTTGCTAGGATTAGACCCGAAACCGAGTGATCTAGCCATGGGCAGGTTGAAGGTGAGGTAACACTTACTGGAGGACCGAACCGACTAATGTTGAAAAATTAGCGGATGACTTGTGGCTAGGGGTGAAAGGCCAATCAAACTCGGAGATAGCTGGTTCTCCCCGAAAGCTATTTAGGTAGCGCCTCGGACGAATACTACTGGGGGTAGAGCAC
>NZ_UNRL01000021.1:0-4092 GCF_900537155.1 Photobacterium sp. Alg240-V54
TMGTTGTAGTGCATCATCGCTTTCATGAACGGTGGTAACACTTGGGCACGGTAACGACGCATTGAAGCTACGATACGGCCAGCAACGAAATCAGCAGTGTCTTCTAGTACTGAGTAACACTCATCAACACGCTCCATTAACTGGCGGTTGTTAAGAATAGAGGTACGCGCGCGTTCTGCTAGTAGAAATACTGGCACTTCAGATTGACGTGCTTGTAGTGCTGCTAACAAATCAACTTCTTCGTTAGAGTTAACGATTTGCTCTTCAGTTTTTTCTAGTGCTAATACTAAGCTATCGATTTGAGTCGACATGATAACCGCACGCGCATCTTCATAAGAAGTGGCAGTGATGATGCCGATGCTGCGACTCTGTAACTCTGTAATTAGCGACTTAGTTGCACGATCGGCAAAGCTGTTTGGAGTAATGTTCTGGTGTTCAATAACAAGAGTACGCATTTTGCTGGTTATATAATTGTTGTTCATAATAACGCCTGAATAAAATGATTAATGGCTGATATGTTTTATGTAGACGTCATGAATATGACGTAATAAAACGTGCTATAAATTTAATAAATAGGGAATAAATAAGGCTGGTTATTAATAAGGTTATTAATGGTTAGCGTATTTATTATTTATTCCCATTTTCACTTTTGTTGGTTATTAATAAATTAACTTGGCTTAGTTTCTGGTTTTGTATCACGAGCAGCAATGAAGCCGTAGAAGATATAACCGAGTAGCATTAATATGGTACCGCCAAATACTGCAGTTTCACCACAAGCATAGACGCCATAGATACTGTAAAGAACCGCCAATGTACCCACGGTTGCACCAATACGGTATTGCTTTTGAGATACCATGTTCTTGCGAAGTAGCACTTCCAAACCTGTCATAGATAGGATGTAAGGTACCATGTTAATGAATACTGCAAGGTTCAATAGTGCGTTGAATTGGCTGATCAAGTTAGGAGAGATAGTCATCACTGCGAGTAAAATCTCAGCAGCTAACATGATTAACATTCCAGCTACAGGCACGCCTGCTTTGTTGGTTTTAGCAAAGATTTTAGGGAATAGACCTTCATCTGCTGCTGCTTTAGAAACCTGTGCGTTAGTGAACTGCCAGCCAAGTAGTGAGCCGATACATGCGATAACCGCAGCTAGAGTAACGATGTTACCCACCATAGGGTTAAACATGTGGCTGAACACTAAACCAAACGGTGCCGTTGATGCTGCAAGTTCTGAGTTAGGAATAATACCTTGAATAACACCAGTAGATGCAATGTAAACGATCGCTGCGAAACCAGTACCAAACAGTACTGCAAGCGGTACGTTACGCTCTGGATTTTCAACTGCATCAGAGTTAGCACCCGCAGATTCAATACCTAGGAAAGCCCATAAAGTCAGTGCGATACCAGAAGATACAGAGTGCATAGTGGTGTCGTTATGTGGATTCCATGCATTCATGAATGTTTGTGGATCGAACCACCACCAACCGATGATAGACAGACCCGCAACCGGAATAATGATACCCCAAACAGTGAACGCTGAAATTTGACCAGTGATTTTCGCACCGCCAAAGTTAGCTACCATAGTGAAGACAAGAATCGCAACCACACCGAAGAAAGTGTGTATCGGTGTATCAAGCCAAGGTATAAATGGTTTGATGTAACCTAATGCTGAAACGGCAATCGCCACACAACTAATAACTAGACACACGTAGTAAGTATAAGAAGATATGAAAAAAGATGACTTACCGTGTGCTTCTTGTGCGTAAGCTGACATACCGCCAGAGCGTTTACAAAGTGCACCACACTTAGCGAACGTGTAAGCAATACACATTGCGCCTAACGCAGTCACAATCCAAGACAACATTGAAATTGCACCAACTTGCGCCAAGCTTGCTGGTAGCATAATAATACCAGAGCCCATCATGTTAACTGCAACAAGTACAGTTAAGCCAACGAGTCCCATTTTTTTAGTGCCAGTTTCCGATGACATTATATTCACCTATGATTTGAAGGGAGATAAACCTATTTTAAAAAAAGAATTTGTCTTTATTTAAATAAATCGATTCCATGGTGAGTTATTTGTTATGGTGGTGATAAACCCTTAATTACTTCAAATTAAATATTTATTACCGAGATAATTGCAATATAGCTATTTACGATTGAATACCTTCAATCTAAATACTTATCTTTTGCTCGACCCAATATAGGACGCTATTTTGATAAAAACAAAAATTTATCAATGAAAGAAAATATTTTAGCAATGATCTTATCAATCATTAATGGTATCGAAATTCGTTCATTTTGTTTAATTATTGGATTTTATTTGGTGTTTTTTTTAACTTTTCTATTGAAAGTTATATTATTTCAATGGCTTGAGCGTTTTCGTGAGTGGTGGTTTAAAATGTGGGTTTACTGCATGTTTATGCAAGATTGCACATTAAAAAATGAGGGAAATAATTTTAAATATTAAAAAAGCGAGTAATGATATTTGTATAAATTATTTTTTAGTCTACTGGGCTGATAGATTGTTTGAGGTTGGGCTATCTTTAACAATAAAAAAATCCCTCGCTAGAGCTAGCGAGGGATTGGTAGGGTAGTCACATTATCGTGTTAGGCGATTATAGTGCGTCTTTTTTGATACAAAGAACGTGGTATTTACCGTCTTCGATCTCAGCGCCTTCAGTTTCGTGTTCGAAACCAGGGAATTCTGCGTCCCATGCTTCTAGTGCTTTCAAGTACTGGATTTGAGGACTTGTATCATCACCGAAGTTTTCGCCACCCATTAGCATTGGAATGCCTGGTGGGTAAGGAATAACAGAGTTCGCTGCAACGCGGCCAACAAGCTTGTCAGAAGGCACTAGCTCTACGTCATCAGACACGACGAACTGGTAAGCAGTACGTGGCTTCACTTCCATTTCTGGAAGGCTTGAGTAAGCGTGGTTTAGTACTTGGCTTGGGTTGTGACGTACTAGGTATTCAAACATTCTGTTACCAAGATCTTTAAGACCAAGACCGCGGTAAACTTCTGGAGCAGAAGCTACTAGCTCTGGCAGTAATGTTTCGATATCTGCGTTTGCATCGTAGTGACGCTTGAATGACAACAGAGTGTTGATCAAGGTGTCACGCTTACCTTTAGTAATACCCATTGAGAATAGGAACATGACTTGGAAGTCAGTAGTACGGGTTGGTACGATACCGAAACGACCTAGGTATGCAGTAACAAGTGCTGCTGGAACACCTGTTTCTAGGAAGTTACCGTTGTCGTCAAGACCCGGAGTTAGCAAGCTAACTTTGATTGGATCAAGCATACACCAGTCATTGTCGATTTCGTCAAAGCCATGCCACTTGTCGCCAGGAGTTAGTTTCCAGTTCTGTTGAATAGTCATTAGAGACTCAACAGAAGCGTCTTCGAAATTAACTTTGTCGCCGTTCATTTCTGTAACAGTTTCAGCGTTCCAAGGCTTGAAGAACCAATCGTTTTCAGCCGTGTAATCGTTAAATAGTTGACGCATGTTTTGACGGAAGATGATCGCTTCGCGGTTCACTTCGTTCGTTAGCGATAAACCACTTTCGCCTTTCATCATGTTAGCAGCAACATCGTTAGACGCACAGATTGCGTATAGTGGTGATGTTGAAGTATGCATCATGTAAGCTTGGTTGAAGCGGTCAAAGTTGATCGCGTTTTCACCGTTACGTACATGAATGTATGATGCTTGAGACAATGCATTCAATAACTTGTGCGTTGAGTGCGTTGCAAATACAGTAGGACCTGTGTGGTCTTTCGCATCGCCACGCATTGCGTAGTGACCCTTGTAGATAGGGTTAAAACGTGCGTAACCAAACCAAGCTTCGTCCATGTGAATACGGCTAGAGCTTTCGCCTAGTAGCGCTTCAGTCACTTCTGAGTGGTAACATAAACCGTCGTAAGTACAGTTAGTTACTACAGCGTAGCTGGCTTTTTTCTCATCAGCGTTGAATGGAATACCGGCATTTTTCGCTTTAAGCGCAATGCCTTCTTTGCTCATTTGAACTTTGCTGATTGGACCGATGATACCGTAGCAGTTACGGCTAGGCACCATGTAGATTGGA